>CAYRPJ010000001.1:0-181880 GCA_964426245.1 uncultured Synergistaceae bacterium
CCTGAGCCAGGATCAAACTCTCGATAAATTTACTTATCGAACCGGCGCTCTTCCTTTTCCTCTCGCTCTTCTCCTATAAAACTGTCAAGGTGCAGAAAATTCCCGCAACATTTGGCCTGAGCCAAAGTGCCTGAGTATAATACCTGACAAGGGGGCAGCTGTCAATATATTCCTTCAGTAATTAAAAAGCTATTTATGACGTCATTCAGATATAAAATCAAGACTATAAAAAAGCCGGGAGTTAAATGTTAAGAACACCCCCGACTATAAATCAAAAAAGAGTATTAATGTTGTATTTGCGCTTCTTTATTTTTCGATATCCTGCTCTTCTTCATCTTCGAGATCCAGAATTCCGTCTTCGATGGAGAGAGGGACAACCTCTTCCTCCCCGCCTTCTACCGGAGAAGCGGGCTCACGTTCGGACAGCGTGAAGGAAAGGCCTTCGGCGGCTGCAGCCAGCACCTCCGTCACGACCTCTTTCATCAGTTCCGGATGTTCTTCGATATACTGCGCAACGGTTTCTTTTCCCTGTCCGAGGGTCTCTCCCTTGTATGCGAGCCAAGATCCCTTTCTTTTGATGATGTTGAAGTCGATGGCCATGTCGACGACGGACATGCCCTTGGGAAGTCCTTTGCCGTAGACGAGTGTGCTGTGCCCGGTTTTGAAAGGGGGAGCCTGCTTGTTTTTCACCACTTTCATCCAGAGTTCGTGGCCTATCGTATCGTCGCCCTTGGTGACGCTCTTTCCCCGTTTGACCTCGATGCGGACGGAGCTGTAGAATTTGAGCGCCCTTCCTCCTGTCGTCGTCTCCTGGGGGCCCTGTGAATACCCTGTGCTTATCTTCGCCCGGAGCTGGTTGATAAAAACAACAACGCAGTTGCTCTTGGATATCGCCGATGTCAGACGCCGCAGAGCATACGACATGAGGCGGGCCTGGAGACCGAGCTGGCTGTCTCCGATCTTGCCGTCTATTTCAGCCTGGGGCGTGAGCGCGGCGACGGAATCGACTATCACGATATCGACAGCGCTACTGCGGACAAGGGTGTCCAGAACATAGAGAGCCTGCTCTCCGCTGTCGGGCTGCGCAATATACAGGGACTGGACATCGACTCCAAGGTTGAACGCAAGCCGGGGATCCAGAGCATGCTCGGCATCTATGAAGGCCGCGACACCGCCGGCTTTCTGTGCCTCGGCTACCGCATGGAGGGCAACCGTCGTTTTCCCCGAACCTTCCGGACCGAATATCTCGACGATCCTGCCCCGTGGAAGCCCTCCAATACCCAGAGCAACATCCAAAGGAAGAATTCCGGTAGGAATCACATCCACCGCCGCCTTGAAAGATTCTCCGAGGCGCATTATGGAACCCTCGCCGAATTTACTCCGAATATCGTCGATAGCCAGTTCGAGAACATCTTCCCGCGTCTGCGGGCCTTTTTTCTTCGCCAACTGAACTCCTCCCTTCAGGATAAAAAACGCCCTGCTACGGAAAAACAAGGCACGTTCAACATAGTAGATTCCAGACCGCCAATGGCGTATAGACGGGTCCGGAAGGTGCTAGAAGGCTCTTCATGAGTGTGATGTTTTCAACACGCCAGCCCAAACGATCCCATAACGCCTTGTCCGAAGGGACGAGAGATTCCGGCTGCCTCATACGGGCCAGCGTAACGTGCGGCACGAACGGGCGTCTTTCTGCAGGAATTCCATGTTCCACGGAAACAGTTTCAACCAGTGAAGCAATATTTTCGAGAGCATGCAGATCTCCCTCCACTCTCGCAACAAGAGTCCGCGCGCGCCGCATGCCGGGAAAAGCATCAAGGCTGCCGCAGGCAAGCGGGAAAGATGCCGGACAGTGAGACGAGAGATGTTTTTCAATGGTTTCGGAAAACGATTCGATGAAAGTTTGTTCCTGCTCTCCAAGAAATTTGAGCGTTATGTGAAGAGCATCCATCGAGACCCATTTAAAGGATGGGTTCTTTTGGCGCAGACACGCCGTTCTACGCCGCAACTCCCTGCGCACCGGGAGCGGGAGCTCAATGCAGATGAAAGAACGAACCCTGTCTTCCATGGATCACTTCGCCTCCAAAAGAGCTCTTCTGAGAAGTTGAAGCGCGGTATTCGTCGCTCTGTTGCGGATATGCATCCGGTCTCCCGGAAAGTGATACTGCTTGGAGGAAACTCCGTTGCGGTGCGCTACCGCGAACCAGACGGTCCCGACCGGCTTTTCAACAGAGCCTCCATCAGGCCCCGCTATGCCGGTGACAGAGACCGCCATTCCCGAGCCGAACTGCCTCATCGCTCCCTGCGCCATCGCAACGGCGCACTCGGAGCTGACAGCACCGTACTGCTCGAGAATATGAGCGGGCACGGAGAGGATTCTTTCCTTCGCTTCATTGCTATAGCATACAGCACTTCCGAGAAACACGTCCGAACTCCCCGGAGTATCGGTCAAGGCAGCGCCTACCATGCCGCCAGTACAGGATTCGGCGCATGAGATCGAGATTCCCTTTTCTCCGGCCTCGCGAAGGACCGCCTCTCCGATCGTGAGAATGCCTTCGGGAAGACAGTCTCCGGGGAGAAGCTCCCGTATGAGGATTTCAGCTTCTTTTATTCTTGAGGGCTCTCCTCTCAGGACAAGTTCTATGACCCCGGGCGAGGGAAGGATGGAAATGTGGAGGTCGTTTTGCTCTATCACCGGGGCGATGCGATCCTTAAGAAGGCTCTCCGGCCATCCCGCAACGACAACGGAGAGCATACGCCGGTCCCGTGCAAGCATCTCTTCCCACAACTCCTGCTCGGCCATCGCCCGATACTCTCCGGGAACTCCGGGAAAGGCGTACACTCGGGTTCCCTCCCGGACAAACGAAATGCCAAGTGCTGAACCGAGCGGATTATGCACGGACATCGCTCCGGCAGGCACGGAGCCCTGAGAGACTCTGCATGCTTCGAGGTTGAGCTTCATTTCATCCGGATAGCGCGAAAGGACTTTGTCGTAGGCGGATTCGTCGACGAAAAGAGGGGAATCAAGGAAACGGGCAAGTGCCTGCCTCGTGCAATCGTCATGCGTCGGGCCGAGGCCTCCCGAAATAACGACGAGGTCCGCCTTGCCGATCCAGAGTCCGAGCGTTTCCTCGAGCACACCCAATCCATCCGGGATGATCTCCATACGGAGCACTTTCCAACCGGCGAAAGCGAGGCGGCCTGCAAGCCAGCCGCAATTGCCTTCCCGGCGAACACCGCTGAGCAGCTCGTCGCCGAGCGCTATGAGAACAGCCTGTTTCACGTTCGTCCTCCTTGGAAGTGCCGTTTTACAGGAATAGGCCCCAGCCACCGCCGAAGTAGAGCCAGCGAAGCAGGACCAGGATGAGGTTGACAAGAATTCCGCCCACGATGTCATCGGCCATGATGCCCCATCCTCCGGGGAGTTTTTCCGATGCATTGACCGGGAAAGGCTTGAGAATGTCAATAATTCTGAAGAGAAACAGCGCCGGAATAAAAAAACCCGAGGGAAGGGCGTACATCGAGATCCAGGTGCCGACGACTTCGTCGATGATCACTTCCTTGGGATCGGTTACACCCGTTTTTTTCGAGTAGACATCGGAAGTGTACACTCCCAATGCGGCAACTGCGACGATCAGGTACCAGGGAACAGGAAACACGACATAGACAAAAAAAGCCGCCAGGGACCCCAGGGTACCCGGCATGGAAGAGAGAAACCCGAGTCCGAAAAGGGTGCCGACGCACCACGAGAAGTCTTTAGTTCCCTGAAATTTCCGCGAAGAGATCATGTTCTTCAGCATTCGTCACCAGCACCTCCACAAAAGATCCCGCAGCTAGAGATTGACCGCCGGAAATGCCCACTAGACCATCCACCTCCGGAGCGTCCCGATACGAACGCCCCCAGGCGAAATCATCTTCAGGATTGTTTTCATCAACAAGAACCCTGAGCCTGCGGCCTAAGAATAGGCGCTGCCTCTCCCTGGAGATTCCCGCCTGCAGCGTCATCAAACGATCATATCTGCTCTCTTTGACGGATGCGGAAATCTGCCCTTCCATGCGGGCGGCTGAAGTCCCCTCTTCAGGCGAATAGACAAACGCACCGACGCGGTCGATCCGCGTTTCTTCCAGAAAATCGAGCACTTTGGCGAACTGGCGTTCCGTCTCCCCGGGAAAACCGGTGATTATGGTCGTTCGTAAAGCAAAGAGCGGGTCGACGCTCCGGGCGTAGGTAAAAATATGCCGGATATGACCTTCTTTATCCGGACGGTTCATTCTCATGAGGATATCATCATCGATGTGCTGGATGGGGATGTCGAGGTACGAAAGAATACGGGGACACTCCGCGACCATATCGATGAAGGATTCATCGATTCGCGAAGGATGCAGGTAGAGCATCCGAATCCATACATCCGGAGGTAGTTCGTCGTCGAGAGCGCGCAAAAGCTCGCCAAGGCGGGGCGCTCCGTAGACATCTCTGCCGTAAATGGTGAGATCCTGTCCGACGAGACAGATTTCTTTCGCCCCCTGCTCCGCAAGCGTACGTGCTTCGTCGAGCAGGTCGGGAAGGGGAACGCTGCGGGCTCTGCCCCGGATCATCGGTATGGTGCAGTAGGAACAAAACGTGTCGCATCCTTCGCCGACTTTGAGATACCGCGACCAAGGGCGTGTTTCAGGAAGCCGGCCCCTTCCGTGCGACACCGGCATTGAACCGAAGAAAGAGGCTACAGCCCCCCACTCTTCGGCTCCAGCCCAGAAATCGACGGAAGGAAGCTCCATCTTCATTTCTGAGCCGAAACGGTTCACAAGGCATCCGACCACGCCGATCGCCTTGAGACGTCCTTCTTCTTTCATGGCCTCGAGATCGAGAATTACATCGACGCTCTCCTCCACTGCGGGCTGAATGAAGCCGCAGGTATTGACGATCGCGGCATCCGCTTCGGCAATATCGTCGACAATCGAGAGTCCGGCCGCCTCGAGAATTCCAAGCAGTTTTTCGCTGTCGACGGAGTTTTTGGCGCACCCCAGGCTGATCAGATGGAGTTTCACTAATTGAACCTTCCGGTGGAGCCGTCCGGAGCATAGTAGATTCTTTCGACACCCCTGCCCGGACTTCCCGTATCCTTGCCGTTCCAAGTGACTGTAACGACGTTTGCCCTGCCGTACGTCACGTTGAGTCTTTCCGTTACCTTGAAGTTGATGGTATCTCCTGCTTTGATCGTTCTCTCATAGATGGTCCTCGTTCCCTGGCGAACCCGTATCCAGCAGTCGCCGTTGGCGGAGATGACAAGCTCCTTGTCCTTTTTCTCTTCAACAGGCGCCGGAGAGGTTTCCACGGGAGCGGCGACCCCTATGAGCTGGGCGGCGGTGGGCGGCGTCGACGGATGCGAATCCTGCCCTTCTGCCGCACCTTTCGCTCCGGGAGCATCGGGATCATGTGACACTCCCGGTTCCAGCGATGCCGAACCGGCAGGAGGATCGTTCGTTCCGGCGAGCACAAGGGTTTCCGAAACACGTTCGGTGTTTTCTCCTCCGGACGCCTCGCCGGATCCGGGTTGGCCGGGCGTTATATCGCTTTCCCTGTTTACATTGAAAAGCGGGACTTCGCTCTGCTCCCAAGAATACCATACGTACCACCCCGAGCCCATCACGACGAGCAGAAGGAGAGCAATGAGCCAGAATCTGGATGCGGGCTTGAAACCTGTCGTAGGGGGTGTACATGTGCCGACGACGGGCTCTTGCGAGCGTTTTTTTTCGACGCCTTCGGACAGGATGGGAAGAAATTCACTCCAGAGCTCTTCAGCGCCGAGAAATTGGAGATAGGTCCGAATGAAGCCGCGTACGTACACCGTGCCGGGAAAACCGGAGTAGTCTCCCTGCTCTATCCCCTGCAGAAAGTTTATTCTGATTTTAGTCGCTTCATGAACATCTTCGAGAGTGAGTCCGAGCTCTTCTCTTTTTCTACGAATCTTTTTTCCTGCTTCCTGGAGCATGGTTTCTCTTTCTTCAGGCACGATTCATTGCCTCCTTAACAAGTTTCCGAATTTCCCGCAGTGTCCGGGCAGGTTCCGGCGCACCGAACACCGCACTCCCCATTACAAGAACATCGCTCCCCCCGAGAGCCGCCGAAGCCGCGTTATGCCTTCCGATACCGCCGTCCATTTCTATCAGGTAATTATACCTCTCCGCTGTTCTCCACCTTGAGAGCATCGTCACCTTCCCCATGACGGATTCTATGAAAGTCTGCCCTCCGAATCCGGGGTTCACCGACATCACCAGGACAAGATCGACCAAAGGCAGCAGCGGCCGCAGGAGTTCCTCCGAGGTGCCGGGGTTGATCGATATTCCCGCCTTACACCCCTTTTCCCTGATTCTCGACAGTATCCTGTGAAGATGCCTGCCCGTTTCTGCATGGACCGTCAGATAATCGGACCCCGCATCCAGAAATTCATCAAGCAGCCTTTCCGGATTCTCCACCATGAGATGGACATCGAGCGTCTCTTCCGGAAAAGTCTTTTTGAGCGCGGCGACAAATCCGGGGCCGAAGGTGATGTTCGGTACGAAACAGCCGTCCATTACATCTACGTGAAGAAGGTCCTGCTCCCCTTCGAGAGAGCGGACGGCTCTCTCCATGTTAAGAATATCCGCCGCGAGAAGAGAGGGAGCGAAAAGGATTTCCCTGTTCATTTGTACCGCTCCTGCCAGACGAATTCACCGCCGAGATATACCGTGACGACGGCTTCGGTAACGAACGGGGAGTCGAGAGAGATGAATTCGCCTCCCCGCACATCGCGTGCGAGAAGCGCTTTCGTCCCGGTAGAGTCGACCATCTCTATCTTGAGGCCGAGCGGCTTCGTCAGAGGAGGGACCTGGTATCGTATTCTTGCGGTTCCTGTGGCGGCGCCTCCCGGACGCGGAGCGGCCGGAGCGGGAGCCGACGGTGTCGGAGCCGGAGAAAGGGGCTGCCGGGGTATCGGAGCCCCTATCGCTCCTGCAAGTTCGCGCTGTTCGGGTGTAAGCGTCTGCACCGGTCCTGCAGGACCGATCTGCCTCGAAGGCGCCGGAGGCTGCTCGAGAACAACTCCGTCGGTAGAAGGCCGGGCAGGAGTGTCGGTTCCCGGGGCGGATGCGCGCGGCTGTTCCGGTGTAGGCTCTCTGCGTCTGCTCGCTGCTACCTGGATAATTACAGATCCGCCCTGACGGATCATCGTCCCCGCCTTGGGACGGGTCGACATTACCATACCGTCAGGAGTATGCTGCGTATTGACATACTCCACTCCTCCGACACGAAGCCCGCTTTGGAGCAATAGTTCCCGCGCCGCTTTTTCATCCCTCTGGGCAATGTCGGGGACAGGAATCTGTCCGTCGCGGGGAACCGGACCAAGGCTGACGAGCAGCTCTATTTTTCTGCCGCTTTCGACCATTGCAGGAGAGGCGGGATTTTGTGCGATCACGGAACCGGCGGGACGGGAATCGTCATGGATACGAAGCACGTCTCCGGGGGCAAACCCCAGCTCCTCCATCGTCTTTATAGCCTGCCCCTGTTCAAGACCGCGCAGATCGGGAACGTTCTTTCTGTTTCCGCCCTTGCTCACCTTGAGAATGACGGTCTTGTCCCTCCGGACTTTTGTTCCGGGATCGGGCCATTGAGCCAGCACCGTTCCTGCGGGGATGGATGAATCCACCTGCTCTATTTTGACTTCAAGCCCCATACGCTCAGCGCTCTCTACAGCATCGAGAACGGACATCTCCCGCAGCGGAGGCACGACCAAGTCCTTTCCTCCGAAGAATACTGTATAGAAGGCGACGCTTCCGGAAATCAGGATAACCAACAACGCCAGAACGACAGCCCACCGTAAGATTCGTCCTATCAACAGTTCTTCCCTCCCGATCTTTTCAAAATCACTGCCATGTAAAATCCGTCGAGCCAAGGAAGCTCAGGCCATAGATACATTCCCCACGGACGTCCTTTCCGGAAATACTTCGAAACAACGGGAAAGGACAATTCAACAAGGGAATCATCCTCCGAAAGCACGCCGGCAACCACGCTTTCGTTCTCGCATTTAAAGAGGCTGCATGTAGAGTAGACCACAATTCCTCCGGGCGCAAGCAGGGAAACGGCTCTTTTCAACAGATTTCTCTGAAGCAGAGAGAACGATTCGAGTTTTTCCGGTGTGAGCCGCCATTTCCCTTCGGGATGCCTGCTCCAAGTGCCGCTTCCTGAACAGGGGGCGTCAAGAGAGATGAGCCCCGGAGTCCGAAGAGGCGAAACGCCCAAGGCGTCCCCCTGGCGAAAAACGGGCGGCGCGGCGACGCCGAGCCTCTTCATCTCGCGCCCTGCGGCAGCAACACGTCCGGGAGAGAGTTCTATGCATTCAAGGGGACTCTCCGGAAAAAGCGATGCAAGATGTCCGGTCTTTACTCCTCTTCCGGAGCAGAGTTCCAGGAGAGACCCTCCCTTGTACACATTTCTTATGACCTCGACGACGAGCATTGAAGATTCCGATTGAGGTGTCGACCACCCTTCGTCATATCCCGGGAAGTTTCCCGGGTAGATCGTAGTGTTCAATCGCACGGAACAGGAAACGAGAGGAGACTGCCAGCAGTGAAGCCCGTTCTTCCGGGCTTGCTGCAGGACGATCTCTCTTTTTTCGCCCGGAAGAACCCGGAAGGAAGAGTACGGGCGAATCCCCGCCATACGAAGAAGGAGTTTCGAGTCGTCGGCAACGGTGTTTCGCCATATTGTTGCGACCCATGGAGGAATCCCGGCGACAAGCGCCTGCTCCCTGACTCCTCCGGACGATTCGAGCCTCGCAAGCTCACGCGCGCCTTCTTCGGCAACCCTTCGCAGGACGGCGTTCACAAGACGGGCTCCGCTTTCCTCTTTTTTTTCCTTTAAAAGCTGGACAAGACCGTTCACAAGTACACGGGGAGCAAATTTCTTCAGCTCAAGCAAACCTGCCGTCCCGATGCAAAGAGCATCGGCCGTCAGCCTTGAAAGTCCTGCCGGAGACGACTTGAGAAAATGTGAATAGATTTCCTTCCAGAGGAACTGCCTTCTGAGAGCCCCGTACACAAGGGAAGACGCCAGAGTAAGATCTCCGGGGGACATCGATTCTCCAAGGCGTCGTATTGCTTCCGAAGCGAATTTTCCCTCCCGCACTTCGTTCCAAACCAGAAGCGCGGCCTCAATTCCCCTCAAGGAGAAACCACCTCCGCGATCACGGGCTCGCCCCTCCGCTTCGTCCGAATAAAAACACTCGTGGGGGCAAGCATGGAGAGTCCCCCGAAAGCGATTTTTTCACTCTTAACGTCCACTCCGACAATATCCAAATCACCGATATCCGCGGATACTGTTCCGTAATACTGAAAAAGCATACTCAGCCGAGGGCCGATAAAATAGACCGCTGCAAGGGCTATAATCGCTGAAAGCATACTGAAGAGGCCGAGCATGCGGAAAAGAAAAAAGAGAAGAAACGCGAGGAAGGTATTGGAAAGGAGAACCGTGATTCCGCACCGGTGATAGAATGCCAGAGACTCGTCCCCTCCGCGCATACGCCGCAAAGCGGTCTGAGCAGCCTCAAGCGCCATCTCCGGGTCTATGGCTCCCCTCAAGGAAAACCCCTCTTCTACAGGCATGCCTTCGATGTTCAGACTACCGTATTCCTCTTCGAGAACACGAATCGTTCCGTGCGAAATCGCATGGTTTTTTCGAACTCGTCTGCTGGTAATAATACGAAAAAGCTGTGCCGGCTTGGCCAGGATCCAAAGAAAGGACTGAATCGAGAAACCAAGAGGCAGCAGCACAAAAAAAATCAAGATCAGCAGCAGGAAAAACCATGGAAAAAGAAAAAGAAAAATCAAAAATAAGAGCAGCTGCATGGGTATACGATTCCTTTCTCTCCGGGGAAATAAAATGGAGCGACCCGAAAAAGCCGCCCCATTTTCCAGAGCGTCGCTTCGAAGCGGACGCGGACGAGACTGATCAATCTCTGCCGCCGAACATCCCTCGAATGAAAAGAAGGCGGATAAGCTGCGCAAAAGCCATGACCGTTGCGGCGACATAGGTCCAGGATGCGGCCCGAAGCACCGAACGGGCGCCGCCGATCTCGTCCGTCGAGAGCATTCCGGTATCTGCGAGAACGCGGAGAGCCCTGTTGCTTGCGTCGAATTCCACGGGAAGCGTCACCAGGTGGAAGAGAATGACTCCAAGGAAGAGGAGAATTCCCAAATCCATCAGAGTCTGTCCGCGAAGCAGTATACCGATGAAGAAGAGAGGAAACGCCAAAGTGGATCCTATGCCGACAACCGGGACAATGGCATTCCGTATCTTCAACGGCGAGTAGTCTACGCTGTCCTGGATGGCGTGTCCGACTTCATGCGCCGCCACTCCTATCGCAGCGATGCTGGAGCTGTTGTACACGGAATCCGAAAGGCTCAAGCTCTTGTTCCCGGGATCGTAGTGATCCGTAAGGTTGCCGCCGACTCTCCGGACAGGAACATCGTTCAAGCCGAAACGGTCAAGGAGAGCTCTTGCAACCGACGACGCGGTAACTCCTCTTCTGGATCCGACCCTGCTGTACATCGCAAAAACCGATTTCACTCTCATCTGCGCCCACATGGCCAGAATCAGGGCGGGTATCAGCAACATCATGGTCGGGTCAAAGAAAAAAGGAAACATTGTTTCCTCACCTCCGGAATATACTCGAATTCAAAAGAAAGAGTACACTTCACGTACCTTTTCTCCATCGGTATTTTACACGGTTATGGGCTAAAGGTCAAGTTTGGTCAGTCTATTTTCCGAAAAACTTCCCGATCGCGTTTACAATCTGCCGCTGCTCCTCGATGGAAAGTTCAGGGAAGATCGGGAGCGCGAGCGTCTCCTCGCTGAGCATTTCCGAGACGGGGCAATCCCCCCGCTTGTACCCGAGGAATGAGAAGCATTTCTGCAGGTGGAGGCTCAGCGGATAATAGACCCTGCTCACCACGTCCGACTCTTCGAGGAATCGCTGCAGATCGTCTCTTTGCTGCACGCGGACAACATACTGGTGATAGATGTGATGGTTTCCTTCGAGCTCGACGGGCGGCGCGACGAAGTCGAGAAGCCCCTTTTCGGCGAAAAGAGCGTAGTACCTCCCGGCAACGATTCGTCGTTCCTCGTTCCACTGTTCAAAATGACGGAGCTTAACACGCAGAATGGCTGCCTGGATCGAGTCAAGGCGGCTGTTCAACCCCACTTCGTCATGGAAGTAGGTTTTCCCTCCTCCGTGCACCCGAAGCGTACGAAGTCGTGCAGCAATTGCCTGATCCGTACTGACGACCATTCCCCCGTCGCCGTACCCTCCGAGATTCTTCGTCGGGAAGAAGGAGAAACATCCTATACGCCCAACCGTTCCAGCACGAAGCAATCGTCCGTCGATGGAACGCCACGCGCCGAAAGCCTGCGCGGCATCCTCGACCACGGCAACGCCCCGCGACGTGAGTTCGTCCATGCACTCCTCCAAAGGTACCATCTGGCCGAAGAGGTGAACCGGGAGGAAGGCCTTCGTCTTTGGAGTAACAGCGTCAAGAACTTGCTGCATATCAACATTGAATGTAACAGGATCCACATCGACAAAAACCGGCGTCGCTCCGAGGCGGGTAACACAGCTTGCCGTCGCGAAAAAACTGTACGGCGTCGTGATCACCTCGTCTCCTTCTCCGATGTCGAGCGCCATCAGCGCAAGGACCAGTGCATCGGTTCCGGAGGCGCAGGCAACCGCCGAGACATCGCCGAGATAGCTCTCGCACTCCCTCTCAAAGAGAGGGACGTCGGGACCGAGTATGAAGTGCTGGCTTTCGAGCACTTCATGAACAGCTTCAAGTACTTCGTCTTTTATTCTCGCGTAGTTCCGGACAAGATCCAGTGTGGGTATTTTCGTCGCCATGAACAGAGTACCTCCTCTAAAAAATGGCTAAGCGCGGGGCTTCGCCTCCTCAAGAAACATCATTAACATCTTCACGTCCCAGACCGTTTTTTGGCATCCGGAGCACTGAAAAAACACAGGAAAAGACCCCTGCGGGCTTCTTTTCCGCGGGGTCATGCACGGGATGGAATCGTCTCGGCGGAGTTGCGTGCCCCCGAAACGGAACAGCCCTACTCTTCGACGACAATCCTGCCGAGTCCGGCCACCGCCTCTTCAAGATGCGCTTTCATCAGCGAAACGCTCGTCTCCGCATCATGTGCCCTGAGGCTGGCGAGAATCTCCCGGTGGGCGTCCTCTTTCGGGCTGGTTTCCACGTGGTAGAAGGGATCGTAAAAGACGATATACGCGTTCGTGCGGGCCAGTATGTTCTCGACATACTCCGAGAGCACCCTGTTTCCGCTTGCATCCGCTACGGTCTTGTGAAATGCCTCGTTCACCTCAAGGTACGTCTCGAGATCCTTGTCCTCGATCGCCCGGGCCTCTTCGACCAGCGCTTCCTCGATGCGGCGAAGGTGCCTCTCTCCGATGCGCTCGGCTGCCAGGCGTATTGCGAGACATTCCAGTTGTTCCCTGACGAGGAACGTATCCTCGATCTCACGGATGGTGGGAGCGGCGAGACGCGCACCGCTGTTCGGTATTATGAGGACAAGACCTTCGCTCGCAAGACGTCGAAGGGCTTCCCTTACCGGCGTCCTGCTGACGCCCATCTGGACGGCGATATTGACCTCGGGAAGACGCTGCCCCGGCTTCAACTGCTTTGTGATGATGCGGTGCCGAAGTTCCTGATAGGCATAATCGGCGGATGTGGTGTACAAACGTGGCTCTCTCATCGAAGGACCTCCCTATTTTTTCCAGGTGTGCAACAATGACAGGCTTATTGTATAACAGTCTGTATTGTGGATTTTGAGCCACCTTATCATATTCGTTCCGAATTCACAAGATCCGCAGAATAAAAAATTGCAGGGATGATACAATGAGATCATCAGGAAAGGGGCGATTTTGAATGCGCTTTACCGTTCTCCTTCTTTCAATGGGATCCGTTGTCCTCTACGGATACGCCCTGGCTGGACTTGCCGGCTTTTTCTTCGGAAAGGGTCGGTCGGACTACATTTTTTTCGGCCTTTTTTTCGGAACCCTGGCGGCTTCGCTTTCCCTTCTGCTGTGGAAGCGATATCTCGTAATCCTCGAAAGCGAGATAGCCGAAACAGAGAAAGCAAAGAGAAGATATCCTCCGCACACTTCCTGAAACCAGATCCGACATCCTTTTCCGTCAGAGATTGAATATCCGCCCTTTCCATGCTCTTTCAAGCCTTGCCACCGCTTCCTCCATGGAGGATTCAGGAACGGCGGAAAGTGAAAAACGGACAGCCCGCACCTTCATCTCCCTCAAGGCAAAGCAGGAACCCGGAGTAACGCGAACTCCACGATCCGCCGCCAGGGCGGCGGCGAACTCTCCTTCCGCTTCTCCGGTCGGAAACCAAAGATAGACGCCTCCCTCCGGTTTGACAACAGGGCTCTCGGGGAAACTCCGGGTCAGAAGGCGAAAGAGCGCCTCCATGCGGCCCGAAAGAATTATTCGAGCTCGTTCGACGGCATCCGCCAATCTCCCTCCCTCGAGGAAACGGCAGACAACAAGCTGGACGACCGACGATACATGTCCCCGGCGAATGCCCCCCGTCCGCAGGTAGGCCTCTTGCAGAGGTTGTGGAAGAAGAGTGTATCCGAGTCTCATACCGGGAAAAAGCACCTGGCTGAAGGAACCGACATAGACGACGCCTCCTTCCTCCTCCATCGCCTTCAAAGCCGGCACGGATTTTTCTCCGTACCGGAGCTCTCCGTAACTATCATCTTCAAGAATGAGAAAACCGCGCCTGCCGCGGATCGAGAGGATAGCCCGGCGCAGCTGATGGGACAGCGTTCGGCCCGTAGGATTCTGAAAGCTCGGGACAAGATACAGCACGTCACTTGGGGTAAGCCTTTCGAGGCAGGAGAGGTTCTCTTCATACAGGAGGGGAACTGTCCGCAGGGAGACATCTTCGTTTCCGGCGATGGAGGCGATTTCACCGTATGAAAGCTCCTCTGCCCACAGCCTTGCATACCCGCATTCACGCAAGGACCGCAAAGCCGTCGAAAGGGCATCTTTTCCCCCCGCGGTTACAACGACCTCATCAGGGTGGGCCGGAATACCTCTGAGCACCGCATGACGAAGAAGAAGGCGCCTCAGCGGAGAAAGTCCCTCCACCGGAGCTCCTTCGAGCGCTTCGGCAAGATCCGGAAGAGGAATATCCCGCAAGACGTCCGAGAGTTCTGAAAGCGGAAGAAGATCACGGGTCGGCTGCTCCACGTCGAAATGGAAGATATCTCCTTCTCCCTGGATCGGGGCGAGTCCTCGCCGGGGAAGGTCGGCGGCGTAGGTACCGCTCCTTCCGGTCTGAACGACAAAACCTCTTTCGGCGAGAATATCGTAGGCGGCCACCACCGTCCCCCTGCTGACGCGAAGCATACGGGCAAGCTCCCGCGTTCCCGGAAGCCGTTCGCCCGAGGATATGCTCCCCGTCGCGATCATCTTTTCGAGGTGTTCCGCGACCTGGCGGTACAACACCCCTTCTGAGTAGTTCAGCGGTATTTCAAGCAGCAATTTTCCATTCTCCTCTCGTTCAGGTCACGCTTCTGTTACAATGACCGGGAAGGAGCATCTATTTTCCGAAGGAGCGAAATCATGAACATTCCGGTATATTCCTTAAATCCCGATATCGTTGTATTCGACGTTGACGGCGTTCTTGTCGACACATCAAGATCGTATCCCGAGGTCGTCGCAAAATCCCTTCGATGGGCCTGGAGCGAACTCCTCGGACGGAACGTCGACTGCGACGGGTTCACCGACCTGCATTTCGCAGCGACAAAGACTCACCCCGCATTCAACGACGATTTCGATATAGCCTGGGCGATTATCAACTGCACCGCATCTTCACAGTCGTCTCTTCTTTCGAGGAGCCTTCCTTCGCCCGAAGAATGGAGGGAGCTTCTCGAAGGGTGCACGGAGAACGACGTCCCGGCCTGGGTAATGCGCACATTCGGCGAACGAATCGGCCGCGACGTCGTACGAAGAGCGTGCGAAGAGTTCTACTTCGGGTCCGAAGCACTTGAGCGCCTGGGCGAAAGAGTAGCATACGCCCCGCCGGTGAAAGGACTCTGGGAGAACGAACACCCCCTGGTTTCGATATCCTGGCGCGACATCGCGCTTCCCGCCGGCATCTATACCGGGCGTCCACTCAAGGAGCTGAGACTTGCATTGAAGCTCGTCGGATGGGAGGATTTTCCTCCGTCCATGATCGTGACGCCCGATTCAGGCATAAGCAAACCCTCCCCCTTGGGACTGAAACTCCTCTGCGAAAAGGCGGATGCATCATTCCCCCTTTTTCTGGGTGACGCGGAGAGCGACAGGCAGACCGTCAGGAACTTCGGCAGCGGAGCCTTTGCTGCGATCGGCGATTTTCTTCCTGATGCCGAGCATCGATTTAAGACCCCGGACGAAGCCCTGAGGCACTTCGGTCTTCTCCGGACGAGGAATGAATGATTCGCTGCTTTCATATCACTGTTTTCGCATCATGAGCCAGCGATAGGTCCCCTCGATGTTGCTCCAGAGCTCAACACTGAGTTCCGTGACAAGAGAGCTTCCCCGCACCCATCCGGAGGATCCGGCATCAACACCCTTGACGATATCCCGAACTGCCCAGAGAGGGCGGGACAGACCTCCGGGGTCGAGGACCGAAGCATAGGAGGGGGTATAACCGCGAAGTCTTTCCCCCGGATTCAGCATGATATCCCCCTCGGAAGAGACGGCTTCGACTTTGCGGAACTCGGCTGAGGGCATATGGAACTCTCCCCGGAAACGGAAGAGCTTCATACCTTCGTACTGTTTCTTGTTCGGCAGGGAAAAGGACTCTCCCAGGAGCGGAGCGACTCCGCCATTTACCAGAACGGCCTTCCTGGAGAGAAACATGGTGTTGAACCACTCCCGGACACCGTTTTTGCCGAGCAGCCTTTCCGCACAGAGAAAACCGGGGCCGTTCGGGATATAAAGCGCGTTTACATCTCGCTGGAGTACCGTACCATCAAGGGGAATACGCCGGATAGAGCATCCGAAGTGTGAAAAGAGCTGCACGGCGTTGTCTCCTTCGAGGTCAAGGGCCGGGTGAGAAAGAATACCTACGGTGAGTCCTGCAGCCTTGCCCCTGAAGGGTTCGAGAACGGGACTCCATTCCTTGCTCTGTTTCGCCAGTCCCCAGAGGATATTCCATTCCACCTGGTCCGTCATGCCCACCATTTGGGCCGAGGCCGCGTGGACAGGGAAAGAGGCACGCTCCGCCATCTCCTCCAGGCAAAGCTCGAGAAGGGGAGGAGAATTTTTTTCAAGCGTCCTGGGAATATATCCGAGACAGACCAGGGACATCCGCCTCCCGACTTCGATTTCCAGAAGCTGATACTCCCTCGGATTAAGGACCGAGGCAAAAAGAGCCGCAGAAACAGGAACGCCTCCCTGGGAGGCGACCCTGGAGACGATCCCCTCAAGAATTCTCGACGTGACCGCCGCTGAGCTGTCGGCGTAGATCAGTGAAATCAACGGGCATTCGAGAAGGCGGCATATTTCTTCAACCAGGGGATTGACCAGGAAGACATCATCGTCCCGGCGCCTTCCCGCCGAGGTGAATACCAGATTCAGCGCTTCCGGGCGCGCCGCCTGCTGAAAGAGAAGCTTGAAGTTGCGGACGCTGCCGCAGCTCCAGGGATCCAGCAGAGTGACTTCTTCCTTCGTCACGAGCTTCAGGAAACGGATGAAATGCTCGTCAGCGCCTGCGCAGAACAGGCGGAGAGGATGTCCGAGGCTTTTGAGAACGGAAGCCAGCAGAATACTCTGGGGGACTTTTCCTTCTCTTCTTTCATCCGCAAGAACAAGACGGGGAATAATCAATGATCCTTCTCCTTTTTTTTGCAGTATGATTTAGTGTATCATATAGCGCGTGTATTTTGAGTTTCAATTATCGTAGAAGACGTCTGGAGGTTGATGACGCATGACAGCACCATGGGTTTCCATCGGCGACCTTCCTTCCCGCGTGGAGGAGAACGTAGTCATCCGGGGTTGGCTCTATAACGTGAGAAGTTCCGGAAAGATCCATTTTCTTCAGCTTCGTGACGGCACCGGAACAGTCCAGGGAGTCATGGTGAAAAAAGAGGTTCCCGAGGACATCTTTGCCGCCGCCAAAGGACTCTGGCTCGAGGCTTCCGTTGAAGTTTCCGGAACCGTCCGGAAGGATGAAAGGGCGCCGTCCGGCGTCGAGCTTTCGGTGACGGATCTGAAGGTGTTTCAGAACCCTTCCGAGGAATATCCCATCGGGAAGAAGGACCACGGCATCGACTTCCTGCTCGATCACCGCCACCTCTGGCTTCGGAGCAGCCGCCAGCAGGCGATCATGCGTATTCGCGACCGTGTCATCCGCTCTGCGAGGGAATACCTTCAGAACAACGGATTCCTCCTCGTGGACAGCCCGATCATCAGCGGAGCCGCGGGTGAAGGGGCCTCCGGCCTCTTTGAAATCGACTATTTCGACTCGAAAGCCTACCTGGCCCAGACCGGGCAGCTTTATGCCGAGGCCGCAGCCGCAGCCTTCGGCAAGGTCTACTGCTTCGGCCCGACGTTCCGCGCAGAAAAATCGAAGACACGGCGCCATCTCACCGAGTTCTGGATGCTCGAGCCTGAAGTCGCCTTCTACGATCACAAGGACAACATGGCACTCCAGGAAGGCCTGATATGCCATATCGTCGCCCAGACTCTCGCACACTGTAAAGCAGAGCTCGCCGCTCTCGAACGCGACGTTTCGAAACTCGAGAACATCAAGGCTCCTTTTTACCACCTCCAATACGGCGAGGCCATCGAGATGCTGCACGGCCTGGGAAGCGACACCCCGTACGGAGACGACCTCGGCAACGACGACGAGACCATTCTCACGCAGCAGTTCGACCGTCCTGTTTTCATCGAATGCTACCCCAAGACAGTAAAGGCCTTCTACATGAAGGAGCACCCTGAAAACCCCGATCTCGTCCTGTGCGACGACCTGCTTGCCCCGGAAGGATACGGCGAAATCATCGGCGGCTCCCAGAGAGAGGACAGTTATGATAGACTTCTCGCAAGAATCAGGGAACAGGGACTTCCTGAAGAGCCCTATGAATGGTATCTTGATCTCAGGAAATTCGGCACGTTCGTTCACAGCGGATTCGGAATGGGGATAGAGCGCGTCGTGGCATGGATTAGCGGACTGCAGCACATCCGCGAGGCTATCCCATGGCCTCGCACAATCTACCGTTTGAAGCCCTGATGTTCGTTATTTTCCCATTTCGGGGAGGCATACGCAGGTGAGTTATTCGGATTTTGATCCAAAACCAACGTTTCGCCAGTTCAAGAGGCTGATCGGCGACGGTGAAGTAGGAGGGAAGGCGAGGGGGATCGCGTTCGCCTACAATGTGATCATGGGAAGCCCATTGGAAACATCGGTCGAATTCCCCGTAGTCAACTATGTCGTCACCACCGAAGGTTTCGACGAATTCGTCGACGACAACGGTATCGAAGAGATCCTCAGAGAGCATCTCGAGACGGAGAGCGATCCGTGCGACGAGGACTCCTCGCAGGAGTTCTTCGACAGGCTCGCCGCGGTTTTTCAGGCAGGGACTATTCGTTCTTCGCTTCTCGCCGATCTCGAAAAAGCGCTTGAAACCATCGGGGACTTCCCGCTGGCGATTCGTTCGAGTTCCATTCTCGAGGACTCGCGCAAACTCTCCTTCGCGGGAAAATACGGGACCCGTTTTTCCGCGAACACCGGCGCCATGGAAACACGCAGAGACCTTCTTGCCTGCGCTCTCAAAGAGGTATGGGCTTCACTCTACAACCCGGCTGCCCGGGCATACCGAAAGAAACACGGACTCGTCGACTCCGACGAATCGATGGCTGTCGTCATTCAACCGGTCATCGGGCGGGAGCACAACGGCATGTACTATCCGGAGATCGCAGGGACCGCGTTCTCGAAAGTCTATCGCCGGCCATCGACAAGACTCAAGAAGGAAAACGGCGTCGTGCGTTTCTGCTTCGGTCTCGGCACCCGGACCGTGGACCGCCTGAAGGCGAACATCGCCTACCTTTCGCACCCCATGCTCCGCCCGCAGGGGAACCTTCCGGCGGACATCGCGATGACAAGCCAGAGCGAATTCGACTATATCGACAGGAAATCGGGATCCTTCAGAACGGGACTTCTTTCCGAGCATTTGCCGTTCATCCTCAAGGAGCACAAACTCGCCTCCGCGTTCATCGAGATCTTCTCCGACAATCTGCTCTACTGGGCAGGCTCCGATCAGCTGAACGGCAAGCCGGTCTTCTCCTTCTCCAACTTTCCGAAGAGACATCCGAAGTTCTTCAACCTCGTGAAGGATCTGGCCGCCTTCCTCGAAGAACAGATGGGAATGCCCGCTGACATGGAGTTCACCTACGACACGGAACAGGAGAAACTCACCCTCCTCCAGCTTCGTCCCCTGGCGTCCTACGAGGAAATGGCGCACGTCGAGATACCGGATGTCCCCGAACAGAACGTCATTCTCACCGGAAACAGGATGGTGAGCAACGGCAAGCTGGAGAACATCCACCATCTGGTCTTCGTCGATCCTACTCTGTACGGAAAGGACGCCACGTTTCACGAAGTGGCGCGTGAGATCGGGCGGATCAACCATAAACTCTCCGGCACGGACTATATCCTGGTGGGACCGGGCAGATGGGGCAGCACCAATCCGAAGCTCGGCGTTCCCGTCCGCTACAACGAGATATGCCACTGCGGCTGTCTCGTGGAGGTCGGCATCCTGGAGAGCGACTACACCCCCGAGCTCTCCTACGGGACGCACTTCTTCCTCGATCTCGATGTGGATGGAACGCTCTACCTGCCGGTCTTCGACGGCATGAAAGGGAACCTCTTCAACCGGACATGGCTCGACTCGGCCTATTACGAACAGAAGCGGCACCCGGCGGTCCGTCACTACATCGGCAACTTCTCCGTCTTCCTGGACGGAGAAAAAGAGATCGGCACGGTCATCTCCAACGACTAATAAAAGCAGGGGCCGATCGCCTTTTTTAGACGATCGCCCCCTGCTTTTTTGGGTTTATACTTTTTAGTTAGGGCCAGATTCCCCTGAATCTCATCGCGTCGACAATCCGCCCGACTGCCTTTACATAAGCCGCCTGCCTGATGCTGATTTTTTTATCCTCCGCAATTTTCATAGTCTCATGGAACGAGTGGGTCATCCGCTCATCCAGCTTCTGGAAGACGTAGTCCTCCGTCCAGAAGTCTCCGGAGCGCCCCTGAATCCACTCGAAGCAGCTTACGATAACACCGCCGGCATTCGCGAGAACATCCGGTATAATCGTTGTCCCCTTATCAGCCAAAACAGCCTCGGCATCCGGCGTGACCGGTCCGTTAGCCAGCTCGAGCACCACGGTCGCCTTCACATCGGCCACGTTGTTCCCATCTACCGCGCCGCCCAAAGCGGCGAGAATAAGCACATCCATGTCAAGACCGAAAAGAAGATCGGGGAAGAGTACTTCTCCTCCCGGAAAACCTTTGAGAGAACGAGTGTCGTTCTTGTGCTTCCAAACTTCGTCGAACTTGATACCGTTAGGATTATAGACTGCGGCTCCGCTGTCGGAGACGGCGACGACCTTCAAGCCGAGGTCCTTCTCGACGAATCGGTGAGCGCGGGTACCAGCATTGCCGAAGCCCTGGATTCCGACCTTCAGGTCCTTCCCCAAAAGTCCCAGTTTTGAAAGCCCTTCCCGAAGAATAAAGATTCCGCCTTTCCCTGTCGCATCTCCTCTCCCTAGAGACCCTCCCAAAACCGGCGGTTTTCCGGTATAGGCGGATGGTTCACTCCAACCTTTCACTTTTTCATACGTATCGAGAAACCACGACATTATCTGAGGATTTGTATAGACATCCGGTGCAGGAATATCGTAGTCGCTGCCGACAAAACGAGACAGCCCCAATGCGTATGAGCGACTCATAATTTCAAGCTCGTTTCGGGAAAGCTCCCGGATATCCACAGCAATGCCTCCCTTTCCCCCACCATAAGGAAGGCCGGCAACCGCGCACTTGATCGTCATCCACGAGGAAAGAGCGACCACCTCGTCCCGGTCGACCAGGACATGATACCTGACCCCGCCCTTGTAAGGGCCGAGTGCATTGTTATGATGACTTCTCCATGCTCTGAAAACCTTCACACCGCCGCCGTCGAGACGCACTGGCAGAGACAGTTCGAGCACTTCCTTCGGATGCCTGAGAATCTCAAGGTATTCTGGTTCCACTGTGACATACGGTACAGCCTGTTCAAGCTGTTTCAAGAACATCTCCTGTGGATTCATTTTCACCCCTCCATTTCAGATCTGTGAATCATCTCTCCATTGCATTGCGGCGAACAATGCGAATTCATGAAATATACTACCATAATTTTGATCTTTTGAGAAATCGTTTTTTCCATAAAAAAGAGACGACCGGAAAAAACCGACCGTCTCTGGCGTTATTGAAAAGTTGAATTTCTTAACTGCTTTTTACAACCTAGAGGAAAACGCCTCTCATTCGCACTGCGTCGGCGACTCTCTGAATAGCCGCCATGAAGGCAGCGCGGCGCATCTTGACGTTCTTGTCCTTCGCATAGTTCCAGACTCGCTGGAAGTTGTCCTTCATGATGCGGATCAGGCGCTCGTTGTACTCATTCTCCGACCAGAAGAAACCGCCGAGGTCCTGGGCCCACTCGAAGTAGGAGCCGATAACGCCGCCGGAGTTGGCAAGAAAGTCGGGAACGACGAGTATTCCCTTCTCGTCGAGGATCGCGTCGCCCTCAGGGGTAATCGGGCCATTGGCGGCTTCGACGATGTACTTCGCCTTCACCTTGTCGGCGTTCTTGCCGTTGATGACGCCTTCAAGGGCTGCGGGGATGAGAATATCGCACTCCATGAAGAGCACTTCGGGGAGGTCGAGCTTCCGGCAACCTTCGCAGGTGAACCCTTCGAGAAGGCGCTTGGGGTGATTATTCACATGCTCGATGGCTTTCTTGATGTCAAGGCCGTTCTCGGCATAGTAGGTTCCGGTGATATCGCTGATGCCGATGACCTTGGAACCTGCTTCGATCATGTTGAGGGCGGCAAAGGTTCCCACGTTGCCGAAGCCCTGAATGGCCACGGTCGCTTCCGCGGGATTCTTTCCGAGATTCTTCAGGAGCTCGAGAGCGCATGTGGCGACCCCGTATCCCGTGGCTGCGGTGCGGCCCTTGGAACCCCACATTGGGATCGGTTTTCCGGTGAAGATTGCGGGCTCGAGCTGGTTCTTCATCTTGCTGATGGTGTCCATGAACCAGACCATTTCGGGTCCGCCGGTGTTCACGTCCGGAGCGGGAACGTCGGTCCAGGCGCCGATGACGGGAGCCATGCGCGCGGCCCACGTACGGGCGATCCGCTCTTTCTCCCTCTTCGAAAGCTCCAGCGGTTCGCAGGAGACGCCGCCCTTGCCGCCGCCGTAGGGAATTCCGGCAAGCGAGCACTTCCAGGTCATCATCATTCCAAGGGCTTCGCACTCGTCAAGGTTCACCTCGGGGTGAAAGCGAACTCCGCCCTTGCCGGGGCCAATCGCGGACGAGTGGAGCACCCGGTATCCGTCGAAGACCTTCACAGTGCCGTCGTCCATCTCCACGGGAATGGAGACGCACGTCCGGCGCTCGGAATGGCTGAGAATATCGATGAGCCCCTCTTCGAGTCCCATTTCCTCCGCCGCCGCGTAGAAGTTCTTGAGAGCAGTGTCAAGGAGCACGTTCGAGGAAGTACGCTTTGTAACAGACATGAAACACACCTCCTGTATATTTACGGCCTGAGCCGTTTGAGACCTTGATCACTATCATATCATGCTTTTTCCAAAGAACAAGCGATTAATTGAAATTCATCATAATAATCCTAAATACCCGGCACAAAGGCGGCGCATCAATGACATTCGCCGCCGTCGCATGACTCCTCCGGCTCGACGAGAACGCCGGAGAGCATCAGATACGCCGACCAGAGAAACCCCCTCTGCACCACCTCTACTTCATTGTTCCGGAACTGCATGTACGAAGGAACCCAAAGCGAAATTCCGTCCTGTTCTATCTTTCGGTATTCGGCCTCCACCGGAGGCTTGCCGTCCTCCACCCGGACGACTCTGCGCGCGTTTCAGCCAAGCCCCAGCGTCCGCCTGATCGCGTGCGCTTCCTTCATCTTCAGGAGCTTTTCCATGACCTTCTTTTCCGCCGTTATTCTCAAACGCTCCATTTCCTCATCTCCTTTCCGTTTTTCCGAGAAAGATAGGGTTTTCCGTTAAGCGGGGGCTCTCCACCCTCTTGACCGGAGCAGATCCTCCATGTCTTCGGCCGGAGGGGCCGTGATCCGCATACCCGAGAGTTCCTCCAGATCCCCGCGAAGTGCGCCGAAAAGAACGGTGAAGCTATGCAAAAGAGGCCGCCGGACACCGCGCTTCCGCCATTTCGCGTTCGTATCTTCCCCCCCGTAGCGGATATCCCCCAGTACCGGATGACCGATGGATGCCATGTGGACTCTGGCCTGGTGAGATCGGCCCGTCACGAGATCAATCTCTACGAGAGAGATATCCCCTCCTCCCTTGAGAAGCCTGTACCGGGTGAGGGCCTCCTTTCCCTTTTCATCCACCCTTACCGTGTTGGACTCCGGATCCTTCAACAGGGGAGAATCTATCTCCCCCTTCACCGGAGGGACGCCGGCAACGACGGCAAGATAGGTCTTGCGAATTTCGCGGGCACGGAAGGCATCCTGCAGGATCCGGAGAGAGATTCCGGAAAGAGCCACCAGAAGGACTCCCGTCGTGTTCCGGTCCAACCTGTGCACGGCGTAGGCTCTTTCCTCGGCGCCTTCCAGGCTGCGCATGTACTTCACCCGGTCGAGAACATTGTCCTGATCCTTTCGATCCGGCTGGACGAGAAGGTTGACGGGCTTGTTGACCGCCCACAGCAGACTGTCGGAATAGAGCAGCGGAAGAGTCCTGCGGTAGCGGAATCCCTCCGCCCTCTCCGCGGGCCCCTCCCACGGGACGTACAGCTCCTGCCCCGCTGTAATCCGGACATCGCAGGAAGTTTTTTTTCCGTCAAGACGCACGGCTCCGGTCCGGATGCCCTTCATGACGACGCTCAGCGGCAACGCAGGCCAGATCGAGCGGATCGTCTTGTCCAGTCTCCTTCCGTCGTCCGACGGCGATATGTGCAGTTTATACCCCATTGGGCTGCTCCCACTTCCAGAACCGCCTCTGAGCGGACGGGTTGAAATCGGAGATTTCACGACCGTCCTCCATCTGGTCGACAGAGTGCTTCCAGCAGAAAAGGCGGAAGTCCATTTCATCGGCCGCGCTCACCGCCATGGCCTCGGGAGTGGCGGGAAGGACCGGAGAACCGTACTCGCGGCATCCGTGATGACTGACGAGAATATGCCCGATGGCCAGGAAGAGGCTTTCATCCAGACCGTACTCCCGGGCCATGGATTCGAACCTGCTGTACCCCAGCACGATATGGTCGTGGAACGTTCCGGCCACGGTCATCACCGGCGCTGGAACAAGCCTGTACGACTCCATCTTGCCGAGATCGTGCAGCAAGGCGCCGGCGACGGTCACTGAAACGTCCGCCTCGTACCCCCCTGCCCTTCCAGCCTCAACGATACTCTTCGCCGTTCGTGCGACCGCAACCGTGTGTTCCAGGAGCCCCCCGACATAGGCGTGGTGGTGCGAAACCGCCGCAGGGCATGTCTTGAAAGACTCCCACAGGTTTTTTTTAAAAAAGACGAAGTCCAGGAAGGCGCCGACAGGCCCCTCGCAAATTCCCAGCAATTCCAGGAAGCCTTCTTCCAGGACCTCTTCGGGTACCGGCGAACGCTGCACGTATCGGTACGGCGGATACTTCTCCTGGTTGACGAAGTAGACCGCATTAAAGTTGAACTGCGGCTGCCCCTTGAATTCGGTGACCTGGCCCGCCAGCCCGACGCTCTTTCCTACGAGATCGCGAAATATTTCGGATTCCGCAGGATCCGGTATCAGGACTTGATCGTTTTGCCTGTCCCACCATTGCGCATTGGACCAGGCTTTCCCCTCGAGCGTCCCTTCAGAGTCCATAATGCCGAGATCCCAATAATTTTTTCCATTTTTATCCTTGCGGACCGAGATCTTGACGACAACGCCAAGAACCTTGAACTTCTCGTCCTTCGACATTCGGCGAATCTGGCCGATGGTGCCGATACGCTGCTCTTCCACTCAATCACCTCATAATCTCCGCATCGGCGCCCGCATCCGAGTCCGATACTCAAAGAAATACAACCGGAACCCATCGTATCATGTTTCAGATATTTCCTGCACAAGCCCGTACTAGCCATCTCATCGCCTCAAAAATGAGAGGGTGCCAACCGGACGGCCCGATACCGACCGGCGAATACAGCTCCCGAAACACTTCTTTCAGGCGCCGAACTTCTCCAGCCGGTGGGCGTGGGCGAGCATGAGGCCGAGCAATTTTTTCCCTTCGAAACGCCCGCCTGCCCCGATACGGCACTCGTGCTCGTTGAACGCGTTCGAATCGCCCGACCGGACGAAAGAGCTCTTCAGCATGAAGGGAACCGGATGCCAGGAATGGCTGCTCATGACGCTCGGCGTGCTGTGATCACCCGTCACGACGAGAACGTCGGGCGAGAGGGCGAGCAGTCGCGGCAGAAGAGAATCCACGGTTTCGACTACCTTGCGTTTCCCGTCGAAATCACCGTCCTCGCCCCTGCTGTCGGTGTACTTCACGTGGACATAGAAGTAGTCGTAGTCGTTCCAGAGGCGTCCGACGGTATCAACAAGCTGCTCGAGCGTCTCACCCGCCTCGACGACGTTCATTCCCACCAGCTTGGCGAGCCCCCTGTACATCGGGTATGTAGCCACGGCCACCGGGTTCATCGTGTAGAGATCTCCCATAAGCGGGATATCGGGGGCGGAAGAAAACCCCCGCAGAAGGCAGCCGTTCGCGGGAGTATCGCCGCGAAGGACTTCGGAGACTCTCCTGATAAACGCGTTGGCGACCGACGCCATCCGTTCTCCGTCCGCAGCGAGGGGCTTGGCCCAGCGCATAACCGCTCCCTCCTGCTGCGGATCGGCGTCGGCGACGTTCTCCGTCAGGCCGTCGCCGGAGAAGACAACGACGAAACGATGCTCTTTTCCCGGATAGAACGTCACGGTCACGCCCTCTATCTCCGAAATCGCCTCGGCGAGTTTTTTGACGACGAGGGTGCTCTTCTCGGTGGCGATTCGCCCCGCCCTTCTGTCGGTGATGATGTCGTCATCGGTCCGGGTGCAGAAGTTGCCCCGTGCGCAGACATCACCCGGCCCCACCAGCGCGCCGACTCCCATAGCCTCGAGAATACCTCGTCCTATCGAGAACTCCATCGGGTCGTAGCCGAAGAGGGAGAGATGCCCCGGTCCGCTGCCGGGAGTGATGCCGATGTCGACCATATCCAGCAGTCCCAGCTCGCTCGTTTTCGCCAGGGCATCCAGGTTGGGCGTCGCCGCGGCCTCTAGCTCCGTCTTCCCCTCGGGGCCGGGAAGCCCTCCGATTCCGTCCATTACAAGAAGAATCATTTTTTTGCCGTTGTCGTACGCCAGGTGTTTGAGCATTTCCATTCTTTTCATCGAATCCACCTCCGAGGAAATCGTGTCGTTCGTCGTTTTTCCGGGATTTGTAGCGAGTGCTCATTTTTTTCTGCAAAAACCACCGACTTTATGTTATCATTTTCTTCAAAGATCCATCCAGTCCATTTAATCCAAGGGGGTCATCAAGGTGAAGTTTTCTGAAAGAGTCCTCGCAATGCAGTCCTCCCCGGTGCGCAGACTCCTGCCGTACGCGGAGGAGGCCAGGGCGAAAGGGAAGAAGATCTATCCCCTCAATATCGGGCAGCCGGACATCAAGACACCCGCCTCGTTCCTGCAAGCGATCAGGGACTTTTCACAGGAAGTCATCGCATACGCAACCTCTCAGGGGAACAACGACCTGCGCGACGCCATGAGCCGCTACTACAAAGAATTCGATATCCCTTTCGAGAGAGAGGACCTCATCGTCACCAACGGCGGCAGCGAAGCGCTTCTTTTCGCATTTATGACGATGTGCGACCCCGGAGACGAGGTGCTCATCCCCGAACCGTTCTACGCCAATTATAACGCTTTTGCACAGAGCGTGAACGTCAAAGTCGTCCCGATCACGACAAAAGCCGAAGAGGGGTTCCATCTGCCACAGAAAGAGCAGGTCGAATCGCTCGTTACGCCGCGCACCCGGGCGATCCTGGTGGCGAACCCCGGCAATCCGACCGGCACGATCTACACGGTCGACGAGATGAATATGCTCGCCGGCCTCGCTCTGAAGCACAACCTGTTTATCGTCGCCGACGAAGTCTACCGGGAGTTCGTCTACGACGGGCTGAAATACACCAGCTTCGGCCATATGCCGGAGATCCAGGACAGGGTTGTCATCGTCGACTCCGTTTCCAAGCGCTACAGCGCATGCGGCGCCCGTATCGGCTGCATCGCCTGCAAAAACAAGGACTTTATGGCGCAGGTCCTCAAAATCGCCCAGGGAAGACTCTGCGTGCCCACTCTTGAACAGGTCGGGGCAACGGCGCTCTACAGCACGCCCAAATCCTACCTGGAAGAGGTGAACAAGGAGTACCAGTCCCGACGCAACACGCTGTACGCCGCCCTGAACAAGATGCCCGGCGTCATCTGCTCCGAGCCGAAGGGAGCCTTTTACGTCATGGTGAAACTCCCCGTGGACGATGCCGAAAAATTCATCATCTGGATGCTCCAGAACTTCGACGTGGACGGAGAAACCATGATGGCCTCCGCAGGAGAGGGTTTCTACGCCACCCCCGGGCTCGGCAAACAGGAGTTCCGTCTCGCCTACGTGCTGAACAACGAAGATCTCGTCAAGGCGATGAACATCCTCAAGCTTGCGCTCGAGGCATATCCCGGCAGGATCGAGTCCGTAGCCGCCCTCTGATTTCGAGAAGCATACCGGCTGCGGAGTCCGCAGCGCAGAAACGCACATACCCCGCAGAGATATCCTGAATCTGCGGGGTATGATATCATGTTTTGCCAGCACACCCCAGGAAGAGAGGAATTCATGCATGCTGAAAGTCAAGGAAGCCATGCCGAAAGATGTAGGGCACGGCGTAGCGCGAATGGCCCCGGAGGATATTACCAGGCTGGGTCTTTCGGAGGGACAGATCGTAGAAATTGAAGGAAAACGCCGGACCCCGGTGAGAATCCTCTCGTGCGATTCCGACCTCATCACCTCGGGCGGAGGTAAGGGTTTTCTCCAGATCGACGGCATCACGAGGGACAACGCCCAGGCGAGCATCGACGACAAGATCGCGGTCCACAAAACGACGCATCACTTCGCCGGGAGCATCACCCTGCGCCCCCTCACCTCCACCGCACTGCTGGAAAAGGAACGCGACGCGGCCTATATCCGTTCACTCCTCGAGGGACTTCCTGTTCTCCGGGACGACCGGGTCCGCACCAACCTTTTCGGCAGCAGGATCTGCGACTTTCGCGTTGTCGACACCACCCCAGCCGGAACAGTGATCATCAGCAAGTCCACGTATGTGAACGTCGAAAAACAGGCGGAAGGCGAGAAGAAGGCCAAGGTCTCCTACGAGGACATCGGCGGACTCGGCCCCCAGATTCAGCGAATCCGCGAGATGATCGAACTGCCTCTTCGCTTTCCGCAGGTCTTCGAGCGCCTCGGCGTCCAGCCTCCAAAAGGAGTGCTCCTCTACGGCCCTCCGGGAACTGGAAAGACCGTAATCGCAAGGGCGGTAGCAGCGGAAACGGACGTTTACTTCACCCACATATCCGGCCCGGAGGTCATCGGCAAGTTCTACGGCGAGAGCGAGGAGAGGCTTCGCAACGTCTTCGAAGACGCACAGTCCCACGCGCCATCCATCATCTTCATCGACGAGATCGACGCCATCGCCCCGAAACGGGAGGAGATGGGCGGCGAGAAGCAGGTGGAGCGGAGGGTGGTTGCCCAGCTACTCGCACTGATGGACGGACTTGAGTCGCGCGGCCAGATAGTGGTCATCGGAGCCACCAACATTCCGAATACGCTCGATCCCGCACTGAGACGTCCGGGGCGTTTCGACCGGGAAATCTCGATTCCCATTCCGGACAGAAACGGCAGGCACGAGATCCTGACCATTCATACCCGGGGGATGCCGCTCGCAGCGGACGTGGATCTCCGCCGCCTGGCGGACATGACGCACGGATACGTGGGAGCCGACATCGAGGCGCTGGCCAAGGAGGCCGCAATGGCAAGCCTGCGGGAACTCCTTCCGGAGATCGACATGGAGATGGAGGAAATTCCGTACGAACGCCTTCTCGCAATGGACGTCCGTATGGATCATTTCCTCGACGCCTTCAGGGAGGTCGATCCTTCGGCGATTCGCGAAGTGTTCGTTGAGATTCCCGATGTCTCGTGGAGAGACATCGGCGGTCTCGAAAATATCAAGGAAGAGCTGCATGACGCGGTGCAGTGGCCCCTGCAGCACGGGGACGTCTTCGAGAAGTTCGCGATCATGCCCCCCAAGGGAATCATGCTGCACGGACCTTCGGGAACCGGAAAGACGCTTCTGGCCAAAGCGCTGGCGCACGAGAGCGGGGTCAACTTCATCTCGGTGAAGGGGCCTGCGCTCATGTCGAAGTATGTCGGAGAGAGCGAGCGCGCTATCCGGGAGGTCTTCCGCACCGCCAAGCAGGCCGCACCCTCGATTCTGTACTTCGACGAGATCGAATCCCTGGTTCCCGTCCGGGGAAAGGACAGCGGCAGCGGGGCGAGCTTCACCGAGCGGGTGATCAGCCAGTTTCTTGCGGAGATGAGCGGCATAGAGGATTTAAAGGGAGTTGTGATTCTGGCGACAACGAACCGTCTGGACCTTGTCGACCCTTCTCTCCTCACGAGCGGGCGTTTCGACCTGGTGCTTGAACTCCCCAAACCGGACGCTGCGGCGCGGGAGAAGATATTCGAGATTCACCTCAGAAAAAAACCTCTCTCGGCCGAAATTCGAATTCCGACGCTCGCCAGGCTCATGGACGGACGGACGGGCGGAGAAATAGCCTTCGTCTGCCGAAAAGCGTCGATGCTTGCCATCCGTGAACATATTAAAAGCGACGGCGAAAAAGAGCCTCTTATGGAGTGGGGGCACTTTGAAACGGCAATGAAGGAGTTGAAAGGAACTTCCTCCGCCTGAATCCGGAAAACACCCTCACGTCCGACCCGCTTCAGGACATACGATCGAAAAGAAGGGCGGTCCGCACAATCGGACCGCCCTTCTTTTCGATCGTATTGGTGCTATTTTCCGCCGTCATCGTTCTGAGGAGGGGCATCGTCGCTTTCTTCAGGTTCAGGGCCGCCGCTTCCGGGCTCCTCGTCTTCGTCCGGAACAACTCCCGGCGCCAGCGCATCGGCCGGCTTCAGGAGCGAAGGAGAATACAAAGTCCGGTAGATATGAAGATTCGCCATCACCTTCTGGACGTAGTCGTTGGTCTCCTCGAACCGGACCGATTCAATCCACTCGTCGAGCGGCACGTTTTTGCGTTCTGCAAGCCATCGGCGGGCGTTGCCTCCTCCGGCATTGTATGCGGCCAAAGCCTGCTCGACATCGCCGAAAGAACGAAGCAAACGGGCGATATGCGCGGTTCCGAGGAGAATATTCTGTTCCGGATTGTAGATATTATAACTTTTCATCTCAAGCGCTTTCGCCTCGCTTCTTGCCGTTGCCGGCATGAGCTGCATCAGGCCCGAAGCCCCGACCCAGCTCGTGGCGTTCGGATTGAATGCGCTTTCCTGTCGCATGATGGACCAGACCAGGTTGTCCTCTACTTTGAACCGCTCCGCTGCCCTGGCGACCTCGTGTTGGAAGGGGCGGGGAAAGAGAAAGGAGAGCGCTCTCCGGTAAAAGAACGGTCCGCGGCGAATCTGGTCTGAAAGTCTGCCTGCGGCCGAATAAGCCGCCTGCTGATCGCCAGTCCACTCAGCGAGAAGAGCCGCCCTGTATATTGAACGAGGATCGCCCTTGGCCAGAAGGACCCTTCGGGCATGCGAGACAAACCCCCACTGCTCCAGCGCGGAGCGCTCTTTGGTAGCAAGCTCCGGAGGGTCGCCGGGCTGGATGTCGAGTTTATCTCCGCCGCTGATGAAAGAGTAGATCGAAAGAGGGTGTTCTTTATGAAGCTGCCGAATAAAAGCTTCCCGCTTCACCGTCTCGTTCAGAATTCCGTACCCTTTCGCGACCCAGTAGATCACTCTCGGGCGCCAGTTTCGGTTCATGGCTGGGACGAGGCTCTTCTCCCACTCCTTGACCGCGCCCCGGACATCTTCCGAATCCCAGCGGCTCCACCCTCTTCTCCAGAGAATCTGCGTCGTGAAGAGAGAGTCCGGCGCGAGTTCGATCACCTTGTTCTCGGCCTCTGTTTTTTCCTTGCCGGAAAGATGCGTCGAGAGCGAGTAGTAGGCCCGGACCTGAATGGCGCCTTCTCGCGAAGAGGCCACCTCCCGGAGAACACGGAGCGCGCGATCCCTCTCCGCACGGCCGGCGAGAATGGATATGCGGCGAATGGACGATTCCGCGTAGGTGGTTCCGTTTTTTGCAAGGTAGCTCCACGCTTCCAGCGCACCGCCGTACTGCCTCTGGCTGTAGAGAGAGAACGCTCTGTAGTAGCGGGATTTTCTTCCGTGTCGGGAGTCCATCGGAATCGCGCGGAAAAGAGGAATGGCCTTGTCGTACTGCCCCCGAAGGTACGCCGCGTATCCTACCGCCATGTTGACGTCGGGGCTCCACGGCTTGGGCAGCGATTCGAGGACTTTCAGCGCCGCGCTGTTTCGAGGGGAGATATTCGTCAGGTTCAGCGCATAGGCCGTCTTGTCGCCCGGCAGCTTCAACAGGTTGGTGAGGGCCGTCGTTCTCTGGGCATTGTTGTCGGCCAGGCTGTACATGCGCTGCAGATACTTCCGTCTTCCGTCGTGGTCATTCTCATCGGCGAGCCTGAAGAGGGCGTACGCCGTATAATACCCCAGGTCGCCGGGTGCTTCCGGAAGAAGACGGAGAGCCAGTTTCCGCGCTTCCTCCTTTTGGTTTGTCCTCTCAAGCGCCAGGATGGTCATAAAGGTTCCGTAGGGTTTTACTTCGGGCGGCCAGGCAGCGGCACTTTTTTCCAGCAGGGCGAGGGATTCCGCCCATCTGCCCTGGAACCAGAGAGCGTTGGCGGCGAGCGACAAATCCAGGGGAGAGAGGGGGTTCCCCGAGGCGAGAAGAGAGGCGACTCCCCTCCAGTCGCGCCGCTGGAACAGGTCCTCCATTGTCGGAGCATTGCCCTCGGATGAGGAGACAGGAAAAAGGATCAAACAAAGAAACAGTGCCAGTAACCGAAAAAACCGTCCGTGCATCGCTCTTCCTCCCTTATTGTGCTCTGTGGCGAATTTCCCGGCAATTTTACGGGAAGAGCTCGCTCCGGGCTCCGGTAGAATTACGGGAAAGGCGGCTCAGCGGCTCACCCTGTTCCGCCCTTCCCTCTTCGCGCGGTACAGGGCCTTGTCGGCTTCCGCAAGAAGCGCGTCCACGTTGTCCATCTCCTTGCCGCAGTCGCAGATGCCGATGCTGGCGGTAACCTTGATGGACACCTCTCTTCCCCGATAATCCCTGGTGAAAAAGGGCTCGGACTCGAATGCTCCCCGAATTCTCTCGCAGGCTATATCAGCGTATTTCCCCTCCGCGCCGGGCAGCAACACGAGGAATTCCTCTCCGCCATACCTTCCGATTGCGTCGTAGGGGCGGACGGAATTCCTGATCCTGAGCGCGCTCTCCGCAAGAACCGCATCGCCGGCCGCGTGTCCGTAGCTGTCGTTGACATTTTTGAAATGGTCGATGTCGAGAAGAGCCACGCTCAGGGGAGTTCCGTTCCTGGCCGACCGGCAGAGTTCCTCTTCAAGACGTTCGATGATGGCACGCCGGTTGTACAAGCCCGTAAGCGCGTCGTACATGGCGGCGTTCCGGAGCTGCTCCTGGAGATCCAGAATCCGCTTCCCCACCATGACCCGCATTTTCAGTTCATGCGCATCGAACGGCTTCGTGATGTAGTCGTCGGCCCCCGCCTCAAGGCCTGCGATGACATTCTCCTTCTCTCCCTTGACGGTGAGGATGATGACGTACTGATAAGGTTTGCCCATCTCCTCCCGCCTGTTTGCGCCGCCGTTCTGCCGGGAAGCGAGACTCCTGCAGATCTCGGGGCCGCTTTTCCCCGGGAGCATCCAATCCAGGATCGCCAGCAGCGGAGGATCTTCATCCTGAAGAACGCGCAACGCTTCTTCACCGTCGGAGAGGGCGACGACGTCGTATCCCCATTTCATGAGCAGCGACTGGAGCATGAACAGTGATGTCTTGTCGTCTTCCGCTACCAGTATTTTCATATGCCGATCTCCTTTCTCACTTTTCATCCGAAAGCATCCCTCCGGCGGAGAGAACCGCCTCTATAAACTCTCTCCGCGCATTCCGGAGCTTCGGCAGCGCGTCGAGAACCCGCTCGATGTCTTTTTCCGCAGCGGCCTGTTCCGCTCCGTCGGCAAGCCGCATCATAACCACCGCCTCCACGTTGGCAGAGGCTCCCCGGAGAGCATGGACCATCCTTCGGGCTTCCGCCGCATCTCCGGTTTCAAGAGTCTCCTCGATACTATCGAGCAAAAACTCCGAATCTTTCACAAAGAGTTCTATTGCATGCCTGCACAGGTCTTCGTCGTTCCCCATCCGTTCCAGCAGGATCTTCCGGCGGAAAACAGGCTGCTCGTCCCCCCTGCCGGCACCGATAGATCCGTCCGCGCTTCCAGACGGAAACTCGTCGGAAGATGCACGTTCCTCCATGCAAAAAAACCGCTGCACAACCCTTCGCAGTTCAGCAAGAAAAACCGGCTTGGAAATATAGTCGGACATGCCCGCCGCTAAACAGCGCTCCTTGTCTCCGGGAAGAACGTTCGCCGTCATCGCGACTACGGGTACTCCGTGTTCCAGGACGGACGACGAAGGGTCGCGAATGACGGAGATCGCCTCAAGGCCGTCCATGACCGGCATCTGCAGATCCATTAAGACGATATCGTACCGTGCGGACGAGAGTTTTTCAATCGCTTCCAGTCCGTTTTCGGCGGTTTCCACGGTTTGAAGCCCGATCAGGTTTAAAAGAGCGACGGCAATGAGTTTGTTTGTCGCATTGTCCTCGACGACAAGAGCCGAGGCGGTTGGAGGAAGTGTTTGCGTCGCTTCCGTCTCCGTATCGGTGAATTCCGTGCTTTCCACGGCGGAAAGCTCCCGGAGCGGCACTGTAATAGTAAACCGTGTTCCGTTTCCCTCGCCGCTCTCGAAGCCGATATTTCCCCCCATCCCTTCGACGATTCGCTTCGATATAGCGAGACCGAGGCCTGTGCCTCCGAAACGCCGCGTCGTCGAGGCGTCTCCCTGGACAAAGGGCTCGAACAGCTTCGTCGCTTCTTGAGGCGAGATCCCGATCCCGGTATCGCAAACCTCAACAGAAAACAGGAAGTTCTCGCTCCGTCGTTCCAGGCATCTGCCGGTCACGTGCACGCTTCCGCTCGAGGTGAATTTGACGGCGTTTCCGATGATATTGCCAAGGACCTGGCGAAGCCGGAGCGGGTCGCCGGATACTTCGGAAGGCACGGATTCTTCGAGCTTCATGCCGAAGACAAGCTTCTTCGCGGAGGCGCGCGGAAGGAAGCTGTCCGAGACGCTGTTCCAGAGCTCATCGAGATTGAACGGCGTCTCTTCGAAAACCAGTTTTCCCGCCTCCATCTTGGAGAAGTCGAGAAGGTCGTTGATGAGGTGCAGGAGAGAGCCTGATTCGTCCTTGAGAACACGGATCATCTCGCGCTGGGGCGTGTTCAGCGGAGTTTCCTCAAGGAGAGTCGTGATCCCGATAATGCCGTTCAGAGGCGTTCTCACCTCGTGGCTGACATTCGCAAGAAAGACGTCCCTTGTTCTCATCGCGTCCGCCAGATTCCGCTCGGACTCCTCCAGCCTTCCTATCTTGCTTCTCAGCTCGGAATTCAGCTCCCGGATCATCGAGTAGAGTTCGGCGTTCTGGAGTATACCCGCCACGGAACCGAGAAGCACTGTAAAAAAAGCGAACGATATGTCGAGAATGACTGCATCGTCTTCGCCGAGCACCCCCATGAACATTCCCACGGTGCGGTTCTGCGTCGTTATGGAGTGAAGCAGTATCCGGCGTTCCCCGTTCACTCCGGATGAGGCGCCGTCCGCAGTGCGCGCTGTTACGACAACGGGTTTGTTCCGGTCCACTGCCCAGGCGAAAGTACCGTCTTCGACGAGCGGCAGCATCTCCGACTCGAAAAACGGGAGACTCTCCGGAGGATCGCAGTAAGCGGGCGTGAAGTCCAGCCCGTCGGAAGAAAAGAGCAAAAAGACCATCGACTCCAGCTGAATGAACGATCGGAGTTTCTGCGCGACCTGCGGAAGAAGGGCCCGGGAAGAAAAAGATTCGTCGACGACGACGGAAAATCCTAGGGAGTTCACGGCCGATTCGAGCACCCTCTTCGCGGCCTCTCTCTCCCGGGTGAGAAGCTCTACCCTTTCCTGGAGTTTCCCGACGTTGTCTTCACGATCCCCGGTACTCATGACGTCATCAGAAAGATGTTCATGATTTCGCGAACCTGGCGCTCTCCCTGGACGAGCACCGATTCGATATCACCCTCGTCCAGCTCGAGACGCTCCCAGATGGAAGGATCGATCCCGGAAAGATAGAGCGAACCGCTGGTACCGATTCGCAGGCTGTTCGCGAAGCAATCGGCGACATGGACAAAGACGGATTCCTCGGAGGCGGATTCCTCGAGAGGAGCGTGATGATCGTCGCAGAGCAGGCGGATACCCTGAGGTATTTTCCACTCTTCCATGAGCACTTTGCCGACCGCGGTGTGGTCGAAGCCGAAGACTCTCTTTTCCGCACGCCACAAGGGGATACGTTCGAAGAAGGAAAGTTCGAGGGCATACGTCATCTCATTCGGCGTCTTGGTATAGAGTATGATGCGTCCGAGATCGTGAAGGAGGCCGGCGAGGAAGAAGCGCTCCTCGGCATGGATCCGCCTGTTGTATGCAAGAAGGCGCGAAAAGACACCGCAGGCGATCGAATGCCTCCAGAAGGACTTCATGTCGACGTACTCTTTTGGAACATTTTTAAAAACGGTCATCGTTGAAACTGCAAGGGCAAGGGCCGTCAGCTCATTGGAGCCGATAATCGCGATCGCCCTCGGAATGGACTGAATGGGGTTCGGAAAACCGTAGAACGAGCTGTTCACGAGCCGCAAAAGCCTCGCCGTGAGGTTCGGGTCGTTGCTCACAACTTTCGCGATCGATGTCGCCGAGCTGATGGGCGAGTTGATGACCTCCTGGATCTTGAAGTAGATATCGGGGAAGGAGAAAAGGCGGACCTCGTTCTTCGCCAGGGCGTACGCGGAGAACGAACGGCCGAAGTGCCCTTCGGGAGGACGGGGCGGGGACTTTCTTTCAGGCGGCGGCGAAGGCGGCGCACCCGAAGCGAAGTCTTCCGCGAAACGGCGGATGCAGAAATCGCGGACAGCGGCGGCACAGGAGTCCTCAGCTTCCCGGGGTGGGAAATACGCGTCAACGAAAATACGGGCCTCGTTGGCGGCATCTTCCTCCACAAGCGCCCTCCGTACCATTTCACCGTCTTCGACGCCCTCGACGTCCGCACCGGTAATGCCCCAGATCTTGAACATCCTGATGTACTTATCCTTGAGGACAGCCCCTTTGCCGAGAATAAACCTCCCGTTGGGGGCACGTAGATCCTCTTCAAGAATCATTCCGTCCAGAAGGTTGTTCACGCTGACTCGACCCATTCTCTCTCTCCCCTGGTAAATGGAACAACTATAGCACAGAAACCCCCGGCATCAGAGGGGCGGGGCTTGATACAGCGATAATACTTTATCCGTCGCCTTCAGTCCGGAACCCGAGAGCAGCGCGACGATCCGCTCTCCTTTCCGGACAGGCGTTCCGGTCAGGTTCTCCGGGACATCCTTCCGGACGAATTTTTCGAGAGCCGCCGCAACGACCGCACTCGTCGGCTCGACGTAGAGGCCTCTTCGGGCAAGAGCCTGGAAACCGTTCCAGATCTCCTTCTCCGACAGCGCGAGAATTGCTCCCCCGCTGCGCCGGACCGCCGCGAGCACCTGGGGGCCGCGAACCGGTTCGGCGGAGCTTATTCCCTCCGCGATCGTCTCCTTCTTCTCCACCCTGTCGGGGGCGTCCATCCCTTTTCGAAAAGCGCTCTCGAGCGGAGCGCAGTGCTCCGGCTGAAGCGCGTAGATGCGCGGAAGGCGATTGATTTCCCCCGAGGCCATAAGCTCTTCGAAGGCAAGCGCCCATCCAAGAACGAGACTTCCTTGCCCGGCCGGAAGCAGGACCGCGTCCGGTGCACGAAATCCGAGCTGTTCCCAGACTTCGAAGCCGAAGGTCTTGATTCCGTGCGCGAAATACGGGCTCCAGTTATGGCTCGCATAATAGGTTTTCTGCGCCGCCGACTCCGCCGCACGGGTGGTATCCTCCCTGCTCCCCGGAATCCGCACAAGCTCGGCGCCGTATGAGCGAATCTGCACGCATTTTCCCTGGGACGTATAGTCCGGGACGTAGACCCTGCAGCGAATTCCTGCAAGGGAGCAGTATGCGGCCATCGAGGCTCCGGCATTTCCTGAAGAGTCCTCGATGACCTCCCGGACCCCCAGTTCATGCAGGCGGTTCGCCAGGCACGCCATCCCCCTGTCCTTGTAGGAGCCCGTAGGGCAAAGATAGTCGAGCTTCCAGAAAACGGAAAGACCGTTCCACTCTCCGGGAACGAGCGGTGTCCAGCCCTCATGCAGCGAGACGCGCGAATCCGGGAAGGAAATGGGCAGGGACGAAGCGTAGCGCCACATTCCGACCTCTTCAGGAAGAACGGAGGAGCGTCTCATCGGAGCGTCAGGGATCCAATCGAGAGGTCCTCCGCAAGGGCATCTCCAGAACAAGGCTTCCTCCTGAACCTGTTTTCCGCACCGGGAGCAATGCAGCATCGTACCGACCTCCAAAAGAAAATATCCCTTATTATATACAGGATAAGTGCCGATGCATATCGGAATATACGTGTTTTCCCTCTTTTTAAAAGCGGGGAAAAGAGGTATTATTCTTCCACGACAAGGGGTTCTCCCCGAAAAGGAGGAATTCGAATGAGAAAAGTATTCGGAAGTCTCTTCCTCTGTATCGCGCTCTTCTTCGCACTTGCAGACATCTCCGAAGGATCCATAAACCAGGCGACCGTCGACCGCGCATGGAAACGAATCTCCGCCCAGGCAGGTATCCCATGGCAGCAGGTGATCTACGAGAACAAAAAAGAGCCCAACGCCTGGGTCAGATTCTCTCCCGGCAACCATACCGTCCACGTCACAACCGGTCTCATGGCCATACTGAATACAGAGGACGAAATCGCGGGTATTCTCGCCCACGAGGCCGGGCATATCCAGCTCGGACACTACGGCAGCTCGGTGGGGCGCAATCTCCTCTGGGCTCTTCTGTTTCGCTCGCTCGAGGGCAATACGGCCCGCGAGGTCGTGGGAGGCGTCGGCATGGCCCTCGCTGAATCCGGCTTCAGCAGGGAGCAGGAGGTGGAAGCGGACGACTACGGTATCAGGATCTCCGCCGCCGCTGGATACAGCCCATGGGGGCTTGTCAGTGCCATGGAGAGAATGAAGGCTGCAGGATTCAAAACTTCTCCGAGCGGTTTCAACTCGCACCCGCCCACGGAACGGCGCCTGCTCCGCCTGCGGAACAATGCCGCGGCTATAGCCCCCCGTCCGTGAAGATCGGCCGCAGGATATGATCCCGAAGGCCTCGAGGCGGAGATTCCGGAAAACACTCCGCGCGAGGCCTCTTTATTAATGAGTACTCCGGCAATCACGTAGATGCTCAACGGGAAGACATAGTCGGAGTCTTTGTAGGGCATCGATCATAAGGGCATCGATCATACGGACTCTCCCCGTTTCAATCCGATAAGTTCATCCTGGCAATCATGCAGATCCGCCCCGTATAAAAGAGTATCCCTGCAAGAACGCTTTCACAAGACTTCCCTGATTGATTGAAAGCACTTCAGAGAGGTCGTTTTTTAAGTTTCACTCTCTCCTTGGGCCATTCAACTTTCCTGTGAGCTTCGTGCTATAATTGCATTATATTCTCTTACTTTTTGAGTCTTTACCGGACATCTGTTCAAACAGGCTCAGCATTCTTTTTCAAACAAGGAGGCGGTACGTATGCGCAGTATCTGGGGGGAGAACTTCAGCGACATTGCGAGGAACAACAGGCCTTCGCCGATCCGTGAAATGCTCGCTGTCATCAAGCAGCCGGGCATGATCTCCTTCGCCGGCGGGATGCCGGCGCCGGAGATCTTTCCGGTAGAGCAGTTCTACGAAGGAGCCCATATCCTCAGGGATGACGGCAAAAACCTGCTTCAGTACGGCACCACCGAGGGGTATCCGCCGCTCAAGGAGTTCCTGGCCTCCTGGACGGCCCCTCGAATGGGGCGCACCGTGAGCCAGGATGAAATGCTCATCACGACCGGATCCCAGCAGGCGCTCGATCTTTTTGCATGGTCCATGATCGACGAAGGCGATTACGTCATCGTTGAAGACCCTTCTTACCTGGCCGCCCTGACGGTCTTCTTCAACCACGGGGGAAACTTCCTCGGAGTCCCTATGGATGCCCAAGGGATGCAGGTGGATCTTCTCCCCGCCATCATCGAAAAGGCACGTTCCGAGGGCAGGAAGGTGAAGTTCATCTATACAATCGTCAACTTCCAGAACCCGGGCGGCTCCACAATGTCGGTGGAACGGCGCAAACGCCTCGTCGAGATATCGAAGAAGTACAGGATACCCGTTTTCGAGGACGACCCGTACGGCTATGTCCGCTACGACGGCGAGCATCTTCCGTCCATCCTCTCCTTCCACGACGAGGACGGGGTGGTCTATGCAGGCTCCTTCTCGAAAATCCTTTCACCCGGCACCCGCATCGGCTGGGTCACCGGCCCGAAGGAGATCATCCGCAACCTGACCGTGTTCAAGCAGGCGACCGACCTCTGCTCGAGCACCATCACCCAGGCGCTCGTCGCGGAGTACTGCGCCAAGGGGTACCTCGACAGCCACCTTCCGGTGATCATCGACAACTACAGAGTCAAACGCGACGCCATGGAGAGAAGTTTCGAGAAGCACCTTGCGCCCTTGGGCATTACATGGGTCAAGCCCGAGGGAGGATTCTTCTACTGGCTGAACGTCCCTTCGGTCAATACCAACGAACTCTTCAAAAAAGCCATCGAGAAGAAGGTCGCTTTCGTTCCGGGCGCTCCCTTCTGCCCCATGGAGGGTTCCGGACTGCACAACGCCCGGCTCTGCTACACCTTCCCCTCCCCGGAGACCATCGAAGAAGGAGTGGCCAGGCTGGCCGAAGCCATCAGCGAACTGGCGATACCCGCCATGTAACCTCCGGCAAAAGAGTCTTTCCCGCAGCAAAAACCTCTCTTCCTTCCGGAAGAGAGGTTTTTGCTGTAATATAGGAAGGTACCGGAATCCAATACGACGACCTTGGGGGGAGAGAGCATGCCGCCGCAAACACACTCTTTCAGTGAAGATACTATTGCCGCGATCGCCACGGCCTGGGGCGAGGCGGGCATCGCCATAGTAAGACTTTCCGGATCGAACTCGCGCAGGATAGCGGACAAGACGCTTTCTCTCGCAGCCCCTCTTGAGGAGACTCCCGCGCGCTCCATGCGAATCGGCTATCTCCTGGACGAAAACGGAGATCCTCTCGATCAGGTGCTCGCGGTTTGGTTCGCCGCTCCGAAAAGCTATACGGGAGAGGATGTCGTCGAAATCCATACCCACGGAGGCACTCTCGTCGCCTCGAGGTGCCTCGAAATGCTCATCTGCCGCGGGGCCCGCCCCGCCGAACCGGGCGAATTCACACGGCGCGCCTTCCTGTCCGGACGGATCGACCTCACACAGGCCGAGGCAGTCCTCGGCATCATCCGCTCGAAGAGCGACGAAGCCCTCAGGGCAGCTACCCGGACGCTTCGCGGGGAACTGGCTTCTTTCGCAATGGACATCCACCAGGAGATCCTCGCTCTCTCGGGGCGCATGGAGGTCTCGCTCGATTTCCCGGAGGAAGATGTCCCCGTCCAGGAGGACGATGAGATCATACAGGCGATTCAGGCCCTTCGTCAGAGCCTCGAAGATCTCCTCGACCGCTGCAATACCGGCTTCCTTCTTCGTGAAGGCATCAGAGTGGCCATCGTCGGCCGTCCGAACGTGGGAAAATCGTCGTTGTTGAACGCCTTGCTCAAGACGTCCCGGGCGATCGTCACATCGATTCCCGGAACGACCCGTGACCTTATAGAAGAGGTGCTAACGTATCGCGGAATCCCCCTCCGCCTCGTGGATACCGCCGGCATGGGGATTCCTTCCGACGAGGTCGAAGCTCTCGGCATCGCCCGCGCGGAGGATACCTTCCAGAATGCGGATATCAGGGTGTGGGTTGTTGACGGCAGCGCTCTCCCCGGAGACGAATTCGACCGTGAGATGGCGGAGCGCCTTGCCGGACTTGAGCACGTCGTCGCGGTGAACAAGTCCGACCTTCCGCGGGCGAAAGCGCCGGACGGCCGGACCTCCGAGGAGATTCTCGGAGAACTCCTGCCGGGGAGCACGATCCTCTCCATTTCTGCGAAACAGGGGCACGGGCTTGATGCGTTGAAGGACGCGATCGTCTCTTCGATCGCGGGTGCGGGAACGCTTGATTCCGGGCTGAACGCGTCTGCCAGGCAAGTGAACGAGATCCGCACGGCGATCGCGTTTCTGAAAGACGCCTCCGAGACTCTCGGGCAGGGACTCGGTCAGGACGCCGCCGCATCATGCCTCTCGGAAAGCCGCCTTGCCATCGAAAGGCTGCTCGGCATCACACAGGACGACACCCTTCTCGATTATATCTTCAACCAGTTCTGCGTCGGGAAGTAACGGTATTCGGAAGAGAGGCCGGGGGAAACGCTTCCTCACGGCCTCTCTTTTTTTTTATTTCCGGTCCGCAAGGGAGAGTATGTATTCCATGCACGTCCGGACGGCGAAACCTGTCGCTCCTTTTGTATAGACGGAGTACTCGTCTTTTTGCATATCGACCCCGGCAATATCGAGATGCATCCACGGAATGCCGTCCCCGACGAACTCCTTGAGGAAACGGGCCGCGAAGATCGCGCCGCCGTAGCGGCTGCCGCTGTTCACAAGATCAGCAACGGGCGACTTCATCGACTCGGCGATCCGTTCGTCATCGACCGGAAGACGCCAGAATCGCTCACCGGTACGCGAGGAAGCTTCAAGAAAATCCGCGGCGAGCGAATCGTCGGGGGTGAAAAGGCCGGCCATGTTCTGTCCAAGGGCAACGACGCAGGCACCGGTGAGCGTCGCCATGTCTATCACGACGTCCGGCTGCTGCTCGCAGGCGAAGCAAAGCGCGTCGGCGAGGACAAGCCGCCCCTCGGCATCGGTGTTGTCGATCTCGACGGTCTTGCCGTTCCTGAGCCGCAGTATGTCGTCCGGTCTGAAGGAAGTTCCGCCCGGCATGTTCTCGGCAGCTGCGACGATACCGTGGACTTCGCACGGGACGTTCATCTTCGCAAGCCCGCGAAGAACGGCGAACACGTTGCAAGCACCGGATTTATCCCCCTTCATGCTTCGCATGAAATCTCCGGTCTTGATGTTCAGTCCGCCGCTGTCGAAGGTGATTCCTTTTCCTACGAGCGCGATCTTTCGGACCGCCTTCTCCCGGGGTTTCCAGACCATGTGGATCAGGCGGGGAGGGCGGGCCGATCCCATCCCGACGGCGTAGAGTCCGCCCATTCCTTCCTCCAGTATCTTCTCCTCGTCCCAGACCGCAACGTCGAGACCGAACTCCTTGCCCCACTGGACGGCCATTGCGGCGAGGTTCACCGGGTTGATTCCGTTTCCCGGCTCGTTCGCGAGATCGCGAGCCCAGTTCTGAGAACAAGCCAGCATCCTGCCCCGCGCGAGCCCCTCTTCAACTCCGTCCAGCAGGACCAGTGTCCCCGGTTCGGGAAGCCGCTCATCCTCAGGCACATTCTTGTACTTTCCGAAAAAGTACGCGCCGAGCTCCGCTCCCTCGGCCACCGCACGGCTCATGCCGGACGAAGGACTGTCCGGGAGAGAAATCGTGATCTTCTCGACGCCTTCGGCACGGCATCGGCGCAGGAGTTCGGCACTCCTTGAACGAAGGGTATCCTCCGTTTTTTCCGGAGAATCCTCCTTTCGCTCGCCAAGACCTACAAGATAGAGGGACGAATATCCTGCCCCGCCCAGCGGAAGACGCACGATCTTTCCTTTTTTCGCTTTGAACGAAGGGTCTTCGAGGAGAAGAGCCGCCCACTTCACCGAATCTTGATCAAGTATTCCGGGATGAAGAGGTTCGCCGGCAAAGAGAAAGAGCGCCAGCGCGCCTTCACAAACAGAGCCCCCCGGAGAAGAGGGGGCTGCAAACATTTTCATCGAACGCCACACTCCTTTTTTTCGAAGGTTGTCGAATTTCAAACTGCTGACTTTTCACTGCTCCGGCGTGGCATGGTTTTCTTTACCTCCTCGCCGGCGCATATCTCCTGGACAGTTGATTGACGCACCAGACTCCCGAAAATACCAGGGCGCCGCCGACGATCATGGAAAGCGTGACCGGTTCGCCCAGGAAGATCGCCGAGATGACGACTGCCACTACGGGATTGACGTAGAGAAATACTCCTACTTCGGATGCGGGAAGCAGCTGCAGCGCATCGTACCAGAACAGATAGGCGAGTGCGGAGCAGAATATCCCGAGAAAGAGTATATTTCCCCAGGCCATCGCCGAGACGGCGGCAATTTCGCCCGTTCCCCCTGAAACGAGAAACGGCACGGAGGCAAAGATCCATCCGAAAAAAAGTGCATACGTCATTCCAATGTCTGGAGATGTCTGCTGAAGCGCTTTCCGCGAGAGAACCGAGAAGAAGGCCCAGGAAAAAACGCTGAAGACCATGACGAGCTCGCTGAAGGAGTAGTTCCCCGACAGAAGGACGGAAAGATCCCCGCGGGAGATGATCACAAGGACGCCGCAGGCGGCGAGCAGAATACCGGCGATTTTAATCCTGTCGAGGCGTTCTGAGAGGATGAGCGAGCCGAGAACGGCGATCACGATCGGGTTGGCGGCGACGATGAGCCCGGACATGCCTGCCGAGACGGTCTTCAGCGCATAGGCCTGAATAGAATTGTGAAAGAACACCCCCAGAAAACCGAGAGCGGCGAAAACGGCGGCTTCTCTCAGCGGCAAAATACGCAGTCTTCTCCTCACCACGAGGAAAAGAAGCAGCGCTATCAGGCCCGATCCGAAACGGAGCCAGACCAACGTGGAGAGGGAAACTTCAGCCACCGCCACCTTGACGGAGGGAAGCGACCCTCCCCACATGATCACCGCGATCAGGGCCTTCAGTCTTGCGACGGAAGCAGGTTTCACTTCGCGGCCTTCTCTTCTTCTTCCTTCAGGCTCTTGGCGAGGATTCCGGTCACGCGGCGCGCGAAGAGAGCCGGTTCCTCCAACCGCCCTCCTTCTGCAAGGAGACACTGGTCGTAGAGCAGAGAGACGTACTCTCCGAGCGTCTCCTTGCCCTCCCCCTTTGCGAGGCGGCGTTCCAATGCCCGGATTACCTCGTGTTCCGGATTGATCTCAAGCACTCTTTTTACCGGAGGCACATCCCGCCCCATCGAACGAAGGATCTGTTCCATTGCGAACGATCCGCCGTCATCCGGGGAGACGAGGCACGCAGGAGAGGCCGTCAGCCGTTTCGAGATACGGACATCCTTCACGGTGTCGTCAAGGACTTCCCTGAAAAAGGCGACAAGGCCCCCGGAAGTCTCCGGCGCCGCAGAATCTTCGTTCTCCGGCTGGGCGTCCTCCCGTTCAAGCGAACGAAAGGATTTGCCGGAGTATTCGGTGAATGTCGGCGCCGCCACTTCATCCACAGGGTCGGCCATCAGCAGAACGGAATAACCGGCGCCTTCACAGCGCTCCAAAAGGGGAGAGTTCCTCAGCACCGGAAGATTCCGGCCGGTGAGGTAATAGATGTGCTCCTGTCCTTCGGGCATGCTCTCGATGTACTCCTTCAAGGTGACAGGTCCGTCTTTCGATGTCGAATGGAAAAGGCAGATATCGAGGATGGCATCCCGATGTTCCTCCTCGCGTCCGTCCAGGGAGACCAATCCTTCTTTTACCACCTGGCCGAACTCGTTCCAGAAGCGCTCATACTTCTCACGGTCCTCGTTCAGCATCTTTTTCAGAGAGTTGAGAACCCGCCGGGTAACGCTCTTCCTGATCACCCTGAGAAGCGGATCGTCCTGCAGAATCTCGCGCGATATGTTGAGCGGCAGATCCTCCGAATCCACCACGCCGCAGAGGAAGCGGAGCCAGGATGGAATAAGCTCCTTGCAGTCGTTCATGATGAAAACATTCTTTATGTACAGCGATACCCCTTCCCTGCGGGGGGCGAACATGAGGTCGAACGGAGCTTTCGAGGGAATGAAAAGGAGCCCCCGGAACTCCGTTCCCCCTTCCACGGAAAAGACAAGGCGGGCCAGAGGTTCGTTCCAGTCATGGCTGGAGTGTTTGTAGAACTCGGAGTACTCCTCTTCGGAGACCTCTTTTTCCGGGCGCCGCCAGATAGCCTTTCCTGAGTTGAGGCGCTCTTCCGGCGTCTCCTCTTTTTCCTCGTTCTTTTTTCGTACCTCCATGAGGATCGGGTACGTAATAAAGTCGGAATATTTTTTGACGATTCCCCGGAGAGACCACTCGTCGGTATAGTCTTTTTCCCCTTTCGAGGAATCCGGTGCTTTCAGATGAAGCAGGACTGTCGTTCCCGGTTCGGGACGGTCGGCGGGCTCCACCGTGTACGTTCCGTCTCCGGTGGATGAAAAACGCCATCCGTGCTCATCGCCGAGGCGGCGCGTGATCACATCCACCGTGTCCGCAACCATGAAGGCTGAATAGAAACCGACTCCGAACTGGCCGATGAGCGTCTCGGCCTGTACATTTCCCTCCCTGGCGGCTGCCAGGTACTCTTTGGCTCCGGATTTCGCAATGGTACCGATATACGAAGTCAGTTCATCCCGGTTCATACCGATTCCGTTGTCGGAAATCCCGAGTGTCTTCGCCTCCTTGCTCCTCGATATCCGGATGCAGGGTTCGGAGAGCCCCTCTCCAAGATCCGGCCTTGATGCAAGTTCGAGGCGCCGCTTGTCAAGTGCGTCGGAAGCGTTTGAAACCAGTTCGCGGAGAAAAATGTCCCTGTTCGAGTACACGGAATGGATCATAAGATCGAGAAGCTGTTTCGTCTCCGTTTGAAACGAGTACCTTTCCTGCTGCATTTGTATCCTCCTAACAGTTCTATATGGTTCGCGACGCCCGAACTCTACCGTACAGGCGCCGGCTCGTACTCGCTCATCGCCCTCCTGAGGCTGACGAGAGCGAGGTACATTTCCTTGATGGCATCGAGATGCTCGGTCCGCACCCGTTGATTGTCGACCTGGGCGTTCAGCAGGTCGATCTGCGCCCCCATGCCTTCCATGTACATAAGCTGTGTAATTTTCAGCTCCTCGTCGGAGCGGGCAACCTGCTTGCGTTTGCTGGCCTCGAGCGCAGCGGCCTTCTCCCATTGCGTCCTTGCCTTGAGCACGTCCTCCCGGACCGAAAGACGGCGAGCTTCAAGCGTTCTCTCAGCCGCCTCAATGCTTCGGGCTTTCTCTTCGGTGTCCGCTTTCGTCCTTCCCCCGTCGTAAACCGGGACGGAGACGCTCAGGGAGAAGAGGAATTCGTTCTGGTCCGGTTGCTGCGACAGCGAGTCGGTAAGGACGGTGTATCCGATCGATCCCTCCACGGTTGGAGACATTCCCTTCGCGGCAAGCGTCCGGAGCACCCCTGCACGTTCAAGCGTCAGTTCGGCAGCCCGGACGTCGTTCCGGGTGGAGAGAGCGGCTTCAACTCCGGCCTTTACGGAGAGCGAAGGAACGAGGAGTATTTCCGCGCGTGGCACGACGGGTATCCCTCCGGCAAGCGTGGCAAGCTGCGTCAAGGTGTCCCGGTAGACCGACTCGGCCTGCACGACAATGCTCTCCGCCTCTTCAACCCTGGCCTGGGCCCTTACGACATCGAGCCTGGGGATGAGTTGCTGGCGGAATTTCTCCTCCGTGATGCGAAGGTCCTCGCGCCGCTGTGCGAGGATCTCTTTCTGGAGCGCGCTGTTTTCGCGGGCTATGAATGAGCTCCAGTACAGGCTTTCGGCCGAGGCGACCGTGTTGTTGATCAGCGCGAGATGCTCGGACGCAAGGGTGTTGTACTGAAGAAGCAGCTGTCTCTCCTGGGCGCTGTAAACACCGCTTACGTCGAATCGGTGAGAGACGGCGGCTGAGAGAGAGTACGCGCCCTGCCTCCGCAGGGAGCCGTCGGTATTGTAAGAAGCGCTCCCGCGGAGCCCCACACCGGGGCGCTGCGTCGCCACGGCGGCCCGTACGGTGTGATAGGACGCTTCAAGTCTCTTGAGCGATGCCTGCAACCCCTGGTTGTTCTCACGCACCGAGAGAAGAAAGGCCTCCAGGGACATCTCCGATGCCGCTGCCGGAAATAACCAGATCATAAAAAACAGAACCGTGAAGATACAGAAAAAGACTTTTCTCATCGCCGCACCACGTCTCCCTTTCACGTAACAAAATGAAAGCCGCCTTCAAATAAAAAGACAACAAACGCCCGCAATTCTCATGCGGGGAAACTATTCGCTCAATATCAGAAACACTACAGCTTCCGATGGAAAACCATTATATAACAGATTTTCCCAGTTGACCCGCATCGGCCGCAGAAACGAGAGAAAGTCATGTTACCTGCAGGAGCACACCAAACAATGAAATTACCCTTCAATCGTTCACATGATTCTCCGCCATACGGAACAGAAAGTTCCGGTGGGCCGTAACACTCTTTACAAAAGCGGCGAGATGGTATAGCATAATTTTCGACATTGCTCCAAAACCTGATGTGATCAACATTTTTTCCTTTTCTCCACGCACCTAAACCAGATTTACGCACTATAATCAAGAAGGAGGAGATATACGTATGAAACGCTACACCAAGGTTTTGTTCGCAGTTGCGCTTGTTCTTGTGTTCGGAACGGTTGCCTTTGCGGCTCCGAAGATCGGCATCATGACGGGAACGGTTTCCCAGGGTGAGGAAGAATACCGCGCGGGCGAGGAGATGGTCGACAAGTACGGAGCCGACAGAGTCATCCATGTGACGTACCCCGACAAGTTCATGGACGAGCAGGAGACCACCATTTCCCAGGTAATGGCCATGGCCTCCGACCCCGACCTGAAGGCGATCGTCATCTGCCAGGGCGTTCCCGGAACAGCGGCCGCCATCGACAAGGTGAAGGAAGTCCGCGACGATATCGCATTCATTATCGGCACCGTTCACGAGGAGCCCTACATGATGGCCGGCAAGGGCGACATTCTCTTCGAGATCGACCAGCCCAGCCGCGGCACCTCCATCATCGAAAAGGCAAAGGTCATGGGCGCCAAGACATTCATCCACTACTCCTTCCCCCGACACATGAGCTATCCCCTGCTTGCCACCCGCAGGGACATCATGGAGAAGACCAGCAAGGAACTGGGCATCGAGTTCGTCTTCGTCAACGCTCCCGACCCCACCGGTGAAGGCGGCGTCGCCGGCTCCCAGCAGTTCATTCTCGAGGACGCGCCCCGCCAGGTCGAGAAGTTCGGCCCCGACACCGCGTTCTTCAGCACGAACTGCTCAATGCAGGAACCTCTCATCAAGTCCGTCGTCCGCGGCAAGGCCATCTACCCCGAGCAGTGCTGCCCCAGCCCCTTCCACGCGCTTCCCAACGCTCTCGGCCTGAAGGTCGAGAACAAGGGAGACGTACCCTACATCCTCAAGGCCATCGACGACAAAGTGAAGGAACTTGGCATGGAAGGCCGTATCGCGACATGGACCGCCCCCATCACGATGAACTTCATCCGCGCCGGCGCAGCATACGCCATGGGCTATGCGAACGGCGAAATCAAGGATAAGGCCGACATCGCCACTGCACAGAAAATGCTCAAGGAAGCTGCGGGCGAGGTAAGAGTCCGACCCTTCGATGCCGAGAAAGCCCCCAACTTCCTGATGGTGGTCGGCGAATCGATTATCTTCGGCAAAAAGTAGCCCGCGAGGCAATAAGTAAGCATGCATGCAAGACAGGGCTGTCCAAAGACAGCCCTGTCTTTAGTGAGAGGAGGTCGGTTTTTTGACCGCAAAAGCTCGGCTTGAAATGCGGAACATCGGCAAGGAGTACTACGGAAACCGGGTTTTAAAAGGGGTTTCCTTCACTCTCGACGAAGGAAAGGTTCTCTCTCTCGTCGGAGAGAACGGCGCGGGAAAATCCACCCTGATGAACATTCTTTTCGGCATGCCCGTCATCCACTCCACGGGGGGATTCGACGGCGGCGTCTATCTCGACGGAACGAGCGTTTCCATCAGATCTCCGGAGGAAGCCATGAAACTGGGTATCGGCATGGTCCACCAGGAGTTCATGCTCCTTCCCGGATTCACCATTACGGAGAACATCAAACTCAATCGTGAAACAACAAAGGGAAACCTTTTCAGCAGGCTTTTCGGGAAACCCATGAAATGGCTCGACATGCCGTCCATGCAGAAAGACGCCCGGGATTCCATGGACGCCATCGGCCTTGGAATCGACGAAATGCTGCCTGTGCGCGGGCTTCCGGTCGGCCACATGCAGTTCGTCGAAATCGCTCGGGAACTCGACAAAAAAAACATTCGGCTTCTCGTTCTCGACGAGCCGACGGCCGTTCTGACGGAGACCGATGCGGATAAACTCCTCGAGGCGATGCGCGTCCTGACGGACAAAGGAATTTCCATTCTCTTCATCAGCCATCGCCTGGACGAAGTCATGAAAGCGTCGGACAAAATCGTCATTCTCAGGGACGGAGAACAGATAGCGGAGACAACGCCGGACGAGACGACCATCGAACGAATCGCCGAACTGATGGTCGGACGGAAGATCGAGAGCGGCCAGATGCATGGGCGTGCGGTCTCCTCCATCAAAGACGAATTTCTTCTCCAGATCAAGGAACTTCACGTCGAGATGCCCGGAGAAGCCGTCAAGGGCGTCACCCTCGACATCAAAAAAGGAGAAATCCTCGGCATCGGCGGTCTTGCTGGCCAGGGAAAAATAGGAATCGCCAACGGCATCATGGGACTTTTTCCGTCGAGAGGGGAAGTTCTGAAAAACGGACTTCCGCTCCGTCTGAACGACGCACGCTTCGCACTGGACAACAGCATGGCGTTCGTCTCCGAAGACCGCCGGGGAACCGGACTTCTGCTGGACGACTCGATCGAGTTCAACATCGTCGCCACCGCGACCCAGATTCAGGGAAAGTTCATGACCCGGGGCAAATTGAGGATTTTGCATTCAAAAGCAGTGTCCGACTACGCGGCCAGGATGATCAAAGAGCTTGATATCCGCTGCACGGGCCCCTCGCAGCTCACACGCCGCCTCTCCGGAGGAAACCAGCAGAAGGTCTGCATCGCGCGCGCAATCACGCTTGCCCCCAACCTTCTGTTCGTCTCCGAACCGACGCGCGGAATCGACATCGGGGCGAAGAAGCTCATTCTCGACCATCTCGTCAAGCTGAACAGAGAGCAAGGATTGACAATCATCATGACATCCTCCGAGCTGGCGGAACTCCGCTCCATCTGCGACCGAATCGCCATTGTGTACCAGGGAAAGCTTGAAGGTATCCTCCTTCCCACCGACAGCGACCGGGACTTCGGTCTCATGATGGCCGGCGAATACCACAAGCTTCACGAAAAGGAGGCTGTCTGATATGGAAAACGGTCTTCTGGGCCGCATGGGCATACCCCGCCTCATCATCTCGCTCTTCCTGGCTTTCCTTGTGGCAATGGCATTCAGCTACGGTCTTCCGATGGGACAGATCTTCAGCGCCATGCTCACCCGTTTTGGAATGAACGCATTGCTCGTCATGGCCATGATACCGACGATCCAAGCCGGCGCGGGCCCGAACTTCGGACTTCCCTTCGGCATTATCTGCGGGCTCATCGGCGCGACACTCGCGATCGAACTTGACCTCCGGAACTTTACGGCGCTCTTTTTCGCCATCGGGGTCTCGATTCCCCTGGGAGCGTTCGCGGGCTGGCTCTACGGTCTCCTGCTCAACCGGGTGAAGGGACAGGAGATGACTGTCGGGACCTACATGGGCTTCTCCATCGTCTCGCTCATGTGTATCTTCTGGCTCATGGCGCCCTATTCAAGCCCTGAAATGGTCTGGCCTTACGGCGGCGACGGCCTGCGAGTCACGGTCGTCCTCGACGGACGAATGGAACAGCTGCTCGACCGCCTGTGGAGCTTTACCATCGGTTCAGTACGAATTCCCACCGGTTTGCTTCTGGTCACGATCTTCTGCTGCATTCTTCTGTGGCTTTTTCTGAGGACCAGGACAGGCCTCGCAATGTCGATCGTAGGCTCAAACCCCCGTTTCGCCGAGGCCTCCGGCCTGAATGTGAACAAGTACCGCATGATCGCCTCCATCATCTCCTGCGCCATGGGCGCGGCCGGCATCGTCATCTATTCCCAGAGCTACGGGTTCATACAGCTCTACCAGGCTCCTCTCTACATGGCCCTTTACTCGGTCTCGGCAATCCTGATCGGCGGAGCCTCGCTGCAGCGCGCCACGATCACCCAGGCCCTCATCGGTACATTTCTTTTCAACGCGCTCCTTGTCATAGCCCTCCCCGTTGCCAACGTGGCCATGGACAGCGACATATCGGAGATCATGCGGGTCATCATCAGTAACGGCATCATTCTCTACGCGCTCACCCGCAGGGAAGTCGGAGGTGACGCCCGATGAAGCTCATTCAGCGCAACATAGTCCCTATTCTTTTCATCATCCTCTGCACGATAGGCTTCCAGTACTCGGGACTCTCCTGGATGTTTTTCGCCAACGACCTGATGGCGAGACTTGCACGGAACTCTTTCCTCGTAATCTCTCTCATCATTCCAGTGCTCGCCGGGATGGGGCTGAACTTCGGAATCGTCCTCGGCGCTATGGCAGGACAGTTCGCGGCATTCATCACCGTCGTCCACAACCTTACCGGTGTCGGCGGTTTCTTCGCAGCCTGCGTCATGGCGATTCCCTTCGCCGTTCTCTTCGGATGGCTTACCGGCATACTCTTCAACAAGGCCAAGGGCAAGGAAATGATCACCGGCCTGATCCTCGGCTTTTTTGCGAACGGAGTGTACCAGCTTATCTGCCTCATCTTCATCGGATGGCTGATTCCCATCTCCAACAAGGCACTTCTCCTTCCTTCCGGAGTTGGCTTCGTCAACACGCTCGATCTGAAAATCTGGCAGTACGCCATCGACAAGTTCTACGTCTTCCGGGCACGCGGCATCGACATCCCGGTTCTCAAATACCTGAACAACATCAATATTCCGGTTCTGACGCTGGTCATCGTGGCGATTCTCTGCACGGCGGTCGTCCTTCTCTTCAAAACAAAGCTCGGACAGGACTTCCGCGCTGTGGGACAGAACCGGCACATCGCCGAAATCGCCGGCATCAAGGTTGACAAGGTCCGCATCATCGCCGTCATCTTCTCCACCGTCCTGGCCGCATGGGGTCAGCTGATCTTTCTCCAGAACATCGGGAACGTGCAGGTCTACGGATCGCACGTTCAGGTAGGAACATTCGCGGTCGCGGCCCTTCTGATCGGCGGCGCAACCGTCTCGAAAGCCACTATCGGACAGGCCTTGCTTGGAACGGTGCTCTTCCACGCCCTCTTCATCGTCTCTCCTCTTGCAGGAAAGAACCTTATGGGAAGCGCGCAGGTCGGAGAATACTTCAGGGTTTTTATCGCTTACGGCGTCATCGGTATCGCGCTCGCACTCCACGCATGGCAACGATTGGCGAAAAAAACATAGAATACTCCTATCACGTATTGACAAATCCCAAAATTCGAGGATAATGGGCCTTTGTCAATGGAGGGAAAATTTACGAGTGGACCCCCTGAACGGGGTCCGCTCTTTTTTGGGGACTATCGGGCCACTCGAAGAGCAGGGGCGAACTTTAGTGCTTTTATCGTCTCCAATATTTGCCCTCCTAATTTGAGGAGGAATAGTATACTCATGAGTGAAAACGGTTTCGCGTGCTACTCCCTGCGGGAAGAACTTCTTCTCGCGCTGAACAAGAAAGGCTTCTCCATTCCTACCCCGGTCCAGGAAAAAGTACTCTCGATGGACCAATTCGACACGGATCTCATCGTCCGCGCCAAAACAGGTTCGGGAAAGACCCTCGCATTTCTGCTGCCTCTTCTCCAGGAGATGGAACTGCCCGTCTCGAACCCTCGAATTCTCGTCCTCTCGCCTACAAGAGAACTCGCGCAGCAGACGGCGAGGGAGGCCGAATGGCTTTCCCGGTATCTGGACATCTCCGTCGCCACCCTGGTCGGCGGTCTCGACATGTCGACACAGATCCGCTCGCTGAAAGAGGGCGCCGTCGTCGTTGTCGGAACCCCCGGAAGGACGCTCGACCATATCAACCGCGGTTCTCTCAGGACGGAACACATCCATACGATCATTCTCGACGAGGGCGACCACATGCTCGACATGGGGTTCAGGGATGAACTCGAAGGGATCCTCGACGCTCTTCCGCACCGGAACAGAACATGGCTTTTCTCCGCCACCATGCCCCGCGAGGTCAAGGAACTGTCGAGGAAGTATCTCACACGCCCCGTCTCCATTTCTCTCGTGGAGGACGGCGACCAGCACGAGGACATCATCCACAAGGCCTACCTCGTTCCCTTCCGCCACAAGATAGAGGGACTCGTGAACGTGATTCTCTGGGAACGCCCCAAGAGAGGACTGATCTTCTGCCATACCCGCCTCGAGACCATGAGCGTCTCCCAGCGTCTTACCGAAGAAGGATTCAATGCGGGGGCGCTTCACGGAGAAATGACGCAGAGAGAGCGGAACGCGGTGCTCGCGGCCTTCAAGAACGGACATGTTCCCCTTCTCGTGGCGACGAACGTTGCAGCCCGCGGCCTTGACGTCGAGGGTGTCACGCACGTTATACAGATCGGACTTCCGGACGACAGGGATACCTTCGTTCACCGCAGCGGACGGACCGGCAGGGCAGGGCACGAAGGAGTGGACATCCTCCTTCTCTCTCCCCAGGAGGCGGAAAAATTCAAGTACATGATCGGGTCGGCGAAAGTGGACATCGAATGGAGCAACGTTCCGGACGTCCAGGCTATCGGCAGGGTGCAGCGGGAGATCGCGGAGGAAAAGCTGCTGACGATGAGCGAAGCCGCTGAGAACGAGGATTATCTCCAGTGGGCCGATGACCTTCTCACGAGAGTGAGTCCGAAGAATCTCGTCGCCCGCCTTCTCTACTCTCTTGCCTCGAAGCGTTCCGCAGGATACAACCTCTCGTCGGAGCTCGAGAGAGAACTCCGCAGGAAGAGCCGGGGACCGTCCGACAAGGAACGCACGCCCGGAAACCGCTCGCTGAAGGGCGGCCGCCCGAAGGGCACGATGCTCCGCCTGAGCAAGGGACTGGCTGACGGGTGGGATGTCGGTCGGGTGCTCCACTCCGTGTGCACCTCCCTGAATGTGGATCGTTCCGAGGTAGGCGCGATCCGCATGAAAAACGACCATGTCCTCGTGGAGCTTCTTCCCGTTGCCCTTTCCCGTTTCGAACAGGACTCCAAAGGGCTCGAACGGTGCGGCCTGATAGAAGCAGGCAAGGGAAGGGACGTGCTTTTCCCTGCATACACGGCGTCTCCGAGGGAAAGGAGCGGCGCTCCCCGTCCGAGACGGCAGGCTAAATACGAATCCCGTAACAGGTAACCAAAAAAGAGCCGATCTCCTGAAGGAGACCGGCTCTTTTTTCAGATATTATGAATAAGCGGGGATGATTACATCTTATGGACGTTGGCAGCCTGAGGCCCCTTCTCGCCGTCCACGACATCAAAGCTTACCTTCTGTCCCTCGGCGAGGGTCTTGAAACCATCGCCTGAAATAGCGCTGAAATGAACGAAAACATCCTTACCTTCGTCCGTCGTAATAAAACCGTACCCCTTGCTATCGTTAAACCATTTCACTGTTCCCTGACTCATCCAAAGACAGCCTCCTAAAACTTATTGAATTCCACAGTGCGAACCAAAGGCCGCATTGCCATTAAACAATATAGGATTTTAGCCCTTATGTCAAGCTGTTTTTGGAACTTTTCCACTCTGAATCCACTTCCTTCTCCTTTCATTCTTCGGAGAGCATACAAAAAAATGTGGAATAAAACGTTATTTCAGGATATGAAATCCAGCTTCATTCTGAATAAACCACTTTTTATTTTTTGCTTTGTCTAAAAATCGATGTTTCGGGAACCAGAAAAGCGAATATCACAGAGAAAATGGACGACAACAATCCGAGGGAAAAAGCTCTTCGATAGGCTGTTGCGACAGGAAGATCCGCAGAAAAATCAATCACCATCCCCATGACGGACGTCAAAATTGCAATGGCCAGAAAACCGGCCGTATTGATCACGGAAATCGTCAGTGCCGTGTATTTCTCCGAAGACAGCTCCTTCCCCACGGTCCATGCAAGAACAAACGAGGAATTTGTCACTCCCAGAAGAAAAAAGACTGTTTTGATGGAGAATATGGAAAGCGATTTTTCCATAGAAAAGAGTATTACACTCCAGAGGAGTGTATGAATCGCTGCCGCTATTATCATAGGCAACTTTCTTCTCCCTATTCTGTCGGAAATCCAGCCGGTAAAGATACTTCCCAGCATGCTCCCAACCACCATCATCACCATCAGAGAAGAGGCTTTCGACACCGACATGCCGTAGACATTCACGAGCCATGCAGTACCCCACGTTCCGAGAAGCGCGAAGAAACCGCCTTGATTGAAGAAATAGAAACAGGCGGCTGCAGGCACTCCTTTTACGGAGAGAACAGCTCTCAAACCTTCCGAAATTGAAAAAGCTTCGTTTCGCCTCCCTTCCCGAAGGACCTCTCTCTCATTGATTGCAGGGAAACCCATATCCTGGGGACGATTTCGAATGAATACATAACACAAAAAGGAAACGCATAATGTCATTATGCCTATCCCCACAAAACTCGATCTCCATGAAATAATTGTGATGAGAAGAGCGAGCGGTCCCTGGGACAGAATTCCTCCGCTATTTCCGATGAGAGCCATCGCACCCGAAAGCGTTGCGAATTCCCGATCCCGAAACCATTGAGACTGGATCTTCATAATGCACGCGAAGACGGTTGCGACCCCCAAGCCGACCAGGAAGCGTCCGGCGAGAAGCCATATGTACGACGGCGCGAAACCGAATAGAATGGATCCGGCTCCCGCCGCAAACATCCCTGCGGATACGGTGATCCTCGCTCCCAGGGTATCCGCCAGCAACCCCACCGGAATCTGCATCGCCATGTACGCGTAGAAATACATCGACGACATGGCGCCGAATGCCGTCGCACTGAGTGAAAAAGCGCTTGTTACGTCCTCACGTACGACTGCCGCGGCAAGCCGGTGAAAGAAGACTATCATGAATGCGAAGACCATGATGCCCCATACAACCCAGCGGTAGGAAAGCGCCCTCTTTATCGCCGATTCCCGCGCTTCGACTCCGAGCGCGGCTTTTTTCTCTTCCATCGAAAACTCTCCTTTGTGTTCCTGATGTCGTTTCCATGCTCTGAACTATCGGTTCAGGATATAATAGCATCAGATAATCTTTTTTTTCACCTCTTTTATCCAGTCGATGCACCCTTTATAATAAACTTCGGACAAGACCGTCAGGAAGGAGCACTTCTTGGTGATTCATCTTTCAAATATTACACTCCAATTCGGAGAACGCTTTCTTTTCCGGAATATATCGTGGTCGATTCCCCACGGTTCCAGGGTGGGCCTTGTAGGGAGCAACGGGGCCGGCAAAACCACCCTTCTCCGCATTCTCGCGGGAGAAGCCGAGGCGGATTCCGGAAACGTTTCGATCGCAAAAGAACGGACGACCGGGTATCTTCCGCAGGATCTCGTCGAAATCCCCGATGTACCGGTGCTCGCTCTCCTTCGCGAAAGAGCCGGGCTTGCCCGGCTTGACCGCAGGCTGGAACTGTGCAACAGGGAGCTTGCCTGCGCCTCTCCGGATTCCGGGGACGGCCGGAAACTTCTTCTTCTGCACGACTCCCTCATGAAAGAATACGAGATCCTCGACGGTTTTTCCTTCGAGGCCAGGGCTCGAAAAGTTTTAAAGGGACTCGGTTTTTCGGAGGATGACGCATCTTCGTCCTGCGGTATGTTTTCCGGAGGCTGGAAGATGCGCATCCATCTCGCGGGACTCCTCCTGACGGCTCCGGACGTCCTTCTTCTCGACGAGCCGACGAACCACCTCGATACGGAAAGCATGGAGTGGCTTGAGAGCTGGCTCTCCTCATTTTCCGGAACGATCATCGCTGTTTCGCACGACAGGCGGTTTCTCGACAAGATGTGCACTTCGGTGGCCGAGCTTTCCCTTGGAAACCTTTCACTCTACCAGGGCAACTTCTCGGCATATGTCGAGGAACGTGAGCGGCGTCTGGAAGAGCTCCGCAGGACGCAGAAGCAACAGAAGGAAGAGATTGCCAGGATGGAGGAGTTCATCGAGCGCTTCCGGTACAAAGCTTCCAAGGCCTCTTCGGTCCAGAGCCGCGTCAAAAGACTGAAGAAGATGGAGATCGTCGAGATCGAAGAGGAGACGAAGCGGGTGCATTTCCACTTTCCTCCGTGCACCCGGAGCGGCCTCGACGTGATCTCCCTCCAGGATGTCAAAAAGCAGTACGGAACCAAGGTTGTCTTCCAGGACGCTTCATTCACGATACAGCGGGGCGAAAAAGCAGCGCTCGTTGGTGTGAACGGGGCGGGAAAATCCACGCTCTCCCGTCTTCTCAGCGGAGTGGAAAAACCGTCTTCCGGAACGGTACGGCTCGGGCATAATGTCAAGCTCGCTTTCTTTTCCCAGGAGTCATCGCAGAACCTGGATTACTCAAGGACTGTCTGGGACACTATTTCCTCCAGAAACGAGGCTTGGACTGAAAAGGACAAACGGAATCTTCTCGGGGCATTCCTCTTCGGAGGGGACGATATCCATAAATCCGTTTCAATTCTCTCCGGAGGAGAAAAATCCCGTCTCGCACTCCTTAAGCTTCTGCTGGAGGAAGCGAACGTCCTCGTCCTGGACGAGCCGACGAACCATCTCGACATGCAGACGAAGGATCTCTTCCAGAGGGCTCTCCTTGAATATGACGGAACCCTGGTGATTGTTTCCCACGACCGTTTTTTCCTCGACAACCTCGTGACCAAAGTGATCGAGATCGCTTCAGGCGCCATCACAGTCTATCCCGGCAACTACTCGTGGTTCATCGAGAAGCGGCGGGAGAGGGCAACTTCGGATCCTGCGGCTCCATGCAACGGCCGCGAACCGTTGCCTTCAGCCGCGCCCAGAACTCAAAAGCGCATCGAGGCGGAAAGGCGAAACGAGTTGTACCGCCGAAAAAAGAAAGTGCTCGATTCCATGGAGCCGCTCGAACAGAGGATCGAACTGCTCGAGGAAAAGCAAGCGGAGCGGGATGCGCTCCTCTGCGATCCCTCCTTTCTCGCGGATTCTTCCGCGGTCTCCTCGCTTCTTATCGAGAGGAACGAGACCGCACGGGAACTGGAAGAGCTTCTCAAAGACTGGGAGAAGCTGGCGGAAGAGGTTGAGCGCATAGAAGAAACAGGGTAAGATAACTGCAGCGTCGTTAAACCTTTCCTATTTCCAAGTCCTCAGGCGGAGGCGCCCCCCGGAACGGGAGCCCTCTTCGACCGGAAAGCCGGGGAATTGGTCAATTTTTCAAAAGGAGGAAACACATCGAATGAACGGTATCCTGCGCCCAAAGACGGTATGGAAAAATAACACCGCCATGCACGGCGGATATTTCAGGGCGGGCCTGATCGCGGTCCTCCTAATTTTTCTGCTGCTGATCTCCGCCCGGGATGCCTTCTCGTCGCAGCCCGGACAGACCGCTTCCGGGACTCGCGGCGAAAGACTTCTTCAGTACTTCGTGGAGGAGTTCCGGCCGGAGAGGATGACAATGATCATGGAGAACGAGCCCACCGACGAGGGACTTGTCCGGGAACTTTTTCTCGACGTCACCGGCTGCGATATCGGCGGTGTTCGCATCGATTCCCTCAAGTTGCGTGCAACCGGAGTCACGCTCAACCCTCCCGCCCTCTGGGAAGAAGAGGGTGTCGACGCGAGGGAGATCATCAACGTCCATGCTTTTGCACGCATTACGGAAGACGACCTCAACGAAAATCTTCTTCAAAAGCAGTTCGGCGACGACGACGAGTGGCATAATCTCCAGGTACGGATGACCCCTGACGGAATTTACGCGCGGGGCAACTATCATGCCCGGGTGCTTTTCACGCTCAACATTCTCATCGAGATCTTCAGCAAGTTCAGGATCGTGGATATGCAGCAGGTTTGGCTGGACGACTACACGCTCAGGGTCAATCGTGTCGACGTTCCCGGATTCATAACCGAAAAGGCCGTCTCCCAGATTCAGCCGCTTCTCGACTTGAGCAAGTTCATCTTTCCGCTCCGGCTGACTTCGATAACCTTCGAGCAAGGGGGCATGCTGATCTCAAGCAGAATCATTCCCCAACCCTTCGAGGGAATCCGCTATGAATACGGAACGGAGGAGACCCGGACGGCGAAGAGCAGCTGGTAGGAAACTTGTTGAACGGGGAGTCGTTCCATGCGGACGCTCCCCGTTTTTATGCGGGCGGTCCGGCGAAAGCACCGAGAAAACCACGGATACTGTTGCCCAGGAAGGCGCGTTCTCTCGCCTTGATGTCGGGCTGCATCCGACTCCATGCCGCCAGAAAGGGATCTCTTTCCAGGAGCTCCTGAAAAAAAACCTCTTCGTCGTTCGGCGGCGTTCCCTGTCGAAGCAGCCCGAGAACAACATCCTTCCAGAAGAGGATCTGTTCCTTGGCGAACGTGATCATCTCCCGCGCCTCGCCGGCGGAGCCGTAGTGGCCGTAGCAAATCCTCGAACTGCCGCATTCCAGAAGCCGGTCGAGAGAGGCGAGCGTTACCTCCGGAAAGAAGCGCGGCGGCGTCGCCGGGCGAAGGTATGGAAAAGGTTCCTCCCCTTCGAGGCAGACTCCGGCCGCCTCGCCCGGAAAGAGCGTGAGAAAGCCCTCGTCGTCGAATACAAACGATTGATGATGAGCGGCATGTCCCGGCGTGTCGATCGCTGCAAAGCCTGCGGGAAGGGCTCCTTCGGGGAGAATGAGCTCCTTCGGTACCGGAGTTGGCTCGCCGTAGAGAAGCGCTGTCTCGCCAATCGTCTGCAAGGTTCCCTTCCAAAGCGCCGAGGGGTCGAGCAGATGAGGTATTCCCTTCGCGGGAGCAGCGACGGGCGCATTGTACTCCCTGGCGGCGCAGCCGGCGGCTCCGGCGTGATCGAGATGCACATGCGTCAGGAGAATGGCGTCGATGCGTCCGTCGCCGATTTTCTCGACAGCCTCCCGGAGGACCGGCCAAACCGACGGAGGGCCGGTATCCACGAGATAGGTCTTATCTCTTTCCGCATCACGAAGAAGCCAGGAAGAAAGAAAATTCCGGAACCCCGCCCTGTGCAGCGGAAGGTCGACCAAGTGGATTTGCATTGCTCTTCCCCTCCTACTCCGAGATGATGACCTTCATGCCGATATGTACTTTTTGCTTTACCTCTTCCAGGTCGCGATTCGCTAGGCGTATGCATCCCTGTGTAATCATCGTGCCGATGGATCCGGGATCATGAGTGCCGTGTATGCCGATACCGCTCCATCCCGGAGTTCTCAACCGGATGAACCACGGTCCGTACGCGCCCCGTACAGGCCCCTTCCCGTCGCCGAAGTCGTAGGTCCATTTTCTCGAATCCTGGATCTGCTGCACCGAGAAACGACCGACCGGGGTGCGGTTGTCCCCCACTCGCTGCTTTTGGCCGCCGTTGGCGCCCGTCGCGACCGGATATACTTTTTCCAAGACCTCGCCCCGATAGAAGTAGAGGCGGAACTGTCCTTTCACAATGTGAATCCATGGTTCATCGATCCGCGCCTCGTAGGGCAGGGAAGGCTGGATTATCTCCACATGCTCTTTTATCGGAGGCAGAGAAGCAGGAGCTGTCTCCGGCGGAGGCGTCGTCCCGGGACGAGTTTCGGTTGGCAGGGGATGTTCCGGAGCCGGAAGAGGAGCCGGAGTCGGAACAGACACAGGCTCCGGCTCCCGGCTGCTGCGAAATGCCTGATGCCCCTTCCAAAAGGGAAGAACGACCAGGAGTACCGCAAAAACAACAGCAGCCCATTTAGCCCATAAAGGGAGACGCCGTTTCCCGTAGAACATGCAGTCTGCCTCCTCGTTGATCCGATACGGAATTTCACAAAAACCGCTCTCGATTCTATCATGGAAAGCAAAAAAAAGATGAGAGAAAAATACGTACTCTCGCGTTTTTCCCCTTGCATTTCCGGAGCGTAGGCCGTACACTGCTTCAGGCTTGCAGATTACATCCGAGGAGGAGATAAAGACGTGGAAAACCTGTTTCAGTTCGACCTGGAACGCTATATGACGCAAGAACGGTTCACTCGAATAAAGGAGTTCTCCCTGGATAAGGAGACCCCTTTTCTCGTCGTGGACTTGAAAAAGGTCGAAGAAAAATACGATGAGCTTTTGAATTCGCTGCCCTTTGCGAAGATTTACTACGCCGTGAAGGCGAACCCTCTTGAAGAGGTGATCCGTATGCTCGTCCGGAAGGGAAGCTGTTTCGATATCGCCTCCGTATACGAGCTGGATCAAATTCTCGCGCTCGGCGCTTCGCCGGACAGAATCAGCTACGGCAACACCATAAAAAAGGCCCGGAACATTGCGTACGCATACTCCAAGGGAGTTCGCCTTTTTGCCACAGACTCCGAGAGCGACCTCAGAAAGATCGCGGCGAACGCTCCCGGATCTCGTGTTTTCTTCCGCATCCTCACGGACGGAAGCGGCGCCGACTGGCCGCTTTCCCGAAAGTTCGGCGCGCATCCGGACACGATTTTCAAGCTGATCCTCCTGGCAGCCACTCTCGGCCTCGAGCCGTACGGCATCTCGTTTCATGTCGGCTCACAGCAGAGAGACATCGGTCAATGGGACAACGCCATCTCGACCTGCAAATACCTCTTCGATTGTGCTCAAGCAGAGGGAATTCCGCTGAAAATGCTCAATCTCGGAGGTGGTTTCCCCGCCACCTACATATCGCCGACGCACGAGACTTCGGTCTACGCGGCGGAGATCATCCGTTTTCTCAAGGAGGATTTCGGCCAAGATCTTCCCGAAATTCTTCTCGAACCGGGCAGATTCATGGCAGGAGACGCCGGAGTGCTCGTCACCGAAGTCGTCCTCATTTCAAAGAAATCGGAGGCCAACCAGTACTCCTGGGTCTATCTGGACGCCGGAAAATTCGGCGGTCTTATCGAGACGCTTGATGAGTCCATCAAGTATCCTATCTACTCGGAGAAGACGGGACCGATCCAGGAGACCATCCTTGCAGGGCCGACATGCGACAGCATGGATATTTTGTACGAGAACGAAAAGTACACTCTTCCAGCTTCACTGGCGGAAGGAGATCGACTCTTCTTCTTCACGACGGGCGCGTACACGCAGACTTACTCCTCGGTTTGCTTCAACGGATTTCCTCCTCTCAAGGCGTACGTCCTTGAAAATTGAAGAGAGTTCTTTTATACTGGACAATTGATGCCCATCGGGGACGGGGGAATCCCGTCCCCTCTTGTTTATTGAGCCCGTGCCTCTTGAAAGGAGAATGCCTTGTGGAAATTCGCCAGAAACGGACAAACGAACTGTGGTTCACCGAGGAACAGAGCCCGAATATGAAACTCTCCCTCCGGGTTTCCGACGTTCTCTTGAACATTACAAGCCCGTATCAGGATATCCTCCTCGTCCAGACCGGAGAGTACGGAAGGATGATGGTGCTCGACGGTGCGATCCAGATCACCGAACGCGACGAGTTCTGTTATTCCGAGATGATGGCTCACGTGGCCCTCTGCTCGCACCCCGATCCGAAGCGAGTGCTGATCGTCGGGGGCGGAGACGGAGGGGTCCTCCGCGAGGTGCTCCGGCACAAGGGTGTGCGGAAGGCGACGCTGATAGACATCGATGAAGAGGTGATCAACGCCTCGAAAAAATTCCTCCCCACGATCAATGTGGCATTGGAAGATCCTCGGGCCGATGTCCGCCCGATGGACGCCATCGAATACATCGAATCCTGTTCCGATGAGTTCGACGTCGCAATAGTCGACAGCACCGATCCCGTGGAATTCGCGGCGGGACTCTTCCGTTCCCCTTTTTACAGCAACATTTTCAACGCGCTCAAAAAGGATGGAATGCTGGTTGCCCAGACGGAATCCCCTTTCACCGACACATCCGTCGTCAAAGGAGCATTCAGGGAGATGAGCACGGTGTTCCCAATCGTCAAGATGTACTGGGGAGCCATGCCCACCTATCCCAGCGGCATGTGGACCTACACCGTCGGGTCGAAGACCGCCGACCCCGCCGATACGCGCCGGCCGGCCCCCGAGGGCACCAGGTACTACACTGAAGATATTCATACGGCGGCTTTCGTGCTTCCCCCTTTTGTCAGGGACTTGCTGCAATAAGCCGTATACTCTACAATATATAGTGAACTATTGACATTCAGGAGGGGAATCGACAGAGATGAGAGTTTTGGTCGCCCTTGGGGGCAACGCAATCCTTCAAAGAGGACAGAAGGGTTTCGCGTCGGAACAGCGGGATAACGTCCAAAAGACGGTGAGCCAGATCGTCCGCATGATCCGGGCGGGGCATGAGGTGGTCATTACACACGGGAACGGCCCTCAGGTGGGGGCAATTCTCATACAGAACGAACTCGGAAGCACGTCCGTTCCGGCGATGCCGATGGATATCTGCGGCGCGGAGAGCCAGGGGCTCATCGGGTACATGTTCTGCCAGAGCGTCCAGAATACACTTCTCGCAGAAGGTCTCGAAGGGCACGCTCCCGCGTGTGTCGTCACCCGCGTGGAAGTGGACCCTGCCGACCCGGCGTTTGTCCATCCGACGAAACCGGTCGGTCCTTTCTACACGGAGGAAGCCGCAAAGAAAAGGATAGCCGAGACTGGGGAGACCTGGATCGACGATGCGGGGCGCGGTTGGCGTCGCGTCGTCCCCTCACCGGACCCGAAGTCGATCGTAGAGAAGGACGTCGTAAATACGCTGCTTGAAAAGGGATTCACCGTGATTGCCTCAGGCGGCGGCGGCATCCCCGTCATCCGCAGGGAGGACGGGAAATGGGAAGGCGTCGAAGCCGTCATCGACAAGGACCTGGCAGGCGAACGCCTCGCCGCGGCCGTCAACGCGGATCTCCTGATGATTCTCACCGATGTTCCCAAGGTGGCGATCCACTACAACACACCCGAGCAGAAATGGCTCGACGAACTGACGCTTTCCGAGATGGAGGAACTCGAGAAGGAAGGGCACTTCAAGGCCGGCTCAATGGGACCGAAGGTGAAAGCCGCGCTCCGTTTCGTGCGCAACGGCGGCGACCGTGCCGTGATCGCCAGCCTCGACGAGGCGCTTGAAGCGCTTGAAGGAAGCAAAGGAACCCAGATCGTCAAGAATTGAATCCTTCCGCGGAAATACACTGCAGAAAACGGCCTCCCTCTTTCCTCTAGGGAGGTTTTTTGTCGTCAGTGAAAAAAAAGTCTTTCCACGGGATAATAAATGATGTAGAATTTCTTTCTTAGTTTTTCCACACGATCGGGGAGATGCGTTCATGAAAACCCTAGCAGTCATTCCTGCCCGCTACGCCAGCACACGGCTTCCGGGGAAACCGCTCATTGAAATCGGCGGAGTACCGCTTGTTCTCCATGTCCTGGCGCAGCTTCGCCGCTGCGCTACCGTAGACCGGATCATCGTCGCCGCCGATGACGAGAGAACAGCACACACTGTAATACGGCACGGCGGAGAGTGCATGCTCACCCCTTGCGATCTCGCAAGCGGCGGGGACCGCGTGGCCTGGGTTTCCGAACGCATCCCTTCGGAGATCGTTCTGAATGTGCAGGTTGACGACCCCCTGGTAGGCCCGGACATGATCGATCCCCTCTCTCAAGCTCTATCCGACGGGGAAACCGTCCTCGCGCTGCTCGCGAAGCGCATCGAAAAAGACGACGAGATAGAATCGCCCAACATCGTCAAGACGGTCTTCGACAAGAACGGAAAAGCACTCTATTTCAGCAGATCCCCCATCCCCTACCCCCGCAATCCCGGAGCAGTCTATTACAAGCATATCGGCCCGTACGCCTGGAAAAGAGACTTTCTTCTCGAGTTTTTCCGCTGGGAACAGACACCCTTGGAAAAGGCGGAGAGCCTTGAGATGCTCCGGGTCCTTGAAAACGGATTTCCCATTCGATGCATCCAGGTCGAAAGAGATACCATAGAGATCGACACTCCGGACGACGTCTCGGCGCTCGAAGCGTTTCTCGCCCGGCAGAACAGCCGGGAATACAGCATCTGACTGCGGAAGAACCGCAGGGAATACGAGGTGGAACACAGGATGACATTCAATCTCTTTCTGGCGGGCCGGATTTCGTTCGGCCCCGGAGTCTCCTCGCTTGTCGGGGAGAAGGCAACCGCACTCGGCGGCAAAAGGATCTTCCTCGTCACGGACCGGACGATGGAAAAGCTTGGAACGGCGGAGAAAATCAGCACGCATCTCTCCACCGCAGGGCTCTCCACGGTCGCCTTTTTCGACGTGGAACCCGAACCCTCGGTGGAGACGGTGGACACCGCGGCTGCTCTGGCGAAGGAGCACGGGTGCGATATTGTCGTGGGCCTCGGCGGCGGGAGCTGCCTCGACGTTGCAAAGGCCGTGAGCGTCTTGCTGACGAACGAAGGCTCCGCCGCGCAGTACCAGGGGCTCGGGCTCGTGAAAAGGCAGGGCGTTCCGAAGATCATGATACCCACTACTGCCGGAACGGGCTCGGAGGCGACGTTCACAGCCGTCCTGATCCGAAAGAGCGACGGAGTGAAGGGAGGCATCAACGGCGATCAGCTTTATCCGGAGTGCAGCCTGCTCGACCCCGAACTGACATTCTCCATGCCGCCGCATGTCACGGCAACCACCGGCATGGACGCTCTGGCCCATGCGCTGGAAGCCTATACCAGCAAGCAGGCGTCCCCGTTCAGCGACATGTTCGCCGAGGAAGCCATCTCCCGCATCGGACGCTATCTCAGGGTGGCCGTCTATAACGGCACGGACCTCAAGGCTCGGAGCGAGATGATGCTCGCGGCTTTCTACGGAGGCGTCGCCCTCGCGAACGCAGGCGTGACGGCATGCCATGCGCTTGCATATCCCCTCGGCGGCATGTTCGGTATCGGGCACGGACAGGCGAATGCCCTTCTGCTTCCCTACGTAGCGCAGTTCAACGCAATGGCGCTTCCGGAGAAGTTCGCCGCGGCCGCGCAACTCCTCGGCGGTTCGTTCGAGGAGAACAACCTCCGGGAATCGGCCTCGATGTGCTCCGCCCTTTTGCACCAGCTTGTCGCAGATATAGATCTTCCCGCCACCTTCTCCGCGCTCGATCCGCGGATCACCGGGGACCACTTCACAACGATGGCGGAAAAAGCCATGGGAGTCGCACGCCCGATGGCCAACAATCCACGAACCATGAACACCGATCTGTGTGTTTCAATCTATAGGGAGGCGATGTAAATGCCGGGTTCCGAGCTTTTCGATCATCTTGAAATAGAGGCCGTCACCGACGTCCTCAAGCGCAAAATCATCCACCGATACGCCTATCACGATGTCCGGGACGGAAACTACCGGGTAGACGAGTTCGAGGCGAAAGTCGCAGAGCTCGCCGGCGTGAAACACTGCCTCGCCGTGAGCAGCGGCACGGCCGCACTCTACGTTCCGTTCAAGGCGATGGGGATCTGCCCGGGCGACGAGATCATCAGCTCCTCGTTCACCTTCATCGCCACCGTCGAGGCAATCCTGGAATGCGGAGCCGTTCCCGTGCTCGGCGACATCGACGAGAGCCTGAACCTCAGCCCCCAGTCGGCCGAGGACCTGATCACGGAGCGGACGAAAGCCATCATGCCGGTGCACATGTTCGGCGCCGCGGCGGATATGGACGCCTTCCGGGCTCTTGGTGCGAAATACGGAATTCCCGTCGTGGAGGATGCCTGCCAAGCCATGGGAGGAACCTACAAGGGCAGAGCGCTCGGATCCATGGGGCTTTGGGGCTCTTACAGCCTCGACCCCAACAAGCTGCTCACCGTAGGCGAAGGCGGTCTGATCGTAACGGACGACGACGAGCTGGCCGCCAGAATGGAGTACTACCACGACCACGGGCACATTCACAGCAAAGTCCTCGACCGCGGCGCGGAGGGAAAGGCCTGCCTCGGCTTCAACTTCCGCATGAACGAACTTCAGGGCGCACTCGGCCTCGTTCAGGCCGGGAAGATGGAGAAAGCAATCTCCATGACGCGGAAAACCAAAGCGGCAATCCTGGAAGCCGTGAAAGACACCGGGCTGCACCTCAGGGCGCTTCCGGACCGGGAAGGCGAGATCGCCACGCAGATCGTCTTCCTCCTCCCCTCTCCGGAAAAGGCCGTCATCTTCCAGAAAACCGTAAAAGAAGCGGGAGCGGGCTGCTCCATTCTCTCCGGAAACACCTGGCACTACGCGAAACACTGGACGACGCTCCGAGAAGGGGCAATGTACAGCAGAACACGATGCCCCTACGACTGCCCCTATGTGGAGGACATGCCGCTCTACCGCCCCTTGGAATGGGAGAAGACAGAGGCAGTCCTGAGCCGTGCAGTCATGTTCGGCCTCAATATCGTGATGGACGAGGCGCGAATTGAGAAGATGATCAGTGCAATCAGGGCTGGAGCGAAGGCTGCTCTCTGACGTTGATTCCTCATTCCTAAAAAAGCCTCCGCTTTCGCGGAGGCTTTTTTCACGTCGTCTTCGGTCCGATACGCAGTCTTACATAAGTGCGGGCGTACCGGGGCCGAGGGGCAGGCCGAGCGTGTACCACACGATCAGCAGCGCGGTGAAACAAATGAGATAGGCTATCGTGTAGGGCATCTCGAGCGAGATGACCGTGCCGATGCCGATCTTCGTATCCGGGTCGGTGCGGTACTGCTCCAGGAAACCGATGATCACCGGCACGTAGTAGGAGAGCGGCGAGATTATATTGGACGAGGAGTCGCCGATACGGTACGCCACCTGCGTCAGCGCCGGAGAGAAACCGACTATGGAGAACATCGGGACGAAGATGGGCGCCAGGATGAGCCACTTTGCAGATCCGCTGGTGATGAAGAGGTTGATGAAGGTGCAGAGCAGAATAAACATGATGAGCAGCGGGATGCCGCCGAGGTTCATGCGCTCCAGCCAGTGCGCGCCGTTCACCGCGAGGACGGTCGTCAGCTTGCTGGCGTTGAAGAGCTGGACGAAGATGGCCGCCGGAAGCACGACGACCATGAAGCTCAGACCTCCGGAAAGTCCCTTCTGCATCAATTTGGGCACATCGTCCATCTTCTTGATCGTCCCGGCGCCGAAACCGTACGCGATGCCGACGAAGAAGAAGAGGAAGAAGAGAATGCCCACAACGCTGCTCAGCAGAGGCGATCTGGGAACGATCGAGCCGTCGTCCGCCCTGAAGAAGGCTCCTTCCGGAATTGTCAGGTAGAGCAACACTCCGATGCACAGCACCGCAGCGATTGCAGACCAGCGAAGGCCCCGGTTCTCAGCAGGAGTTACGGCATGCTTCAGCAGCTCGTCGGAGTCCTTGTCGTGCGCAGTGTCGCCGAGTATTTTCACGGTGAACTTCTCGGTGACGAAGGTCGTGACGAACATGACCACGACGGTGGCAACCGCCATGAAATACCAGTTGATCAGCGGATGCGTCGGTCCGGGAATGTTCATACCCTGGGCGGCCGAGGCCGTGATTCCGGCGAGCAGCGCGTCGGTCCCGGCGATGAAGAAGTTCGCCGTGAAGCCTCCGCTCGCCGCAGCGAATCCCGCGATGATTCCGACCCATGGATTCCTGCCCAGCGCCTTGAAGACCGCGGCGCCGATGGCGGGCGTGAAGATGATGCCCGCGTCGGAGGCCAGGTTCGCGTTGATGCCGACCAGCGCAAGAACCGCGGTCACCATGTAGGACGGCGCCCCGAGGATCGTCTTTCTCATGAGGGCCGAGATCATGCCCGACTGCTCGACGAGACCGATGCCCAGCGTCATGACGATGATCAGCCCAAGAGGGGCAAAATTGACATAGGTCTTAACAAAGTCAGCCATGAAGCCCCGCATGTACTTGAAGGACAACAAATTTTCAACGGCGACCGTGACTTCCTTGGGGGCCTCTCCTGCCTTCGCCGCCATGTACTTCACGGCGACTCCCTCATTGCCGAGATAGTACGAGAGACCAAGCACGATGAGCGAAAGGATGACGAAGAGCCAGAACGGATGCGGAAGCCAGTTTCCGACCACTTCGATTCCCTTGATGAAGCTTTCGAATAACCCCCTCTTCGGGGCCTGTTCCTTCTTGTTTTCCACGAATATCCCTCCTTAAACGTCTTTGTTCGCTGTTCCCCCTCCGTGTCCCCTGAACGACAAAAACACGGCACTTCCTTTTCTACGGTACCTTTCGTTCACCTCCTCCTTCTTGAAGATTATTTTCCCGACAAGGCGAACGCCAGGTCGGCAAAAAGGGCCGCCCCGCAGCTGAGGACCCTTTCGTCCAGGTCGAAGTACTCGTTATGGTGTCCCGCGGAGATATCGCTGCCGAGGACGAAATAGACGGCTTTCCCGCCCCGCTTCTGCACGGCGCGCATCATCCAGGAGACGTCTTCGCTGCCGCCGAGGCTCACCGGGGGGGCAATCTTTTCGATTCCGGGCACATCGAGCGCCTTCTTCGCGACAAGATCCACGAGTTCATGATCGCTGAGGGCATCGACCGCCTCGCCCATCTTCGCGACCGAGGCTTCCACTCCGTACATGGCGGCGGCTCCGGATACGATCTCCATCGCACGGCCGTAGACATAGTCGTTCAAGTCCAGGGTGAGCCCCCTGGTTTCAACCTTCAGAACAGCCCTGGAAGGAACGACGTTGCGCCCTGTTCCGGCCTGTAGAACACCGACATTCAAGCGGGTCGCTCCGTCCTTGTGCGGGGGAATGCCGTGAAGAGCGAGCGTCGCGGACGCCGCGGCGAGCAGAGCGTTCCGCCCCTCATTCGGAGCGCCTCCGGCGTGCGCGGCCTTCCCCTTGTAGACGGCGTCGAACTTCGTCGTGCAGAGAAAGTCGCCGCAACCGGGCGCGACGCTTCCCGTCGGGATGTTCATGCCGATGTGCGCTCCGAGGAAGTAGTCCACGTCGTCGAAGAACCCCTTCTCCGCGACGGCCTTCCCTCCGCGCACCCCCTCCTCGGCTGGTTGAAAGACGAGTTTGATCACACCCGAGAGTTCATCCTTCCGTTGCATCAGGATCTCCGCCAGCGCGAGCCCGATGACGGTGTGCGCGTCATGCCCGCAGGAGTGCATCGCGTTCTCGTTTTTCGAGACGAAACCTTCACGGAAAGGCCGGTGTTTTTCGTCGGCGGCCTCGAAAACGTCTACCGCGTCGATGTCGAAACGGAACGCGAGGACCGGTCCCTCTCTACCCGTATCGAGCAGCGCGACCGCACCGGTGTAGCCTTCCAGCCGACGGATCCACTCCGGATCAGCCCCCTGGTCCAGAGCCCGCCGGATATTTTTTTCTATCACTTCTTCAGCCGGACGTCCCATCACGGAGTCGATATCAAGGATCTCTTTTCCCGCGAGGACCTCGTATCCCAGTTTTTCAAGAATACCGGCGATCCTTGCCGTGGTCCAGAACTCGGTCCACCCGGTCTCCGCATGGGCGTGAAATTCTCTTCTCAGATCGATAAGCCGCTGTTCCATACCGCTGTCGATATGCATAATTATTCTCCCTTTCCGCTTCCAAGGTATTCCAGAGCACAGGAAACAAGAACCTCCACACCGAGAGGAAGCGCCTTCTCGTCGGGAAGGAAGCAATTATTATGGAGAGGAGCCACCTCGTCTCTGGATACTCCCTCAGGTCTGCATCCAAGCCAGAGGAAGAGAGAGGGTATTTGCCTGCTGAAGAAGGAGAAGTCCTCTCCTCCGAGGGCGGGTTTTTCAACGCGGACAACGTTCTCTTCCCCCACGATATTTTCCAGGACAGTCAATGCGTTCTTGACAAGCACGGGATCGTTCATCACAGGGGGATACCCCTTGACGTACTCCATGCCGCAGTCGCCTCCCATCCCGCGGGCGATGCCCCCGGCTATTTTGTCGATACGGACGGGCATTTTCTCCTGGGTATCGGGAAGGACGGTGCGTACCGTCCCTTCCAGCACGACTTCGTCGGCGATGACATTGTAGCGGTTTCCGCCCTTTATAGTGCCTATGCTGACCACGGCGGCGTCGAGCGGACTGACGCTTCGCGACACAATCGTCTGAAGGGCGGTGATGACCTGCGCCGAAATGGCGATGGCGTCGACTCCGTTTTCCGGTTCGGAACCATGGGATCCCTTCCCCTTCACCGTGAGGAAAAGACGGTCGGAGGCTCCCATCAGGGCGCCTGCCCGTGTTCCGACCGTGCCCGTGGCGAGGGAAGGCCAGACGTGCATTCCGAAGATCGCCTCCACCTTCGGGTTTTCGAGGACTCCCTGCGAGATCATTGCGGGGGCGCCGCCCACCGGATTCGCCTCCTCGGCGGGTTGAAACAGGAATTTAACCGTTCCGGGAATTTCGTCCTTCATCTCCGACAGGACGAGCGCAGCCCCCAGAACCATGGCGGTGTGCGTATCGTGTCCGCAGGCGTGCATGACTCCCTTGACTTCGGAAGCCCATGCAACACCTGTTTTTTCATCGAAAGGAAGGGCGTCCATATCGGCCCTCAGCGCGACGCAGCCGCCGGGCCTGCCTCCCCTGAGAAGCCCCACGACGCCATGGCCTCCGATCCCGGTGCGGACTTCCAGGCCGGCTTCTTGAAGAACCGCGGAAACCAGAGCAGCGGTCTTCTGCTCCTCGTTGCTCAGCTCCGGGTTTCTGTGAATGGTACGGCGCAGTTCCAGCACCTTTTCTTCAAATCTACGGACAAGCGAGCGTACTGTCTCGTTCATGCCTGTTCCCTCCGGAAAATGAATTTATTGTGTCGACAAGAGCGCGCTTCCTCGGAAAAGCGTCCGGAAACGGCTGTACCCCAAATATCAGGCGACAAGAAAGGCATCCTGCATACAGATCGAAATGAAAGAGTAAAAAACTTACGTGATACGGTACCATAAGGGGCTGAGATTTTCAATCTTGCATGATAACGGCTTGACCGACATTTTCATAAAAAAAAACATAAAAGAATAAAAATAAAGACCTTGTACGTGCTGTTTTCGTACAAGGTCTTTATTTTTGGTCAGTTGTTCCCGTTACGCCGGAGAACCTCCTGCCACGTAACGAATGAATGATAGTATTCCATATCGCCGTCATCCAGTCCCCGTGTAATTTCCGTGATATGGGTGTGCTTTGCCCCGATCTGCTCGAGGACATAATCGACCGCGATCTGCGGTTTGCTCTCCTCGCCGCACGTATAGATGTCAAGAGCCATGTAGCCTACTTCCGGCCAGGTATGAATCGAGAGATGGGATTCACTGATGACAACGACACCGCTCACTCCGTCGGGAGGAAAACGGTGAAAGGAAACCGACCACACCTGGGTATTCGCTCGTTTTGCAGCTTCAACAAGAATCTCCTGCAACCTGTCCACCTGAGAGATGATCGGCCCGCACCCTGATGCCTCCACAATGAAATGGAACCCTTTCGGCGACATTGTTTTCCTCCTCTTTGAGAGTTATTTTTTATACAAAGGAAGAAAAAAGGCCATCCGATCTCACCGGACGGCCTGATCTAACTGTAATGGTGGAGCTAAGGGGATTCGAACCCCTGACCTCTTGAATGCCATTCAAGCGCTCTCCCAACTGAGCTATAGCCCCATATGCGCAAACGGAAGTATTATAAGGACCACCGTCGGATATGTCAACAGCTTACCGGAAAGAAAGAAGATTCCCTTTTTTTTCTATCCCCTCCAGGAGAGTCGCATAGGCTTTTTCAAAAGCTTCAAGCCCCTCTTTGAGCAGCGTATCCATCACCCCCCCGAGATCGATGCCGAGAGAGGAAAGGTGCGCAAGTCGGGCGGTCCCCTCCTCGCGATCGGCTGATACGGTATACGCCGCCGTGCCGGACTCGAGAAACGCTTCGAGAGTCGCGGGAGGAAGCGTGTTCACGGTGTGGGGGCCGATAAGAGAATCAACGTACAGCGTGGGAGAGTACGACGGATTCTTTGTCCCCGTGCTGGCCCAGAGCGGACGCTGAACCAGAGCGCCTTGAGCCGAGAGAGCGCTCCAGCGGTCGGATGCGACGATCTTCTCGAAATCAGCGTATGCGGCACGTGCGTTGTCCACGGCGAGCTTTCCGGCAAGCTCTTTTGCGCCGGACTTTTCAAGGATCTTGTCCACGGCCGTATCCACTCTGCTGACAAAGAGAGAGGCAACTGACGCTATGCCTGTAACCGGGTCTCCTCGGGATACTCTTTCCTCGAGGCCGGAAAGCCATGCTTCCGCGACACTCCGGTACTGTTCCCGCGAGAATATGAGCGTGGCGTTCACGTTGATCCCGAGGGCGATGCACCTCCTGATAGCTCCCATTCCCGCAGGCGTGGCCGGAATCTTGATCATGACGTTTTTCCTGGACACGAGAGAAAACAGGCGCTCGGCCTCCTGGACGGTTCCCTCCTCGTCATGGCAGAGCAAGGGACTGACTTCCAGGCTCACGAAACCGTCTCCGCCGTCGCTTGACTCGAACACGGGGAGGAAGCGGTCCGCCCCTTCCCGAACATCCGCAACGGTGAGAGCCGTGTAGATCTGCTCGACGTTCATTCCGTTGCCGTTCATCTCGCGAATGTCATCGTCGTAATCGGATGTCTTGCCGATGGCGATTTCGAAAATGGAGGGATTGGTGGTTACCCCGCGGACTCCCAGCTCAATCATCCTGTCCAGCTTGCCCGATCGGAGCAGGTCCCGGCTCAGAAAATCGCACCACATGCTCTGCCCCAATTCCAGTACCTGGTGCAGAATATTCTCTTGACTCATGTAATCCGTCCTTTCGTTCGTTCGTTATCCCGGTGAAAGGGAAGGTACAGAGAATTCCTTCCCTTTCACTGGCGTGATCGTTACCTTCAGCTTCAACGGTTTCCGGTCCGGACGGGCAATTCCGGAGAAAAACGCGATACGAAAACCCGGATATCCGATTCGCGCACACCCGGAAAAAACGCTCTCCACCCCCTGTCCTTCACAGGGAGAAGGAGCGTCGTTCCCCTCGGGGAGGAGAGGAGGATCATCTCCTCCATCTGTTCCCAGGAGAGAGATTCCTTCCGTCCGCGTCCCCAGAAGAGCGTCTCTCTTTCGAACCCCTTTTCCGAGAGCGTGATCCTTTTTTCATAACCTGCGATATAGATGCATGCCGTTCCGATCAGAAGAAAGGCGAGGACTCCCGAAAAATCTCCCTGCCCCGCGAAAAGACGGCGCATTCCGTCTGCGAGAAGGAATAGACCTGTTCCCATACCTGTCCATCTCATCCAGCGGGGGAACGAAGTGCCGCTTCCCCGAAGCACGTCTTCCACTCTTATTCCGCCTTTTCCTTTGTTTCAGCCCAGTGTATTCCGATGCCAAGCCTGGTCATCAAAAGGGCAACAATCGGGTTCAGGTAGTTCAGGAAAGCATAGGGCAGGTAGGAGAGCGTCGGAACTCCGAGAACGCCGCTGTTGTAAGCTCCGCAGGTGTTCCAGGGAACAAGGACGGAGGTCAGCGTTCCTGAATCCTCGAGGGTTCTGGAAAGCAGCCTCGGATCGAGTTTTTTTCCGTCCTGCTCGAATTTTCCGAAGGCAGGCTTGAACATGCGCCCCGGCATGACGAGCGAGAGATACTGGTCGCCGAGGAACATGTTGGTGAAAATGCAGGAAACGATGACCGAGCCGACAAGGCCGAAGACGGATTTGACGCTCTGCATCAGCCGAGTCAGAAGGACTTCGAGGAAACCGCACGTCTCCATGATACCGCCGAGCACGAGCGCAACGAGGATGAGCGCGACCGTCTCGAGCATTCCGGTGAGGCCGCCGCGCTCCAGCAGCCCGCTCAGCATTCCGGAGACTTCCCTGACCGTTTCAAACGCCTCGGAAGAGAATGTCGCCGCGCCCTTCAGAAGTTCGTTTACGGCCGCTACATCTCCCGCCTCGGCAACTTCAGCGATCATTGACGGGGAGTAGCCGGAATACAGAGCTTCCATGACGGCGGAAACGCCCACGCCCTGGAAGAGAGCCATGACCGCGGCGAGCAGCATTCCCGCGACGATTCCCGGAATGGCAGGTACCTTGGAGGCAGCCAGCACGAGCACCAGGAGAGGAGGAAGAAATCCGTACATGGAGATGGAGAACTCCGCCGACATCATCTGCTGGATGACGGAGATCCTCGATGCGTCCATCTCTCCTCCGGAATAGCCGCCTCCCATGTATGCGGCAATGCCGGCGACGATGATCATCGTCGGCCCCGTGGTCCAGAGCATCGCGCGAATGTGGCTGAAAAGGTCCGATCCGGCGACGGCGGGAGCGAGGTTCGTGGTATCGGAAAGGGGAGAGATCTTATCGCCGAAATAGGCCCCCGAGATCACGAATCCGGCCGTTACAGGCGCCGGGACTCCGAGGCCCGCACCGATGCCCATAAGCGCTATTCCCACAGTACCGCTGGTGCTCCAGGAGCTACCCGTGGAGAGAGAGACGATCGCACAGATTAAAAGTGCGGCCAGAAGGAAATATTGCGGCGTGAGAAGATTCAGCCCGTAGTAGATGAGCGTGGGGACGACGCCGCTCAGAATCCATGCGCCGACGAGCCCTCCGATGGCGAGCAGTATGAGAACCGCCTGGAGAGCGACGGTGATACCGTTGATCATCCCTTCCTCGACATCTCTCCACGGCTTGCCGACAAAGACCGCCCCCATCACGGCGGTGAAGACCGCCGCCAGGAAGAGCGGAATGTGAGCGGAGAGGCCGAGCCCGAGCACCGCTCCCGACTCGAGGTGAATGTCGAGCACGCCGTAGCTGATGATGGCCGCGTCAACAAGAAGCACGAACAGTGCCTGTCCTAAACTGGGTGTTCTTGGTGTTCCTTTTTCCATTCTCAATCCATCCTTTCAATCCATAAAATAACGCCTGTAGGATAAAGCGCGCTGATCTTATTATAGGAGATTATTTTCTTCTGTCCATGAATTTCGGATCAATGCGGCAATGAAAAAAGGCGCCGTGTTAGAACAGCACCTTCTCATGATTCCAAACAGACTGTGGACAATCGTGTTTTCGCCGGAGGTCTTCCGCAGCGGCATGAAGCCTTGCCTTGCACTCCCGGATGCTAGGAAGATCCTCCCTTTCCGTTTCCGGAGGGACGCCCCGGATAAGGGACAGGGATGTACTGCACCGAAGGCCTCTCCGCCAGCGCCTGAGGATAGAGGCTCATGATATTGCAGAAGGAATCATAATCGTTGAGCACCACCGGGAGCCCGAGAGAGAGAGCCTCATCGACTCCGATTGGATAGTCGTGAGTCCATTTGCCCTCCGTGAGCGTCCGGGCCAACTCCATCCCCTTCTCCTCTCCAAGGCGCTCGGAGAGAAGTTCGAAGACGAATGCCCGGGTCTGGCGTATCGCCTTCCGGCCGATATCGGCCAGTATGAGCGTGTTGTCGTCGACCTCGGCGACCGGTTTTTCCTCAACAGCTTTCAGTATTGAAGCGGCCGGGTACTGTCCGATCTGAGGGTCGACGGGACCGAGGACCGCATGGCGGTCCATGAGGATCTCGTCGGCGGCCAGGGCGATCAGGGTACCGCCCGACATGGCGTAGTGCGGCACCACGACGGTGACCTTTGCCGGGTGGCTTTTCAGTGCGCGGGCTATCTGCTCCGCAGCCAGAAGAAGCCCTCCCGGCGTATGGATGATAAGATCGATCGGGGTGTCGTCCGAAGTGAGGCGGATGGCGCGGAGCACCTCTTCCGAATCTTCTATGTTGATGAAGTTCCGCGCGAACATTCCCCAGAAGCCCATGCTCTCCTGGCGGTGGATCAGGGTTATTATCCGCGAACGGCGCCTTTTCTCACAGTTCTTGAGCGCAGTGAATCTTCGCCAGCGGATGGATTGTTGTTTCATGTAAGGAAACACGACGAAAAAGAGAAGAAAATAGAACCACAGCGATGATCCGTCCATAACGTCCTCCTTCTATATACTCGGGCCTACCGGTAAACTACCGCTTTACCGTCTCTCTCGCGGGTACTTCCGCAGCGCCTGTTTCGGTATCGTTGAGCAAGTGGAAGACGACCTTGTCTTCCGCGACGAAGGCTTCGACACGCAACCCTTTTTTGCCGGCCTTCCCGAGGATATAGTCCGCCAGGGAATCCTCAACGAGCGTCTGTATCGTCCTTCTGAGCGGCCGGGCGCCGAACTTGGGCTGATAGCCCTTTTGGAGGACAAGCTCTCTCACGTCGTTCCCCAACTTCAGGTCGAGTCCTTGTCCGGAGAGTCTCTCAACCACATCGCCGAACATGATATCGACGATGATGTTGATACTCTCCTTGCCGAGAGGACGGAATACGATGCTCTCGTCGACACGGTTCAGAAACTCGGGCCTGAAGGTGCGGTTCACCTCGTCGAGTATGGCGGCCTTCAGGCGGTTCCAGTCGAAAGGATCGTCGTCCAGTCCTCCGGCGAATCCGAGCGGCGTAGCCTTCGCGGCGTTCCGTGCCCCGACGTTGCTTGTCATGATAATGACGGTATTCCGGAAGTCCACGGTCCTTCCGTGACCATCGGTAAGCCGTCCATCCTCGAGTATCTGGAGGAGAAGGTTGAAGATATCCGGATGCGCTTTCTCGATTTCATCGAAGAGAACAACTGAATAGGGGCGTCGGCGGACTGCCTCTGTCAGCTTGCCGCCATCCTCGTACCCGACGTATCCGGGAGGAGAGCCGATGAGCTTCGAAACTTCGTGTTTCTCCATGAATTCGCTCATATCGAGTCGAATCATCGACTCTTCCGCTCCAAAGAGGAACAGAGCCAGCTGTCGTGCCAATTCAGTCTTCCCTACTCCGGTCGGGCCGAGAAGCAGGAAGCTGCCGATGGGACGTTTCGGATCCTTCAGACCGCTTCGAGCCCGCCGTATCGCTCTTGCCACGGATGCCACGGCATCGCTCTGGCCGACGAGTCTTTTTTCTATCTCTTGTTCCATTCCGAGAAGGCGGATCGATTCCTCGCTCGTAATCTGGAAAACCGGGATGCCGGTCCATTCCGCCACGACGTCGGCAATATCCTCGCCCGTGATCACCGGCTGCAGATCGTTCCTGCCCGAGCGCCACTGCTTCCTCTCATCTTCGAGCCTGTCGAAGAGAAGACGTTCAGCGTCCCGCAGATCCGCGGCCTTCTCGAACTCCTGACCGTCGACTGCAGCCTCTTTCTCCCTGCGGATCTCTTCAAGGCGCCGTTCCAGCTCCCTGAGTTCCTCCGGGGGCTCCATCGTTTTGATACGAGCCCTGGCGGCGGCTTCATCGACAAGATCGATTCCCTTGTCCGGAAGACGCCTGTCCATGATATAGCGGGCAGAGAGGCGGGCGGCAGCCTCAAGAGCATCGTCCCGGATTCTCGCCTTGTGGTGGGATTCGTACCGTTCCCTGAGTCCTTCAAGAATCCGGATGGAGTCGTCCACGGAGGGCTCCTGTACGTATACCGGCTGAAAGCGCCGCTCAAGAGCGGCGTCCTTTTCAATGTGTTTCCGGTACTCCTCCAATGTTGTGGCGCCGATGACCTGGAATTCGCCCCTGGAAAGACTCGGCTTCAGGATATTGGCGGCATCGACGGCGCCTTCTGCGCCTCCGGCGCCGACGATGGTATGAATCTCGTCGATGAAGAGGATCACATCACGGACTTCCGAAAGTTCCTTCACCAGCTTCCGCATCCGCTCTTCGAACTCGCCGCGGTACTTGGTTCCCGCCACCAGGTTTCCTATGTTCAACTGCATCACTTTTTTATCCTTCAGCAATTCAGGGATGTCCCCGTCGACGATCCTCTGGGCGAGTCCCTCCACGATCGCGGTCTTTCCGACGCCGGGCTCGCCGATGAGCACGGGATTGTTTTTCGTCCGTCGGGAAAGGATCTGGACAATCCTTCGTATCTCCTTGCTCCTGCCGATGACCGGATCAAGCTCGCCGCTGCGGCTCCGTTCCGTGAGATCGAGTGCGAGCTGATCCAGAGTGGGCGTCTTTGAGCGCCCGCTCTTACGCCGGCTGTCTGCCGAGGATTCAGCTCCCTTTCCGACGCCCCCTTCTCCTCCGAGAAACTTCAGAATTTCCTTCGCGAAAAGAGCGTGATCTATTCCCACGCTCATCAATACCCGGGCAGCCGCGCTCTCTCCCTCGGCAAGAATTCCGAGGAGGATATGCTCGGTCCCCACATAATTCACTCCCATATTCCGGGCTTCGCGCACCGAAAGATCGAACACCCTCTTCGCCCTTGGGCTCAAGGGAAGATCCACGGGCTTCAAAATCGGATGCGACTTTCCGACCGTGCTTTCGATCCGGGAACGCAGCTCGGAAAAATTTACCCCGAGAGATTCGAGGGCCTGTACGGCTGCCCCTTCGCCTTCCGACAGAATTGCAAGAAGGATATGCTCCGTTCCGACAACGTCGTGCCCGAGACGGAGCGCTTCTCTGTGGGCCAGTTGAACCACCTGTCTACCGCGTTCAGTGAAAAAATGCCACATTTCAAACCATCCTTTACATGAGCCCCGAAGGGCTTTACCGGCGTAGACTACGCCAAGGCCAGGCTGCGAAGCATCCTTTTCAGAAGCTCGGCGGCCAGGGCTCCTCGTTTGTACGGAGAAATATCGAATTCGCTGCTTCCAAGTTCGTCCGTGTGCCGCAGGGCCACTTCGATCAAAAGACGTTCCCTCGAATCGATCAAGCCCCGCTCCTGAAGCGAGGCGAGAATCCGCCGGGCTTCCTGCTCCGTTATCGAGTCGCCCACGATCTCGTCGATATGATTGACCTTTTCCTGGGGGATATCGTAGCATATCTTCACAATGCGGATATATCCGTGACCGCCCCTCTGGCTCTCGACGATATACCCCCTCTCGGGTGTGAAGCGACTCCGGAGGACGTAATTGATCTGGCTCGGAACGCATCCGAAAATCTCCGCAAGTTCCTTCCTCCGAAGCGAAACAGTCTGCTCGTCCATTTCGGAGAGAAGATTATTGATGTAATTTTCGATGACCCGCGTCAGACTCGCCATTGAATACCCCTCCAGACTCCAAATTATCCTTGGTCAATTCTACGCGAAAGGTCAGTATTAGTCAAGATAAGGCGGGGGGGAAAGTTTGCCGCGTCTCTTTCAGGACTTGCCGTGTCTCCCGAAACGGCTCTCATTTCCCTCCAGGAGACGCCGGATGTTTTCCTTATGACGAAATGTGGCGAGCAGCGCCAGGGCACAAAGAACAAAAGTATACGCGGAAGGGAGCGAGAACGCGAGGGAAAAAAGAGGCAGGCACCATAAAGATATCAGAGAAGCCAAGGACACATACCCTGCTGTTTTCAGGAGAACAAACCAGATTATCCCGCCCGCGGGAGCGAGGAAATAGGAAAGGGGAGGAAAAAGAAAGAAGACCACTCCGTATGTTGTGGCGACTCCTTTGCCTCCGCGGAATGCAAGCCACACAGGATAGTTGTGCCCAAGGACACCGGCAAATCCCGTCAGGGAGAGAAGCCACGGCTCATCTACTCCCCAGAGCCTGGCGATCACCATCGGAACAGCACCTTTCAGCATATCGACGACCGCGACGGCAACCGCCCATTTCTTTCCGAGCAGCCTGCCGACGTTCGTGGCGCCGGTTGCACCCGATCCAGTCGTTCGTATGTCCACGCCCTTCACCCATAAGGCCGAGAGATAGCCTGAGGGGAAAGAACCTGCGAGGTAGCCGAAAAAGATCCACACAAAAAAAATCATGGAGTCGGGGTCTCCTTTCAACTTTCGGAACACGGCGCAAGAGGCCGGTCACGCGGGTAATTTGTTCGATTTTCCTTTTCTTCGCCCGGCCTTCTCGACAAAAGCATCCACTACCAGGACGCCGGAACGGTTCACAAAAATCGGATTGACATCGAGACGGGAGATCCCTTGTTCGCAGAAGGCAAGGCGGGAAAAATCCGCCAATGCGGACGCGAAAGCCTCAATATCAAGACGTTCTCTTCTCCACCCCTCGAGAAGCAGAGGGTACCCCTTGGACTGGCGGATCATCGCCAGCGCCTCATCCTTATGAAAGGGGGCGGCGCGCAGGACGCCGTCCGGAAGGATATCACCGTAGATTCCGCTGATGCTCATCTCAACCATCGGCCCGTAGCGGGGCTCTCTTCGATACTCGATGCGCCATTCCGTTCCGCCACGCACCATTTCCTGCACGAGAACCCCCCTGATTCGCGCGGAGGGATCCGCGATGCGCGCTTTTTCCAGGGTACGTCCGTACGCGTTTCTTAATTCCTCCTCGTTTTGGACGTTCAGCGCAATCACACGCGCCTCGGTCTTATGGAGAATCGACGGCGACATCACCTTCAGCGCGACAGGATACCCGATCGACTCGGCTGCCGCAAGGGCCTCCGCAAGGGAACGGCAAAGAAATTCCCTCGCCACCGGAATATTATACGCGCGAAGGAGGACTTTCGCATCGTATTCCGTCGGTTGAGGATGAAGAGGACACTTAAGGAGGGGCGCAGAGGACGTCTCAGACCCTGCTGCATATTTCTTTTCCATCAGGAGAGAGAGCGCTTCGAAACATCTGCGAAAGCCCGCTATAAAGGGAATTCCTGTCTCAGCGGCGCTCTGTTCCATCGGGGCATCCACTCCGAGCGATGTAAAAAAAGGGAAGAATTCCGCTTTCTCTATCCGTTCTTTTCGTTCCCTCAAGTATTCATCAGGCTCTCTCTCCGAAACAACCTCGATAAAAAGCGAAGGAGTGTTCGAATTGCCGGAGTCAGAGGTGAACCCTGCGCGTTCGGCTTCTTTTTTCAACAAGAGCGAGAGCTCCGCGGAGGGTGAGTAGTGGGAGAATGTTTTTTTCCGAAGTGCACGGGGGAGTGAATAGAATGCGACCGCGCCGTCGACGATATCCTCCGGGGCGTTCAGCAGGGCGACTCCGTACTGCTTCAGGGCCGCCTCCTCCTCGCGAAGGCCTTCCCTTGAGGGGACGAGGCGGAGCACTGCCGTTCTCTTCCCCTTCCCGGACGCCGAGCGTGCAAAATCGAGAAAGTTCCTTCCGTCCCGGATATTCTCCAGAATAAAAACAAAAAAATCCGCTCCCTCGTCGCTCTCGAGAATAGCGGTAGCCGCTTCGATGAGGGAGTAGTCAGCGGCACGTCCGAAGGAAAAGGCGTATCGAACCGGGATCCCCCTGCGCCGGAACGAGAGAAGACAGTGAAGAAGGAGCTCCCCTCCTTCGGAAAGCAGCACGGTGTTTCCGGAGTTCTTTTTCAATGCCGGAGAGGAGGAAACTCCTTCACTGCAAGGACCGATCAGGCGAATTCCGTTTTGTTCCGCCTTGGAGCGAAAGAGGGCAGGAATTGTCCGGGGCCATCGTCCTCCGAGCACAAGATAGAGGAGAGGAAGGGAGAGGCACTCTTCAAGAAGTCTTTTGTCCCCGGCATTTTTCCCTGTGAAAAAAAGAGTCTCGGGAACGGAAGAACGAGTTGCCGGAAGTGAAAGGCGCGGAAGGGACGCCGTTGAAGTCAAATCCAGAACCCTGAATGCGGAAATATCGTCGCCGACGTACGCCACCTTACCTCTTCCCGGCAACCCGGAAATTTCTTTCATGGGTTTTCTTCCTTTCCGGCAAGACAAAGAAAATGGGGAGAGTGGTCCGCCCTCCCCATTTCGTAAAAAAACGGTGCAGACCGCTTATAAAACGCCTTTTATTCTGTCCGAGCCTCTCTTGATGTTGAGCTCCACCAGGTCCTTGTTCTGAAGCACGTCCCATTTCAGGTTCAAAACCAAAAGGAAGAGAGCGGAATATCCGTCCACCTTCCAGGACTGGACATCCTGCTGAAACGACTTGAAAACGGTTTCCAGCTGCTCTTTCCCCTGTTCCTCGTTTTCGAGGGAAGAAATGAATCGCTGGAACTCGTCGGCAGAATCCATCTCCGCCGCCCGGAGGATATCCCAAAGGTACGAAAGGCTGCCATCAAGATACTCCGAGGTCGGCTGGAATTCGGGGAAACCGACCTGGTGTGCGATTTGTGCCCATCGGACCGGGATCTCATCATGTTCCTGAAAATACTGTCTCAAAGCCGCCCTGTCGAATACTCTGCGCGTGCCCGGTACCGGTTCGTCGGAAATCACAGGTGAAGAGACCGGCATGGCCGATTCCCTTGCAGATTCCCATAACGCGAGGTATCCTTCGTCGGCCTCCTCAAGGAGAGCCGCCACCCGGAAAAGCTTTCTCTGGATCTTTTTTTTGGTTGCGGAATCCGTCGGCATCGAGACCTTCGGGGTATTCGCCGCCCAGACCTCCTGGAGAACAGTTCTGATCTCCAGTGAAAAAGAGAGATCCTTGTACTTGTTCCACTCCGGCATTGCGCTTCTCGCACGGTTCAGCGAAAGCGTATAATAGACGGACGGATATCCGAAACGGTCCGGTTCATCGAGACTTGCCAGGGCAACGGAACGGGACATATCGACCAGGAACTCCTGCTGGACGACTCGTTCGACTTTCGCCACATCCTCGGGGAAGTGAACCAAAACCTTTACGGTGCAGAGATCGGCAATTTCTGAGAGAGATGCCGGCCCCCCTTCCGAAGGGGCATCGAAAGAACGGGGAAAGCCGTCTGGAGATTTCGTAACTCCCGATACACTGTATACCTGGATACCATCCTGCTCCACCAGGTTCTCCAGAAGATTGCGGGTTCTCTCGGCGAACTCGCGGTAAAGGGAGTACTGTTTCACGTACTTCCTTCCCAATTCGTCAGCTTTCGTTGCATTCATCCATCAATCACCGCCCATAAAAATAAAATGCTCCGAATTCGAATGCTTCCCCGTCCGCCGCGATGATCTGCAAAAAAACGCCAAGCCGCACATGGCATCTTGAGAACATGTACCCCTCAAGCAAGTATATAGTAAGTCCTCTGGATTGAAAAGCCCTTTGAAAATTCAATACAACCCATTATAGTCGTGTTTATTTTTTTCCTGAAAGAGGCGCCCTCTTCAAAGAACGGACAAAACGAAGTATATCGCCCGAAGCCTGCGTCCCTGCGGTATTCAGGAGGTACGTGAATCGCTCCTCGTCGTCGTGTACGCGCCATGCATGCGCCAGAAGTGCGAGATAGAGCGAATTTTCGTTGATCCCTTCCGAGGAGGCGGACGGAAAAGAGGCCACGCTTCTCCCATTGCGGCGCATCAGGAGATAGCTCAGCGAAAGATTCAAATAAACATCGCTCTCTGCAGGATTGAGCCGGAGCGCCTCGAGAAGAAACTCCTTGCCCGTGAAAAAATCCGCGAGGGATTGATTCGTCCCTCCGGGAACGGGGAAAAAAACGTCGTACCCCGCAGCAAGAGGCTGAATCGGTCCTGTCTTCGGAGGCATTTCCTTCCGGCGGCCCATTTGAACAGGAAGGGAGAAAAACGAAGGCGGCTCGAGCGACGGATTCCGCACCGAGGAAGAGAGCAGCAGGCGCCTCCAATACGCGGTGAAAGCCCTGGGATAGTCGCCCAGGCCGATATGTGCGAAACCGAAATTGGAGAGAGCCTCCGGCGACTGCTGGATGCGAAGAGCCTCGGAGGCATGTTCCGCAGCTCTCGGGAAGTCGCTGGAGAGATTGAACGACTTGCTTTCAGCGAGCAGTTTCTTCTCGTTGCTTCCCAGCGCCGCCACGAAATAGATACTGTCCCTGCTGATCTGCGGTTTTCTCGCATGCGCTGCGGAAAAAGCCCGCGAAGCTCCCCCCGGCTTCCTGTCCCGATTGTTTTTCGGCACGACCGGTTCTTTTCGAGGCTGCTCTTTCTTTGAGACATCGGCCTCCACATCGATCATGATATCGGAATTTCCTGAGGAGGCCTCGAGCACGGCCGGCGCCGCGGCAGAAGGACTTTCGGAAAGCGAGGTGATCTGATCCTCCGGACGGGGAGGGGTCACGGAAAAGGTCTTCTCTTCCATTTCCGCGCCGGAAGTATCGACGAATGTCGAAGAATCGGGAAGAGACGGACCGGAAACATCGGCGGAACGCACTTCGGGGGCTGCAGCGGATGTCTCTTCCGTGCCGGCATCTGCTTCCCGGTGCGGTTCCGCAGCTATCCGCGAAGCATCGGAGAGTTTTTTTTCTTCAATGCTTTCCGAGGTTGCCGCGCCGTCTTCTGCAATATCCCCGGAGACGACTGCCGGGGCCGGGATAACGGATACGGAGGAATCGATGGAGGAAGATTCTTTTTCCTGCTGCTTCGGCGGGACATCCCTTTCTATTTCGTTTTCAGGCGGACCGAGAGCCTGAAAAGACGAACGGGCGCGTTCCGAACCGGGGTGCAGAACCAGGAGATCCCGGTACACATTTCTTGCTCCCTCGATATCTCCTTTTCCGATTTTTGACTCCGCAAGCCCCAGAAACGCTTCTTCATGATCAGGAACAAGATCGAGCGCCCGAAGAAAATGCGCCTCGCTCTCGACGTAGTCACCTGAGACGAGAGCAGCCGCCGCCCTGAGCATCTGCTCCTCCGCCATCGCGACTCTCTCTTGCCGCTCCTGCAATTCCATTTCGCGCAGATCAAGGTCGCGTTCCACCCTGGCAAGTGTCTCCCTGAGGCCGGCGAGCGATTCATCCAGCTTCAAGGCGATACGGTAGGCTTCGGCGGCCCTGGCAGGCTCTCCCTTGGCTTCGAACGCTCTGCCCATGCCAAGATAGGATTCCGCATCCGAGGGATCGAGTTTCACGCTCTCCTCGTAGTTGCGAAGTGCGTTATCGACTGAGCCAAGGTCAAAAAAAAGGCCGCCTATCCGTGAATAGACAACGGCGTTTCCGGGCTCCGCCTGCAGGCATCTGTACCATGCGTCGATAGCCTCTCCCTTCCTTCCGAGAGCCTCCAGCGTTTTTGCGGTTCCAAAGAGCACTTCAAGCCGCTGAGGATCCTTCTTGCCGGCTTTTTCGAAATATGCCAGAGACCGGTCGTACTCGCTCCGGGCATACGCTTCCCGGCCTTTTTGAAGCAGATCTTCGAGAGATTCGGCCGGGAAAAAAAAGAACCCGGCAAGCAGAAGGGCCACCGACAGCAGCAGAACGGCGGAAATTTTTTCCCTCGTACGGTTGGCTGTCGCTGTTGACACCTGACTTCCCGGTTCAGACGATCTCTTTTCCGCAGGAGATGAAGGGGCTGAAGGGAATGACTCCCCGGAGGAAGAAGGAGAAACCGGAGATATCGGTCGCGAAGGGTAAAGCGGTCTGAGAGGGAGGGTAAAATCCTGGTCATCCTTTTCATCGCCGAAGGCAGGCCCGGCTTCTCGTTCATCGGATCTTCCGGCGGCTGAAAGATGCGGTTCTTCCTGGCGGCCTGGTTCCTCTGCGAAAATGTCGGCATCGGTAAGAGAATCGCCATCATCAGGCTCAGAGACCGGTTCACCCCGTCCTCCCGTCTTCTTCAGCGGCGCGGGTTCTTCCGCATTTCTGGAAAGCACGGCGGAAGACTCGTTGAAACGATTGTCGGTACCGTATTCGCTCAATACCCTTGCAACAGGAAGACTCTCATCATTCTTTCCGTTTACGGCAACAGGAAGGCCAAGCAAGGCCGCCTGAGACGGACCGGCCTTTCTTCCGCTCCGGTCGGGCTGCTCCCGAGGAGGTATCGTTTCACCTCTCAACCAGCTTTCCAGATCCATGGACATAACACCCACCCCTTGACATCAAGCCATCCAAAGAAGTGTACTAAAGAAAGGCCGGTCAGGCAATGGAGAGGAGAAAAGTTTCTCTTCTCCGGTCGGGAATAAAATTAAAGCTCTCTTCCAGCAAAGGAAGAGAGCTCTGAGTTCATGGTGCGGAGGGGGAGACTCGAACTCCCACAGCCTTGCAGCCACAAGGTCCTTAGCCTTGCGCGTCTACCTGTTCCGCCACCCCCGCGCAACGACGGATATTATACGCTGGCTTTTTTTCGAAGTCAAGAGAGGAATACTAAAATTCTCTTCTCTCTTTGATTCGGGCCGACTTTCCGCTTCTCTTGCGGAGATAGTAGAGCTTCGCCCGCCGAACCTTCCCGAGGCGCTTGACTTCGATCTGGCTGATCGACGGGCAGTGAAGAGGAAAAATCCGCTCCACTCCTATACCGCTGGAAATCTTGCGGACGGTGAAGGTCTCGCTGAGTCCGCCGTGTTTACGGGCGATCACGACGCCTTCAAAGACCTGGATACGCTCCCTGGAGCCTTCCTTGACCTTCACATGCACCCGGACCGTATCGCCGGAACGAAAATCGGGGAGATCGCTCCTGATGAAATTCTTTTCGATAAGATTTAATACGTTCATTTCAATGAACCCTCCTTGCGTCTCTTTCGCAAAAAATCAAACAGTATCAAAATAACCCGGGCAGGCTTGCTGCAACATGCATCCGGCTGAAATACGAGCGGCTCCATCTAGCGCCATCCGAAAAAACGATCCAGAACGGCGCCTGCCGCCGTTCGTACCGACAGATGGTTGTACTCTCCGTCGCCGCCGGAAAGGGGTGTCAGAACGAAGGAACATTCCGACAGGATCTCTTCGTGAAGTCCGGAGCCCGTACCGAAGAGAAAGAGGACGGGTTTCTTCTCACGGAGCATCCTCCTCTTCGCCTCGATCCAGTGGAAGGCTCCACAGCGGCTGCGGGCGGTAGTTCCGACGAGGAGAGGCGCTTCTCTCTCGCGCTTCGAGATCCATTCGACTCCCCGCTCAACGGAAGAAAAGGTTTTAAGCAACCCAAATGCCTTCGCCCTCTCGGGATTGGCCGATGCCCCTCCTCCTTCCGTCCAGTGACGCGCTACCGTCCTGACCAGCTCCCGCTGGCTCGCCAGCGGGGTTGTCACGAGAAACCGGTCAACTCCGTAGGTCTTGCACGAGCGGGCGATATCGGAGAGGTCAAGCCCGGTCACCGCGGACGTGGTTGCTTCACCCCGCCGGTCGAGGACGGGATGATGCACAAGCGCCACGTACACTCCTTTTGGAAGGTACGGACGGATGTTGGCCCGTGCTACAAGGTCGGGGCGGCGTGAAAGCGTCCTCTCTGCTGCGGCGTTTCTGCGCCATGTTTCGATGCCCGCCGCATCGCCGGAGAGGAGTTCCGGAGGCGCCTGCATACCATTCCATTCCGCAGGCCGGGTGAAATGAGGATGGTCGAGCATTCCCCGATAAAAAGAGTCTTCGACTACAGCCGTTTCCTTTCCAACGACACCGGGAACAAGGCGGGCCATCGCATCGACGAGAGCCATCGCGGGAATCTCACCACCCGTCAGGACAAAATCCCCCAGAGAGAACTCCCTGTCGACGTATTGCGTGACAAAACGCTCGTCCAGCCCCTCGTAATGCCCGCAGATCAGGATCACGTGCTCCTGCGCCGCCAGCGTCTCCACCATCTCCTGCGAGAGAAGATCCCCCTGAGGTGACGGATACGCCACGTATCCTTTGTTTCCGGAAGCGCTTCGAACGGATTCAAGCGCCCGTCCAAGAACCTCGGGCATGAGAACCATTCCGCCGCCTCCGCCGAAGGCGTAGTCGTCGATCTGGCGATAGTTTCCGGAGCCGAAGCCGCGAAGATCCACTATGTCGACATGCAGCAGACCGCTCTTTACTCCTCTGCCGATCATGCTCGTGGAGAGAAAATTATCGAAGAACTCCGGAAAAGCCGTGATGATCGTTACGCGCACTACGCCCACAGCCCTTCGATGAGCATGATGCGAATCTCTCGCTTTTCAAGGTCCACCCCGGCTATGAACTGCTTCACCGCCGGTATGTAATGATCCGTTCCGTCATTGTCGCGAATAACGTAGATGTCGTTTTCTCCCGCCGGGACGACATCCGTCAGCATTCCGAGGAACGAACCGTCTTCGTGGCGGACTGCCGAGATCCCCTTGAGATCGTCGATCCAGAACGCACCCTCTGCAAGTGGATATCGCTCCTCGGGGGGGATTTCGACAAAGGAGCCGAAAAACGGCTCCGCATCTTCGATGCGCAGGAGCTGCTTCGTCCGGAGCACGAGGATTCCCTTGTGCTCCGAATAACGCGCCGAAAGAACAGTTAGCTCCCGAAGAAACGCCCCTTCCGCGCTGTAGAGAGAGATGCTTTCCATGGAGAAAAAACGTTCCGGATAATCGGTCAGAGGGACGACCTTGATACCGCCCCGCAGCCCGTGAGTCCCTATGATACGTCCTATCCGGACTCTACTCATCCTCGACGATATCGACGTCAACCCTGTCGTTTACCTTGACCGCGGATGCTTTCGCAACCAGGCGGATCGCGTTGATGGTTGCGCCGCGTTTCCCGATGACTCTTCCGACATCCTCCGGAGCGACACGAATCGTGATGGCCGTAACGCCCCTCTCGTCCGTCTCCTCGCTTACCTTAACCTCGTCGGGCAGGGTCACGAGGCGCCTGACGACGAATTCCACAAGTTCCCGATAGTCGGGCATGGCTATTCCGCCTGTTTCTTGCCCGCTTCGAACTTCTCCCAGACCCCTGATTTTCTCAGGATGCTCCGTGCCGTGTCGGAGGGTGTTGCGCCGACCTTCAGCCAGTGCATCGCACGCTCTTCGTCAACCTTGATCGAAGAGGGGTCCGTCATAGGATCGTAGGTTCCGAGAAGTTCGATGAAGCGACCGTCTCTGGGCGAACGGGAGTCCGCCACCACCAACCGATAAAAGGGAGCCTTTTTCCGTCCATGACGGGCAAGGCGAATACGTACCGCCATTTACCATACACCTCCTGATATTGTACCGGAACATTTCTTCGGACTTCGCGTCTCCATACAGCGGAGTCCATGACATCCCGCGACGAAACCTCTTTATTTGAAACGGAAACCGCCGCCTCCGAAGAGGCCCTTCGGCATCTTGAAACCCTTTCCCTGTTTGCCGACCTGTTTCCAGAGCTTCCTCATCTGTTCATACTGTGCCAGCAGCTGATTCACCATCTGGACAGACGTACCGGAGCCGAGCGCTATCCTTCGCCGCCTGCTCCCCTTGATAATCGCGGGATCCCGGCGTTCCGCCCTCGTCATCGACTGGATGATCGCCTTCGATTGTTTCAGCCTTCCGGAATCAAGGTCCTCCTCCGAAACTCCCTTCATCTTGCTGAATCCGGGGATCATTTCGAGCACCTTGTTGAGCGGTCCCATTTTCTCCAGCTGTTCGAACTGCACAAGAAGGTCTTCGAGCGTGAACTTCTTCTGTTTGAGGGTTTCGGCCATCCGCTCCGCGCCGCCCGAACCGGCCATTTCCTGGATCTTTTCGGCAAGCCCGATGACATCTCCCATACCGAGTATCCTCTGGGCCATACGCTTCGCATCAAAGGTCTCGAGAGCATCCGTTGCTTCACCCACGCCCGCCAGCTTGACCGGGACCCCCGTCACCTTGCGGATAGCCAGTGCGGCGCCGCCTCGGGCATCTCCGTCCAGCTTGGAGAGCACGACTCCGGTAATCAGGAGCTTCTCGTGAAATGCCGAAGCCACTTTCACCGCTTCCTGCCCTGTCATGGCGTCCACCACGAGAAGAACTTCCGTCGGAGGTGCGGCCTTCTTCATGGCCACAAGCTCCTCCATCAGCTCTTCGTCGACATGAAGCCGTCCGGCCGTGTCGAGAAGAATGAGGTCGTTCAGGTGATTCTCGGCGTAGGCCAAGGCTCCCCTCACGACATTCAGAACGTCTTTTTCTCCCGCTTCCGGGCCGTAGAAGGAGATTTTCGACTGTGAAGCAAGCACCCGGAGCTGCTCGACTGCGGCCGGACGCCGAAGATCGCAGGCGACGACAAGCGGCTTGTGACTGCCCGAGAGTCTGCGCGCGATTTTCACCGTGCTGGTGGTCTTTCCTCCGCCCTGCAACCCCACCATGAGATAAACCGTAGGCGGTTTGGGGGATATCGCCAGAGGAGCCGGTTCTTTCCCCATAAGCTCCGCTAGCTCTTCGTAGACAATAGCGGCGACGTGCTGTCCGGGGGTGATGGAATCGAGAACATCCTTGCCGACGGCACGCAGCCTGATGGATTCCAGCAGGGACTTGACGACCTTGTAGTCGACATCCGCCTCGAGCAGGCCACGGCGAACATCCCGCAGCGCACTCTCAACGTCGGAAGCGGTGAGTTTGCCGCGCCCTTTCAGCCTGTCGAAGACCGCTTCAAAACGTTCACGAAGAGCATCGAACATGTTCAGTTTTCCTCCGCTTTCTGCGACTTCGCTCCATGCCCGAAAAGACTCCGAAGCGCCCGAATCTCATCCTTCAGCAGCTCCTCGCGTGAGCGGAAACCCAGAAGATCCTCCAACTCCTCAAGCCTTTCACGGCTGCGTGAAACCAGGTCCGATACGGCCTGGCGGCTGATTCCCAACTTTTCGGCGGCTTCCGCCAGCGAGAGATCCGAAAACTCGTGAAGCTCCCAGGCTTCCCGCTGCTTTTCGGTGAGAAGCGGGGCGTAGAGATCGTACAGGTCGTGGACGTGTATCCTTCGGGCGAGAAGGTCTTCCTCTTTTCCTTTCCTCATGGACAGCCTCCTGTTGAAACGAAGGCATTATAGCCCTCTCTCCATAGAGTGTCAAGCTTTTTTTCTTGACACCTTCTTTGAAAAGATTTTCTTCTCCTCGAGCTTTTCCCGGCCTGTCAATGATATGATGGATACAAATTATTCGGCGGGTCCGCCCGCTTCCGGAGGCGAAAGAAGATGACGAATCCATTCAATGCAGCCCGAAGAGAGCATCGGAACAAGGCGGGGCATTCACTGGTCAAACGACTGCAGGCAAGAGGCTTTTCCGCTGTCTACTCGGAAACGAAAGAACAGGCGCTCGAAGAAGTCCTGAAAATCATCCCTGAAGGAGCCTCGGTCGGTATTCCGGGAAGCGTCACCATCCGGGAAATCGGCGCGCTGGAGAAGCTGAAGGAGAGGGGATGCACGGTGATCCACCACTGGACCCCATCCCTTTCTCCGGAGGAGAGACTGAACGTCCTTCAAGAGGAGCTCCTGGCAGAGTATTTTCTCACGAGCTCGAACGCCCTCACCCGGGACGGTATACTGGTCAATATCGACGGAAACGGAAACCGGGTAAGCGGCATGGCGTGGGGGAAGAACACCCTGATTTTCGTCATCGGAATGAACAAGGTGACAGGCAGTCTGGACGAAGCCATCGCACGGACGCGAAACATGGCGACCCCGCCGAACGTGATACGGCTCAATCTGGACACGCCGTGCGCAAAGACCGGATTCTGCAGCGACTGCAACTCTCCCGACCGGGCATGCAAGGCGCTTCTCGTCCTGGAACGCGCTACCGGGGGGAGAACGTCGTACGTCATCCTCGTGGGAGAGGATCTCGGCTTCTGATCGCACCATTTTTCAGCCGGATGTGCTTTTTTTACGCTTTTAGTGTACACTTGCCCCGTCACTGCCAGATGGGGAAGGAGGACTATTGATGTCCAACCGGGGAAAAATCGCTCTTGTCATAGCAGGCGGCCAGATCAGCATGAAATTCAACGAGCAGATCCAAACCTTGCAGCCTACGCTGGCGCCGGAGGAAATGCTCGGATGGCTCCCTGCGGAACTGGCGAAGAAGATCTTTGTGATCGACTGGAGTCGTCAGCCAAGCAGCCACTATACGGTCCGAATGACGGCCGACCTCGTCCAGGTTCTCTCGAAAGCGGTTTTCGATGGTGCGGATGGCGTGGTGGTAACCTGCGGAACGGACACGCTGGAGGAGATGGCGTACCTCGCCGACCTGTACTGGGCGTATCCGCAGCCGCTTATTTTCACAGCCGCCGTATATCCTCCCGACGATCTCGGATCGGACGCAAAGCTCAATCTCGACCAGGCAGTCTGCGCATCTCTTTCCAGGGAATGCTGGGGAATGGGAGTCCTTGTCTGTGTGCAGGAGCAGCTTTTTGCCGCATCGGAGATCACGGGAACGGCATGCCAGAGAAAAGATTTCTTCTCTTCTCCCGGACGCGGCCCGCTCGCCCAGTTCATCGGAGGAAGGGTGGATATTCTCCGCCGTCGCAAACGAGCGACGATCCTCGAGGAAGGGATGACGCCTTCCCGTGACGTCGAACTTCTCACAGCGTCCCTGGGGGGCGGAGACAGAATGATCGAGATACTTTCCACCGACGGCAGGCGTGAACTGGACGGTCTTGTCATAGCGGGCTTCGGAAACGGAAATGTGCCTCCATCGTGGATTCCGCATATCAAGAAGCTCCTGAAGGACGCAATACCAGTGGTCATTACCACCAGATGCCCCGAGGGGCACACGCGGGAGACGCCGTACTCGTTCGAGGGGAGCATGACCCGCCTGCTGGAGATGGGGGTTCTCGACGGAGGGCACCTCCGGCCGGCACAGGCAAGATTGAAGCTCGCCGCAGGGCTGGGCGCCGGAATGCGGAAAGACGATCTTCAGAGATATCTTTTCGACGAATAAGGAAGCGTCAGCGGACAACCGGCGAAAACAGTGAGCCGAGCTGATCGCTTGAGCGGCTGTCAAGGACGACAATCTGCACCGACGGCCCGGCGAGCACCGAGGAGCTTCGTCTGCCTGCGGATTTTTGGCAGGCGGAAAGGAGTGGAAAACAGCCCCAAAACATGATAGAATATTTAAAGCATATGCTAACAGAAACCTGCTCTTCGGCGAAAACGCGTTTTGAAGGCGCAAAAGAAACGAAAGGAGGAACAAATCATGAAATACGCCGCCACCGATGAAATGATTGCGATACGTCTTTCGGAGGGAGACGACATAGCCGATTCCATAGCTCATGTCTGCAAGGCATGTGATGTTGATTCCGCAGTCGTTGTCTCCGCAGCAGGGATGGTCTCCTCCGTGACCTTCGGCTGGTATAACGGCCGTGATTACAATACGGAGACGGTACGGGAAATAATGGAGCTGACCGCGCTCAGCGGAAATGTCAGCTACCGGGGAGGATCGATCTACCCTCACCTTCACGGGGTTTTCAACAGGCCCGATCATACCGCTCTCTCCGGGCATATTCTCCAGGCCATCGTCTTCAACAACACGGAGCTCTTCCTGAAACCGCTTTCTACCATTCAGCTCGGACGTTCTTTCGACGGCTCTTTCGAGGCGCTCGCCCCGGAAAAACGCATCTAGCCAATCAGAAACCATATCAATCGAAAGATCCTCCTGGCTCCAGGAGGATCTTTCGATTGATCCTTTCAATGCCGGCGGTCAATAAGCCTTCGCGAAAACGACCTTCCGCGCTCCGCTCGTCCCGGTGATCATGCAGGAGCCTGTTTCCCCGTCGCCGGATGAATCGGTATGAAGCGGCATGCAACGAGGCGTGGCTCCGGTTTCCTCCTTGATCTTCTTTTCGTCGGCGGGGGTTCCGGCGAAGAATGCCTCGACGAATCCTCCCTTCTCCTCGATTACCGACTTGAACTCATCGTAGCTCGAGACAGCACAGGTATTCTCCTTTCGGAAAGCGAGGGCTTTCTCGTAGAGTGCGGTATGAATCTCCTCGAGAAGAAGCGGAATTCTCTCGGGAAGGCTTTCGATCGGTACATCCGTCTTTTCCCCTGTATCCCTCCGGACAACTCTGGCAGTTCCCGACGCGAGATCCTTTTCTCCGATTTCGATCCGGAGAGGAACTCCTTTCTGCAGATGATAGAAAAAGCGGTCTCCGGGACGGAGGTGGAATTGTTTGTCAACAACGGTAAATCTGCCGCCGAGGCGCGCGTCCAGCAGGGCGGAGAGCTCCACGGCTCGCGGAAGAAGAAGCGTTGCCATCTTCTCCTCGTCGGTTCCGATGGGAAGGACCGCGACCTTCACGGGAGCTACCCGGGGAGGCAGGATCAGACCGTCGTCGTCGGAGTGCGTCATGATGAGAGCGCCGATAAGACGCGTGGAGACGCCCCAGCTCGTCGTCCAGGCGTACTCGAGGTCGCCGTCCCGGTTTTGAAACTGGATTTCGAACGCCTTGGCGAAGTTCTGGCCGAGAAAGTGGCTGGTCCCGGCCTGAAGAGCTTTCCCGTCGCTCATCATAGTCTCGCATGAATACGTGTTCTCGGCGCCCGGGAAACGCTCCCCCTTCGTCTTCTCGCCCGGAATGACGGGAAGGGCAAGGATATCCGTCATGACGCGGCGATAGACCTCGAGCATCTTGAGCGTTTCGTCCATCGCCTCGTCCTTCGTGGCGTGTGCGGTATGTCCCTCCTGCCAGAGGAATTCCGAAGTCCGCAGAAAGAGGCGGGGGCGTTTCTCCCAGCGCATCACGTTGGCCCACTGGTTTATCAGAATGGGAAGATCACGCCATGACTGAATCCATTTGCTGTACATATGGCCGATGACCGTCTCGGATGTCGGACGCACCACCAGGGGCTCTTCCAGCTCATCGCCTCCGGCGTGCGTCACGACTGCGCACTCGGGGGCAAAGCCCTCGACGTGCTCCGCCTCCTTCTCGAGGAAGGAGTTGGGAATCAGGAGGGGAAAGTAGGCGTTGACATGCCCTGTCTCCTTGAAGGCGTCGTCGAAATGACGCTGAATGGATTCCCATATGGAGTATCCTGTGGGGCGGATGACCATGCACCCTCTTACAGGAGCGTAGTCCGCCAGCTCGGCTACTTTGATGATATCAAGATACCACTGGGAGTAATCTTCCGATCTCGGTGTTATGTTGCGTGCCATTTTTCTTCCTCCTGTTTTCCGTGCCCTCGTCTTAAGGGCGTTTCAAGTCAGTTTCGATGTTTTCTTCCGCCGTGCCGCCTGCTCCAGCGGATCAGGGCAGAGGATATCGTCCCCATACCGGACTTCCAAGAAAGAAGCCTATCTTGAAATCCTTTTCGTCGTTGTAGAGGAACATCAGCTTTCCGTCAAAAAGCACACCGGGGATCGAAAACGACACTCCCGCCTCCCAGACGTCGCGGAACCGCTCGTTCTCATCATTGAATGCAAAGCCCATTCCGCCGAAAATTTCGGTGTTCAGGGCGCCCCACCAGCTCTTCATCAGGATTCTGCGAAAGGCCATGTTCCACCATGCCATTCGTTCCGCTTCGATGGGCCTTCCTGAATAGCTGTACAGCTCCTCGGTCGCTCCGAGATAGACCGCACGTCCTTCCTGTTTCATATCTCCCTCCGCAAAACCGGCACGGAAGTAGAATCTCCAGTCGTTGGCGAGCCGCGCGGCGCGGAAATAGCTGATACGATAGAGCACCTCGTCGTTGTCGGGCCACCAGGCTTGAAGCGAGAGCAGGGCGCCGTCGGTCGGATCGATATCGTCGTTGAGCGTGTTGGAGTACATGAAAAGAGTGGGCCCTGCGGCGGAGAAATATTCTCCGGAACTGCCGCGCATCTGTTCGAAGGCATAGCCCACCCCTCCTTTGAAGGACTTCCATTCGAAATGTTTTGCAAAGCCCAGCCCATAACGCTCCCAGTCGCGCCTCCCCATGTTCGCCGTCTCGATCTCCCAGTTGTAGGCGGACAAACGAATTTCCCACGGGGTCTTGCCCGGGGTGTCGAAGTAGCTCGCATCAACTCCCCACTGCTCACCGACCTTGAAATTGAATTTCACCGAATCCCCTTCCCTGACGATATCCCGCCGGACTCCGTTGACAAAGAGCCAGCGGTAAGGATGGAGGTTCGTCGTATAGCCTGCGAAGTTGATTTCGAGAACCGGTTTTCTCTGGAGCACGAAGACGACTTTCACATCCGGACCCGCCTCTTCGAAGCGGTAATCCACGGAGAGAACGTCATCCCGGTCGCCGATATCGCGACTGGCCCTGAGCACTTCAATTGAGCTCAGAGGTTTGCCTACCCAGCTTTCGTACTTTCTCCCGATCTCGGAGGCAATTTCGTCGCTCACTCCCTCCACGGCGACGGCGGCGACCCGGGAATCCAGGCAGAGCGCTTCTCTCTGAGCGACCGGAGGAGCGGCTTCAGCAAGTTTCCGGATGAATGCCATTCTTGCGAGCGTCGCGTTTTTTCCTCCTTGAATGACCAGATCCGCATTCGAGAGGTCGAAAATGCGGATATCCTCGACCGGCGGCGAGATGACGAGATCCGCCTTGTGAATTTCCAATTCGACATTCCGGCTCGTGAAAATTGTCAGCGACTGATCGACGACATCCACCACGGAATGGATTTTATTCCTGGTTTTGAGCTTGCCGGTGACATCCACAGCGATTACGGGAAATCCCGGAAAAATCTCCTTTGCGGTTTCGACCGGAAGATTCGAGACGAGCCCTCCGTCGACCAGCAGCTTGCCTCCGACCGGCCACGGATCGAAGAGGGCGGGAATGGCCATCGACGCTCTCATCGCGGAGGCGAGGCTGCCCGAGCGCAGGACGACTTTCTCGCCGGTTTCAAGGTCTGTCGCGACAGCGGCGAACGGAATCGCAAGTTCATCGAAGCGGACAATCTGAATTCGGGACGCGAGATGAGCGAAGCTTTCGAGGAGCTTCACTCCCGACATGCCTCCGAGAGGCCCCACAACGTCGCCCGCCTTGTTGAGCATCACCCACGGAATCTTGTTCCTCGGTGAAACGCTGTCGGAAGGGAGGGGAACGAAGATCGGGTTGCTTCTTTCGGAGAGAAGATTCGTAAGATCCAGCTCCGCGACGACCTTGCGAAGCTCCGATGTGGTGTAGCCGCTCGCGGCGAGTCCGCCGACGATCGAACCCATGCTCGTCCCCACGATGCCGGCGATTGGGATGTTCTGCTCCTGGAGCGCTTCGAGAACGCCGATATGGGCGAGGCCGCGCGTTCCGCCGCCGGAGAGCGCGAGCACCACGCCGCCTTTCTGGGCGGAGGCGTCCCCGCAAAAAAACAATTGAATCAACAGCAGCACCGCCCACAGAGGCTTTTTGAACATCGGAATCCCCCTCCTGATTCAAATAACAGCAAGCATTAGACAATCCCACCATATCCTAACAGAATTCGGGGCCGATGACCACTCCTCGTACCTATTCCCCGCACCAATTCAAGGCCGGTTCTCCTGAAATTAAAAAAATATGGTTCCCGCGGACTGGAATTCAAACGGAGAATAGTATATCCTGTGATCATGATACAGGTTTCGAAGAGGAGGTGGTTTTTTTCGCTCAATCTCCGTACCTTTTCACCTTTTTGAAAATGCACCACAAATTTCTCGAAGGAGGCGGTACTGTTGTCGGCAAAAAAAGTTCCTCTCATTTGGCAGATCGGTATTGGATTCATTCTCGGAATTGTAGCGGGCGCTGTAATCGGAGAACAGGTTCAGATAATCGAACCTGTGGGGAGAATCTTTATCGTATTGCTGCAGATGCTCATCGTTCCGCTCGTTTTTTCGAGCCTTGTCGTCGGTGCGGCATCCATAGGCGATCCGCGCGACCTCGGAAGAATCGGAATCAAGACGGTCGCATTCTACCTTGCCACCACCGCGATCGCAATCACCATCGGTCTGCTGTTGGGGAACTTCCTTCAGCCGGGAGCCGGAATGGCGATCGGCGAAGGAGCGGCTTTCAAGGCCCCTGAGGCCCCCAACATCAGGAACGTCATTATCGGGCTCTTCCCTTCGAACGCGCTGAGAGCCGCAGTTGAAGGCAATATGCTCCAGATCATCGTCTTCGCGCTCTTCCTCGGCGTTTCCGCCGTTCTCGCAGGCGAAAAGGGCAAGCCGCTCATCAACTTCTTCGACTCCCTTGCGGAGGCCATGTACAAGCTCACCGGCATCGTCATGAAGATAGCTCCCTACGGCGTCTTTGCGTTGATCGCGGTCACCGTCTCCAAATACGGGATGTCCGTCCTTGCGCCGTTCGCAAAGGTCATCCTGGCGGTCTATGTCGGGTGCGCCCTTCACGTCATCATCACCTACTCCAGCCTGATCACCATCTTCGTGAAGAAATCCCCTCTCTGGTTCCTTCGGGGTATCCGCGAAGCAGCACTGACGGCCTTCGTGACGCGCTCAAGCGCCGCTACGCTTCCCATCACGATGAGAAACACGCAGGAGAATCTCGGCGTCTCCGAGAAGGTCTCCTCTTTCGTTCTTCCTCTCGGTGCGACCATCAACATGGACGGAACCGCCCTCTACCAGGGCGTCTGCGCCCTCTTCGTCGCTCAGGCCTACGGGCTCTCGCTCGGCATGGGAGCGCAGCTCAGCATCATCCTGACAGCGACTCTGGCTTCGATAGGAACAGCCGGAGTTCCCGGAGCGGGGCTCATCATGCTGACGCTCGTCCTGACGGCGGTCGGACTGCCGCTTGAAGGCGTGGCCCTCGTTGCCGGTATCGACGCGGTGCTCGACATGGCGAGGACCTGCGTCAACATCGTCGGAGACTCGTGCGTAGCGACGGTCGTCGCCTCGACCGAAGGAGAAAAACTGTAGACGAACACTCATTGAGCCGCGCCGTAAAATGGAGAGGGGAGGCCTCTAGGCCTCCCCTCTCCATTTTACGGATCATTTATTTCATTCCTCCGGTTCAAACGCTGAAGGAAAGAACGAGAAAGAGTGTTCCGGCAGCAGGAAGCTTGAACGGCAGCGTAAAGGAGCGTACACCGGGGGACTGGTTCGGTATGGTCTTTATTCCCGCGCCGGAAATCAATTGCGGAGGTGTAACCTCAGTCCCTTCAAGAGCGGCCTGGATGAGCGCGCGTCCGCTCACCATGTTGGCAAGCTCGCCGATGACGCTCATGGAGACCGAGTCCTCGAGATTCGGCGAGATCATTCCTCCCGACATCGCCGACACAGTGGCGTTGAATCCCGCCTCATCGAGCATGATGACAGCCGTTCCCTGCACGCCTCCTCCGACAATGCCGACAAGTGCGGCGAGGCAGCTCCCTTTCACGTTGACGCCCTGCGCGATTTCCGCTTTTGCAAGAGAGAGTTCCACCCCCATCTCCTTGCTTACCGTCATCAGAGAAGAACCAAATGTATTGACGAGAGTCGCCAGCTTCTCTGTGCCCATGCAATCTCACCTTTCCCTTTCTACTTCCGGTCCTCTTCCGACTGGATTCCGCAGTAACATCGGACGATGGCCCACGCTGCGAAATCATCGATATCGCGGGGAGGAACCCGGAATTTTGTCGATATCAGTCTCCAAAACCCCCTTGGGGGGTGAAGCATCCAGTAAAGGTTCCTCGCCGTAAGCGTCGTCCCTCTCTCCGGTACTAACTTTACCCCAAGAGAGGCCGATTGCGCAAGAGAGAGAAAATATTCTTTTCCGGTCCCGTTCCCCATGACAATCTCGGAAAGAGAAGAAAGCGACGCGTCATGCATTCGTTTCTCCAGGACAAATTCTTCCAGTGCGGGAAAATCGCGCGCCGCAACCGCCCGGAAGAACACGAGAGCATTTGCTACTCGAAACATTCCGGATACAAGGAGGGTTCCGTCTTGCTCGACCAGAGCCCATCCGGCCTTTTCCCGTCCCGGATCGATTCCGAGGATCACCGCTGCTCCCCCGATGTCGAGGCCCATCGCGGATACAGCCACATCCACTGCTCCGGATATCTGCTGATCCACTCGCTCAGCACGTTGTTGCAGAGCGTCATCGCGTGTTCCATTGTTTCATGCTGCTCCGGACGCCCGCTCTTCCATGGAGAGGGGAGGATGTGCAGATCGTGATTTTCCGAATTTCCCCGCCGGATCATGAAGCAGGGAAGAATGACGCTTTCGAGCTTGCAGGCTATCTTGGCCGGTCCGTAAGGGGTGCTCGCCGGAAGTCCCAGGAAGGGAACGAAAACTCCTTTCTCTCTGACATCCTGATCGATAAGAACAGCGAGAACTTCTCCCCGCTTGAGACAGCGTATGGCCGCCTTGAGATCGAACCCCTTGCTCACGGTTTTCACTCCGCACATCGCCCGCAGCCTTATAATTCTGTCGGTCACCCTCTCATCGCGCTGATCTGCTCCGATGGCGTTCATAGGATACCCTCTCTCAGCAAGGACCGAAGCCCCGAACTCCCAGTTTCCGATATGCGCCGAAAGCATAAGGACTCCATTGCCGGCGGCGACTGCTTTCCGGAGGTGTTCTTCTCCGTGGACGCTGACAACGGAACGAAACGGTCTCCCGCTTCCGGGAACCGTCACGAACTCGATCACGGAGCGTCCGAGGTTCATATAAGAAACCCTCACTATTCTGCGGGCGTTGGTAACTCCGGTCTGCAGGGCGCGGACGCACCGCCGTTCAGCTTCGTCCACCTTTTTCTTGCTGAAAACCCAAAGGAGGAACCCCAGAAAAGCGCCTGCACGGACCGCCCATTTCAAAGGGAGCTTCTTCAAGATCCGCAACGCTCCGGACAAACTTTCCCATTTCAATTTCGAAAAACCGTTCACCGTTGCAACCCCTTTACGATATACTGGATGCGTATCTAAGAATACCACGGGAGGGATAAAACATGCTCACACGGATTCTTTTTCTCGCGGACGTCTCTTCTTTTTCAGCACGAGGGCTGGCATGGGCGGCCGATAAACTTTCGGGAGAGCAGTCGGACTTCCTGGTTCTCCATGTCGTCGACCGGGCGGCAGGTCTTGACGCACCGGAGTTGGTCCGCGAGGCGGAAGGATACCTGGAGGAGATGTGCGCCAGGACGCTTCCTCCCGAATCCTATTACAAAACGCTCGTTCTGTCGGGCGATGTGCTCGAATCACTACCGGAGACGATCCGTTCCGAAAAGTGCACCTTCGCCGTCTTTCCCCTTCCACGGGAAGAGGATGGAATTCCGCTCATACGGTCCATCCAGGTTCCTCAGATCATTCTCCGGGAAGCGGAAGGCTTCTTTCCCGAAGAAGACGTCTTCGGAAATCTGGTCGTTGCTCTCGACCTGGAGCCGACGAGGACAAATCTCGTCCTGGACAACCTTCGTGACTTTCTCTCCCAGCTCAACAGGCGCCTCGCCGTCACCCTCCTCCATTGCGTTTCACCGCAATCCGCGGAAAGCGCCCCGGAGATATTGAATACCGCCGCGGAGGCCCTTGAACATGTCAGGGACGAGATCGCGTCCTGGGGGCACGAGACAACCGCCGAAATCGTCAGCGGCGATCCGTTAATGGAGCTCCCCGCAAGAATATCCGCAACCGGGCCGTCTCTTCTGGTACTCGGACTACCGGTCATGGGAGAACTTGGGCAACTCTTCCTCGGAAGCACCGCGGAGGCGATACTCTCGGGAACGGACTGCCCCCTGCTCATCTTTCCGCTGTAAAGCGATTCTTCCTCTGTCAAGTCTCTACGGAATGCACAGGGGGAGGCCGGCCTCCATCACGAGCGCATCTTCGCTCTCCACGGAACCTTTTCCATCCTTCTCGAGCGGAGACCGGAACTCCGGGGGAGCGTAGTATTTTCGAACGACGAACGATGGAATGAAACCAAGTTTTTTATAGAAAAGACGGGCTTCGTAATGCGACATCCGCACATGAAGCCCGATCTTTGAATGTCCTAAAACGAATGCAACCTCGCAGACCGCTGCCACAAGCTGAGAACCGACGCCTCTTCTCCGGTGCTCTGGGACTACCGCGATATTGGCGATTTCCGCTCCCCTCTCTCCGGGACCGAGCACGGCGAATCCGAGGAGAACATCCTTCCCCCACGCGCCAAGATAGAGATAGGGCGTTTCTCCGGAGAGATCCCTTTTTATCAGTTCACGAGGCCATGGAGCGGCGGAAGAGCACTCCTCCACGCACCAGATCGACGGTGCATCGCGGGGCGAGCAGTACCGGATATCGGGCAGAAAAATTGGCGCGCTCCCTCCTCCTAGAAATTCCGCAGGATCGTCTGGTCCCTTCCGGGTCCGACACCGATGAGATTGACCGGTACTCCGGTTGCGGCTTCGATATATTCCACGTACTTTCTGGCTTGCACCGGAAGATCGTGATACTCCTTGCAGGACGAGATGTCTTTCTGCCACCCTTCCAGGTGCTCATAGTACGGCGTTGCCTTTTCAAGCCGCTGGAGCGCGCACGGGAAGTGCTCTTCAGTCTCTCCTTCGATATCATATACCGTGCAGATCGGAATCCGTTCGATTCCGGAAAGGACATCCAGCTTCGTCAGCGCGATGGAGCTGATTCCATTCACCCTGACGGCGTAACGGAGCGCGACGAGGTCGAGCCAGCCGCATCGCCGGGGCCGTCCCGTCGTTGCTCCGAACTCCGCCCCCTTTTCTCTCAGGCGCTCTCCTCCGCTGCCGGAGTCCTCGGTGGGGAACGGTCCCTCGCCGACCCGCGTGCAATAGGCCTTTACAACACCTATAACACGGTCCACCAGGGCGGGACCGACTCCAAGACCGACACATCCTCCCGCCGCCACCGGGGATGAACTGGTGACGTAGGGGTAGGTGCCGTGGTCCACGTCGAGCAGCGTCCCCTGGGCGCCCTCGAAGAGCACTCCTCTCCCCTCTTTCAAGGCATCGTCGATGATCCGGGACGCATCATCGACGTACGGGGCGAGAGCCTTCCCCCAGGAACCTGCAAGAGCGAACATCTCATGAAACGGAAGAGGTTCCTCACCGTAAATTTTTGTGAGATACAGATTTTTCTCCTCAAGGTTCACTTCGAGCTTCTCTCTCAGCACATCGCTGTCCAGAAGGTCGCCTACCCGAATGCCGCACCTGCTGTATTTATCGACGTATGCCGGGCCGATCCCCCTGCCGGTGGTACCGATCTGCCTCCCTTTTCCCCTCAGGCTCTCCTGGGCCTTGTCCAGAAGTTTATGATACGGCATGACGACATGCGCGGCGGCACTGATGACCAGCCGCGCACGGTCCTTTCCCTGGTCCTGGAGTTCTTTGAGCTCTTTCAAGAGCTGTTCGGGGTCGATCACCACACCGTTGCCGATGACGCAGGTTTTACAGGGATAGAGCATTCCGGACGGAAGAAGATGGAAGACATACTTCTTCCCCTCCACGATCACCGTGTGGCCTGCATTCGCTCCTCCCTGGTAGCGCGCGAAAATATCGACCTTTGAACCGAGACTGTCCACGACTCTTCCTTTTCCCTCATCGCCCCACTGGGCGCCGATAATGATTTCGACTCGTCCTTTCAACTGCACATCCTCCTCGTGGTGAAACAGCATTCCTGCCGAAACAACGCATTTTCCGCTTCCGGGAGTTCCGATCCCGGGAAAATCAGCGCATGTGAAGAAAACGCACAAGATCGGGAAGAGTAACAAGCGTGCCCCTTTCCAAGGGCGCCTCGATTCTCTTCCGTAAAAAATTGAGCGTCGTATTTTTCGTGTGAGCGATCATGACAACCCACCCTCGCTTTTCAGCAATGGCGGTCCCCCGGCGGAACTGGGCCTCCATAAACTCCTCCGTTGGCTCATGATCCAGAAAAACAGAATTATACAACGCCGGAATTCCTTTTTCGACGGCCGTACGGTACGCCACCGAAGAGGACGAGGTCCGGCTGTCGAGAAAAAAGAGCGGATAATCGCCCAGAATCTCCATGAAGGAATCCATTAGCTGTTCGTCCGACGTTGCGCGGGATCCCCTGTGATTGTTCAGACCGACAGCATCCGGAAGAGACTCCATGATTCCGCGCAGGAACAAAGAAATATCCTCCCGAGACATACCGGAGTCAACCCGGTCGACTGGTCTGCTGCCGGTCCAGCGGGGATCCTCCCTGGCTCCCATGGGAAGATGGACAATATAGGGAATACCGGACTCATTCGCACGTTCGGCCGCAAAAGAGGAAAAACGCTGAAATGGAATAATCGCCCAAGTCACCGGCATATTCAACTTTTCGTACTCTTCGGCCATTATTCTCGAAAATCCAAAATCATCGATGACGATCGCGACGTACGGTCCTTCCGGTACGTTCTCTTCGCTTCCGGAAAGCTTGGCTGCAACCGAAGCGAGCATCCCCTCACCCGGCTTAAAATACTCATCGACCGGAGCCGGAACAGATTCGGTGTCAGGGTACTCGGAGACAGTTTCCCGTTCCGAAAAAGGCACAGGGCGATATTGGGCATCTTCGGAAAGAAGAGCCTCCCGCCTTTGTGCCTCTTCAGAAGAAAGAAGCACAAAGGCGGAAAAAAGAGCGAATATGCACCCTCCGAAAAAGAGAAGGAGACGCAGGCGTCTCTGTTCCATATAATCTCTGTTCGTTTCCTGAGAAAAAGTCTCAGAAAGCCTGCACGATCTTCTTCGGGAGCGTCGTCCTCTTTCCGGAAATCAGGTCGTGCAGCTCTGCCTTCGCCCTCTTCAGCTGTTCGTCCTTTTCGGCATCCCTCGCCGATTCTCCCTCCACCTCAACGTCCGGATCGAGTCCCACGTTGTCGATGATCTTCCCGGAAGGAGTCTGATACCGGGCGATGGTAACGTACAAGCCGGAGCCGTCGCCGAGATTGAACAGCGTCTGCACCGATCCCTTGCCGAAGGTTTTTTTCCCTACGGAGAGAGCCCGTCCCCGGTCGGAGAGGGCTCCCGCCACGATCTCCGAGGCGGAGGCGCTTCCCTCGTTGATCAGCACGACCATCGGCAGATCGACAGCAGTTCCCTTGCTCGCGAACACCTGGTCGTTGGCTCTTTCCACGCGCCCTTTCATGCCGACGACAAGACCGCCGTCGAGGAACATGTCGCAGATTTCGACCGCGCCGTTCAGCAAGCCCCCGCCGTTGTTTCTGAGATCGAGAACAAGGCCTTTCGCACCTTGTTTCGACATTTCACGGAGCGCGTCTTCGACCTCACCAGCGGTATTTTGCTTGAACTGACTGATTCTGAGGTAGCCCAGCGAGTGGTCCATCATCTCCCACCGCACCGATTTCAGCTTGATGATTTCCCGCATGAGCTCGAACTTCAGCAGTTCGTCCTCGCCTTCCCTGCGTACCCAGATGGTCACCGAGGTTCCCGGTTTCCCGCGGAGATACTTGACGACCTTCTGCGAATCCCAGCCGAGGATTACCTCGTCCTCTATCTTGACGATCTGATCCTGCGGTTTCAACCCGGCACGGTCGGCGGGAGTATCCTCGATAGGGCTTATGATCAGCGTTCTGCCGTCGCGTTGCCCTATGTAGATTCCGAGGCCGCCGTACTGCCCCTCCATTTCGATTTCCTCTTCCTTGAGCTGCTCCGGTGTCACGAACCGAGTGTAGGGATCCCCCCACGCCGCCACCATACCGTGAATCGCACCGTGAACCAGATCGTCCTCTTCGATCGTCTCATTGCCGGCGTCGACCTGGTAAGTCTCGACAATCGCCCGGGCCTGTTTCATCAGCCACATCGCACGCGCATTGAACGGCGATATCCTGGCGAACTCTCCCAGGTCCACCGCTCCGGCTGCGAAGAGAAATCCAGTCAGGGCAACACCGACAATCATGCCGATTACAGAACCGGCAACCAAACCACGCATACGCCTCCAGAGCGATGATTGTTCCAGTTTCATGTTTTGTCTCCTTTACTTATCTTCCAAGATATCGCATCGGATCGCGAGCCTCGCCGTTCAGCCTGACTTCGAAATGGAGGTGCGCTCCCGTCGTCGTACCGGTGCTGCCGACCGTCCCGATTATCTGTCCTCTTTTCACGCCGTCTCCCTCGCTGACGGAAAGGCTCGCGAGGTGAGCATAGACGCTGGACAGGTCATTTCCGTGGTCGATGATGATGATCTGGCCGTATCCGCGGAGCCACCCCGCGTAGATCACTTCGCCCGGCCCGCCCGCCTGAACGGGTGTTCCTCTCGGAGCCCGGATATCGATGCCGCTGTGCATCATTTTCGTCTTGAAGGTCGGATGAACCCTCATTCCGAAAGAACTGGTTATCTCTCCCTGTACGGGCCACGCCAGCTGACCTCCGGACGGAAGGTACGTGTACTGCTGTGCCGGCGGACGATCCGGGCGCACCTCGTTTTCACGCTTCCTCCGCATCAGGTCCATGATGGTCCTTTGAATCTCCCGCTGCGAATCCTGAAGCTCCTTTACCGCCTTTTCGTGCAGTGCGCGCTCGTTTCGGACCTTTTGAAGGAATGTGTTGCTGTTGTTGATCTCCTCACGGTAGGTTCTCCTGGCCTGTTCAAGAGTCGCCGCATTCGCGGCGAGAGCGTGCCGTTCCTGCTCGAGCTTTGCCGCCGCGGCTGAAAGGTGCTCTTTTTTCGCGAGCATTCCGTTGATCATCGCCTCGTCCTGCTGCGCAATGCGATTCAGCAGAAGCGTCGTCTCCAACGCCTCGTGCGCCGTGGCGGCGGAAAGCAGAAGATTGAACTCCGCGACGCCACCGTACTTGTAGATGTTGACGAGTCGTTCTTCCAGGACATGTTTCATCGACGAGAGTTCCCTCTCGGTGTGTTCGATTTCATTTCGCAGATCCGAAATCGATTGCCGGGTCTTCTCCCTCTTCAGTTCGAGCACCCGTATGCGCTGCTCCGTCACCATGCGCTTCTGGTCCAGTTCGTCGATGCGGGAGATAACGCCTTCTTCTCTCGCTCCCATCTGACGGACTCTCTGCTGGTGTTCGGCGATTTTCTTCTCCAGATTTCGCATGCGCGCCTCTTCCCGGCTGAGCCGGACGTCGATTCCGGAATCGTCGGCTCCTCCCGCGGACGCTCCGAAAAGCAAGCAGAACGCAAGAAAGGCAAGAATACAGGCTCCGCAAATTTTTCTCATTCGGCCGACCTCCTCCGCTGACCGGATTACCGGGGGCGCAGGCTCATCGATGTAAAACGGTGCACCGCGAGCCAGCTGCACATCCATCCGGTCGTAGCACCGGCGGCAAAGAGAAAGGAGAAAAACTGCGTCAGGATCCACCGGTCATTAATTATATCAAGAAATGCAAGCGTGGAACGAATCGCATTCAAAGCCGACGTGTAGGTGCTCCATAATCCGAGAATCGCGCACAGCGCTCCTCCAGCCCCCAGAATCATTCCGTGCAGAACAAAAGGGAGCGAAATATAGGTCTTCGTCGCTCCTATCAGCATCATGACCTCGATCTCTTCTTTCCTGGAGTAGATCGCGATCCGGATCGTGTTGAAGATGACGAGCATACTGATGATCAGGGTCAGCATCAGGATCACACCCGATACGGTGCCGGATACCCGCGAGATCGTGGAGAGCCTCTCGACGAGCTTTCCCGCGTACAGAACCTCCTCGACGGAAGGCAGGACCATAAGGTCCCGGACGATGTAGGTGATCTGGTCGGCTCGCTGAACCTGGATTTCAAGGCTCCACGGCAGCGGATTCTCGCCGAGCAGCGTCACCGCCTGTGCCTGGTTGCCGAGCTTCGCGCGCAGTTTCTCGAGGGCATCCTCCGGAGAAACAACCCGGACCGACGTGACGACGGGAGATGACTTCACCGTAGCCAGCGCCTCGTCCGCATTTACTCCCCGTTTCATATAGGCCTGGATGACCAGACCGCCCTCGATACGGGATACGATATAGCGGATATTCATGGCGAAGAGCGCCGTGAATCCCAGGATATACAACACCGAAGCCGCGGTGAGCAGCGTCAGGAGACTGAGCCCCCAGTGACGGAAAAGCAGCCGGAACGTGTCCCGCAGCGCGTATCTAAAGCTCGCCATCGACGAAATACCTCCCCCTTCGCTCGTCCCGTTTCAGACGTCCGTTGTGAAGCTCCACGAGGCGCTGCCGGTAGGCATCCACGAGATACTGATCGTGCGTGGCGACGAGAACGGTCGTTCCCGCCGCATTGATGGAAAGCAACAGGCGCATGATCTCCTCCGAGGTGCGAAGATCGAGGTTTCCGGTAGGTTCGTCGGCAAGAAAAATGGAGGGAGAGTTCGCCATCGCCCGGGCGATCGCGACCCGCTGCTGCTCTCCCCCGGAAAGCTGGGGAGGCTTGAGAAATCTTCTTCTCCAGAGTCCGACCTGGTCGATCACCTCGTTCGCCCTGCCCTCGACCAGTTTGGGCGGAAGACCCATTGCCTCCAGAACAAAGGCCACGTTTTCGACGACGTTGAGGTTGGGGAGGAGTTTAAAGTCCTGGAAGACGACTCCCACCTCCCTCCGGTAGTACGGAAGGTCGACGGAACTTATTTTTCTCAGGTTCCTCTCCCCTACCGTTATCTGGCCGCGGGTAGGGACATATTCCCTGGAAATCAAACGGAGCAGTGTCGTTTTTCCCGATCCCGTGGTCCCCACAAGGTAAAGGAATTCACCGCTGTCCACCGAGAGATAGACATCCTCGAGCGCGACAATGTCGGGTTCGAAAACCTTGGTGACTCCGGAAAGGCGAATATCCATTCGTTACCTCCTGCGCATAATCCAGGCCTGCATCGCGGCGCTCACGATCTGCGGCGCTGTCAGGCCGTAGTATTCCTTCAACTCGGGAGGGGATCCGCTTTGGCCGAACTTGTCGGATACCGCGATCATCTTCACCGGCACGGGATAGTTCGCTCCGGTGAGAGCCGCTACCGCTTCGCCCAGTCCTCCCCGAATAAAATGCTCCTCGGCCGTGACACAGCACCCCGTCCTGTGGACGGAATCAAGGATGGCCTGCACGGGAAGAGGAGAAACACTGTAGCAGTCGATCACCTCGGCGCTGATATTCTGTCGTGCGAGGACATCCGCGGCACGGAGCGCCTCGGGGACCATGATACCACAACAGCATACGGTAACCCCTGTTCCTTCGCGGAGCACGCGCCCGCTTCCCGGAGCAAATCCCTCGTCCCCGTCTTCGTAGACATCCGGAGTAGGCGCCGCCCCGAGGCGGATATAGGCGGGACAGCGGGATGCGGACGCAGCGCGTAGAAGGGCACATGCGGAGACATAATCCGCGGGAACGAGAACGGTCATGTTGGGAAAAGCGCGCATCAGCGCGATATCCTCCAGCATCTGGTGGCAGGCTCCGTCCTCGCCCGCGGTCAGGCCGGAGCACTGCCCGATGATTTTGACCGGAAGGCCGGGAATCGCGACCGCCGTACGGATCTGATCATAGCCCTTTCCGACGAGAAAGGATGCGTACGAAGAGACGAATACGTTCTCTCCTCCGAGCGAGAGACCTGCCGCCGTCAGAATCATGTCCTGCTCCGCGAAGCCTACGTTGAAGCACCTGTCGGGGTATCGGGCTTCGAACGACGCGTTCCATTTCGAATCCCCGGAGCCCCCTTCGACTGCGACGATCCTCCCGTCCGCAGCCGCGAGCAAGAGCATCGCCTCTCCATAGGCATCTCCGGTAATCCTCTCCCTGACCATTTCTAAAACTCACTTCCCTTCTCCAGTTCCCTCAGGGCCTTGTCCATGCGTTCCCTGTCGAGGACCGCTCTTCCCGCGTTCTTGTCATCCTCGAGAAACGAGATTCCTTTGCCGAGGCGAGTTCGGGCGAGGAGGCATTTCGGACGCGAAGCGCAAAGCTCCAGTTTATCAAGCGACTTCCTGAGAGAATCGAACTCGTGCCCGTCACACTCGTCGACCGCCCAGCCGAAGGAAAGCAGCTTCTCGCGGAGAGGTTCCAGCCGGGGGCGCTCCCCTGTTTCCTCCTCCCGAAAACTGCTTCTGTCCACAAGGAGGAAGACATTCTCCAGTGAAAAATGGGCAGACGAGATCGCTGACTCCCAGAACACCCCTTCCTGGAGCTCGCTGTCTCCCGCGAGGCAGAAAATCCTCGAGAAAATTCCCCTGTGGCGCAGGGCGAGAGCGAGGCCGTTCGCCAATCCGAGCCCCATGCTGGAAGAACCGCCGGGGGAATCGACTCCCGGCGTCCGGAGCGCCTGCGGATATCCCTGCAGCATGGCGCCGAGGCGCCGGTAACTCCAGAGCTCGTCTCTCTCGAAAAATTTCCTGTTCGCGAGCGTCGCATAGAGCGCAGGGCATCCATGCCCCTTCCCGAGGATAAATCTGTCCCTGGACTCACGCCAAGGGTCCTCAGGATCGATCGAGAGCACTTCCCAGTAGAGCCAGGCAAGGATATCGACAATCGCGAGGGACAATAAAAGATGGCCGGACCGGGCCAATCCGATCATCCGCACCACATCGCGACGGATTTCGGACGCCTTTTCCTTGAGGAAAGACGCATCAAGCACCATTCATCTTCACTCCTTTTTTTCGAGCAGCCGCATCACGGCGGACCACATCGCGGAAAACTTCTCCTGGAAAACGATTCTTTCCCCGGAAACATCTCCCCTGTTCTCCGGCAACCGAGGCTCCGGAAGAAGGCCCGATCCGTCCCAGCAGGGAATCCGTTCTTGCGATGAAAGGGCTTGAACCTTGGGATCATAGGCGACAGTCGTGAGCGCTCTCCCGCAGAGCAACGCGAGAACGGAAGCATGAAAGCGCATCGATACGACCCCCGCCGCACGGGAAAAAACGCGCTCGACCTCCGAGCGCCAGTTCTCTCCTGAAAGCAGCACGATCTGCTTCGCGGGGAACACTCCCTCCTGCCGCAGGCGTTCCATCTCCCCGACATCTTCGGGAGCAAGGGCGAATCCTGTAATTTCGAGATTCCGTTGCCCGGCCAGGCGTGTGCTCTCCTCGGCTGTCCTGCGAGGAAGAGCGCCGGGCCACGGCCGGATGTTCACGATGAGTTCGTCTTCCGAAAGCAAAACATCCGCCGGACACTCCAGCGAAAAAACAGGATCGCTCGTCAGAACGGCATCGAGCCCCCATCCTGACAATCGTTTCATTGCTGAGCAGTCCCTCACACCACGGACCGCACATGCCTTCATCGCGCTCCGGGCGAACGCCTCGCCGCATCGCGTCCGGAACGGCCCCAATGATTGGCCGGCACACCACGGAACCGCCCCGGCAAGAAGCGCCAGACGCACGATTCCCCAGTAATAGAGTGAAGAACGGCGGCTTGTGACATCCTGGAAAAGACCGCCTCCCCCGAGAAGGAGCGTTTCGCTCATCCTCAACGCGGCAAACACCTTCGGAACGGACCATCGGAAGACCGCATGAACGCCGTGCACCCGCGCCGTGTCCCCGGGCGAGCCGGAGAGGAGCAGAATTTCGTTCCTGGATACCCCAGACTTTTCAAGGGCATCAAGGAGAGCCGAAGCCAGAAGTTCGTCCCCGAGATTTCCGAAACCGTAATAGCCGCAAAGAGCAACCCGGAATCTCCTTCCGGCGCTCACTCCGTCACCATCCCCCCGTACCTGTCCCAAAGAGGCAGCAGCACAAAACGCAGAAACATGATACATATCATACCGAGCAATACGCCGGTCCACAATCCGTTAAATTGCCTGAAAAGAATAAAATACAGCGGCGTATGAAAATGACAGAAGCTGTTCACCGCAGAGGAAAAACCAAGCACGGTTCCCATACGAAAGACCTCCCGGTAACGGGGCCACAAATCCGCCTTACGGACGAAATACCATACGAGAAGAGCGGGATATCCGAGGAAGACCTCCTTGTTCCTGGGCCTGGCCACCAGCACCCGTTCCAGGAATTCTCGAAGGCGAACTTCGAACGCCGGGACGAACTGCACGTTGTCGCTTCGAAAAAGGACGAGCGCGGCTCCTCCAAGCAGCATGACCAGGAGAAAAATCTCACCCCACAGCGGGGGTCTCCGGAAGATGTCTCCCAGAGATTCCGGATGCACCCTTCTCTTCAGGTCGGTCAGAAGAACGAGAAGAGGAGGGAGAAAGAGCGTCGCTTTTACACCTGAAAAACTGCGCAGGCGAAGCACGTACGAAGGATCGCTGAAAAATGCGGCGATGGCGAGTCCTCCGGCGACGGCGAAAAGAAAACTTCCCAGGATGCCAAGCCACGGAAGTCTCCAACCGTCGAGAGCGAGAAAAGAAGCCTCGGTAACGACAAAAACCGCCGCCAGAGCTCCGGCGACGCGTGCCGCGGATGGAATGAGGAAGATGATCGAACCGGAAGCAAACACGATGCCTGCGAACAGAAGAAGTCCCCTCGGCGTCGTTCTCCAGGGGAGTATTTCCGCGTCGTCCGCAGAATGTTTTGCAGGCGGGAAAAAGAACCTCTGGAGAAAACGCAGCATCGAAAATACCAGGGCAAGTGCCAGGGCAAGGGCTCCCGCAAAGCTTCCGCTCCACGGCGCGAAAGGCTCCGGCCATTGCACCGCGGCGCCTGACGCGGTCAAACCGGATGCCAGATGCCGCAGTTCCGAGACGAAAGCGTCGAAAGGCGATTCGGCCGCCTCCATCGCCGAAGGACGGAAGACCAGCAGTCGGACCGACCGCTCCTTGACGGCACGGAGGAAGCGTTCGTACAAGGTGAAGCGGGAGATGTTCCGGCTCAGGATTTCCTCGTTGGTGACGCTGTGCAGAGGAAGAAGCCGCGGAAACGAGAGCCAGTTGAGCTGCGGCGCACCTACCTGCCTCGAAAACTCAACCATCGCGACGGACCGGCCTTCCCTGGCAACCAGCCCGGCAAGAGGCCGGAGATCGGGATATCCCAAGGCGACCTCGCCGGAAGGCGAGACTGTGCGGATCTGCGGGAAGGCCGCCAGAAGGCCTTCCAGGGTCTTCAGAGAAGCCCCCGTATCCGGCGGAAGAGCCGGAGCTATGCGGTAGAAGACGGGGATGTCGTGCTTCGAGGCGAGCAGAAGACCGTCCACATCTGGAAGAACACCGGTCAGCATCAGATCCTCAAGGCTTCGGGGAAGCAGCACCGCGACTCCTGCCGCGAATTCCCGGACCTGAGCGCCGGGGAAACGGGCGCTCAGCAACGCCGGAAGGAACGTCGTAGAGGAAAGGGTTTTCGGAAGAAAGAGGGCGGTACGCGAAGGATCCGGAGCTGCAAGCCCGGCAGCCTGCGGGGGCAGTCCCGAAGCAGGACCGTAGTAGAGCGGAAGCGCACCGAGGGAGAGCTGCCCGCCGGTAAGCTCGGAGACCATGATTCCCGTTGCCCCGCTCTCGGCCAGAACCGGCCAGACCGTTTCCGGATCCTTTCCCTCCCTGGCCGCGAAGGCGGCAAGATCCCGAAAGTCGAGCACTATCCCGGTACTTCGCGAGCTTCGTTCGGCGGCGATGCGCGGAAGAAGCGCCCATACGGAGAGAAGGATGAGAAGAAGCGCGACGGCCATGGGCGGGTTCCGCCGTGCGGCGGAAAGAAACCTTTCAGCATATTTCATAGTGAATTCCTCCATTGATCTGACAGAGAATAACCGAATTCTTGGAGCAGGAAGCTCACCCTGCAAAGCGGCAGGCCGACCACGTTGAAATAATCGCCCCGCAGAGAGGATACCAGGAGGGCTCCGCGGCCCTGAATCGCGTAAGCGCCCGCCTTGTCGTCTCCCTCGCCGCTTTCGACATACGCGCGCATCTCCTGTTCCGAGAGAGTGCGGAACTCGACGAGCGTCTCCTCGACGGCGCAGCGCTCCTTATCCCTTTGAAGGAGCGATACTCCCGTGAAGACGCTGTGAAAGGAGCCGCTCAAAGCGCGGATCATCTCCAGGGCATCGTCCCTGTTCGCCGGTTTCCCGAGTACGATTCCTCCGACTGCGACCAAGGTGTCGGCGGCCATTACGAGAGCGTCGGGGTTCCGTTCCGATACTTCGCGGGCCTTCATCCGGGAGAGGCGAAGAGCCGCTTCTCCCGGAGATTCCCCGGAAAGAAGGTCCTCGCACACATCCGGAACAGCGATCCGGAAGGACCATCCAAGCGAATGGAGGAGTTCGCGCCTGCGGGGACTTCCGGACGCTAGCACGAAATCTACCGGGCTGCCCATAATCCCACCACGGCGCCGATAAGCGTCCCCAAATTCCACCGGAGATAGAGCTTCAGCCCGAGATCCGCAAACCCGAGATGGACATCCTTCAGGTCAAAACCGGTTGAAAGGATATCCTTGAAAAAAGGCTCGGTCAAAGGGAAGCGCTGCAGATACAGACCGGATATCGATCCTATGACGAGCGCCGCGACAATGATCCACCATCTGAAGGAAGAGCCCGATCCCATTTTCATCACCTCCAGAGAGAGAGGACGATCGAAAGCGTTCCCACAAGGGCGCAGTAGAGAGCAAAGGGGCGCCATCTCCCCATCATCACCGCCCGGCGCAGAATCGCAAGGGAAGCAAAACCTGCGACGAAAGCGGCTCCGAAGCCGATGAACCATCCGGGAGGAAGGGTGGACGACCAGTCGGCGAGCTTGAGCAGCCCCCTTACCTCAAGCAATGTTGCGCCGAAGACCGCCGGAAGCGAGAGCAGGAAGGAAAAGCGAAAGGCGGCGGAGGGAGAAAGACCGGTTCTCAATCCGGCGACGATTGTCGACCCTGAGCGGGAAACTCCCGGCAGAACGGCGATTCCCTGCACGGCGCCGACGAGGACGCCGCGGAGAAGGGAGATTGTCCTTCCGGGAGAGGCGGGCTGCTTCGATGCGACGGAGGAACCGTACCAGAGAAGGACGGCCGTCAGAAGGAGTCCAGCCCCTACGGCTCCGGGCAGGTTCATCGCTCGCTCGACCACGGGTTTCAGCGGAAGCCCTACGGAAGCCGTGACGGCAGTACCTGCAATCACGGCCCATCCGAAGATCCATCCTTCTTCCCGACGGGCCGCTTCAGAGAAGAAGCCAAGTCCCCATTGACGGAGCAGAAGGAGAATATCCTTTCCGAAATAGAGCATCGTCGCCAGCATCGTGGCGAAGTGAAGCAGGATATCGTACGTCAGCGAAGCGTTTTCGACTGCGAAAAGCTGTTTCATCAGCGCCAGATGTCCCGAACTGCTCACGGGCAGAAACTCCGTGATCCCCTGGACAAGTCCCAGCATAAGCGCAGGCAGGCTGTCCATCAAACTCCCTTCCCCTTTCCTTGTTTCCCGGTATCGACTATCGTGACGAGCGGGGTAACGATCGGTTTGCTTCGTCCGAAGCGGCGCAGCGCCTCGCGAATGCGCCCCTTCACCTTTGTCCCGAGGAGATCGGTGTCGGCCGCGGCTTTCGCGCCAAGGGCACGGACAGTCTTTTCCACCGTAGAGACCAATTCCTCCTTCAGCTTTGCCGCATCATCGAAATGCAAGAACCCCCTGCTCTCGAAACAGGGCGTCGCAAGAAGTTCGCCCGCAGCCGAAAGAACGACGGATACAAGCACGACCCCCTCCTCCGAGAGTTCGCGGCGCTCCTTCAGGATGCTCCCCTGCAGTTCTCCCAGCGCAAGGCCGTCGACCATGATCCCTCCCGCCTGCACCCGATCCTTCATCACGGCTTTTTCTCCGTCGAGAGAGAGCACATCGCCGTTATGAAGGACGAAGGCGTTTCGTGAGGAGACGCCGGTTTCGCGGGCAAGCTGTGCGTGACGCACGAGATGACGGTATTCACCGTGGACAGGCACAAAGAATTTGGGCTTCACGAGATTGAGCATCACTCTCAGTTCGTCGCGAGCGGCATGACCGGAGACGTGAATGCCCTGCTCCTTCTCGTAGACGACTTCGCATCCGCATGCGAAAAGACGGTTCACCGTCTCGCTCACCATCTTCTCATTCCCCGGAATCGGCGTGGCGAAGAGCGCGACCACGTCCTTCTCGCTGAGGCTGATCACGCGATGCTCTCCGCGGCTCATCAGGACAAGGCCGGAAAACGGCTCTCCCTGGCTGCCGGTGGTCATCACGACGAGCGAACTCGGTGTTACCGATGCGATATCGTCCATGTCGAGAATAATCCTGTCCTCAACGTGAAGGTATCCCAGCTCCCGCGCCAGCTCGACATTCTTGATCATGCTCCGGCCGACAAAGGCGACCTTGCGGTTGAACCGTGCCGCCGTGTCCACAACCTGCTGCACCCGGTGCAGGTTGCTGGCGAACGAGGAAATGATCAGCCGCTTCGTTCTATGCTGACGGAATATCTTGTCCAGTGTCCCCGAAAGTACCCGCTCGGACTCGGTGAAACCGCTCCGTTCGACGTTTGTCGAATCCGAGAGCATCAGCAGAACACCCTTTTTTCCCTCTTCGGCAAAAGCATCGTACTCTGTGAGACGACCGTCGATAGGCGTCGGGTCGAGTTTGAAATCCCCCGTGTGCACAACAGTGCCTACAGGAGTTTCCACCGCGAGGCCGACGCCGTCCGGAATGGAGTGACATACCGCGATGAAGCGCACCCGGAACGGCCCCATCTCGACGACATCGCCGGCTTGGATCTCGCGGTAATCGGGAGCGATCTCGGGCGCCCACTCGGCAAACTTGTTCTCCACCATACCGAGCGTCAGCCGGGTTCCATAGAGCGGAGCGGTTATTTTTTTCAGCGCGAAGGGAAGCGCTCCTATGTGGTCCTCGTGCCCGTGGGTCACGACGATTCCGACGATCTTCTCCCGGTTCTCCGCAAGATAGGAGATGTCCGGAATGACAAAGTCAATCCCCAGCATCTCGTCATCCGGAAACATCAGGCCGCAGTCCACAACCAGGATCGAATCCTCGTACTCCAGGACGTGGAGATTCTTTCCGATCTGTCCGAGCCCCCCGAGAGGAATATACTTCAGCTTGCCGCTCTTTTTTTTCTCTCCGATATTTTTCTTTCGATTATTTCGTGCCTCACGAGCCATCAACACACCTTGCCTTTCAAATTTCGTCCGTTCGCAGGGATAAAATCGGAACTCCCGTATTGCCGAACGGAAACTTCTTTGTTAGAATTCCATATCAAACCCAACAAACCCACCCCTCGTAACGAGGACACATTCGGGAGGTAACAAGTTTGAACAACAACAATAATAACGAAAGCCCCTCTACTATGACCCAGAAGGGATACGACAAGCTTATGGCGGAGCTTGTCGAACTCCGCAGCACAGGCCGGGCGGAAATATCACGACAGCTCGAAGAGGCCCGGTCATTCGGCGACTTGAGTGAAAACGCCGAATACGCGGCGGCGAAGGAAGAACAGGCAAAGCTGGAGACGCGCATCTCGTATCTGGAATTCCAGCTCAGCAAGGCGAAAATCCTCGATTCAGCCAACATCGACACAAGCAGGGTCACCCTCGGAACGACCGTTACTATCCAGGACATCATCAATTCCCAAAAATTCTCATACACAATAGTGGGCTCCGAAGAATCCGATCCCAAGGCATCCAAAATCTCCTCGTCAAGCCCCGTGGGGCAGGCGCTCCTCAACAAGACCGTGGGAGACGAGGTCCATGTGAAGGTGCCCCGCGGCGTCCGCCATCTTCGGGTCATGGACATAAGAGTTCTCTCCTGAAGCGCGGTACTGCCGCCAGCGAATTCCGCGAAGAAGAGGGCTTCAACGCTCCTCTTCTTCGCGTCGAAGCACGTCTCTCAACCCTTCCGGGAGAGCAAACGGATCGTACAGCTCCCTCCGCCCGAAGGAGACCGGAGTCTCAGGAAAAGCGGTGATGAAGAAGGACAGTCCGATCCAGTTGTCTCCCCCGATACGGTCGTCCCTGTAGGATAGTTCCCAACGGCTGCAATCTCCGCCTTTCAGGATCACCTTATAGACCATCTCCGCAAGCTGCGACTCCATAAGATCGTATCCCCCGCGGAAAGAGACGGAAAGATTCTTTCCCGCAGGAATCACTACCTGCTGGTACAGATCCTCCCGATCCTCGTAGAAATCCCAAAGCATCGGAGTCTCTCCGCTGACCCACCTGCGAACGTAGGCCGTGGAGAGATCGACGTTCCCCCATGAATAGCGGATGCCGGCGACCGCATCGATAATATCCTGCGAAAGGGATTTATCATCGTCGTACCAAAAACGCCGGTACTCCCCTTTAAGAAACGTCCGGTAATCATTGAGCCGCTCCTCCGAGTAGAGATGAATTTCGCCTCCGCTTCGCCGGATCGTCGCAGTGATTCCTGGCTGCACATCCTCGTACTCGCCCCAGGAGACTCCGATTCTGCCGAACGCATTGAGCAGCGGAACCCTGCTCCACGGCCCAAGGATCGTCAATTCCGGATTCCTCCACAGAACTCCCCGGTAGGTCACCCCCGCATTTTTTTCGATTGCGACCGCTTCCCGCTGCGTCCAGCGCAAGGAGGCGTTCCAGCCGTTCGAAGTATGGAGAACACCCCAGGAAGGTCGGTGCAGTTTCTCGTCCGAGGCTTTTTCATAGGAATATTCCATGGTACCCCATATCGTCCAATGATCGTTCAATTTCTGATCGACCGTGATCTTACCCTCCCAGCCGACATCCGACCACCAGGCGACATTGAGAAGCGCCTTGCCGGTATCCCATACATAAGGTCCGCCGATACCGACTCCCTGCCCCTTGTCCGAATCGCTCAGAATAAGCGGAAAAAAAGAGCTGAGAAGCGCGCGCTTCTCGCGCGGATCCAGGGGCACAATATAATCGAACGGATAGGTGAACAGAAGGTTTTCTCCGATGTACACCTTGGGGTTCTTTGCGATGACCCGCTTTCCGGGAATGAAGACCACGCTTCTGGAGACCAGCCGGTAGTGCGGCGCCCTCTCCGGACAGGTGGTGAGAGAGACGTCGCTCAACTTCCCGACAAGGTCGTCCCCGGCGACTCCCCGAACTCCCTTTGACGTGACCCATCCCTTGCGCCGCGCCGACTCGAGAGGAGCGACCTCCATCTCCCTCCCCCTGAGGAATACCGTTCCCTCGCCCGCGGGGGAAGACCCAGCCGCTCCGGTCAGCACTCCCTCCCGGGCGGCCAGGTCGTAGCGCAGAGAGTCACCCGTCAGGATTCTCTCCCCCTGCATGAGCGTCACTTTTCTGCCGGGAACCGTGGTGGCGGACATCACCTGTTCAGATGAGTCCATCTCGATACGGTGGGCGAAAACCCGCATGGCGTCCCGCCGCATGCGGACATTTCCCTCGGCGACGGCAATACCGGTGTTCTCCTCGAAGATCACTTTGTCGGCATCCAGAAAGATCGAATCTTGATCTCCATCCTGCGCGGTTCCCGGCGCCGGATGGCAAACCAAAAGAAGAAGACATGAAATAAATACGCAAATCACTCTGTTTTTTCCGGAACCGACCACGTAACCGACGCCCCTTTCTCCGCTGAAAACATACCAGTGAACGAAGCCCGCACCAGATTGCCCTGAAAGGATAGATTCCCCCGGCGGAACGAAGCTCCTTCCGCAAAGAGAACCTCGGTCTCTCCTTCAACCCACTCGGCTTTCGGAGCTTCAAAGAATGCGGTTTCACTACCCAGGATCAAAGCTCCCCGAACGTCCGAGAGCTCCGCCCTGCGAAGCTCCTCGAGAAAAACGCCTTTCGGCGCTTGCAGGCTCCATCTTCGCCCTTCGTCTTCAACTCCCGAAACATCCAGCGAAACAAGGTTGATCTCCTTGCCCCGCCGTTCCGCACGGTCAACCGAAGCGGTCCATTCGACACCTTCGAGCTCCCGCTGAAACTCCAGTCTCTCGAACGACATGTCGGGAAGATTCGCCTTTCCCACCTTGAGATCGTCAAGTTCGAGAGAAACATCCTGCACGGCGAGCCAGACAACCCAAAAGAGCGCCAGAAGAAGAACGACCAACCCGGCCCGTTTCATACGGTATCACCGGTCCCGGTCTGGACGATCAGTATTGTCACCAGGAAACCTTCCAAAGTGTATCCTCTCTCCCGACCGAGAGGAGCTTGCTTCGGAGCGTCCGGAACAAAAGCATCCTCTGTGCCGTGACGATACGGACCCGCTCCTCGTCAAGCCATTGGATCTTGTACCCCTCCCGGAGAGAGCTTCTCAATCCGGTAGCATTCACCTGGCTTGCGAACTGTTCTTCCGAAAGCGTCGCCCGGTCCGCAGAGGAGAGAAGAGCATACATAGCCGATGTATCGCCGTCGATCCAATACCGCACAAAATTTTCCACGGTCCTCTCTTTGCCAATATAGACAACGGGCTCTTTCTTCTCCTCGGATGCAGGAATTTCCGGCGTCGGCGCCGGTTTCGGCTGCAGTTCCGCAAGCTCCGGAGGCGTGATGACCGGCGGAGGCGCAGGCGGCGGGGAGGGTGCAGGAGACTCACGCTGCGGAGCGCGGGGTTTCGCCGGTTCTTTTTTCGGCGCCGGAGGAAGCTCGACAACGACCACTTCTTTCTCCGCCTGCGGAGCCGACGCGACCACATCCCCCACCGGGGAACGGAAGGCAAAACGCTGCTCATCCTGGATACCAAGGTTCCGGATAATGATGCTGAATTCCTTGTCCGGCTGTTTCGGGAAAAAAACGAGCCCCTGGACGACGCCTGAAAGAGGCTGATCGAATTTTCTCTCGTAGCTCAGCGGAGAAAAACGCCGTCCGTCGCCGCTTTCGAGGAAAACAGAGGAAGCGAAGGCTCCGAGATCGAGCGGACGAGGGCCGAATACGTATACCGTCATAAGAAACGGCTCCGTTTCTGCCAGCCTGAGATCATTGATGAATGAACGCCGGTAGGACTCTTTTTCCGCATCGCTCATGCCGCTCCGGGCGGCTTCTGAGGCAACCCAGGGCTCGACCAGCTCCTCAGGATAGTGGACGAGCCATACAAGGCAATCCCGCCCCCAGTGGAATGAAGTCCAGCGTTCGAGAATCAGGGTTGCCTCCACGAGGGGATTATCTCCGAAAGCCCTCCCGGATACAAGAAAAAACAGGAAAACAAACAACCCGAGTTTCTTCATGCCCCTCATGGGGATACCGAAACCCCTTTCTTAAAGCCTGAAGTCGATGACAGCGGATACTCCCACGCCCTGAACCCGCCGGAAACGCTGAATCGGGTTCTCCGAGTCGATGGGCACCAGGATCTTGACCCTCAGACGATCCCGGAATGTGGCCTCTATCTGTGCGACCGCCTTGGTGGAGGCAATGGACTCTCCTCTCGGGCCGGCGACCTGCGCCGCTCCGATATGCGTCCCTGAGCCGATCGAGACGATAGGAACGACTTTCGTGTGCCCCTCCACCTTTGCACCCCGGTTCAACGTGATGGTATTGATGAAGTCGTTTATCGGACCGGCGATAGCCGAGACGACGAATCCTCCGCCGATAACACCGATAAGATCGCCGAGATCCAGCGCAAGAGAGGCTCCGCCTGAAAACAGAATCAGGACAAGGGCCCATGCGGTTATTTTTTTCTTTGCGGAACGAAACATCGCTCTTACCTCCTTATGACTCTTCCTTATGACTCTTCAGACAGGGAATCAGGGATTCTCCGTCATTGCCTCGTCGGACGCCGGTTCAACGGAATCCGCCTTCTTCAACAACGTCTGAAGGCCGAGAGGAACAGGGTATGCGGCAACCCTGGTTGCATCTGCTGTCTGCGAAAAGACAACGCTCCCGGCAGGAAGTTCCTTGAGATCGCCGCGAACAAGAAAGCCGCCCGCAAGCCCCACGGGACCGAGCAGCAAGGCTCCAACGACGCTGGTGCCGGCAGCGGCCATCTGAGCCGACTCCGCCTGAACGGCAGACTTCGACGCTTCTCCGAACGTGAGGGGAATAGGATCCGAACCGAGCGTAAGCAGCGATTCGACTCCAACCTTCACCTCCGCCGGCCGCCCGAAGCTGCGGGGCTTCGTCACTTCAGCAACAACACCGGCGATACGGCTTCCGCGGGGAGCCACCAGGTTCGTCCCGACGACGAGATCCGAATGCAGCAACAGGTCGACAGGATCTCCCTTTTTGGCAGTCCTCGGAGAGAGCGCCCGGGCGAGGGAGGCACGTATCACCGTTGCTGCGGGCACCTCGACCTCCTGCATCATCACCGTCTCGGAGAGCAGCAGGGCCAGAAGGCGTTCGAGGCGCATCGTCACAGGACGCTCTATCTGGGGCGCTCCTTCAAGCTGTACTTCCAGCGATTCCACTCTCTTGACGATCGGTTCGAGCACGCTGACCTTCCGGTCGATGGCCCATTCCGCAACACCCAGTTTGAAGAGCAGGGACGGCTGGAACTCGGTCCCCTTCTCGATGAAATTCAAAAGCGCGGACTGGCGTTCCGCTATGCTTCCGGGAAGCTCCCTGCCGAACATGTCTCTTTCAACCACGTTCAGGCGGTCGATAAGACCGCCGGTCCGTTCGCCTCCGTACACCAGCTGCTCCACCCGTCCCATAAGCTGGAAGGTCGACGGGTCGCTGGTCTCGGCCGATACCGGAAACGCTGAAGAAAGGATAAAAAACGCCGCAACAGCAAAAAAGAGAACATTTTTTCTCATGAACATTTCCCCTCCTTTACCTCGAATGACTTCTCTGCACAGCCGAACCGATGAACCCCATGAAAAGCGGGTGGGGCTTCACGGGACGGGAGCGAAACTCGGGATGAAACTGTACTCCGACAAACCACGGATGATCGCGGAGTTCGACGATCTCGACCAGGTTTTTCGCCGTGTAGACTCCCGCGATCACCATGCCCTTTTCTTCCAGGCGTTTCCGGTAGTCGTTGTTGAACTCGTAACGATGACGGTGACGCTCGCTGACACGGGCTTCACCGTACGCCGAAGCCGCCTTCGTCCCCTCGACGAGGTCGCAAGGATATGCGCCCAAACGCATGGTCCCCCCCATCTCTTCAATTCGCACCTGTTCCTCCATCAAGTGTATCACAGGGTTGGCACATCCGGGATCCATCTCCGAACTATGCGCTCCCGGAAGAGCGCAGACATGGCGTGCAAACTCGACCACCGCAACCTGCATTCCCAGGCAGAGTCCCAGGTAGGGCACTTTTTTCTCGCGGGCAAAACGTGCCGCCGCGATCTTCCCCTCGATACCGCGAGCGCCGAAGCCTCCCGGCACAAGGATACCGTGAGCCCCCGAAAGAATGGCCTCCGCCCCTTGTTCCTCGATATCCTCCGACTCCACGGAACGGATACGCACCCGGACGTCGTTATGGATCCCCGCGTGGTGGAGCGCCTCCACTACGCTGAGGTAGGCATCCTTGTGATTGATGTACTTGCCGACCATAACGATCTCGACTTCACCGTCAGGAGAACAGAAGCCGTCGACGACACGTTTCCAGTCGGACAGTTCCGGCTCTCGCGGCGAATCGATGGACAACGTTTCGAGCACCAAGGCATCGAACTTCTGTTCGTAAAGGCTGAGGGGAACCTTGTAGATCGTCGGTTCGTCGAGGGCCGAAATCACCGCGTTCGGCGGAACGTTGCAGAAGAGCGCCATCTTGTCCCGCATATCCTCCTCGATGGCGTAATGGGAGCGGCAGATCAGAATATGAGGGAGGATTCCGATGCGCCGCAGCTCCTGAACGCTGTGCTGCGTCGGCTTGGTCTTCAATTCGCGTGCCGCTTCCAGCCAGGGCACCAGCGTGACGTGGCAATAGACGACATTTTCCCGTCCCACCCTGGAAGCCATCTGCCGGATCGCCTCCAGAAAGGGCTGCCCCTCGATATCGCCCACCGTACCGCCGATCTCCGCGATGACGATATCGCTCTTCTCGCCGATCCGCAGAATGCGCTCCTGGATCTCGTTGGTTATATGGGGAATCACCTGGACGGTCCCCCCCAGGTAATCTCCCCGACGCTCCTTCGCAATCACGGAAGAGTATATCTTCCCGGTTGTCACATTGTTGTCCGCACAGAGAGACTCGTCGATGAAACGCTCGTAGTGCCCCAAGTCCAGGTCGGTCTCGGCGCCGTCGTCGGTGACGAACACCTCTCCGTGCTGAAAGGGATTCATCGTCCCCGCGTCCACATTGAGGTAGGGGTCGAGCTTGATGATGGAAACCCGCAGGCCTCTTTTCTTCAAAAGCACCCCCAAGGAAGCCGCGGTAATCCCCTTTCCCAAAGACGACACCACTCCGCCGGTGACAAACACGTACTTCGCCATTTCCCTCATCCTCCACTTTTTCAAAAAAGAAATTCATCAAGAGATTCGTGTGCCGACGCATCAAAAAAGATGGACCAGGGAAATCCCCCGGTCCAGAATATCCGAAGACTATCCGCCTGTCATGGAGAGTATTGCTTATCTTAAAAGCCCGAGAGGATTCACCGGGTTGTTCCCTCTGCGAACCTCGAAATGAAGGTGCGGTCCCGTGGTCCTTCCGGTCGTTCCCACCGTCGCGATAGCCTGCCCATGGCTCACCCTCTGTCCCTTGCGTACCGAGAGGGAGTTGCAGTGCGCATACAACGTCGAATGCCCGTCTCCGTGGTTGATTACAACAACCCGGCCGTATCCGCCCATCCACCCGGAATAATCGACGGTTCCTCCGCGTGCGGCATGGATGGCCCTGCCCCTGGGAGCCTTGATGTCGATACCGGTATGGAAGTCGCGCCGCCGGGTGACAGGGTGGCTTCTCCATCCGAACGGGCTGTTGATTCTGCCGACGACCGGCCATCGATAGTTCCTCGAAGCACCCGACACCGACGAGGAAGTCCGCGACGACGACGAACGTGAAGAGGCGCGGGGGGCAGGAGCTTCCGCCGCCTCCGGACGGGCGCCCGGAAGGAAAATCTCTTTTCCTGCGACAAGCGTCCCAAGGTCTTCTTTCGGATTTGCCTTCCGGATCCTGTCGACAGGAACACCGTATTTCTGTGCAATTCCCGCAAGAGTGTTCCCGCTCTGAATCTTATAGAAAATGCCGTCCTGATTCGGGACCCGAAGGGTCGTTCCAGGACGTATCATGTCGGGATTCCGAAGGTCGTTGCAGCCGAAGAGCGTATCGATTTCGAGGTTCTGGGCGTTCGCGATCGACCAGAGGCTGTCTCCTTCCGCTATCACATATGCCGTCACCTTTACGGGAATTACCTGTTCCCTGGCGGCGACTATCCGAGCTTTCCGGGTGAGCACCTCTTCAAGCGTCGCCTCAACGGTGTCGGCGTCGTTGGGAATCAGAAGAAGCTGCTTCGCCGAAAGACGGTTGGGATTTTTCAGTTCGTTCGCCTTCACGATGTCGTTTACGGAAACGCCGTGGGCGATCGCGATGTCGGAGAGCGTCTCGCCCGACTTGACGATATGCTCCTTCCACAGGACGTCGACCTGCGCCAGCAGTACGTCGTCTTCCCTCTCCTCGCCATCCTCGAGGGATATTTTTTTACCGTCGTCCAAGGCGCTCAGCAGAACCGACTCAAAGTCCGACCTCTCCGAATCGGAAGAGTCGCTCTCCTCTTCCCGACTCTCCTTCGAGGACTTCAGCGAAAAGAGGCGGGAAATTCCTGAGTCCTCGAAGAGAGAACCGTTCGCGTTTGCGAAGGAATTTCCTCCAAGGGCGAAACCTCCGGTGGGAATCGGGCGAAAATCCGTGACGCGCGACACGCCGAAGTTCGTGAAGGGACCGTTGCCTCCGTTTGAAATGCCGCGCTCCACAAGGCGCTCGGGGAATTTGAATTGAATTCCCTTCATGCGGGAAGCCTCGGGCTTTCCGAAGGCTCCCCCGGAAAACACCCTCTCACCGAACTGCTCCGAGAGAGGCCAGTCGAAATTCGCAAGAGAAAGAGGAGTTCCGGAGCCGGCGACGTCCGAGGGGGAATTGAACGCTGTCCTCTCTCCGCCCGAAAATGCATCGCCCAATTGGAGCAGTCCCGGCTCGCCCCTTCTTCCACGCAGTCTCAGAAGCGCGTTCGAATCGAAACCGTTCTCGTTCCCTTCCTCGTCGAGAACGACACTTGCCATTTCCACAACGATAAAACCTGAAGAAGGAAGAATAAATTCATTACCGGCCCTGGAATCGGAAAGATTTCCCCATGCAACCCCCACCGCCTGGTTGGCCGCGCTCAGCGCAAGCAGCGCCGCGGCTCCCAGCATAACGACTATCACAAGAAAACAGCTGAACTTTCCGACCTTCATGCATTCCATAAACTGTTCAAAAGATGAAGCGATCCCTCTTTTTCGAGAATCCTTGTGTTTTTTCCGTACCCCAAAGGGCGAAGGAGAGCGTCGTTTTTTCAATCTCCCCAACCTCCTTTTCCTTTCAGCTTTTTTTATTCACTCATGCTACCGCTTTCTCACCTCCGAAAACACCTTGCAGCGCTTCCACGAGACAGAATCCGGGGATCTACCCCTTCTTGATCGTCAGCAAGAAATCCTTGTTTGTGGACGACTGTTTCAACTTATCGATAATGAGGTTCAGCGCTCCCGACTCGTCGACATTCAGGATGCGGCGACGAAGCAGCCACAAACGGCCCAGGGAATCCTCGTCGAAAAGCAGCTCTTCGCGCCGTGTTCCGGACTTGGTGATGTCGATTGCCGGGAAGATTCTCTGTTCGGAGAGTTTTCTCGAAAGATGCAGCTCCATGTTTCCCGTACCCTTGAACTCCTCGTAGATGACCTCGTCCATGCGGCTTCCGGTATCCACCAGGGCCGTGCCGATGATGGTAAGACTCCCCCCTTCCTCGATGTTCCGGGCCGCGCCGAAAAATCTTTTCGGAAAATAGAGGGCGGCGGGATCCATTCCGCCGGAAAGGGTGCGCCCTGAAGGAGGCACCACGAGATTCGAAGCCCGGGCAAGACGGGTAATGGAATCGAGAAGCAGCACGACATCCTTGCCGACCTCCACCAGCCGCTTCGCTTTTTCGAGGGCGAGATTCGCGACACGGAGATGCTCGTCCGCAGGGCGGTCGAACGTGGATGCTATGATCTCCCCGTCCACGGAACGGGACATGTCCGTCACTTCCTCGGGACGTTCATCGATAAGCAGCACCATGAGGATGATGTCCGGATAGTTCACCGTAACCGCGTTGGCGATTTTTTTGAGCAGCGTGGTCTTTCCAGCCTTCGGAGGAGAGACGATCAATGCCCTCTGGCCTTTCCCGATCGGCGCGAAGAGATCCACAAGACGCGTGGATGTCTCCTTGGGATCCGTTTCGAGCGAGAGTTTTTCATCAGGAAAAATCGGGGTGATGGCGCTGAAATGGGGCCTTTTCCTTGCGGCCTCCGGATCGGAGAAGTTGACCATCTCCACTCGAAGAAGCGCCTCGTAATGCTCCGAATCCCGGGGAGGGCGTACCAGCCCCCAGATCACATCCCCGTTACGGAGTCCGAAACGCCGGATCTGGGAGGCGGAGACATAGACATCGTGGTCGCTCGGCAGCAACCCCTTCGGACGGAGAAAGCCGTACCCCTCCTGCAGTATTTCAAGGGTACCTCCGCCGAAACGATAATTCAGTTCCTCGGCCTGGGCCTTTAGAATGGCGATGACAAGGTCATCCTTGCGAAGAGAGGAAAATCCTATAACACTCAGGTCTTTTGCTATTTTTCGAAGCTCGGGATTAAGGAGAGCCGCGAGGTGCCCGTATGTGTGCCTCGGTTTCGGAGGCACCCTGGACCCCTCGTCCGTTTCGGCCTGGGGTGCAGTCGCCGGAGCCTCCTGTGCAACGACATCGGACGTATTTTCCACGGTCTCGTTGACAACGACATTCTCAGGCATCATGGAACCTGTCCTGAGGAAGCTTTTCCTTCACACCCCGGAGGGCTGCTGGAAACAATTCGGGATAATAAATGAAGATCGGAAAACACGAAACGAGACATCCCCTTCCTGAATTGCTCCGCTTCAAGGTTCGCGCCCGACGGCAACTTACGAATCCCCGAAAGGAACGGATCAATTTTTTTTGCGATTATGCTGCAGCTACTCGGAAATCTCAAAGAACGTGTCCGAAACGTCCCTGTCAAAAAGAGAAATTCGGACGGAATAGGAACCTCTCGGCAGAGGAGAGCCGTCTTCGAGAAGAAGACAGAACACCCTCGCTCCGCTCCCGGGGCTGAGAGCAACCTCCTGTGAATGAATCGGCCTTCCACGATAATACCATCGAACCTGGATATTCTCTCCGTCGCCGGCTCTCGAATAATCGAACCTCAGACAGAGCTGTCGTATCCCATAGGAAAAACTGGAAGCTCCTCCGATGGGATTCATTCGGTCGTCCAGCTCATCGCACAGCACGATATTGTGAAGTTCAAAAGACCCTGCGGCTTTCTTCGAACGGATCGCACCGAACGAAACAGCGAACAGGAAAAAAATAGCAAAGCCCACAAGCAGAAGAAACAACTTCCCGTCTCTGGACATTATACCCACCGTCCCAGAAAAAAAACAAGTGCATAGAAAAAAATGTCTTCCGAGCTTTTCGCCGGTCGAGCTTCCCGGCATGCAAAGAGTCCAGAATCAGGAGGAAACAAGCGCAAGCTGGCTCTTCCCGAAAGAACTCTATCACGAATAGAATGGAGAAGCAAGAACGACACGGGGTTTCGCGGTGCGCAGACCGCAGACTGTCCGCAATCAAGGAGGTTTATACAGTGAAGAAATCACTCGCGAACGGAATTGCGCTTAAAGGGCTGCTCGTCGCCACAGTCACGCTTGCGACGATGCTCAGCATTCCCGTGCCGGGTTTCCGGCTCTACTTCAACTTCGGCGAAGGCTTCATCTACCTTGCCGCGCTTCTGCTCGGCCCTGTATGGGGAGCAGCCGCAGGCGGAATAGGAGCATCTCTTGCCGACCTGTTGCTGGGCTACCCCCTTTGGGCCCCCTTCACACTTGTGATCAAGGGAGCGGAGGGGTATGTAACCGGCCTCGTCGGAAGAAAAAATCCGGTACTCGGCATAGGGGCCGGAGCGGCGATCATGATCACGGGCTACTCCACGGTCGCCGGAATTCTCTACGGATGGCCGGCTGTCCCGGTGGAAGCGGCAACGGACGTCATCCAGTGCGGCATCGGAGCGGCCGCGGCGCTCGCAGTCCGGCCGGTGCTGCAGAAGGCGCTCTTCCCTACGCCCGGGTCGGAAAGCTGACCGCTTCCTTCAGCGACCGAACGACATCGCGGTGGACGTCGAGTCCGAATCCGTCCACCGTTGGTTGTTTTTTACGGGTTACACCGTCCACAGCCCCCGCATCAATCTGCGCAGCGAGCATCTGAGCAATCTCGCTCTCTTCAGCACCCACCCAATTTCCTTCTCCGAGCGAAAGCAGCGCCGCCAAGGCATATCCCCCCCAATCGGAGACATCGACCGCAAGAGCGACGGAAGCTTTCGTCACGGAGAGGCATCTGGTGTATCCCGGAAGAGCCTCGGCGAGCTCCTCCCGAAAGTTTCCCATACCGACCTCGTTTCCTCCGTCGCCTACCGCCAGCACCGGTATTCCGCCCTTGAGAGACTCAATAGCCGCCCCGTCCAGCGGCGGTGTGGATGCCGAGACATCCTCCCCCCGCATGTTGTAGTACCGCCCGTCGGATGCACGCCCCAAACGTTCAAGGAAGACAACGAGCGACGGAGAATCGACGAGAATCTCTTCCCCGGAAACGGCGGCGCGAACCTTCGGCCCTCCGGCGGCACGGGAACAGGCTTCAAGAACCGGAAAACAGAGAGAATCGGTGCACAGCTCCACACGCCGCCCGCACCGCTCCAAAGCCCTGGCGAGCATTGTCGCGCCTCCGGGTCCGTCGGTCTCCGCCGCACCGCATGCGGGAATGAAAAACCCCGTGATGACGGCGACCGATGAAGCCGCCTCCAACAAGGCGAGAGCATTCCGAAGATGATCGTCCCGAAGAAGAGAAGATACTCTTCTCCCCCCCCTGTCGGAAGCGATTATCGAACGGGCGCGGGCAAAGACGTCCATTTCAAACACTCAGCTTTTCCACCAGGGCAAGCAGCTCCGGGTTGAGTTCCTTCGACGCCTTCCATGCGTCTTCCAGAGGGCAGAGCTCCATGTTTCCGCAAACGGAGCCCACCATCACGCCCGTCTTTCCCTGCAGAAGAGACTCCACAGAGAACGACCCCATCCTCGAGGCCAGGATGGTATCGAACGAAGAGGGGCTGCCTCCCCTCTGGATATAGCCGAGGACCGTCACCCTGGCGTCGTACCCTCCGGTGTCCTGCAGCCGGTTACGAAGCTCCAGCGCCGACATGACCCCCTCCGCGAGGATGATCAGCGAGTGCGTCTTGCCGCGTTTTCTGGAGTAATGCAGATGTTCGCACATCTTTTTGATATCGAGGGGTATCTCCGGCACGACGACGTACTCGGCCCCCGTGGAAACTCCCACGTCAAGTGCAAGAAACCCCGCGTCGCGCCCCATGACCTCCACGATGAACAGCCGGTCGTGGCTGCTCGCCGTGTCGCGCAGCTTCTGCACCGCGGAAAGCGCGGTGTTCAGCGCCGTGTCGTAGCCGATGGTGACATCCGTTCCGGCGATATCGTTGTCGATCGTCCCGGGAATGCCGATAACCGGAAGCCCCATCGCACAGAGTTTCTCCGCCCCTCTGAAGGATCCGTCGCCGCCGATCACCACAAGTGCGTCCACCTTTCGGTTCTCCGTCTGCACAAGAGCCGCGCGAATGCCGGCATCCGTCTTGAAACGTTCGCTCCGGGCGGTTCGCAGAATGGTCCCTCCGCGGTGAATGATCCCGCCCACGGCCGCCCGGTCCAGCGTGATGTACTCTCCGTCCATCAACCCCTCGTACCCTCTCATGACGCCGATGGTCTCCATACCGTGAAAAAGCGCCGTTCGCACCACTGCGCGAATGGCGGCGTTCATTCCCGGCGCGTCTCCTCCGCTCGTCAATACCGCGATTCGTTTCATCATGAACTGCCGCTTCCTCCCGACTCGAAATTAAAGACACGGAATATGGTACCACAGAGGGGAAAAAAAGACATTGCTTTCAAGGAGCTCTCCCGAAGGGAAAAGATAAGGGCGCATGCACCGGGATTCATTGTGCATGCGCCCGTTTTTCTCCGCCGGGTATTCGTTTCAGCGCCGCCTCTTCAGACGCTACTGGCGCTGGAGCTCATCCACCCGCTTGTTGATGTCGGCGAGTTCCGCATTGACGGCGTTCAGCCGGCTCTCGAGGTCGCGTCTCTGGGCCGTAAGATTCTCGATCCGCTTGATAAGGCGGTCAAGCTCCAGCCGGGCTGCGGCGCGGCCCGCATAGAGACGCTGCGGGTCGTCGCGGTGAACATCCCAGAGAAAGTCTACGAAAGAAGACCTGATGTACGGATGAATAGCCGAGCTGAAACTCAGCTTGACCGTTTTGACACCCTCCAGATACGGCTTTCCCTTGTCGTCGAAACGCGGGAAGAAGATCATGCCGTCCCGCTCCCCCTGAAGTCGGAAGTTGAACCGCTTGTCATAGTCGACGGGCTTCAGCCTCTTGTTCCCGACCCACAAACTGACCTGCTCGTCGAACGGCGCGAGGTACATCGACGGGCCGTAGTTCTTGAACTCGACATGGACGGGGATCGTCTCCTCCAGGTTGAGCGTTCTCAACAGGGAGTAGGTGTACTGATCCTTCTCGTTCTCGGTCCAGAGGTTCTTGTCGGCCTCCGATTCGATGAGCGCCTGGATATACTCCGCGGAATAGTATGTCACCTTCATCTCGAAGGGGCCGATCGCGTCGGGCTCCCGAAAGGTCTGCTCTTTCGACCAGCGTGCCATGATACTGGAAAAGTCCGCAGCATCCGCCACCCTGAGATCGAAGAACAAAAATCCGCCAAGAAGAACGCAGCACATCATCACGAAGAACAGCCGGACTTTAACGGCATTTTTACACAACTGCATTTCAAAATCACCCCTTCTAAAGAACTGAAGGCATTATATCATGTCCCTGCGTTCCCGCAAGAAAAAAGGACAGGCTTTCGCCTGTCCTTTTTTTGTTTCAATGCGTGCTGAGCTTAGAAGGAGATGGAGGTCTTCAGACGGAACATGTTGTCGTCGAATCCGTCGGTGTCCACGCTCAGCTTGTCGTACGAAAGCTCGAACTGAAGAGCGGGAGTGTACATGTAGCGCGCGCCGATCGTCCAAACGTTGTGGTCGAATGCTGAAAGAAGGTCGTACTGAACGTTGGCGTATCTGGCGAAGGTGCTCCACTTGTCGTTCCACTTCTGCTCGGCAACGATGAGCATGTACTTCATCTCGTCGTTTCTGAGAGGGTTGTCGATGCCTGCGAAAGCAGCCAGGCCGGGGCCGTTGAACTGCTGGCCGTAGCGAAGTCCGTTCTGCACAGTGGCAAACGTAGGATCAAGCTTCGCGTACTCAACCCACAGGTTGGTGAACTTCAGCGCGTTCTGGCTAATGTCGAACAGAACCTTCCACATCTTCGGGTTGTCGTCGAGAGGGAAGCCCGGAATGAGCCAGTCGTACTTGTTCATCGCATAGGCGCCGCGGAACGCGATGTCGGGCGTGAACTTGAATTCGAAGTCGGCCCAGTAGGTGGTTCTCTTGTCGGTGACGTTAGGAGCTGCAACGTGGGCTTCATCGTTCTTGAAATCACGCATGTAACCATGGATTCCGAAGTTGAACTGCTCGTTTACGTTGAAACGGGCGCGGGCGGCAAGAGTGGTAACTTCCGGCCCTACACCGCCGTTGGAGTCATTATGGGCAACGATGAGGCTGAAGATGCCCATGCCGTAGGGCTTATCGAGCACGATACCCTCGAAGCGGTCGGCCATGAAGAGCGCGTCATCGCCCCATGTCGGGTGATAGAGACCGTCTTCCCACTGGGTCCAACCCATGCGGCCCATACGAGCGGTAACATCCCAAGGGAACTTCACGGTGATGAAGTTTTCGGCCCAGTCGATGCCCATACGCCCGCCTTCGTCGGCGTCGTATCTACGCAGACGTGCACGATAGCTGATGTTCTCGTCGATTCTCTTCGTGATCTGGAGGTAGTTGCTGCTCCGGCGAAGTTCGAAATCCTGCTTGCCCTGGCGGGTGTAAGCGCGGCCCTCTTCGCCGGCCCACTTCCAGTCGAAACGCCAGGATCCGACGATTTTCCATCCGCCGAGATTGCTCTCCATGACGGCAAGTCTGCTGTCGATCTTGTCGACCTTCACGCCGAGGGCGTCAAGCTCGTCCTTGAACTCTACAACGAGTCTCTTCAGCATTTCAACGTCCTGCTTGCTGGCCTTGGTCATGTCGACCACCGCAAGCGCACGGGCGACTGCCGAAGCGGCCTCGTAGCGGGTCATGGGCTGGTTGCCCTTGTAGGTGCCATCGGGATAACCGGAAAGAACGCCGCGGGCGGCGAGCTGGCCGATTGCGTCGTAGGCCCAGTGATTCATGGGAACGTCCATGAAGGGATTGACGTTGGCGAACGCAGGAGCTGCGAACGCAACGAGCGCGATTACTGCAACAAGCGCAAGAATCTTTTTCATAGTAAATTAACCCCCTTGGTTTTGGTATGGTATATGTAACGCGGATATTTCTTTCTTCCGCTCCGGGGGCAGGGGATGAAGTTTCCTCGTTTCCTTTTCCCTTTTTCCCGTCGCTTCCGTTCAGAACGTCTCCGCCTTCATCTTTCGCTCGTCCTTGTTGGCAGGGGGTCGTCGCACCTCCTTTCCAGCCGTCGGGATTTCTTCACGAAAGAATAGAAGCTGTTTTTCCAAGGTCAAATTGTCAATGTGCTCCAATTCGACTGCTACAGTGGATTCTAGACGAATATCGCGATTCTGGAAATAGGACTTAAGACCCATCTTGCAGAAAATGCGTACCGAAATTCTCAGTGATCGAGGAAATTCATGCGAATCCGGCCACCCCTTTTACCGGATACCACCTTCAGTATTTTCAAGATACCATCGCAGCGTATCCTCTATACCCCGTTTCAAGGATATAGCAGCCTTCCAGCCCATCGTCCGCATCCTCGACACGTCAAGGAGCTTCCTGGGCGTCCCGTCGGGTCTCGTGATATCCCAGTGAATCTCTCCCTCGAAGCCGACGATGCTCCGGATCATCTCCGCAAGTTCTTTTATCGTGAGATCCTCCCCGGCGCCGATGTTGACGAACTGAGAACCGTCGTAGCGCTCCAGGAGGAAGACGCAGGCGTCGGCCAGGTCGTCCACGTGCAGGAACTCCCTCCGTGGCGTTCCCGTTCCCCAGAGGGTCACGCCGGCATCCCCCCTGCTCTTCGCCTCGTGGAACTTCCGGATCATCGCGGGCAGCACGTGCGAGGTCTCGAGGTCGAAGTTATCTCCGGGGCCATAGAGGTTCGTCGGCATCGCCGAGATGAAGCAGGCGCCGTACTGACGGTTGTAGTACTCGCACATCTTGAGGCCGGCGATCTTGGCCAGGGCGTACGCTTCGTTCGTCGGCTCGAGGGGTGAGGTAAGGAGCGATTCCTCCCGGATGGGCTGAGGGGCCATCTTCGGATAGATGCAGGAGCTGCCCAGGAAGAGCAGCTTCCTCACTCCGGAGAGCCATGCCTGATGAAGCACGTTGACCTCTATCGCCAGGTTCTGGTGGATGAACTCCGCCGGGCGGGTCGAGTTCGCAAGGATGCCGCCTACCTTTGCCGCCGCCAGGATCACGTGGTCCGGACACACGGACTCGAAGAAGGAGCGCACCGCAGCCTGGTCGGTAAGGTCCAGTTCGCTCCTGCTTCTCAGGACCAGATTTTCGTACCCCTTCTCCCGGAGCTTCCGGACAATCGCGGAACCGACGAGTCCCCTGTGTCCCGCGACAAAGATCGAATTCTCCCGGTGAAATTCCGTGTGACCGCTCCTTGCGGCAGGATTGTTCCTCATGGCCGCACCCCGTTTCGTCCGGAATTTCCGAATTCCGCTTTCATGAATTTTCCGCCCCTTCATTCTCGTTTCCGGCGAGGCGCCGTTCCAATTCCGGCAACAGCGAACGGTGGACATAAAGATCGTCCAGGTCCCCCAGCGTCAGGATGTACTCGAACCCGTTGCTTTGCAGGTGTCTCCGGACCTCCCGTTTTCCGCTGTTGTTCTCCGCGCAGATCACGCCGACGCTCGTCTTTCCGAAGTCGATCGACCGAACGACATCCAGTTCGCTCCCCTCGGTGTCGATGCTGAGGAAGTCGATCCGGTCGATGCCGTGCTTGTCGAGCAGTGTCCGGAGTCGGACCGCGGGAAGCCGGAGCATTTCGACGCGCCCCTTCTCTTTCGCGATCCTGCGGCGGTGCCGGCCGTCCATCTTCTCCGCGATGCCGCTCAACGCGTCGACTCCTTCCACACGGGCAAAATCGAGGGTTCCTTCGGCGTCCGCAATGCAGACGTTCTCGCAGAAGGATTTGGGTCTGCTTTCGCGAAGCATTTCAAAGACTTCTGGCAGCGGTTCGACGCAGAGGCCGGTCCACTTTCTTTTGGTCTCGAAAAAATACGAGTTGCTCAGCGTGACGCCGTCGTTCGCCCCGACGTCGACGAAGACGCCCTCCTCCTTGCCCGGGAAGACGTGCTCGGCGACGAACTTGTCCTGCCCGTACTGGCTGGAGTATGTTCCGCGGTCGGCCTCGTTGTAGGAAAAGCCGTACCCTCCCTTCAGCCGGAGCAGTCCCAGGTACTGCCCTCTTCTGCACCGCCGGAAGTTCCGTTCCGGGTCCGTCCAGAAAAAAGCGAAGGCCCGAAGGCAAAAGGAGAGTTTTTTTTTCGCCGCGTTCGCCCGTTTCCTCCATTGTTCCGTCACGTCATCCACATCCTCCCGTTTTTTCCCGTGTTCTGTATGTTCTGCGTCCGTTGCCAGGACGCTCCTGTACACATCTTCCATTGTTCGCGCCATTGCGGCTGTCGAGCGGATTTTTTCCGTATCGAAGCGTGCGCGGACCGTTCCGGTTTTCAGAAATTCCTCGAGGGCGCTCCTCCAGGCTCCTGTATCACCGGGCGGAAGGAGTCCCTCGTTCGCGAGCGCGATTTCCCGTATCGCGGGAAGATCGGACGCGATCACGGGAATGCCCATCCCGACCGCCCGCATAAGCACGAGCCCCATCCCTTCCTGGTGCGATGGGAAGAGAAAGCAGGAGCACTTCTCCATCCAGCGCTCCGGCTCGTCCTGGAATCCGCGGAAGAAGACCCTGTCCTCCACCCCGAGGCGTCCCGCCGACAGCTTCAGGCTCTCCATCGCGGGCCCGTCGCCGACTATGTCCAGCGTCCACTGTACGTTCCGCAGCGGAGCCAGGGCTTCCAGCAGCGCGCCGGCTCCTTTTTTGGGCACGAGCCTGCCGACGAACAGGAAACGGACAGGCCCGTCCGGGGAGGGGGCCCACCTTCGATCCGTCGGGGGAAGGCCGTTGTAGACCACCCTCGACACCGCTCCCGGAAAGAGCTCCGCAAAGAATGAGCGCACCGCTTCGCTGACGCACAGCAACAGACGGGCCCTGCCGTAGGGGAGCAAGCCGGCGTTCCGGCTGTAGAACGCGTGGCATGTGGCGATCCACGGAATTCCGGTGATCCGCGACGCCCACCACGCAATCCACGCCGGAACACGGGAGTGGGCATGGAAGAGTTTTACACCGTTCCGGCGGGCGAACGAGGCGATCCGCAGCGCCGACCAGAGAGCCGTAAGAGGGTTCTTCCGGTGCACCGGGAGGCACAGGTGCGCGACGCCCCGCAGTTCCCTCTCCAGCGCCCCTCCGGCCGACACCACGCATACGGTGTTTCCGAGCGCCGCCAGTTCGTTCGAGAGCCACAGGACGTGACGCTCGACACCGCCTTCGTGCAGTTCCGGAAGAATCTGAAGCACGTTCATTTCGCGCTGCCACCTTTCAGGCACCCGTCCGCCGCGAGGGAGCCGACCGATGGAAGACTATCATATTTCCTCGTCCTTGTCCAAAACGAAGCGCGGCGTTCCTCCGGTACCACCGGGCCAAATTCCTTGAATTGTAAATGAAGGCGCGTATAGTATAATTTTCCTGTCCGGAGCGGCTTTTCGCACCCGGAGCGAAAGTTCGGGCCGCGCGTCACTGGAGAAAGTCGCATGCTCTTTAACTCGTATGTTTTCCTCTTTCTTTTTTTGCCCGTCACGTGGGTTTTTTTCCGTTTCGCGTGCTCTCGAAGGCTTGCGGATGTCGCGCTTGCCGTCCTGACGGTCTCCTCGCTGGTCTTCTATTCGTACTGGAACCCGCCCTTCGTCTTCCTGATTCTCTTCTCCATTCTCTTCAACTACTCTTGGGGACGCCTGATCGAACGGAGTACCGCAACAGGCGGAACGGGTAAAGCCTGGCTCGCCGGCGGCGTTGCCGTCAACCTGTCGCTGATCGCGTATTTCAAGTACGCCGACTTCTTTCTGGCCAACCTTGCTCTGCTCTGCGGAGGAGAGTGGGGAGCCCGGCATATTTTTCTTCCGCTGGGAATCTCCTTTTTCACGTTCCAGCAGATCGCCTATCTCATCGACTGCTCCAAGGGGCTGGCCCGGGAACACTCCTTTCTGCACTACACGCTCTTCGTCAGTTTCTTTCCGCAGCTGATCGCGGGCCCCATCGTCCGGTACGAGCAGATCATGCCGCAGTTCTCCAGGCTCAGGACATTCGCCCTGAGCTACCGGAACATCGCGATGGGGCTGACGCTGCTCTCCCTGGGACTCTTCAAAAAACTGGTCATCGCAGATACTCTCTCACCCTGGGCTGCCTCCGTCTTCGACGGCGGATTATCGCCCACATTCTTCGAAGCCTGGGGCGGCACGCTCAGTTACACGTTCCAGATCTACTTCGACTTCTCGGGCTACTCCGACATGGCGCTGGGGCTTGGACTGCTGTTCAATATCGACCTGCCCGTAAATTTCGACTCGCCCTACAAGGCGGTCTCCGTCGCCGAATTCTGGAGGCGATGGCATATCTCCCTCTCCTCCTTCCTGAAGGATTATCTCTATATCCCCCTGGGGGGCAACCGGAAAGGACCGTTCCGCCGTCATGTCAACCTTCTGGCGACGATGCTGCTCGGCGGACTCTGGCACGGCGCCTCGTGGAATTTCGTCGCCTGGGGAGGGCTGCACGGCCTCTACCTCTGCGCAAACCACGCGATCGGAGCGCTCGATCCGCTGAGCTCGCTGCCTCGGATCCGGAAGCTGTGCGGATGGGCGGCCACCTTTCTCTCCGTGGTCGTCTCGTGGGTCTTCTTCCGCGCCTCAACGTTCGCAAGGGCATGGGAGATGCTGCGGGGCATGTCCGGGCTGAACGGCGTGCTGCTCCCCTCCGGCTCCCTCTCCTCTCCCCTGGCGGTACGAATGCTGAACGCGGCGGGAGTCCGCTTCGCCGAGACGGAACACTGGGTTACGACCTGCGGAACGCAGCAACTGCTCGTTCTGGCAGCCTGCCTTCTGCTGGTCATCGCGGCGCCCAACAGCATCGAATGGACGCGGGGGCGTTTCCGGGAGGGGCGCTTCACGACCCGATGGGCGATCGCCGTGGGGGGGATCCTGCTGACGAGCATCTGTTTTCTCGACCGCATCTCCGAGTTTCTCTATTTTCAATTCTGACACGCCGTGAAAGGAGTTCCGATGAAGTATAAAAAACTGGTCCATGTCATCCTGTCCACTTCGATCCTGGTTTTCCTCGGCCAGTACCTCCTATTCCGGATTCCCTTCATCTACGACCTCTGCCTCATGTCGTACCTGTACGACAACGCCTCATGGGTCGAGGAGAGGCCGAAAATCCTGTTCATGGGGAGCAGCCGCTGCTTTCATCAGCTCGTTCCGGCCGTTCTCGCACGGCTCAACGGCATGCCGGAGACGGACGCCGCAAATGTGGGCCAGGTGGCCGCGGGGCCGTTCGAGATGCTCAATACGTACACGAAGCATCTCGAAATGTTCCGGGATGTCGAATTTATTTTCTACGTCTTCGACCCCGACTTCTTCTTCGAATCGTCGCACATCACGAAACCCTACGAAAGAATTCTGCTGAGCAGAAGACAGTGGGAGATCGTCGCGGAGGAGCACGGCAACTTCCATCATCTTCCCGGAGTGCTCTTCGCCAACGCGATCAGGGGCTCGCCCCGCAAGTCGGGTGAGAACATGGGATTCGAAGGTCTTCCCCATCTCGACTTCCTGAACAGGACGTTTCCGGACCGGGATGCCCGGTATATAATGAATGTCGAGGATTTTCCGGTCTCGGCGTTCCAGGTGGAGAGCATGCGGAAGATAAAGGAACTCTGCGAAAAGAACGGCGGAATTCTCGTCTTCGTGCTCACGCCCTTCTGGGATTTGGATTTAGTCGGAAAGGATTTTTTCGAACGGGCCCGCCTGACGGCGTACGCTCTGGACAAGGCTCTGGGGCCCGTCAGGTTGATCGGCAGCTGGGAAAAAGAAGGGTACGGCCTGCAGTACACGGACTTTATGGACAACGGACACCTGGCCCTGTCAGGCGCCGAAAAACTGACCGCAGCCCTTTTCGGCGATCTCGAAGCGATACGCCCGGTTCCGCCGGTTCTTTTGACGGAAGCGCTGCCCGCCGGACAGCACGATCTTCACGGACGATGATCCCCGCCGGGTCATGAACGGGAGCGCATACCACACCAGAGAAGGAGATTGACTATGCACGAAATTGTCCGACGCATCCGCGAGTACGCGGCACGCATTCAATGGGAGAGAAAAGGGAGACCGGTTCCCCTCCCGAACGCCCTCAAACAGGCGGCGATTCTGGAACACGCGCGGAACAGCGGCTCCCGCGTCTTCGTGGAGACGGGAACGTACGAGGGCCGGACGCTCGCCGCAATGACCCCTTATTTCGACCGCCTCTTCTCCGTCGAACTCGGGGAAGACCTCTACCGGAGAGCCTGCGCGCGCTTCGCGTCCGTGCCGAAGATACGCCTCTTCCAGGGGGACAGCGGAGAGAAACTTGAGGACATCCTCGAACTTGTCGCCGGCGAACGGTGTCTCTTCTGGCTCGATGCACACTATTCGCGCGGCGATACGGCGAGGGGGGTCGAGGACACGCCGATCTGCCGGGAACTGTCGATTGTCGGACGGCATTCCCGGAAGGACCACGTCATCCTGATCGACGACGCGAGGTGCTTCGGCTCCGATCCGGCCTACCCCGGCATTCCCGAGGTCGAAGAGATCGCGGGCCGCCTCTTTCCCGAATCCACCTTCACGGTCCTCGACGACATCATTCGAATCGTCCCGCGCATCGCCGGCTGAGGCGGACGGAGCACGATGATCGTCAGGCTCTCCACCCCGTCCGCCTCGTGGCCCCTTGTCCTGCAGACTCCGGGAGCTTCGGGGAGATGGGGCAATGTGGAATTCGCTCTCGACCGGGAGTGCCCCGAGGCCGACGCATGGGTCGTGTACGAGAAGCTCGACCGCACGACGACGACCGTCTGTCCGCCGTCGCGGACGATCCTGATCACCGGCGAGCCTCCGATGATCAAAAGATACCCGGAGGCGTACGCCGCGCAGTTCGCCCGCGTCCTGACCTGCCATCCGATGCGGCACGAAGGAGTCGTCGCGGAGCAGCAGGCGCTTCCGTGGCACTACGGCCGGGAGTTCGGCGATTCGGGAAGAGAACGGTTCGTCGAGAGCTACGACTCCCTTTGCTGTACCGACCCTTTTCAATTGAAAGAGCGCGAAATCTCGATCGTCTGCTCCAGCAAACGAAAACGGGACGGGCACAGGAAGCGGTACGAATTCGTCACACTCCTTGAAAAGGGGGCTCTTCCCGGCCTCGATCTCTTCGGCCGGGGGAGGGAGAGAGAGGCCGCGTGCAAGCGCGACGCGATCGCTCCCTACAAGTATCATATCGTCCTCGAAAACTCGCTCTGTGCGGACTACTGGACCGAGAAGCTGGCGGACGCATATCTCGGCGGCGCGTTTCCGTTCTACTGGGGGTGTCCGAATATCGGAAAGTACTTTCCGGAGGGGGCTTTCAAGACTATCGACATCGAACATCCGGAGGAGGCGATCCGGACGATCCGGGAGACGATGGAGCGCGGAACCTTCGAGGCTGCGTCGCCGCTCCTCGCCGAGGCGCGCGGACTGGTGCTGAACCGCTACAATCTCTTTCCGGCGATCGTCTCCCTCCTCCGGAATCTTCCCGCTCCCGAACGGCCTGCCCCGGTGACGCTCCGCCCGGAGGAGAGCTTCACGGTGCGCGGGAGAGTCAGGCAGCTCAGGACGGGTGCGAAGTCCTTATGGAGCAGCATTCTTTCCAAGAACGGCAGATGAGAACGGCGCGCCTCGTTCACTCCGTCAACTCCTCCCGGAAGAGGGAGAACCACATCAGGTCCTCGTAGGCGCCGTTCCTGAAAAGATGCTGCCGGAAGGCTCCCTCCCGCCGGAACCCGAGACGTTCGTAAAGACCGATCGCCGTCTCGTTTCCGGCCAGAACGCTCAGGTAGATCTTCCGGAGGTTGAGCGTGTCGAATCCGTACCGGATCATCCGGACCGTCGCTGCCGAACCGTAGCCTTTCCCCATATGACGTTTCGAAGCGATCACGATGGAGAACTCGGCGTGCCGGTCAAGAAACGAGATGTTCTTAAGGCTGGTCACCCCGACGAACTCCTCCCCAGGTGTTCCGGGACACTGCACGACGGCGAGGTGAACGGAATCACGGCGGTTTCCGTCCACTATCCCGGCAAGCGTCCTCCGGGTCTCCTCCAACGTCCGGGGAAGCCGGGTGAAAGCGAAGTTCGCGGCAATCTCCGGATCGTTCTGCCACGAATAAAAACCCTCCAGATCCTCCATCCGCAGATCTCGAAGAAACAGGTTCTCAACGCTCGTCTTCAGCTGCATTTTTTTCCTCCGATCTTTCCGTGGCGCCGGGAGTCCCGCCCCGGACGTCCCCTATAATCCGCGCCGGGTTGCCCCCGAGAATGACGTCCGCCGGATACTCTCCTCCGGGCACAACCGCCCCGGCAGCCACAATCGAATTGTCCCCGATCCGCGTCCCCTTGAGGAGAATGACGCCGTTTCCGAGCCAGACATCCCTTCCGAGGACGACGGGAGCCGTCCTTCCGATCGAGCTCCTGCGCTCCTCCGGGGCGACTCCGTGGGCGTCGAAGTCCAGGATCTGGACTCCCATGCCGAGAAGGCAGCCGTCGCCGATCTCCACGCTCTTCGCGGCGATGACCAGGAGTCCGTTGTTCGCAGCGACGCCGTTTCCCAGCGAGATCACCGCATCCGGGTATCGTGCCTGCAGCTCGCAGCCCCGGCCGCTGAATCCTCCGCCGATGGGGTACCCCAGCGTGGCCTTCCGGCCTATCCGAACGTTTCCTTCGCCGGAGACGACCGTTCTCTGGTAGAAGCGCGCTCCCCGGCCGACGGAAAGTCCCGTTCCGCCCCACCACGCCCCGAGGAGCGTCTGCATCAGGTGAAGCCGGGCCGCCAGGCTCCGCAGCAACTTCGTGACACGGCGGCGAAGCAGGAGAAAAAACGGGGTGCGTTTTCCGCTCATGGCCTGAAGGAGTTCACCGCGTCGCAGACGGCTCGGACGTCATCTTCGGCCATGCCGCTGTAGAGGGGGAGGCTGAGGACCCTCTCCGCGAGCCGTTCCGTCCGGGGGAAGCTGCCCGGCGCGTAGCCGAGGCGGCTGTAGGCGCCGGAAAGGTGCGGCGGAACGGGGTAGTGGATCTGCGTCCCGATACCGTGAGCGGCCAGGTGCTCCTGCAGCCGGTCCCGAAAGTCGCTCTCGACGACGTAGAGATGGAAGATATGCGTTCCTCCGGGACGAATACCCGGCGTCCGGACATAAGGAGAGCATATCCGTTCCGAATAGAGCGAGGCGACGGTCTTCCGTTCGGCGTTGATTTCCTCGAGATAGCGCAGCCGGACGCGCAGCAGTGCCGCCTGCATCTCGTCAAGACGTGAATTGACCCCCTCGATGTCGTTCACGTACTTCTTTCTGCTGCCGTAGTTCCGCAGCGTCCGCACCCGTTCCGCAAGCGCCTCGTCCTCCGTGACGAGCGCGCCCGCGTCGCCGAAGGCTCCCAGGTTCTTCGTCGGGAAGAAGCTGAAACAGCCGGCCGTTCCGAGAGTTCCGGTCTTCCGTTCTCTCCACGCGGAGCCGTGGCTCTGCGCACAGTCCTCGATCACCGCCAGACCATGACGGCCCGCGATTTCCAGCAGCTCGTCCATGGCGCACGGCTGACCGTACAGGTGGACAGGCATGATCGCCTTCGTTCTCGGAGTGACCGCGGCCTCCGTCCGCTCCGGGTCCGGACCGTGAAAATCGTCCGGTTCAACGAAGACGGGCGCCGCGCCGCACCCGGTAATCGCGAGCACGGTCGCGATATAGGTGTTCGCCTGGACGATCACCTCGTCCCCCGGCCCGATGCCGAGGGCCCGAACCGCCAGGACCAGGGCGTCGAGACCGGAGTTGAGACCGACGCAATGAGAAATACCGAGGTACGACGCAAACTCACGCTCGAACGCTTCGACCTCCGTCCCAAGGACATACCAGCCGGAGCGGAGCACCCGAAGGGCCGCGTCCTCGTATTCGGACGCATGTTCCAGGAATCCGGGCAGAAGGACGTTGAAGGGAATCTTCATCGCTCCCGCCTCCCTGCCCCGGCCAGAAGAAGAAATTCGTCGTAGCTTCGAATATAGTCCGCTTCATTGTACAAATCGGAGGCCAACACCAGGAGAACGCTGTCGTCCCGGATCCAGGTCATGGTGTGCCACATCATCGGCCCCACGTAGAGGCCGAGCGCCGGGTTGTCGAGAACGCACGTCTCTTTTTTTGCGCCGGAATCCAGGTCGACGCGAACGGCTCCGGAAACGCAGACCAGAACCTGTTCGAGAGCCCTGTGCGCGTGTTTTCCCCGCCTGTGTCCGGCGCGCACCCCGGTTGAATAGTAGATTCGCCGGACGGGAAAGGGAACGTGCCGTTCCTCCTCGATGAACTGCAGCTGCCCTTCCTCCGGTATGTCCGTCCTCCGGACGGGAAATTCAAAAAAACGCATGGCCATCCCCTTTCATTTCAAAGCAGTACTCCGTGCCTCCTCCGGACGATTCCGGCCTTTCATGCGCCCCGGCCGACCGCGCCGGCAATTTTTCTCCTCAGTCTGTGCGGATCTACCAGGAGCGAGACCGAGCGAACCCAATGGACAAGACCGGGGAATTTCGACCTCTCGAGCCAGAAAAAAAAGAAACGCCGCAGACGGACGTGATGCCGCAGAAAGAGAGGCAGTCCGGAGATTCGCGGCAAGACGATTTCGTCGTACATCTTCCGCCGGTCCGCGTTGATCCCGCGTCGTACCCGCTCCCGCCCCTTCGTGTTCATCCTCTGGCTGAGGGACGCGGCATGGATGCGGTAGGATACGACCGGGTACTCCAGTCCGTATATCCGAAACCCGCTGGAAGTTGCCAGGAGCCAGAGAGGCCAGTCCTCCATCCAGAAAAAATCGTGCTCCCACAGGCGGAGGCTCTCGAACAGTTCCCTCCGGAAAAGGACTCCCGGCGCGGGGATGGGATCGAACGAGACGAGTGTCCGAAACTGTTCCGACACATCCGCGGCGAAGAAGCGCCGCTGTTCCTCCGTCCATTCCCTCGCTTCGGCAGCCGGTCTTCCGGAAAACTCCGCCACCCTGCCGAACGCGATCTTCATCTCCTTCCGTGTCGTCATCGCCGAGACCGCCGCGCGCAGACCGCCGGGACGGAAGAGGTCGTCCCCCGCCAGTGGCTTGATGATCTCCCCGGAACATCCCCGAACCGCGCGGATATAGTTGCGCACGGGCCCCTCGTTCCGCTCGCCCCGAAGCAGCCGGCAGGAGGAAAAACGGGCTCCGTACCGCTCCATCCAATCATCGACGGCGCCGGCCGTGCCGTCCGAAGAGCAGTCGTCCGACACGACCAGCTCAGTGTCTCGCAGGAGCAGCGAATCTTCCTCTGAAGAGGCGCCCTTCCCGCCGGCCGGAAGAAGACTGTCGAGAGTTTCGGTCACGAAACGCTCCTGGTTGTAGGTGTAAACCGCGACGGATAGGAGCGGTCTCCCTCCGCTCATTGCGCGCCATCCTGCGGAAGCACCCTGGAGAAGATTTCCTCAAGACGGGCGAGCATCGTGTGCTCCTTCAGGAAACGCTCGTATCCGGCCTTGCGGATGCGCTCCCGCTCCTCGTCGTGCGCGAGGTAGTACTCGATCTTCTCGACAAGATCTTCCGTATCCCTGTAGACCGCGATCTCCCGCCCCGGCTCGAAGTACTCGCACAGCTCGGGATTCTCCTGCGTCAGCAGAAAGCCCCCGCACGCCGGGATCTCGAAATCCCGCCCCTTGATCTGCAGAAGCGGCCGTTCACCGCCGGCATTCAGCGATGCAGAGACCGAGGCGTTGCTCAGGTTCAGATTGATGCGGCTCGCGCTGAACAAGCGGATCATGCCGCTCAGGCCGATCCTTCCCTCCTTCCACCCCCTGCCCCGGAGGGCGATCCGAATTCCCCGCTCTTCGAGGCGCCGGACAATGTCCCTTCGGCATCCGTGCGGTTGTCCGACGAAGGAGACATCGTGCTCGTAGCCACACGAAAGGGGACGGAAGAGGAAGTGATTGGCCCCCCACTGGCTGCGGATGACATTCGAAAATCCGTACTCCCTGTAGAGGCCGGCGGCCTTTGCACTGGTGGTACAGATCCAGTCGTAGGGGCGGGCAGCGAAACGGGAAAATGTCTCGAAACGCCAGTGGTCGTCACTGAAGAAGGCCACCGCCGGGATGTTCAGCTCGGAGGAGATCGACCGGACCGTCTCCGCCCGGAACTCGTTGTCGAGGATGGCGTGGAACAGGATCGACGGTCGAAAGAGCATGCACGCCAGCCGGAGCGCCGACTGCATCCGTTCGTATCCGAGCTCCGCCCGCACCCGGTCGTAGGGGAAATGAACGACCGGATATCCTCCGCCGACCAGCGAGTAGTAGAAATGTACCGTGTCGTAGCCGAGCCCGAGGCCGGGTCGTCCGTAGTCGGAACCGAGTCCGGCGTAGAGGATCGGCGGACGCCCGCTCCCGGAATTCCGGACTTCGAGCGCCTGGTGAACGTACTCTTCGTCGCTCCATGACGGGAAGATCCTGTTCTTCAGGACCTTGAGCCGCTTGCGGAAATCCTTCAGGTTTATGGCCGCTCTCCCCTTTCCGGACAATCCGGAGACTCCGCCTGGTTTTCGGTGTGAACCGGTCAGGCAAGACTCCGGAAGATGTGCGCAAATCTCTCCGCAGCGCCTTCCCTGCGGAATCTCGGCTCCACCGCGGTGCGGACCTCCGCGACGTTCCGCCCGATTGCGGCGGCGTCCCATTCCTCGTACACCTTCAGGATCTCCGAAGGAATGCGATCCAGGTGATGGCGGACATAGAACGGTCCGCTCCTCTCCCCGAAGTACGATGCGAAGGCCTCTTCCAGCCGCTCCGGCGTCAGCAGCCCGATCCAGAATCCGGAGAAGACGACGGTCGGCCGGTGCGCCAGCGTCGCCTCGACGGCAGACGTCGAACCGGCGCAGACGAGCGTCGCCCGTTCGAACCACGGCCGCGGATCGGTCTGCGTCCCGACGACGCGGAGGTAGCGCTCGCCGGCCGCGGCATTGGCTCGTGCTGCCAGCATGCGGAACTTCCACGCCCTCCATCCGCCGCCGGCGAAGACAATCTCGAGCGACGGAATCTTTCTCTTGAGCATCGGCGCTTCCTGCAGCAGCTTCATCGGCCCGGCCGACTTGTATCCGCTGATCCGCCCGAAGCAGAGGATACGGAACGGATCGCGGGACGGAACCGGGGTCGGGGTGAGCAATCCGGTCAGGGGACGCTGAAAGAGAAACTTCGGAAAGGGCGTCCGTATCTCTTCGAGCTTTTCGAGCAACGGAGGTTCCGCGGAGAGCCATGCGTCGCTGAAGCGTATCAGCGAATCGACATCCCGCCCCTTCTTGTCCGTCTTTTCGAGATTGTCGAGAAAAAAGGTGAAGAGTTTCGCCCCCGTCACCCTCTTCAATCGGACCGCGAGGGGAAAGGAACGCCGGGAGTCGGTGACCAGCACATCCGGAGCGAATGCCGCCGCCTTCCTGTCGAACCATGCGTTCCCCACTCCCGGAGAGAGGCACGAGATCACGCCGACGCCGTGTTCCCGAAGCCGGGACTGAAATCCCTTTCCGGCCCATCGCCCGAGAACGGCGACGCGGTGGCCTCCTTCCCGCAGCGCCGTGGCGAGGTGAAAGACGAACGATGTGACGCCGTCGACGATCAGAGCGTCGGAGCAGAAGAGTATGTTCATGAGGTCAAACGACATCCTTTCATCAATCCGGAGAGGCTTCGGGACGCCGCGGTCCTCGTTCTTCCGGTTTCTCTTTCCAGCGCTCCACGATCCACTCCGCCGCCCGCCGCGCCTCGTTGAGCGCAGGGCCGTCCGCGTGGAGCGACGCGCCTCCTCTCGTGGAGGGAAGAAGAGCTCCTTCCTGCATCTCCTTGAGGAAACCACGCCGTTCAAGAACGGCGAAGAGCGCGTCGAACTTCGGTTTGCCCCAGAGGAGGGAGTGAGGAAGCAGCCGAAGGCGCACGAGCCGTGCCGTGAAATTCTGGAGCGCCGCCCGCATGCGATCCTTTTTTTCGACGCGGAGCAGGAATACCTCCCTGCCCGCCGTGATCGCCTCGGAGACCATCGAGACGGAATCCTCGGTGACGAAGAGGCGGGAGCAGAGCCCCAGCATTCCCGCGACCGGGTTGAAATCATCCTTCGAGGCCAGGAGCAGCATCCTGACGGACGGGTGCGCCGAGGCAAGCTCCTTCAGGGCCTTTTCCGCCTCCGGAGTAGTCCGTCTCGAGCTCGTGACGTAAAGGTCTATTTTTTCCTTCGCCGCCGCTTTGAAGAGGGGGGTCAGGACGCGCCGGACCCACGCGGCGGACAGGGCGTAATTGGCGTCGTCGCCTCCGACCAGGACTCCCCACCGCTGATCCGAATCCTCCCCCGGAGCATAGAGTTCCGCGAGTTCCCACCCCTTCCGCTCGAGCTCGTCGGGGAAGATCGCGTTCGGAGCGCCGAGAGTGGCGAGGAGGTTTCGCGTGTACCGGGGATAATCGTGTGCAGGAACCACCGCGAAATCGAAGGGAGCGGTTCCCAGGACGGAGGGGGTCATCAGGACGCACGACTTTCCCCTGGTCATCTTGGCAAGGGCGAGGGCGAACGGAGCCGCTCCTCCGCCGGCGGCCAGAAAGAGCGCATCCTTGCCCGTCAGCTTCCGTGCGGCCAGTTCGCGTTTCAGGGTGTCGAAAAGAAAGGACGCTCCGGTTTCGTCGAGCCAGACAAGGATATCGTACCCGTTCATCTTCGGAAGATGACGGGCTTTCACCTTGAGCAGCTCAACCCTCCTTTTTCCGGAGAGCAGCGGGGCATCCATCTCCACGATGTCGGCTCCGGTGAACCGTGAGAGCCAGCCTGCGATGCCGCGGCTCTGCGACAGATGTCCCCGTATGGAATCGCTGATGATGAAGACAAGAGCAGGGCCTGCAGCCATGATGACTTACTCTCCTTCCGGCGCCGAAGCCAGGATCCGCCGCACTGCCTCGAGATCCTCCGGCGTGTCCACACTGGGCCCTTTCCGGCCGGCCGCCGTCACTCCCACCTTCATCGAGTAGCCGTGTTCGAGAATTTTCAGCTGTTCAAGGGATTCCGCCGTCGAGAGCGGAGTCTGCGGCAGGGAGGCATAGACGTTCAGAAACTCGCGGCTGAAGCCGTAGATGCCGATATGCTCATAGATCGTGGACTCGTTCCGGCAGAAGGGAATCGGCGAGCGGCTGAAATAAAGCGCGAATCCGCGGAGATCGCGGACGACCTTCACTGCCGAGGAATCCGCAAAAAGGGCGGGATCCGTTATGGGCGAGCAAAGCGTCGAGGAGGGAACGGATTCATCTTCTTCGAGGATGCGCGCGACCTCGTCGACCATCATAGGGTCGAGAAGCGGCTCGTCCCCCTGTATATTCAGCACGATCTCTCCGTCGAACATCCCGGCGGCCTCGGCGGCCCGGCACGTTCCGTTGGGGTGGTCGGGCGATGTGAGCACCGCTTCTCCGCCGAAGGTCCGGACAGCGTTCAAAATTCTTTCGTCGTCGGTGGCGACCACGAGACGGTCGAGCAGCGAGGATCGGGAAGCCCTCTCGTAGACCCGCTGGATAAGCGTCTTGCCGCAGATGTCGGCCAGGGGCTTTCCCGGAAGGCGCGTCGAAGCGTACCGTGCCGGGATCACACCGAGGATCTTCATGATGCCGCGACCGGTCGCGCCCCGGCGGAATTTTTTACGGGGGAGGGCGCTCCGGACTCTCTCGTCCGGGCAAGAAGCCTGCTCTTTTCCACCGGTTTTACTTCCTTCACAATCCAATCCCGCATCGCTTTCCCTTCCGGCGTGTGCTGCGCGTAGCTCATAAAATCCAGCGCAATACCGAGCTCGCCGGCGATCTTCCACGCCATCACCGGCCATACCTCGCCGATGTCGCCGATGACCGGGATACTCCCCTCGTGGCGCGCGAAAGCGGACATCTCCATCCGGAACGGAATTTTCGAGAGTTTGGTCTTGGGAAGCCCCCGGTTGATGGCCTCCTGGATGAGTGCGCTTCCGGTCTCCAAGTCCCGCACCTTCCGGAGGTTCTCGTCCAGGTCGATGCGGATCAGGGTCTTGTCGCGAAGCGAGTAGACCGGCAGGCCCTTCCACCAGGACCAGATTCCGTGGCCGGTGTAGCATTCGAACGGGCCGTCGTGAATCTCCTGCGTGAGCGCGACGGCCGACTCGATGATGATGTCGGCCGATTCGAGCATCGCGGCAATACGCCTCGATCGCTCGAATACGGGAATGCTGTCACCGATGGCCATTCCGATATGACCGCTTCCCACCATCTGCGGAATGCTCACCAGCACCGGCAGTCCCAGCGCCGCCCCGGCGCCGATCATGGTCCGCCGGTCCGCTCCCCATCCGGCGACGGTCTCGAAGGGAAGTCCGAGCGTCCTGCAGAATACGAGGATCTCTCCGGCAAGGTCCTCGTTCCTCAGCCCCATCGGGTAGGCCATATTCCCGGCGGCCTTGATCACAAGCCTTCCTTCGGCCTGTTCTCCCTTCGCGAGCAGTTCCTCGTCGAGGACCATCTCTTTCCGGAGCTCTTTCAGCTCATCCTCACTGAGCCGGGTGAACTCGAAGACATCGCCCCGCGGCATGAACCGCTCATCGAAGCCGAGCGAAGAGGCGCTGCACATCTTGACGAGGTCGAGGGCTCCGCCCATCTCGTGGCCCACAACGGCGGAGCTGGTGGTGACGCCGTCGACGACGCCCTTCTCCATCAGTTCGGCAATGAGCGTCGTCACTCCTTCGTGGATATTTGGACCGCTGCCCGTGGCCACGACGACCTTGCCGTTCTTCCGCTTGACGGAGACGATCTTCTCCACGGCGGCATCGAGGCTTTCGCGGGAACGTCCGTCGAGCCTGTTGTAAAACTCGTTCAGAAGCGCTTCGTTGATCTTCATAATGGCATCACTCCGTTTATCTCGTCCAAGGAGACGCCCGCCGCGCCTCCCACGGTCCTGAAGTAGGCCGCAGCCCCTTTTTTCGCTCTTTCGCGGACATCTCCCCTCATGGCCGCCTCCCAGCCGGCGGCGATATCGTCCGCGTTCCGCACGGTCACCGAAGCCCCCGCCTCACCAAGGTCCCTTGCAGCGTCGACGAAGTCGCGCATGAACGGGCCGTGGGAAAACGGGATTCCAAAAGACGCCGGTTCAAGGATGTTCTGTCCGCCCTTGTCCACAAGGCTGCCTCCGATGAAGGCCGCGTCGGCGACGCCGTAGAGTTCGAAGAGAAGGCCGATGCGGTCCACCACACAGATTGTCCACTCCCGGCGCTTTCCGGAAGACCCTTCGCCCTGCAGCGCGGAAAAAAGCGTGCTCGGAGCGACCTGTTTCGCGAGCTCCAGAACCGCCTGTCCCCGTTCGGGATGGCGGGGCGCGATCACCAGCCGGCCCGACGGAAACGTCCGCTGCACACGACGAAAGGCCTCGAACACCATTTCTTCCTCACCTTGGTGCGTACTCCCCGCGAGGAAGAGAGGGCATGACTCCGATAGGCGCGGCTTTTCCGAGCCGACGCGGAAAAATGGTCCGAGGGCGGCGAGATCCGCCCTCTCGCGGCGCAGCAAAAGAGCGTCCACCTTGCAGTCCCCGGTGACGCGGATTTTCCCGCCGGAAATTCCGAGACCGGAGAGAAGTTCTCTATCCGTTCGGGAACGGACCAGCAGAAGGTCGAAGGAGTCATACACGCTCCGCCAGAATGAGGAGAATCTCCGGATATTTCTCGCGGTGCGCTCAGAAAAACGCCCGTTGACCAGAAAAGCCGGAATGCTCCTTCGAACAAGCGCGGAGAGCATGCTCGGCCAGATCTCCGTCTCCAGAACAATATACGCCTTCGGGCGGAGCGTGTCGAGAGCCCGTTCCACAATCCGGGGAACATCCCAGGGATAGTAGACATGCTCGGAAAAAAGTCCCTCAGCCAGGCGGAAGGCCATCTCTCTTCCGGTGGCCGTCGTGGTGGAGAGAAACGGCAGTCCGTCGTCTTTCGTCTTCGTCCTCCTCCGGTACAGTGCGTCGAGAAGAGGCCATGCCGACTGCGTCTCTCCTACCGAGACCGCGTGAATCCAGAGGGAGCGTTCCGGAATCCGCGCCTTTTTTTCCTCTGAATAGAAACCCCGCCGTTCGTTCAGACCCGTGGCGTAACGACGTGCGAGCCACGGATAGCACAGGGGATAAGCGGCGGAGACGGATGCGCGGTAAAGAAGCCGGTTCAGATCAGGCCACCCCCGCTTTCAGCAGCTCGTGAAGGTGCAGTATACCCACGGGTCGTCTTCCGTCCACCACGATGATGGCCGATATCTCCCGCTGTTCCATGACGCGCACTGCCTCGACGGCAAGGCGGTCCGGCTCGATGACCAGCGGGTTCTGAATCATGACACCGCCGACCCGGAGGGAGAGGCATTCCACGCCCCTGGCGCCGATGAGCCGCCGAAGGTCACCGTCGGTGAAGACTCCGGCGAGGTCGCCCCGGTCGTCCACTATGATGGTAGCGCCGTACCCCTTGCTCGTCATCTCGAAGAGGGCATCGCTCACCGTGACGGACGCACCGACGAGAGGGAGCTTTTCCCCCGAGCCCATCACGTCGCGCACTCGCGTGAGCAGCTTTCGCCCCAGCGCGCCCCCCGGATGAAAAAGGGCGAAGTCCTCCTGCCGGAGCCCGCGCAGCTCCGTCACCATACCGGCCAGCGCGTCGCCGAGGGCGAGCTGGAGCGTGGTGCTGGACAGCGGAGCCAGGTTCAACGCGTCGAGATCGCCGTGCGAAACAGCCTCTCCTCCTGTTCCGGATGCGGCTTCCGGAAAAAAGGCCCCGCCGGCCTCGGAGCGGACCGAGGAGTCCAGCACGATATCGGCGATCCGGGCGAGAGGGGAATTTCTTCCTCCGGTGATGGCGATGATCGGCGCGCCAAGCCGTTTGAAGTGCGGAAGAAGAGAGACCACCTCCGCCGTTGTTCCGCTGTTGCTCAAAAAGAGCGCCGCGTCGTCGCGGCAGACCATTCCGAGATCGCCGTGAGATCCCTCTGCGGCATGGAGGAAAAAGGAGGGCGTCCCGAGAGATGCCAGGGTCGCGGCGATCTTTCGCCCGATGATGCCGGACTTGCCCATGCCCACCACCACGAGGCGTCCGGTGCAGGAGTGGATGATCCTCGCCGCCTTGACAAGCTCCATCCCGGTCCTCTCGGCCGCTCGCTCTATCTCGGCGGCCTCGGAACGCAGGATGTTCTTGCCCGCTTCGAGAAGTGCGGCGTCGGAGAGACAACGGCCCTCGCGTTCCCAGGGAAGGCAGAGCATTTCAGTCCTCCTCCGTCCATGAAAGGGAGGCGGAGCCGAGGCGTTCCCCGACAAAACGGTGAAGCTCGGCGATCTGTTCGAGAAGAAAGCGCATCCGTTTCAGCGGAACGAGGTTCGGCCCGTCGCTCTTGGCCTTTTCGGGGCAGGGGTGCGTCTCGAGGAAGAGCGCGTCAATCCCGCCGGCTACCGCGCTTCTGGCCAGCGGAAGGACGAAACGCCTGTCTCCGCCGCTGGCGCCTCCCGCGGCGCCGGGCATCTGGACGCTGTGGGTGGCGTCGAAGACCACAGGGCACCCCAGCTCGCGCATCAGCGGCAGGGAGCGCATATCGACCACGAGTTGACCGTACCCCATGAAGGTCCCGCGTTCGCAGAGCATCACGCCCGAGCTCCCTCCCTCGCGGCATTTCTCCACGACGTGCTTCATGTCGCCCGGAGAGAGAAACTGCGCCTTTTTGACGTTCAGCGGCCTGCCCGTCCTTGCCGCCGCGAGCAGGAGATCCGTCTGGCGGCAGAGAAACGCCGGGATCTGCAGGATGTCGACGGCCGCTGCGGCGGGCTCTGCCTGCCAGGACTCGTGAATATCGGTGAGCACCGGAACAGAGATCGTACGCCTGATCCGGGCCAGCTGGTCGAGACCGGATTCAAGGCCAGGCCCCCGGAAGCTCGACAGAGACGTGCGGTTGGCCTTGTCGAAGGAGGCCTTGAAGACATAGTTCACCCCGAGTGAAGCGCAAAGGTCCCGCACCGTCTCCGCGATCTCGAGACCAAGGTCCGGGCTTTCAAGCGAGCAGGGACCCGCGATGAGCGTCAGGCTGCCGTCCCCCACGGCGAAGTCCCATCTTTTTCCCGGCATCGGTTTGCCCGGCGTTTCACGCTCCGGAGCGCAGTCGACGATCCTCACGGGAGCTATCCGCCTGTCGGCCTTTTCGTGCGTATGTGCGCACGAACCGGATGCTGCAGGGGTCATTGAAGAGAAAGTCACTGAAACATCATCTCCTGTTTTGAAATTCTTTCACTCGGGGACTCGCCGTTCCACTGCCCGGCAAGCCTTTCGTACAGGCGGACCCGAAGGTCCCACCCCATCCGGAGCGCCGCATATTCGACCACCCTGTCGAGCGCTCCGGGGCCTCCCAGGCGTTCTCGCCCCTCTGCGGCCATGCGACGGCGGAGGTCCTCGTCGGCGAGGATCCGGACCGCCGCCTCCGCGAGGGCCTCCGGTTCCGGAGGAACGAGCACCTCCGAGCCGCCCAGCAGTTTTTTCTGCACGAACTTGCCCTTCTCCTCAATCGAGACTACGGGTACGCCCATTCCTGCGCATACCTGATTCGCTGTCCCTCCAAGGCCGACGAGAAGATGCGCCCTTCCGGCAACCGCGGCAAGAGGTCCGAAGAAGAGGCTGATTTCGCACGACGCTTTCCTTATTCCCTTCGAGCCGGGAAGATGCTCTTCCAGCGATGCATCCGAGCAGAGAGACCATCCCTCGCACGCCTCCAGGAGTTTTTCCAGGTCGAGGGTCGGAGCCACCACCATGAGATAGGATGTTCCCTCCGTCAGGAGTTCCTGCATATGCTCCACGGCATTGAGAAGCAGCCGGAGATCGTCGTAGGCACGCCGCCTGCTCCCGGGGAGGAGCAGAATGCGCGGGGCGTCATCCCTCCCCCAGGAGACGGGCTCGATAGTATTATCACACGTCAGGTCCATTATAGGGTTGCCGTCGAACCGTGCCGGAGCGCCCGAACGGATCAGTTCGGAGGCGGTTTCCCGGTCCCTGGTCCATGCTATGCGGCTTCTGTGCTTGAGGATAAAACGCTCGAGGCGCCAGTGGCCGCTGAGATAGACGGTCTTCGCCGTGGCGACGAGAACGGGAAGCTGCCCCTGGCCCCAGAGAGCGTGAAGGAGCAGGTAGACGTCGCCGACACACAGCGGCGTTCGTATTTTGCCTCGAAGTCGCTTCCACGATCCCATCTGGCGGGCGATGGAGCGAAGCAGGCCGGAGCGGAGGTCTTTCCAGAGATCCGCGAACCGGTACTTGATGACGCCGCCGCTCGGAGAGTCGGAGGGGTCGGTATCGACGGGAACCCCTTCCTTCAGATAGTGCTCGCCTCTTCCGACGATCGGGAAGGCCGAGACCGAGGCGGACGGAAAGCGTTCCACCAGTTTGCGTGCGAGCAGGGCTCCCATCGAGTCCTCTCCGTAGCCGTTGGACGCAACGACCATACGCGGCCGCAGCGCCTTGAGAAGACATTGCTGAAAACGCGCCTCGTCGTCGAGGACGGTGGAGATGAACGGAACGAGAACATCGTGGGAGGGGCGCCACTCCGGAGGAAGGTTGTAGACGTCCTTCTCCGTACAGACCATACAGTCCGCACCGCATGAGGCCATGGATTCCTCGAGCGCCCTCATGTCCTCGGGACGATAGCGGTAGTGATCCTTGAACCGGTGTTCCCGCAGCACGGCCGTTCCTCCTCTCTCCAGGGAACGGCGGAAGCTCTCCGGGCTGCCGATGGCGGAAAAGGCGAGCACCCGGGAGGGGCCTTTCGGGCTTTCCCCCTTCCATCCTCCGTTCCAGCGCCGCCACGTATGTAAAGAGATTCTGGAGAAGAAGAGTTTCTCCTCCGGAACGAAGCGCACAACATCCCCGACGAGACGAACGAGCTTCTCGGGCTCGACCTGGTCCGACTTGGTGATGACCACAAGAGACGCACGCGACAATACCGCGGGCATCTCCCTGAGGATGCCCGCAGGAACGGTCCATCCGTTGCCGAAAGGGCAGCATGCGTCGATAAGGACAATATCCGCGTCACGCCCCATTCTCCTGTGCTGGAATGCGTCGTCGGCCACAATGAGTTCTACTCCGTTCCGCGAAAGCACTTCCACGTCGCGCAGACGGTCCTTCGAGACAGCCACCGGAACCCCCGGAAGCCGCGACGCGAGAAGAAGCGGTTCGTCGCCCACCAGGTCCCGAAGGCTGGAGAGTGTGTCCCGAAAATCGCCGCTATCCGAGGGAGAAAGCGAATCCGCTGTGATGACGACTGGATCCACAGTTCTTCCGCCGTACCCCCTGCTCACGATGCCGGGGGAAATTCCCGCTTCCTGAAGCATCCGGCACAGCATCTCCACGAAAGGCGTCTTATTCGTGCCGCCGAGCGTGATGTTGCCGACGCTGATTACCGGGAGAGGCGTCTCCTCAGAACGGATCAGCCCGTGATCGAAGGCGAAGTTCCGGAGCGCCGCAACCATCCTGACCACCAGTCCGAAGGGGTATGTGGCCATCCACGGGGAAACGGCAGTCTCCCCGCGAGCGAAGGAGAGATAGCTTCCCAGGGCGAAGCCTCCGCCCCGCTTTTGCCGGACCAGGCGCAGCATGAAGGACGGCGTTGTTTTTTCTCCGTTCCGGCTTCCCTCCTTCCTGTCCTTCAGGAGCTCCCGGAACATCATGACGGAGCACTCTCCCCGATATCGTAAAGCCGGCGGTAGAGGCCGCCGGAGGCGAGAAGTTCCACGTGTCTCCCCTGCTCCACGATAGCCCCTTCGTCGAGCACGATGATCCGGTCGGCGTTCCGGATCGTCGTGAGGCGGTGCGCGATGACAAAGGACGTCCGCCCCTCCATGGCCTTGTTCATTGCAATCTGGACGAGCCGTTCCACCTCCAGGTCGAGAGAGGATGTCGCCTCGTCAAGGATCAGAATGCGCGGATTGCGTACAACGGCCCGCGCGATGGCGATGCGCTGACGCTGTCCTCCGCTGAGGGTGACGCCCCGTTCCCCCACTTCAGTCCCGTATCCTTCGGGGAGCGACGTAATGAACGAATGAATGCCCGCTATTTCCGCGGCCTTGACAATTTCCTCCATCGAGAGCCCGGGAAGGCCGTATGAAATGTTGAAGGCGATCGTACCTTTCAGCAGCAGGGATTCCTGGAGCACCACGCCTATCTGCTTCCGCAGCTCGCGAAGCTCGAGAGAGCGTACGTCGGTACCGTCTATGGAGATCGTTCCGCTGTCCGGATCGTAGAAACGCGGGATGAGATCCACCAGGGTCGTCTTGCCGGCCCCCGTGGGCCCGACGATCGCGATCCGCTCCCCCGGACGGACGTCGAGGTTCACACCCTTCAGGACATTTCTCCCCTTCACGTACGAGAAGACGACGTTCCGGAACGAGACACTCCCCTCCACGGTGCCCGGCTTGACCGGGTTGTCCGGCGAGACTATCTCCTCGGGGAGGTCGAGGAGGCTGAAGATGCGCTCGGTGGCGGCAAGACCGATCTGCATGGAACCGACCACGGACGTGAATACGCGGATAGGCTGGACGAGAAAGCCGAGATAACCGAGGAAGGCGATCAGTTCTCCGGGGGTGAGATCGCCGTCGACCACTTCCCGCCCTCCGAGCCAGAGGATGAGGGCGAGCGCGGCGATGAGGACCAATTCAATGATCCCTGCAAGGGCAGACTGAACCTGGACGCCGTGCATGACGGCACGGAAGTTGTCGCGGTTGCTGTTCCGGAAGCGGGCGAGCTCAAGATCCTCGGTGGCGAAGGAACGGACGATCCGGATGGCCGCGAATGCCTCCTGGACAACTGCGGAGAGCGTTGCGAGTTCGCTCTGTATCGAGTGCCCCACTCTTCTGAGCTTCTTCGACGCGCGGTCGAGAATAACCACCGTGAGCGGAAGGATCGCGAAGGTGATGAGCGTGAGCCGCCAGTTGATATAGAGCAGGAAGCCCACCATGCCGAGAAATGTGACCGCCTGGACCACGAGGTTCACCAGCACCGAGGTGACGAGGTTCTGGAGGATGGTGACATCATTGGTTATCCGCGACATCAGCTCTCCAAGGCGCTTGCCGTAGAGATACTTGAGCGACATCCGCTGAAGGTGGTCGTAGAGGTGAAGGCGAAGATCCATCACGACGTTCTGCCCGACCCAGTTCATGAGATACTGATGGCCGTACGAAGCCACGCCCTTTCCGGCGAAGAGGCCAACGAGAATGAAGGGGAGGGAGTTGAGCATAGCGAGATTCTTCTCGATGAGGACATCATCGACGACGTTTTTAAGCAGCCATGGCGGAATCACGTTGCACGCCGACGCCACGACCATGCACCCCAGCGCGAGAAAAAATCTCCTGGAATAAGGGCGCGCATAGGCGAGGAGACGGAAATATACCGGCTTCGAGAACGTTTTTCCTTCTTGTTGCGTCATGTGTGAACAAGCGTCCTTTCAATAATATCGGCGACGGAGACGGCGGCGTTTCGAGGAGTCGATGCTGAGATTACCGCCAGGCTCTTCCTGGTCCTGGCAAGCGTCTCCCTGTCAAGGAGGAGTTCCGCAGCCGCCCTTGCGACATCCTCCGGTGAAATGTCGCCTATCATTTCGTCGACCACGGCCTCGCCGGCAATGCGGTTCGGCCAGGCCAGGAACCCTCTTCGGCGGCGTGCCTTGGCCCTCAGGACGCCTTCGCGCAGAGCCGGACCGACAAGGGGAATTCCTGCGAGCGCGCCCGCGATCCCGGACAACGGGACCTGCCTCAGGAAGGAGAAGGGGACCACTGCTAGAAAGGGAACTGCGCAGTGCATCAACTCAAGCGTGTTCGTTCCCGGCTGCGTCACTGCCAGGTCGACTCCGTGCAATGCCGAACGTGTTCCGCCCCGCACCGGCACGAATCCTCCGGAGCGCCAGAAAGCGAATTCCTCGTCCCCGGAAGAGGTGAAGGGGGAGAGTATAACTCTGGCTGCGATGTCCGGGATACGCTCCCTCAGAGAAGAGACGGTCCGGCAGATGAAAGGAAGCGCCTGTTTCCGTATCGGGCCGCGGCTTCCGGGGAAAAAAGCCACGGTCTGCCCTGCGCAGGCGTTTTCCGGTGCATCCTGCGTTCCCTGAACGGACTCTTGCGGCAGGTCCAAGGAATCGGCTACAAGATCTCCCGCGAGGTAAACGCGTCCGAGTTTACCCTTCGGGAGCTTCATCGCTTCCGCCATGGAAGGGTATGCAGTGAAAACTGCGGTACAACGCTCCAAGCCGCTTTTTTTTCCGTAAGTGTAGCAGAAAAGCGGCGCCCTGCTCTTTGCGGCAAGCATACGCCCCCAGAGGAGATCACCGCCGAGTTGGAACACCGCATCCGTGCGTTCATTGCCGGAACAGAGAGCGGCAGCCGTCCGAAGGGGCGATTCCGGCCCCAGGACCGTCGGGAAGCCGAGTGAGAGCGCAATATGCCGTTCCTCTCCGGAGGCGAACTGGCAGGGCAGAATTCGAAGCGCGATCTCCCAGCCGCGCCCGGAAAGCTCTGCCGCTACAGGACGAACCCAACCCCAGAGCTCTCCAGGACCGTTTGCGAGCAGCGTGATCTTCCGCCGGATGTTCCTTTTCTCCGGGGCGCAGATCATGATCTTGCCTCTTTCTGTCCATTCACTTGTTTCTCTTTCGAATCCTGCACCCGCTCGTGCCGGGCGCAGGATATGGAAAGGGAGGAAAGAACAAGGCCGGCCCAGAAATCCGACGCGCCCTCTTCGCCCATGGCCTTCCTTGCCTCCGAGATACCGCGTTCCACACGGGTTTGATACTCCCGTTCGAAAAGAAAACGGCGGAGAGCGGAGAAGGCTTTTTTTCCGGTCGCCTCTTTCTGCAGCAGCTCAGGATACACGATTTCTCCTGCAAGGATATTCGGCAAAGAGATCAGGCGAGTTTTTCCCAGGAGCTTCCATACAAGAAGAGAGAGGATACCAACCTTGTAGAGGACCACAAAAAAACGCCCCGTCATCATCGCCTCGACGGCGACCGTACCGCTCGCACCGGCGGCGGCCGTGCTCGAGGCAAGGAGTTCCCTTCCGTCTCCTTCGAAGATTTCCTCTCCGTGAAGCTCATTCCGCATCCAGCCCCGGAGATCCTCGGGCAATCCCGGAGCGATCGAAAAGACGGGAGAAAAACCGTCTTTCTTCAAGAGAGCAGCACACTCCTTTAAGGGAGGAAGAAGTCGTCGGATCTCCGATCCGCGGCTTCCGGGAAAGAGCGCGATTCTGCGGTTTCCTCCGTCAGGAGGAGAAGGGCGCCGGAGCTCAACTTTAGCGAACTCGTCGACGAGCGGATGCCCTCTCCAAGCGGAAGATACTCCGTGCTCTCTCAGGAAATCGTCCTCGAACCGAAAGAGCGGCAGGCAAAGGTCGGCGTTCCGGGCGAGAGAGCGTACCCTCCATGCCCTCCATGCCCACACCGTCGGCGGGACTGCGTACACGACCCGCCCCCGCCACCCCCGGGACCGGAGGGATTCGATGAAGCGGAGGTGAAAGTCGGGACTGTCGATCACGAGGACCGTTGCAGGCCGCGTCCGGAGCACGGTATCGACCATCTCCCTCTTCAGCCGGAAGAGCCGGGGGATCGACGGCATTACCTCGACGATCCCCATCAGGTGAAGCAGACGGGAGTCCCAGAGTATTTCGACGCCTGCAGATCTGCTTTGAGGGCCGGCCATGCCGTAAATCCTCCCGCAGTATCCGCGCTCCTTGAGTGATCGCGTGACGGCGGCCGCATAGCCGTCGCCGGATATTTCCCCGCAGCTTATGAAGAGATCTCCGTAGCTCGCTTCCGAATGCGTCAAGAAGAAAACCCTCCGGGAATTCTTGTTTCTCCTCCGGAGATCCCCTCCACCGCGATATCAAGCTCGGAAGCCCTCCTCACGAACTCGTCCTTCTCGAGCAGAAGCGTTCTTCCCGCCTCTACCGCGAGGCAGGTCAAACCGGCTTTTTTCATGGTTTCGAGAGTCGATGTTCCGACGACAGGGATATCGTACCGTATATCCTGGTCTTCCCGCATCATCTTGACAAGCACGCCGTTTTTCCTGCCCCGAAGGATTTCTCCCGCACGGCGAATCATCTCGTCGGTCCCCTCCATCGCCTCGATCGCGACGACAGCGCCGCCGGACACCACGATCGACTGGCCGAAAGAGAGAGGAAGGGTGACGACAAGAATGCTCCTCCCGTATTCAATGTCGGCAGCCTCCCCGGCCAGAGGGGCGCGTCCCGCGACGAGTCCTTCCGGCGCGAGACAGTCCTTGAGATGCGATGCGTATGGAACGACCGGAATGCCGATACTTTCGAAAGCACGGACAATACGCCCGAGGAGACTGTGGTCGTCGTTGCTCCCTTCAAGAAGGCGGAGGATCGAGGGATCGAGCGACGCACCGTACATGACGCTCTTGGGCACCGTTCCTGCGAGGGTTACGGAGGTGACGCCGCGCGCTTTCATATCCTCCAATACTGCTTGAAGGTCCAGAGCATCAGGGCTTCCGGCCCGTGCATCGCCGGTCAGCTTTCCAGTCCTCGAAAGATCGGTGACGGGAATCGTCTCTGTTCCTGGCAATCCATCAAACCTCTCGCCGCTGCCGAAGCAATAGACGACGAGAGGATTCCCTTGATTTACTGCCCTCTTCGCAAGAAGCAGAGGGAGGAGTCCCTCTCCTGCGACGATCGCTTTCGGGTTTTTGGCCGCGGTACCGGGACGGAATCCGGGCTCGTTCTTATCCATGCTGTTCCTTCCTTTCACTGTCTAAGCGTTGGCTCTCCTCGCGAAATATCCTCCGACAAGGAGAAAGACGCCGTTCGGGAACCAGGCCGCCAGCAGAGCCGGAAGATATCCGGCCTCGCCGAGTGCACGGCTGAAGGACATCACCACATAGTAGGCGAACACGATGAGTACGCTCAATCCGAAACCGATCCCCGGTCCGGAACGGGTCGAGCGGACACCGAGCGAGGAACCGAGCACTGCGAGCACGACGCTCGCCCACGGCAGCGCCAGGCGGAGATGGAACATCACCTTCAGCGGGGCGAGGTTCTGCCCCTGCTGTTCCATAAGCGCTATCTGCTCAAGAAGTTCGAGAGAGCCCATTTCCGACGGACGTCTTGACGCCTGTTCGATCTGCACGGGGCTGAGGTTGAGATAGAGCCGTTGCCGCTCGAAACGGAAAAGGAACTGGACTTTCCCCGAGGGGGCGACTTCGAAAACCTGGCCGTTATCGACCCACCATTCGCCGTCGGCCCACATTCCCTCGTCCGCCAGAGATATCCTGCCGAGGCGTCCGTTTTCGAACTCCTGGATTACAATATCCTTCATGAAACCCTCGCGGGGCTTCAGCTCACCGAGATAGAGCACCCGCTTCAGCATTCCGTCCTGCTCCTCGCGGAGAAATACCTTCTCCTTCAGAAAAGAGGGTTTCTCACGAAGGATTTCAAATTTCATCAGGTTTTCTGCAGCCCGGTTGGCGAATGGAACGACCGTTTCTGCGCCGAGCAGCGCGGCCAAACTTACGAGGATCGAGGCAAGAAAGACCGGCCGGAGAATCCTGTGAAACGGAATTCCCGCCGATTTCAGCGCAACCAGCTCGCTGTTGGCCGAGAGGCGGCTGAAAGTGAGAAGGGCGGAAAGAAGCGTCGCCATGGGCAGGGTGAGGATCACGACTTCCGGCAACCGGTACATGAACAGGCGGGACACGACGGCGAGAGAGACTCCCTGTTCGATGATGAGGTTGGCAGCCTGAAAAAGCAGATCTCCGGCGACGAAGACCATCGTGAAGGAAGTCACGCCGAAGAGGAAGGTCCCGGAAAGTTCCTTCAGAATGAAACGGTCAAGAATGCCTACGCCGGCCCGTTTTTCTCTCATGACCTTTTCTCGGGAGCTCCCCGCTTCAAGATATGCTCCGCGGCTTCACGGACGGCTCCCCGTCCGCCGCCGTTCCTCGTGACGATATCGGCCGCCGTCTTCGCCTCCTCCGCCGCATCGGCGGGGGCAAACGCGAGACCTGCCGCGCGGAGACAGTCCACATCGTTGACGTCATCTCCCATATAGGCGACTTCGCCGGCATCAAGCCGCAAATCCGAGATCAGCTTTCGAAAGACCGGGAGTTTCTCACCGGTACCGTTGAAGAGCAGCCCGATCCCCAGTTCGCGCGCACGCTGCGCTGTCGCCTCCGAAGCACGCCCGCTGAGCAGGGCAATCTCCACCCCTGCCGCGCGAAGCCGGGCAATGCCCATGCCGTCACGGACATCGAAGCGTTTGAATTCACCGCCCCTGCCATCCATGTAGAGTCCTCCGTCAGTAAGCGTTCCGTCCACGTCGAGCACGAAAAGCCTAATCGTTTTCATGCCCCTCGTCCCGTGAAGCTGCCGTGCTTTTTTCGTGATGTCTCGTCCAGAGCAACACACCGCGTTTCGTCTCCCTGCAGAACGATCTGATTTCCTCCGCAAATGCGCATTCCGTCGAGAGGTTATCAAGAGCCTGGCGGAAAGGGAGTCCTCCCCGGAACAGTTCGTCATAAATTCTGCGCACCGTCGTCCGGGCCGGGGCGTCAAAACCCGCCCGGCGCATTCCGACCTTGTTGAGCCCGTAGATTCCCGCCGGATGGCCGTCCGCCATGAGGTACGGAGGAATGTCCTTCACGATCTTCGTCAGTCCGCCGATCATACAGTACGCCCCAACGCGGACGAACTGGTGGATACCGGACATACCACCCATCACGGTACCCTCTCCCACGAACGAGAAACCGGAAAGCCCTACCTTGTTCGCCATCGTCACACGCTTTCCGACAACGGAATTGTGGCCGATATGAACTCCTTCCATCAGAAATGATTCGTCCCCGACGACGGTACAGGTTCCCTCTCCCGTCGACCGGTTGACCGTGACGTTTTCGCGAAGCAGAACGCCTCTGCCGATACGGACCCAGGACTCCTCCCCCCTGAATCCATGATCCTGCGGCTCTCCTCCGAGGACAACGTGCTGGGCCATGCGGCAGTCCGCTCCTATCTCGACGAAATCCAGCACCGTGACGAAAGAGGAGAGCACCGTCCCGGCGCCGATCCGCACCCTGTCGTGCACAATACAGTAGGGGCCGACAACCGTATCCTCAGCCAGCTCGGCCTTGAGGGAGACGATGGCCGTCGGGTGGATGACCGCCATCTACTTCTCCGCCTTCTCTTGCTTCTCCGCTGGAACGAGAGTCGCGGCTGCAACGAAGCTGAACTCCGCCTCCGCAGCGACCTCACCGTCTACCCGTCCCACGGTGCGGACCTTTCCCATCTTCCCCCTCAGGCGCAGCATTTCGGCGGTAGTTACAAGCTGATCCCCTGGTTTGACGGGTCTGCGGAACTTCGCCTTCTCGACGCCGGTGAGAAAGGTGATGAGGTTCTCGCTTCCCGGTTTTGCAGAGAGCATCATCGCGGCAACCTGTCCCATGGCCTCAAGGACGAGCACTCCGGGCATGACCGGTTCGGACGGAAAATGTCCCTGAAAAAAGGGTTCGTTGATGGACACGTTTTTGATCCCCACGGCCCTCTTCTCGTCGATTTCAAGGATCCGGTCCACGAGAAGGAACGGATAACGGTGGGGCAGGCATTTCATGATCTGGTGGATATCAAGCATGCTATTCAGTCTCCTTTTCTGGAAAGTAGCCGGCTCTCTTGGAACATCTCGGCCCGGCGGAGGCGGCGAAGGCGTTCGACGAGCCTGCAATGCGTTGTATGCCCTGCACGAAGAGCTGTTATGTGCGCGTTCAGCGGAACACCGAGCAGATACAGGTCGCCCAGCAGGTCGAGGATCTTGTGCCGGACGAATTCATCGGGAAAGCGTAAACCTCCCGATGCGGTCACATCGTTCTCTCCGACGACGACCGCGTTGTCGAGACTTCCTCCGCGAGCAAGTCCCTTTGCGAGAAGGCCTTCCACCTCCGAGGCAAGCGCGAAGGTCCTGGCCTCCGCGATGGATGCCGAAAAGTCGTCCCTCGACACGTCGAATTCCGCCATCTGGGTTCCGACAGGCCGCTCCGCGTACTGAATGACGTAGGTGACCGCAAGGGAGCGAGCGGGAAAGACGGCAATGACGCTTTTTTTCCCCTCATCCACTATTGTCACCGGAACGGCGGGGGAAAAGGCTCTGTTGAGAGGGGAAAACGTATGGGAGTTCTCCTCCGGCTCCGAAGCTTCGAGAAGGGATGAAGCAAACAGAAAAGCGGCTCCGTCCAGGGCCGGAATTTCCGGACCGGCGACGGTGATGCGCACAGACCATATCCCGAGCGCGGCGAGTGCGGCGAAGAGATGTTCCGTGGTCTTCACGCTCTTGGATCCGGACGGAAAAGAGACACAGGTTCCCCTTCCGGCACCCCTGATCCGGCAGTGTTCGAGAGGAACGAGTTCCCCGCCGATTTCCAACTCCGGCCGCGAAGCCGGCGGAAGCGGAAAGAGGGTCACTTCGGAAAGCACTCCCGTATGGAGCCCCTTTCCCGTGAAAGAAACCGGGTGCAACAACCGGCGGAACAGATTCATCACGATTTCCCGTCCGCCGGTCTTTCGGAGGAGCTCCCCGAGAACAGCTTTTCAAGTGTCTTCAACCTGGCCATCATTTCGGGAAGGCGCTGCAGCGCGGCCTGTATCCGGAAATTTTCCCGGTGAGGGCGGGCAGGAAATCCGGACACGACGGCACCGGGAGGAACATCCTTTATAGCTCCTCCCTGGGCAGCGACGGTGGCTCCCCTGCCGATCCGCGTATGCTCTTTCACACCGCTTCGCGCCGCCATGATGACATTGTCCTCCAAAATCGCGCTTCCTGCAATCCCGGTCATGGCGACGATGATGCAGTGCCGCCCGATACGCACGTTATGGGCGATATGCACATGATTGTCGATCTTCGTCTCATCTCCTATCTCCGTGTCGTCGAGCGTTCCCCTGTCGACCGTCGTACATGCACCGACCTCCACTCCATCTCCCAGGACGACACCGCCGAGCTGCGGGATTTTCTCCGGAGGAACGCCTTCCTCGGAGGGAGTAATGCCGAAACCGTCGCATCCCAGCACGACATTGCTGTGAATCAGGCAATTCTTACCGGTACGGACCTTTTCGAGCAGAACCACCCCCGGTTCGATTACCGTTCCGGAGCCGACAACACTCCCCTCCCCGATGAAGACCCTTCCCCGGAGGCACGCGTTCTCCCCGATCACAGCGCCCGCTTCGATCACACAGAGAGGGCCTACCCATGCGGAATCAGCGACTGAGGCCTCTTCGGAGACGACAGCTGACGGATGAATCCCCGAAGCTGAAGAAGGAGGCAAGGTGCGCGAGAAGAGCGACAGGAGCAGGGGGAAGGTTTTTTTGGGATTCTCGACGGCGATTCCAGTCGCGCAGGGGTTAAGAGCAAAAAAAGCCGGAAGGGCTACAAAGTGCCCGTCCTTCGGCAGCTCCATGCCTGAGACACACCCCTGCCGAGCAGAGAGGGCATCCGGAGAATCCCACAGGCAAGCAATCATTCCGCTGCGGAGTTTCGCGGGTGAAACAACTCCTTCCACAGAAAGAGAAGGATCTCCCATAACTTCGCCGTTGATCTTTTCCGCAAGAGATCGCAGCGTCCATTTTTCCCTCATACCGTTTCCTCCGATCAAGGTCCCCTGCGGAGACTCTCATATGAAGTGCCTGTCATCTCTCCCGCGCCGGGAAAAAACAGCCCTGCTCATGAGTAAACCCGCAAGACATCATGCAAATTCCCTTTATTCCGGGCCCTCCCGAATTTCATAAGGAGAGAGGATCATCATTTTAAAGGTCGCTTATGGCCTTCAGCGTCAGCCTGTCGTCATGCCGATCGTCATAGTGGAGCTCAAGTGAGATTCTCCCGTCGATCCTGTATCCCAGGCCGAGCATTGCGTCTCCGTCTTCGCTCCATCGCCACCAGAAGTAAGGGGAACGCGGCCCTCCCTCCACCGAGACGCGATACCAGAGGACATTACCCGGAAAACTCTTTTCGGCGCCGACGAGTACATGTTTCCAAGGGCTCCAGCGGAAACCCCAGCGGCTCTCCAGGGAAAAATCATTGGCAGCAAGAACCCACTCTCCGTAGAGCTCGACGTCCCACCCGGAGAAGGGTAACGCCTTTCTGCCGAAATGAAGTCCAATCTCCGGATATTTTCCGTCCGAGCCCGCATATGCCGCTATCCAAGCGCGAATGGAGTACTTGGGGCTTTCCACCTCGGCTTTCACAGCGGAAAGCTGATCCGGCGAAAAAGCGACATCGACCGTTGCACGCGCATTCGATACGGTGTTCGTATCGCGAAGAGCATCCGCGGCAAGCGCTTCGATCCGAAGCTTGTTCTTCGCCGCCCATTCGATGGGGAGGCCGACCACAGGAGCGAGCGTCCGCAATATCTTTTCCTTCAAATCCGACCGGAAGGCTACGGGCAGGGTGCTCGAGGAAATCGAAGGGATAATCGCCAGGACGAGAGGAGGCCGGGGAGAAAACGAAACCTGAAGAATTCTCGTTTCTTCAGGAAGAGAGTCTCCCGATGCTTCGCGCGTCTGCACGCGGACAAGCAGCGAAGGATTCCAGCCGGGAAGGAGAGGGGCGCAGGTCTCCTCGATGGCCTCCTTCAGCGCCACGTCCGCCCACGAGAGAGCTTCGACGGGGAGAAAAGCCAGCATCCTTTGAATGCTCCCGCCGAGTCCTGCGGCGTTTTCGTCGAACCATTCCGCTGCCGGGGGGGAGAGGGAGGGGGGCTTTATCTCCACGAGCCAGGCAACGGGCTCGTCAGGCGAAAGCGTTACCAGGATCCCGTTTTCAGAAACCGTTATAAAAGGGGAATACCCGACAAAAATCCTCTCCGCAACCAGGCCGAGAATCGAGAGCAGGTCCCCTTGCGGAGAGGAAGGTCCTTCACGATAATCGTGCTGCGCAGCGTAGCGGGGGGAAATTTCCGCCCATACCGAACGGAGGCTTCTCTCCACGCTCGGGCGAAGCCAGTACGGGACCCCCTCGACACCGATATCGGCCGGGGAGGCGCTGCAGACTGACGGAACAATGAGAAGAAAAGCAAGGAGAGGGAACACCACGAATCCTCCCGAGAACATTCGCCGGAGAAGCGCAAAGAAATGTAGGGGGACGGCGCTCCCCCTACATTTCCCGAAGCATCCCGTGATGCCCAAGAATCGGATCTTTCCCCGCGCAAGAGAATGCGATAAAACGGCGGAAAGATCTTGAGGCCGATTCACACCGATATTCCCCTCGTTTTCTAGAACATCTCTCCGAACCCGAAGTGAGTCCGGGATTCGTCTTTCCCCGACGCATGGTCGATCCGAAAGTTTCCGAGAGGCGTTCTGACCCGGACACCGAAACCCCAGGAGTCATAGAGGTCTGAGAAGCTCATGCTCTCATTGAGCCATGCATTGCCTGTATCGTAAAAGACAACAAATCCGAACGCCTTCTCAATGGGAACACGAACCTCGAAATTCGCGAGGAACATGTCGGTTCCTTCAAACCGCCCGCCGTCGTAGCCTCTGAGAGTATTCGACCCGCCGAGGGAGTAAAGGCCGGCCGTCGGAATAGTTCCGGAAGAGGATCCGATCCGCATCCTCGCTGCGAAGATAGCGGGGTCGTCCACGTTTCCAAGCTGCCGGTCGAAGAGATCGCCGAGTCCTCTGAGAGGCGTGTAGTATCTCGCCTGAAGCCAGTATTTCGTATAGTTGAACTCTCCGCCGAGTATCTCCATCGCCTGCTCAACGTTGAGGTCGATGACATCTCCCTTGGGGTAGGAGAGAAATGTGTCCATCCTGTTCTGCGTAATGGTTCCGAGAACTGAGAAAATCTTGCCCCGCGTCAGGTCGTCGACCCCTGTCTTTTCACGGATATTGTACGCATCGAGATCTCGCCAGTCGAACGTAAGGTACCAGTTGAACTGTTCTTCCCGACCGAACTTTCTGCCGGCGCCGACATAGATGTTTTTCATCTCGTAGTCGTAGACGAGCTGTTTTACACCACGCCGGTAATAATAGCGGTCGACCCACTTATACCGTCCGAATCCGACCTTCCACGCGAAGTGTTTGGAATCCATGTACGGCTCCGTATACGAAATCCAGTACTGTTCGTTGTCGCCGGTCTCGAAACCGACTTCGCCGATATGACCGAGCCCTTGCCAGTTCGTGTCGGTGTAGCTCAGACCTCCCGACCAGCCGCTCTCCGATCCGTGGCTTATGGAAAGACCGACCTTGCCCGTCTTCTGTTCGACGACGGAAAGGATGACATCAATTTCGTCCTCGTCTTCACCGGGTTCAAACCCGATGTTGACATCTTCGAAAAACCCCTTCGCCTGCAACCTGTTGATCGAGTTGCGGAGAATGGTCGAATTGAAAGGATCGCCGCGTTTCAGCTTGATCTCCCTTGCGATGACATGCGTCTTGGTCTTCCGGTTTCCCTGGATGATGATATTCCCCACCGTGGGCTCGACAATCTGGACGTTGATGTTGCCGTCCATCACCTGGACGTCCGCTATCTTCATCATGACGTATCCGTCCTTGCTGTACTTCTCCTGAATGCGGTCGAGATCATGACGGAAAAAGACGCGGTTGAACACGTTGCCCGGCGTGGTGAAGACGACTTGAAGAAGCTGTTCATCCGTGAAGATGCTGTTTCCGGAAAAAGAAACGCTTTCTACGACTGGATTCTCCCGCACGATATAGGTAACGGCGACACCGCCGGCTATACTCCGCAAATTGATGTCGACAAACGAGAAGAATCCAAGGCCGTAAATTGCCTCGACATCGCTTTGAAGCTGCTCCCTGCTGAGAGGTTCTCCGACTTTTGTCTGGACCACACCGAGGATATGCTCCGATACGACATGATCGTTGCCCTCGACATCGAGCAGGGTAACAATCGGATCGGCGGCAGAGACAGGGCTTCCTCCGAACAGAGTCACCGCGAAAAATAACAGTATTCCAGTTGCAAGCAGCGACTTCCTAACATTTGCTTTCACGCACGATCTCTCCTTCCACAAAACATCGGTCTTCCAGCAGAGCGCACTCCGGCTGGGAAACCCCTGACTCCACTCGATCAGGGACGATGGAACTCTATCGGAGACTCCCTCTCCCTGAGTGCTTTTTGTCCGATTTGTACGAGGGTAATGATCTCATCCAGCTCCCGGCCTGCCGAGACTTCTTCTTTCTGTCGAGGACTCCGGTCTTTTCCGGGCGACACGACGCGGGTTCGGGTTCCTCCTGTTCCGGAGTACTCCGGACGCGCCTCCCGGGAAACCTTCTCCGCATGTCCCTCGGGAACGAGCGAGGCCACGTCGTTAGTCTCCGGTCTTTCGGCAACCTCCCGGCCGGTCCGCGTATCTGCCAGCCATGCCCTGTTCGCTTCGCTCAGACTTTTGCGCAGGGCCGAGAGAACGGCTTTTTCATCGCTGGTAACCCACTCGAGCGCAAACTCTTCGGAGCGACGAACCGGGCTGACTCCCTGAATTGCAAGCGGTGCGGCGAGCGCCAGAATAAAGACCATACTGAGGCATGAAATTTTCAGCACAAGAGCGGTTCTTCGGACCGTTTCCCCGGACGATGCGGACTCGGAACGCGCCCATAGCTCCGTTCTTGCCTCGTCAAGCTCCGCTTTCGCACACTCCATATCAAGCAGAGCGCTGCTCCAGGAACCTGCGGAACAGGCTTTTGCGCATCTGTCAAGCCATCTGCAAATTCGAGCGATCTTCTTTTCCATACAGTACCCTCCCGGGAAGACATCATAAACGACCGTCACGCAGCCTCCGGCTTTCCTGAGATTCTAAAAGTTTTCGGAGGCACGCTTCGGGAAAATAAACCGGATGCCGTTGTTGCCTCGGCGCCCGTTGTATTTTCCTTATCCCGATTTAGAGTTCGTTTGTGGCTTCCGCACCCAACCATTTTCGAAGTTTTGCCAGAGCACTTCTCTTGAGGCGGTAGACATGACTGATATCGATCCCCCGTTCACGCGCTACCTCCTTCGCTTCTCTCCCCTCCATCAGAAGGGCTTGCACGATCTCCCCCTCCTTCACCGGCAGTCTCCGGAGTTCATCGGAAAGAGCCAGCACAAAATCGAAAGTATCGGGAACAAACGGATCTTCAGGCATCAAAAATTCATCGTCCACCGGAACTGGCGCTTTTTTCTCCGAGCGCTGCAAGAAGTTGATCATCTGCCCCTTGATCCGGTAGAACGCGTATGTCGTGAACTTCAGATGCCGCTCCGGCTCGAACTTGTCCACCGCGCGAATGAGCGCGATCATCCCCTCCTGGATAAGATCCTGGTATGACGAGGGGCGGACATGAAATTTCTTTGCAAGCCAGAAAACAAGAGGGCGGTAGGATACTATGAGCGAGTCTCTCGCACCGTCGTCATGGTCAGTAACGAATCTTCTCCACAGTTCGGCCTCTTCGGTTTCCTGAAGAGAGTCGCCAGTGCCTCTCTTTTCTGCAGGCGTCTCATTTTCAGTCACGATCCACCCTCCCCTCATTACCTCAGGGTAAATTCTACCAGCAACTGCCCTGCTTGTCTAAGCGGGAAAGGGGATGTCAGGCAAAATTTCCGAAGAAAGCAGCGTGTGGAGGTCATCATTGAGAAAAACGAGCGAGCAGCCGCGTTTTCCGGACTCGACAGCTGTTACCGAACAGTTCGAAAGCTTCATCTTCCATACGGACGAGGGACTCAGACCGAGCAAAATGGAAAGAGCGGCACGAATTATCCCACCATGGCTCACAAGCACTATCCGTTCCTCTTTCGAGGAAAGAGCTTCATCCAGAACAGCGGAGACCCGGTTCATAATCTCAGGATAAGGTTCCCCGCCCGGGGGGATATGTTCAAAAGGACTTTGTTTCCATTTTCGAAAAGCATCCGGGTCCGCAGTTTCGGCTTCGAAAATGGAAAGCCCCTCCCATACCCCGAAACTCATTTCGGAGAGCCCCTCCCGTTTTTCCAGGCGTTCGCTCCGGCATCCGGACGAGAGGATCCGGGCCGTCTCCGCGGCGCGGGAGAGCGTGCTGGTGAAAAAACAAGCATCTTTCCATGTACGGATGCGAACAGCAAGCGCCTCCGCTTGTTTTTGTCCTTCCTCGTTGAGAGGGACGTCGCTCCTTCCCTGAAAACGATACTGACCGTTCCATTCTGTTTTCCCATGTCGAACAAAGAAAAGATGTTTTTTTGCCACGAAGAAATCCTCCGGGATATCAAAAGTCTTGGTGTAGATGATATCATACACGGCGCTGAAAAACCCTACAAAAAAAGGGTTCCCGCATATTCGGGGAACCCTTGCTGTTCCTGGAGCCGGTGTCCAGACTTGAACTGGAGACCTGCGCATTACGAGTGCGCTGCTCTACCAACTGAGCTACACCGGCGGTAAAATGGCGGTCCCAACGGGATTCGAACCCGTGTCACAGCCTTGAAAGGGCTGTGTCCTAGGCCACTGGACGATGGGACCGCGAAAGTGGAAACTGGTGAGCCGTGTGGGAGTCGAACCCACGACACCCGGATTAAAAGTCCGGTGCTCTGCCATCTGAGCTAACGGCTCGACTCTTTCCGGCGTGCGCAAGTGATTATTTTACACAAAAATCAGAAGCCGTCAAGCCGGAAAACCGATTGTTCTAAAAAATAGTCTTCTTTGCCTCAGGGAAAAATCACCCCAAAAAACGCCATGTCCGATGCTCAAGATTTTACCACCCTCCGAGAAGGCCATCCCAACATTTCGAGGAGGGATACCCATGAAAAGCGCCGCTATTATTGACATTCGGAGAAACGCCCCCAGGACGTGGGAGGATTGCCTGTCCCGTTTTCTGGCATGGAAAAAGGCACAGGGAGCGGCGGCCCGTACACTCCAGGGATACAACGAAATAATTTCCCTGTTCTTTAGGAGGTTCCCCACAGCATGGTCCGCAACATGCCGGGAGTGCGTCGCGTCCTTTCTCTCCCAGGACGGCATATCCGCCACCACCCATAACATGAGACTGAAAAGCCTCCGGCCATTCTTCGACTACGCCGCGAGGGAAGGAGCCTTCACCGAGTCGCCATCCGCCGAGTTCCGCATGAGACGCGGCGAGGCTCCCCGCATTGTGGACCACCCTATGGACGACGTGAAAAAAATCCTCGACGTCATAGGGACAGACACCTTCCCATCCTTGCGGGATACGGCCCTGCTGCTCTTCTCCATCGACACAGGGATACGCCCTTCCGAGGCTCTTCAGCTCCGTCCGTCAGACATTGACGCCCATCTTCGCCGCGCCGTTATCCGTGCCGCCACAGCCAAGACACGGACCGGGAGGAACGTCTATTTCTCCGAGAGGACCGCCGCCATGGTGGATCGGCTGATGCAGGTACGGCCTGAGGAGTGGGATAACACCGTGCCGGTCTTCTGCACCTCCTACGGCGGCGAGTGGAATACCCACGCATGGACCGTCCAGCTCCGCCGCTATGCTCAGAAGGCCGGTCTGAAACGGTTCTCCGCCTATGACCTCCGCCACCAATACGCCATCCAGTATCTCCGTGGCGGCGGCGACGTGTTCACCCTGCAGCGGAGCATGGGACATTCCACTCTAGCCATGACGGAAAAGTATTTAGCCCTGTCTGATGATGATGTCCGCCAGGCTCACGAAAAGGCGTCTCCTGTCGCGGCCATGTTCCCTGCTCCAAGAAAGCGCGTCGGCAAGCTGTGACCCCGTAGAATGCCCCAGGACGCACGATATGAGGGCGAGAGGTAATCTTATACCCCCCAAAGAAAAGGAAGGCTCCTAGGGGCGTTCTGGCGTGTCCCTGAGGTCAAAGGTACTGGTAAGCCCGGAGGCGCAGGGGTCGAAATAGCCGCACGGCTCTCCTGCATTCAATCGAAAAAAAACAGGGGTTGATTTGAATCAAGGGCAAGTAACCACCGCCCGGGCCAGCTCGTATTTTTGCCGGGGGAGGGCAACCCCAACCCCCACGGCAAGCCCAGGAAAAAAACGATGCAGGAATCCTCCGGGGTTGCGCCGTGGTAGTGGGGGCGGCCCTGGTAGTTGGCGCAGCTCCGAAGGAGTGAGCACCTTGACCCAGTTGGGCAGGGAGGGGGCGGAGTTGAATACGAGTTGGCCAGGGAGGGGGCGGAGTTGAATACGAGTTGGCCAGGGCGGAGGCGTAATTGATTCCGGCTTGGCCAGGGCGGGAGTATGTGAAATCGGAATCAGCCCCGCGAGTCGGGGTATCTTGAACCAGGGAGGAATCACAACATGAAGCAGATCATCGAAGGCAAACGGTACGACACGGCGACGGCGCAGGAAATAGGGGCATGGTGGAACGGCTATCCGACGTCTGATTTCCATTACTGCGAAGAAAAGCTGTACCTCACCTCGAAGGGGAATTTCTTCCTTGCCGGTGAGGGCGGCGCGCTCTCTCAGTACGCCCGGAGCCACGGCAACGCCACCGGCGGCGGCGAGGCTATCACTCCCCTTTCGAGGGAAGAGGCTTTCCAATGGGCGCAGGAGCACTTGGAACCGGAGGATTATGCGGAGCACTTTTCGGACATGATAGAGGACGCCTGAGATGATCCAGACCATTACGGATCACAACGTCAACGCGGATCATTTTTTCAATTGAATGGAACAGCACTGGAAATATTGCGTCGGCAGCGCCGCCGATAAACGCGCCATGCTCGCGATGTTCGAGGATGAAGCCCCGTCCGGGGAATTCAACCTGCCGGGAAGCGCCACGAACGACGGAGAGCCGCACGCCTACACCGATTTTTACCGGCAGTGGTTCGAGACTGAGGACGGCGACGATTACCAATATATCCACGGCTCGCGGATTCCGCCGAGGCTGGAATGAAGCCCCAAGGAAGGAGGATTCACCATGAGCAGGGAGACTCTTGATAGCACTGTTGAGCAGTTCAACGGCGATTTCTGGAGGGCAGTTGAATCACTCATTGCCCAGGGATGGAGGATGAATGATTTCCGTCATGCCGGGATAGAGGAAATTTTCAATGAGTCATTCAACAACCCGGTTGCCGAGAACATGGTATATCTCGCCGGTCTGATGCCGGGAGAATGACCCCCACAAAGAAGGAGGATCACCATGGAGCCGTTGCCCATGATGGTAAAAGTATTCCTGATCCGCTTGGGACGGGAATATGAACGGTGCAAGGCAGCAGGGAACACCAGGCGGCTTATTGAGATTGAACATATCCTTGGAGCCGTGGCGCGCCGCCACCCGGACCATTGGATAACGCCGCTCGTCTGTCGCGGCCAGAACGTCTACAGGAAAGCCCACGGAATGGAAACGGTCTATCCGTTGGACTGACGGCCACAATACTGTCCAGCAAGGTGAAGGAGCCTCCTGCATCGGGAGGCTCTTTTCCTTGGGGAGTGCTGCTCTCTCTTCGACGGCTGATGATGTTTTAATGGTGGGTTCATGTTCATTTTGAACATCCTTTTTTTTAGGGGGAAACGATCACTGCCGCCAATACAGGAATCTCAACTTTTCTCAACATTTCATCCACCCTGCCCAGGGGGGAGGTCATATTTCTCCGGCTTCACTCTCAGGTCAACGCCGGGGAATCACACGCGGGAGAATCGGAAATGAGGTCAGCCCCCTTGCCACCCCCCCCTATTTGATTATGCGATATTTCGCGCGTGACCCCGCCACGTTGTCACGGGAGGGAGCGGTCAGGGATTCAACCGCCCCCCTGCCTATGGCCTGATGTTACCCTCCTTCACCACCAGGTTAACAATTGTCATGCCACATTTACAGCATTCATCAGGATTTAATGCCCCTCGAATGTGAATGTAAACCTCGATTTTTTGAGTTTTCACGCAGGTGACCTGCGCGGTATTGCCGACCCCTGCGAGAAGGTGGCCGACAGTACCTTTTATAAGCGGGAAAATCACCTCCGCCCATGGCGGCCCTCTGCCCCGGACCGGCGGCCTACAGTAGCCCGAAGTATTCAAGTATTGCCACCCTCAAGCCGTTTTCCTCATTAAATTCGGCCATTGCAGGATAGACCTTTTCATCAGGTCCAATGAGCCGGAAGAATCGGGAAGAGACAATCACGGTTACACCATCGGAAACAAGAGCATCAAGGTATTCCTTTGCCCTGTTCATCGGCTGTTTCCTTTGAATTCTTCCCAGGTCCGAAGCAAGGCGAGGGCTTCATAATCCGGTATGGAAACACCTTTCAGCCGCTTCACCTTCGCCCGGTATTCCGCCTGTACAGCTTCCGGCTGTTCTTCCAGCCATCCGGGAGGCGGCCCGGAACGATCCTCCCCGCGAGGGGTGGAAGGTTCATCGTCCTTGAGGACCGGAGGCGTCGTTGATGCTAGGGGTTCCTCTGGAGGTAACAGCAGGCCACCTTCCTGTCCTCCACCGGTTTCCGCGTCCAGTTCCTTCTGCAAGTGATCCGCATATTCGATCCTGACCAATGACTCATACAGGTCACGTGCTGACCGTTGCGTTACCGGATCATGTTCCCTGACCGCCTGTGCCTTGAGCCGTTGCACCAGCCCAGGGACAACAGACGCCCATGCTTCGGCGTCGGAAAGGGTCACGTCCTTCATGCCGATGTGTCTCCTTTCCGGGGGCGCGGCAGGAAGTTTGGGCGGCCCCTTCGGTGCGGAGACAGGTGGTTCGTCCTCATCCTCCGGGACGTCCTCACCCTGCCCAGGGTACGATGTTCCCGCGAGGAGGTGAATGGTCCCATCTCCGTCCACGGATACCCGTTTACACTCCTCCCACCTGGAGAGTTCTTCCCTCACAGCTTCCTCGGACACGCCGCCCAGGGTGGCCAGTTCGGATACTGAATATCCGCGAGGAAGGGAAAGTCCCGTCTTGAATCCGCCGGGGAAAAATTGTTCGAGGTTGCCCTGACGTGGCTCTCCGTCGGAGGGATTGTATACTTCTGTTTTCTCGTCCCCTCCCGTTATCATGGGATAGTTCCGGAATGCCCCTTGAGCCGTTGCAATCACCGGAAAAGATTCCGGAACCGGCAGTTCCGGAATACAATTTGCACAATGCTCTTCCTCAAGGATTCCGGAACTTTCCGGAACTGAGGTTCCGGAATCTTTTTCAGTCATACCAAGGGATTGAATATCATTCCGGAACTTTTGCATGATACTATAGGAAGTGTTCTTACTCCCACCCTTGGATACAATCCGGCCCGATTCTTCCCACTCGCGGAACAGTTTCCGGACATATCGGTCTGTTGCTCCGGTCACCTTGGCAATCCCGGCCACCGTAAAATCAGAACCGTCCGCGTGTCCTTTGAATACGGCGTTTTCTATAGCCTCCGTCTTGTTCGCTGCCGGATTCTTCGGGTTCAGCTCGATTTCGATTCCACGGAATACCTTGTAATCGTCGCGGATGATCCGGAAGGCGAACTGGTCCAGCGGTGCATACCAGGATTTCAAGTTGGAGACGTATACCATTTCCTCGCCGTCATCGGTCTTGAGTTTTTCCGCGCCTATGGCAAGACTCGCGTTTCGGGTGATGATACTGGTGCCGATGATGTCATCCATGTGAAGCCTGCTTGCCCGTTCCAAGGCCTTCTTTTTGCGGATATGGTGGACCACCACAACGGCGCATTGGAGGTCATCGGCAAGGCGGACCATCTTGGTGAATGCTCCCTGCATGGCCTTCATGTCTGACTCGTCGCATGACAGGAAGCTCATCAAACTATCAAAGACCACGAGGTCCGGCTTTTCGTCCATGATGATTTCGGCCACGTTCCGGAAGCCCTCTCCGTCATCCAGGTCCAGGGGAATCTGGTTTTTTGCCATAGTGATGCGGCTGTAGAGAATCAGGTTATCCGGGTTCTGCTTCCATTCGGCGGTCCTCTGCCGGTCATTCATGGTGTTCACCGGAAGCTCTCCGACAAAGTAGACGGTCTTCCTTTTCGCTGCATATCCGGAAACGCCGTCCAGGATTTCACCACCGAGAGACACGTCAGAGCAGAACTTCTGCATCAGCAGGCTTTTACCTGTACCTTGCTGGCCTGCCATTACAGAGACGCCACCACGCGGGAATATGCCGCCGATCATCTCAGGCTTTTGTCCGCGCGTCGGTTCGATATTCTGCCGGAAGGACCGGAGGGATGTTTTATCCTCCACCTTCTCCGGCTCCTTCATCTTGCGGGTCTTCGCCCAGGCTTCCCGGAAAAGGTCTTTTGTCTGTTCGACACCGAGTGCGGACACAAGGTCATTCCAGTCGGTGTTTTTCGGATGCTCTCCGGGGATTTCCACCACGTCAGCCACGTCGGTATAATTTTCGGCTCCCGTATCCGGAGTAACGAAAATATCACCGGTGAACTGTTTCCGGAGACATTCAACGGCTCTCCGGATATTGCCGGTCCCGAAGGCACAGGCTACATTCCATCCGCTGATTTTCTTCAGGCTTGCCGCCGTGCTGTAACCCTCCGCCACAAGGAGAGGAACACCGGCCCTGTACTCTCCCAGGACAAAGACGCCCTTTCCGCCCAGGTCATATTTCGGCTTGCCTGAGGACGTTATCTGTTCGATACCGACCATGGAACCGTCCGGACCGTAGGCCGGGATAATGAGGAAGTCGCCGGTCAACTCCTTCAGTTGGCCATCCTTCCATATCGCTCCCCTGTTCGAGCGCCGCGCTCCGTAGGCTTCCACTCCCTTGTGGGAAAGGTACGGATGCCCTGCCGGGTCTCCCGCTGCCTCCCACAAGTCCATGGCGGCCTGGCGCTTGATAATCGCCTCCTCCGCCTCCCTGGACCGGGGAGCGGTTGGAGTACCACCCTCGCCGTGGAAAGGATCGTCCTGACCGGTCAACGCGAACAGCTCCGAGAGCTTCCCGCCCTGACCGCTGCCGAAGTCGAAGTATGACGCCTTTTCCGGATTGATCCGGAATGAGGCTGTTCGTTCCTCCGGCCTGAGAGGGCTTTTAATGAGGTATTCGCCGTTGGACCATTTGCCGCCGGGGAAGGCGGTTTCAATGTCGCGCTTGGAGTACGCCATCACTCCCGCCCCCCTTCGAGGAGCAGGTACGTGGCGCAGCCCTGGTCATTCCTCAAGGAAAGGATCACGTGTCCGCCCTTCTTGAGTTCGGAAATTCGGGAGGCAAGGCGCATGACGCCGTACAGTTCCCGCGCCGTGTCCTGAGTGAGAGGCTGGCCGGTCCTGAGGTGTTCAAGCACCTTGTCCTTCTGCCTGGCGTGGCGTTTAATGTCTTCGCCGGTCCGCTGGAAGGTCATGCAGCCCACCTCCAGTCCATGCACCAATGGCACGGATGAGGCGTCCGCGAGAGGATGGAATTATTTAGTTGTGGGATGGAATGGGAGTTGTGAGAGGGTAAAACTAACTTTGGCCCTGGAGGTTCACCAGGGTCAGATTCCGAGTCGCCGCCGTTATCGTCGCCCCCGCTTTTTGCAGCGCTGCGGACTAAGGAGCGGTGGGACCGGGAAGCGGTGCGGGAAAAGGAATTGTGTGTCCTAAAAACTGAGTAAACCCCTCCTGCCAAGAGTCTCCAAGAAAAGTGTTTGTGGTGAGATATTCTGTATATGAGTTTTCCAGTAGTCCTATTCGGTGAATATCTCATCTTTGCGGTCTTTTGAGCTTTTGTCCTGTTCCATGCTTTTTTCTTGCGAAGAATCAGCCTATCTTCACTCCGAGATTTTCCCTTGAGAGCTGGTACGGGAGGAATTGCTTTTAGTTTCTCCTTTACCAGTCTCACAGCAAACGCCTCTTTTGCCTCCTTGGTTGGAAGCTGCCTCACCTCATCAATCCTGTGCTTTACTTCTTCTAAGGCTTCGTTTAATGCTTTTTTGATTTCCTCCATACGCAACGATATTCTAGCCTCCCGCATAACATCCTCTACGGTCATGGTACAATTAGACTGTACAGTCAATCCCTCATACCACCTTTCTGCCGCCTCGCCCGGCGGCTTTTCTTTTTACCGCGCCAGCCCGGTCTGCTGGTCGAAAAAATCTGACTCCCTGCCACCAAGTAAATCCGCGATTGCCTGCCGCTGTTTTGCATTCGGTACGAACCTTCGCCCCTCGATATTGGAAACGATGGTCCTGTGAATCCCCACCATTTCGCCCATCCGCTGCTGAGAAAAGCCCTTCTCCATTCGGACGCGTTTGACCGCTGATAGCATTGACACCACCTCCCTTCGAGTGTATTGTGTTACTACCATTACACATTTTACCACACTCTTTTTACTGTGCATAACTTTTCCAACAACCGCTTGCAGGACTGTCACCACAGGTTTTTATGCATTGTGGACAAAATGACGGGCAGTATTGGTCAATACATCGCAGGGAAAGGGCATTGATTACATGAGGTGAACTAGTGGACCACGAAAAAATCATGGTCCGGTGAGGTCGGGAAGGTTTACATTTTCGGGAACCTTGAAAATCGGAGGAGTGGGAGTAATTGTAGTGCAAGGGCAAGGCCGATGCTCAAAAAAAAGAGCCTTCCCTTTTAAGGAAGGCTTACATTCGGAGTTTGCAACGACTCAGGAGATTTTAGCCGGATTTTCCCACGACACCCGGATTAAAAGTCCGGTGCTCTGCCATCTGAGCTAACGGCTCGACTCTTTCCGGCGTGCGCAAGTGATTATTTTACACAAAAATCAGAAGCCGTCAAGCCGGAAAACCGATTGTTCTAAAAAATAGTCTTCTTTAACCGTCAACGGTGTCATCCTGAGCGTTGCCATCCCGAGCGGATGCGAGGGATTTGGCAGTTGAGCAAACCTAAAACAAACCCGAGATCCCTCCTCGCTTCTCTCGTTCGGGATGACAGGCAAAGTCAACCCAGAGATCCTTCGGGCGTGAAGCTGCCCTCAGGATGACAAAAAAACAGAGGACGGGCATCAGAACGAAACAACGTCGAGATCCCTCCCCCCTCCGGGGATGCTCCGCGATCGCTGCGCTTGTTCGGGATGACAAGCAGGGGCAACCCCGGGATTCCTCCCCTCCGGGGACGCGATCGTCGCCGAAACCGCTCCTCGGGACGACGGGCTGCTTCGGCCGTCCGGGACGGCTGGGGTTGTCATCCTGAACGAAGTGAAGGATCTCGCAGTTGAGCAAACCTAAAACAAACCCGAGATCCCTCCTCGCTTCTCTCGTTCGGGATGACAGGCAAAGTCAACCCAGAGATCCTTCGGGCGTGAAGCTGCCCTCAGGATGACAAAAAAACAGAGGACGGGCATCAGAACGAAACAACGTCGAGATCCCTCCCCCCTCCGGGGATGCTCCGCGATCACTCCGTTCGTTAGGGATGACAGAGGCCAAA
>CAYRPJ010000002.1:0-143944 GCA_964426245.1 uncultured Synergistaceae bacterium
GCATGTCGGCGTCGGTGTACTCGATCCACGGAATGCCGCCCACCACGTCGGCTCCGAGCTCCATCGCGGAACGGATGTAGCCGTCCGCGCCCGGGTCCCGCACCACGCCGTCCTGCGGGAAGGCGACGACCTGGAGGTCGACGATCTCCTTGAACTCTTCGCGTGCCTTCAGCAGCGCCTTGACGCCCTCGAGCTTCGCCTTGGTGTCCGTGTCGGCGAAGGCGCGGATGTGGGTGTTGCCGTATTTCTGCGCCAGGCGGCACGCCTTGCGGACGTTCTCGATGATCCACTTTTCGTCGTACCGCTCTTTCACGCGGGAAGCCTGTTCGATGGCCGTCATCGCCCCGCCCATGCTGCCGCCGTGGTAGGATGAGAGGGCGTCCTGTCCCACCATCTCCAGCGTGTAGACCTTGCAGAGGTGGAGGTGGCCGTTCACGAAGGACTCCGTGACCAGCTTTCCGCCCGCGTCGATGATCCGGGCAGCGCCTTCCTCCGGAAGCGTCTCGTCGATGGCCGCGATCTTTTCCCCCTCGATGCCTATGGAGATGGCCTTTCCCTGCGAAAAACGTGTCCGCGCGTTCTTGATCAGAAGACTGAATGCCATGAGTTCATTCTCCTCTCATTTTTTTCTTCGCCAGGTGCGCCGCGGCGACGATGGTCTCGTACCCCGTGCAGCGGCAGAGGTGCTTGTCGAGCGCGCTCGTGATCGCCTCGTCGCCGGCGTCGGGGTTCTCCGTGAAAAGCGCGTAGAGGCGCATGACAAGTCCCGGCGTGCAGAAACCGCACTGGATCGCGCCCGCCTCGACGAAGGCCTGCTGGATGGGATGGAGGACTCCGCCTTCGGACAGGGCTTCTATGGTGAGAACGTTCGTTCCCTCCGCCTTCTCGGCCGGAACGGTGCAGCTCGTCACGGCCTTGCCGTCCATCACGACGGTGCACGAGCCGCACTGCCCCGTTCCGCATCCGACCTTTGTTCCCGTGAGGCCGAGCGACTCGCGGAGCACGGAGGAGAGCATCACCCGCCCCTCTTCGAGGGGGACCGTCCGGGGAATTCCGTTGACTGTAATGTTGAGGACGCGCATCTTAGATGCCCTCCTTTCCTGTTTTCAACGCTTCCAGAATTTTCTCCGGCGTGACCGGAAGCTTTGTGAACTCGACGCCCGTCGCGTCGCGAAGTGCGTTCAGGATGGTCGGCGCCACCGCGACGATGGGATGCTCCGCCATCGGTTTCGCGCTCCACGGCCCTTCTTCGTTCGGCGTCTCCAGCAGGACGACCGTCTGTTTTTCCGGTGCGTTGTGCAGACGCGGGATCTTGTAGGCGGGGAAGTTGACGTTCTTCGCGACGCCCTCCTCCGTGAAGAGGATCTTTTCCATCAAGGCCGCGCCCATCCCCTGGACCACGCCTCCCGTGACCTGTCCCCGCGCGGTGGCGGGGTTGATCGCCCGGCCGACGTCGAAAGCCGATGCGAAGTGGAGGATCTTTACCTCGCCGGTCTGCCGGTCAACGCGGAGGGTGCACCCCTGGGCGCCGAACGTCCAGCTTCCGGCGGCGTTGCCCATTCCGGTTTCAGGATCGGGCTCCGTGATCTCCGGAACGCGGTACCAGCCGGTCGCCGAGAGCGGGGCGCCGACAGTCAGTCCGTCCGGGGCCATAAAGCCGCGGGAGAGAGCTCCGAGGGAGAACGTCGCGCCGGTGTTCGGATGGATACAGACGCCGTTCCGGTACTCGATCAGGGCGGGTGCGCAGTTCCAGACCTTCGCGGCGGTCTCCTTCGCCGTCGCGAGAATCGCGCCGCATGCGTCCTGGATGGCCCGTCCGCCCCGGTAGGTCTGCATGGAGGCGACGGTCTGCCACTCCCACGGCGAGAACTGCGTATCCACCTCGGAGTAGATCCGAATCTTCTCCATCGGAATCTGCAGCGCTTCGGCGGCCATCTGCGCGAAGACGGTCTGGACTCCCTGCCCCATCTCGATCCCCGCGAGATTCACGAAGGCCGTTCCGTCGGCGTTGATCTGCACGTGGCAGGTGGAGGCGGCGTTCGCCGCCATCTTGGGGGACTTCATCATCGAGGCGATTCCGCTGCCGTAGAGATAGCGCTCGCCATTCGCAGGAAGGGGATCTTCCGCAAGTGCCTTCTCGACGGCGTCGAGGCAGCCGGAGAGGTCTCCGTTGCTCTTCTTGATCGTCTGTCCGAGGGCGTTCTTCCGCCCCTCCGACAGGAAGTTCTTCCGCATGATCTCGGCGGGCGTCATGTCGAGCTTGCGCGCCAGCATGTCGATCAGGCGGCTGGACATGAGCTGTCCCTCGGGGTGTCCGTACCCCCGGTAGGCGCCGACGTTCGGCGAGTTTGTGTACACACCGTAGACGTCCACCGTGACGTTCGGAAACTCGTAGGGGCCGGTGCAGTTGTGCCCCGCCACGGTGTCGACGGGCCAGCCCGTGTCGCCGTAGGCCCCGGCGGCGAAGTACATCTGGGCCTTCAGCGCCGTGAACGTGCCGTCCAGCTTGGCCCCTATCCTCATGCGTCCCTTCATGCCGCGCCCGACGAGCGAACCGGTGAAAACCTCGCTGCGTGTCAGGACCAGTTTGACGGCGTATCCGGGGACGAAGCTCGCAGCGTAGGCGACCATCGGTTCGATGCAGATGTCCGACTTGCCGCCGAAGCCGCCGCCGAGGTACGGAATGTGCACGCGCACCTTCGCGGCCGGGATGCCGAACATGTCCGCGAGCACGTCCCGGAGGACGAACGGCGCCTGGTTCGACGCCCAGATTTCGATGCCGCCGTCCGCGCCGAAACGGCATATCGCGCCGTGAGGTTCGATCGCCGCGTGGCTTGATATCGGAAACTCGAACTCCTCCTCGACCGTCACGTCGGCCTTCGCGAAGCCGTCGAGTTCGTTCCCCTTGCGGAGCTTGTAGCGATGGAAGACGTTGCTCCCCGGAATCGGGTGTACCACGTACTCCACCCGCCGGTACGAGCCGTTCTTCTCGTGGATCAGCGGCGCTCCCGGGGCCGCCGCCTCGACCGGGTCGAGGACGAACGGAAGTTCCTCGTACTCGACTTTTATCTCCCTGACCGCCGCCGCCGCCTGGTTTTCGGTCTCCGCCAGGACCACGGCGACGGGCTCTCCCGCATGGCGCACCTTGTCGACCGCGAGGGGCGGCTGGTCCCACAAGCAGGTGCCGAAGAGCATGCCGCACCCCTGTCCGGTGACCACCTTCTTCACGCCGGGCATGGACTCCGCTTTCGACGTGTCGACGGAAAGTATTCTGCCGTGAGGGATTCCCGCCCTCAGAACCTTCGCGCGGAGCATCCGGGGAAGGACGATGTCGGCGACGAAGACCGCTTCTCCGGTGACTTTACGCACTGCGTCCACCCTTGGAACGTTTTTGCCTACGTGCTGTAGTGTCATTCTTTTCCCTCTCCTTCGAAAAACGATGCGGTGAAGAAACTTTCCCGTGCCTACCCCTTCTCCTCACGGCGGTAGGGCTTCAGAAGCCCTGCCGGTGCGGCGGCCCTCCTTGAAACGCTCACCAGCGCGATGACCGTCATCAGGTAGGGGATGATCAGGAACAGGTGAAACGGAATATTGAAGCCGAGCCCCTGGAGCCTGAGCTGAAGGGCGTCGAGGAAGCCGAAGATCAGCGCTCCCGCCATTCCCTTCACCGGGTCCCAGTTGCCGAAGATCACCATGGCGATCGCGATCCAGCCCCTGCCGCCCACAACGTCGATCAGGAACATGTTCTGATGGGCCAGGGTCAGAAATGCGCCGCCGATGCCCATGAGGGCGCCTCCGGCGGCAAGGCAGAGCGTCCTCGTCAGGTTGACGTTGATTCCGACGGTGTCCGCTGCGAAGGGATTTTCGCCCACTGTCCGGATGGCGAGTCCCCACGAAGTCCGGTAGAGCAGGATCCAGACCAGGGGAACCAGCAGCAGGGCGACGTACACCAGGACGTACTGGTTGAAGAAAGCCGGACCGATCAGCGGAAGGCCTGACAGGAACGGAATGGCCGTCTGGGTGAACGGGCGTACCGTGGGAGGATTTACGGGAGAGCCCACGGTCAGCCGGTAGATGAACATGGCAAGCCCCGTCGAGAAGAGGGTGATTCCGAGCCCCGAGACGTGCTGCGACAGGCCGAGATAGACGGCGAGGAAGGCCATGAAGAGCGAGAGCAGAATGCCTATGAGGGCCGCCGCGGCGACGCCGAGCCAGAGCGAGCCGGTGGTCAGCGTGGTGAGGAAGCCTGTCATGGCTCCCATCAGCATGATCCCCTCGATTCCCAGGTTCAGCACGCCGGATCGTTCGCAGAGAATCTCTCCGAGGGTTCCGAAGATGATGGGAGTGGCCATGCGCATCATGGCCGCCAGGAGTCCGGTGAAGAACGCAAGCGTGAAGACGTTTTCCATCAGTCTCTCACCGCCCTTATACGGTATTCCGTGAGCAGCAGCGCGATGAGCATGACGATGAGCGCCATCCCCTGGATCACTTCGGCGATGTAGGTGGGAACGCCGGTGAGCCGGCTCATCGACTGCGCTCCCACGATGATGACGCTGAAGAAGAAGGCGGAAAGCACGGTTCCGACCGGATGCAGTCTCCCCAGCATCGCGATGACGATGCCCGAGTAGCCGAATCCCGGCGAGATGTCCATCAGCAGGTGGAAGTGAATCGCGACGACCTCTCCCACCCCGGCCATTCCCGCCAGTCCTCCCGAAAGAAGCGCCGTCTTCAGGATAACGGCGTTGACATTGATTCCGCCGAAGGCCGCGGCTCTCTGGTTCACGCCCACGGCGCGCGCCTGGTAGCCGAAGACCGTCTTGCTGTTGATGAACCAGACGACGAAGACAGCGGCGAGCGCGAGAACGATGCCGAGATGGAAGCGCGACCGGATCAGCAGGACCGGAAAGCGCGCGATCTCCGCGACGGCCGGGGACCGGGGCCAGCTCGACCCCGGCATCTGCAGCGGACCGAAGAGAAGGTACCCCATCAGGTGCCACATGACGTAGTTCAGCAGCAGCGTGGTGACGACATCGTCGACACGGTATTTCGTCTTCAGAAGGGCCGGTATCGTCGCCCACGCCCCTCCGGCGAGAAAACCGGCGAGGCAGACGAGAAAGAGGACGATCGCCTTCGGAAGCGGAGGTGCGTAGATGCCCACCCATGCGGCTGCGATCGCCCCAGCGAGAAGCTGCCCCTCCGCGCCGATGTTCCAGAACTTTGCGCGGAAGGCGAATGCCACCGCAAGACCGGTGAAGGTCAGCGGGGCCGCCTTCACGCAGGTCTCGAGGAAGTTGTAGCGGGTTCCCAGCGCCCCGCGGAAGAGCGACGTGTAGGACAGCAGGAGGTCCCCTCCCGCGATCAGGATTGGAATCGCGGAGAGAGCCAGCGTCGCAACGATGGCTCCGACCGGGACGAGAAGCTGAATCCACCCCGCCAGAGGAGCTCTTTTCGTTATGATCATGCGCACGATTCGCTCACCCCGCTCATCCAGAGACCCACTTGTTCTCTGCTCGCCTCGTCCCGCTCCGTCACGCCCATGACCCGCCCTTCGTACAGGACGGCGATCCGGTCGGAAAGCAGGAATATTTCATCCAGGTCCTCGGAGATCAGGAGAATGGCGGTCCCGCTTTTCCGGGCCTCAAGGATCCGTCCGTGGACGTATTCGATGGCTCCCACGTCGAGTCCCCGCGTCGGCTGCGCAGCGACTACCGCCCGGGGAGACGCGGAGAGTTCCCGGGCGAGGATGATCTTCTGAAGGTTCCCGCCCGAAAGGGTCCGGGCCAATGCCCTGCGTCCGTCGGTCTGGATGCCGAACTCGGCGATCAGCTGGTCGGCGTGCTCTCCTATGGCCGCGTGATCGAGCATTCCGAGCGAGCGGAAGGCGGCGTGGTTTTCGAGGACGAGGTTCTCCTCTACCGTCAGCTCAAGAAGAAGTCCGGTGGTCATCCGGTCTTCCGGAATACGGGCCATCTTTCGTTCCACGGCGGCTTTCGGTTTTCCGGGGGGGAGGGGCTTGCCGTCGAGGAGAACGGAGCCGGAGACGGGGCGTCGGAGGCCGAAGAGCATTTCGGCGAGCTCCCGCTGCCCGTTGCCGGAGACGCCGGCCATGCCCAGAATCTCTCCCGAGCGAATTTCGAGCGAGACTTCCCTGACCGCATCCAGACCCTTGTCGTTCTTCACGGTAAGAGAGTCGATCGCCAGGACGGTCTCTCCCCGGTTCGCGGAGGCTGCGTGCCGCCGCTCCTCCAGCCGGCGCCCCACCATCAGGTTGGCGAGTTCCCGTTCATTGGTTTCGGAGACAATCCGCTCCGCGCTTACGCCGCCCTTTGCGAGGACGACTACCCGGTCGGCGATCTCCATCACTTCGTAGAGCTTGTGGGAGATGAAGACGATCGAGCATCCTTCGGAGGCGAGGGTGCGGAGCGTGGAGAAGAGTTCCTTCGTCTCCAGCGGTGCGAGCACGGCCGTCGGTTCGTCGAGGATCAGGATGCGGGCGTCGCGGTAGAGTGCCTTGAGGATCTCCACCTTTTGCTGTCCGCCGATAGGGAGGGTCCATACCGGAGCGTCCGGGTCGACGTGCAGCCCGAAACGCTCCTGGAGCGCGAGCAGTTTTTTGCGGGTCTCTCCGAGGTCGAGAAAGAATCGTCCTCCGCCGCTTCCGACCACCACGTTTTCCAGGACCGTCTGCGAAGGGACGAGGGTGAAGTGCTGATGGACCATTCCGATGCGGCGGTTGATCGCGTCCCGCGGAGAGGAGAACGAGACCTTTTCGCCTTCGACGAGGATATCGCCGCTGTCCGCGGCGTAGTATCCGAAGAGGATGTTCATGAGCGTCGTCTTTCCTGCGCCGTTCTCGCCCAGAAGCGCGCAGATCTCACCCTTGTTCAGGGTGAAGTTCACATCCCGGTTCGCGACCACGTCGAGAAAGGTCTTCCGGATCGATCGCATTTCGACGACCGGGACGGGCATACGGGACGGAGCGGGCGCCGCAGGAAGTCCCGGCGTGTCGTACGCTGGTCCTGCCGGTGGCGTGTTCAATCCATCGGATCTGTCTGTCGGCATTCTTGCGCCCCCTTTCGGGTTGTTCGTCGAGAGGAAGGGAACGGGGCGGAGAAGCCTGCCGGATGGCGGTCCGCCCGCGTTCCCGAAAAAACGTCAGTCCGTCTTCAGCTCGTTCTCGATGACGGGAACCGTGAACTCGCCGGCGAGAATTTTGGCTTCAAGATCACGGACTTCCTTTATAAGCTCCGCGGGAAGCTTCTGCTCGAACTCGTGGAACGGAGCGAGGAATGCGCCTCCCTTGGCCATCATGGACCACTCTCGCAGATCCTCGGCCTTCCATTCGCCCTTGCTGACCGCCTCGACGGAGTGGCGGATCGTGGGGTACATATCCCAAACGGGGCCTGTGACGACGACTTCGGGAGCGAGATCGTGCTGATCGAGCATGTTGCCGAAGGCGAGGATATTGTGTTCTTTCGCCGCCTCGAATACGCCGAAACGTTCGGCGAAGATGATGTCGACGCCGGACTCGATCTGGGCCAGGGCGGCCTCTTTCGCCTTCGGAGGATCGAACCAGCTGCCGATATAGGCGACCTTCACCTTGACCGCCGGGTTGACGGAGAGGGCGCCTTCCTTGAAGGCCTGAACGAGGCGGTTGACCTCGGCGATCGGAATGGCCGCGACGATGCCGAGCGTGTTGCTCTTGGTCATCCGCCCGGCGATGATGCCGCACAGGTAGGAGGGTTCATGAATCCAGTTGTCGAAGACGGAATAGTTCGGTTCCTGGAAAGTGAACTCGGAGCCGAAGGCGAACGCGACTTCGGGGTACTCCTTCGCCACGCGGCGGGACGGCTCTTCACCGGCGAGGAAAGCGTCGCCGACGATCAGGTCGAAGCCTCTTTCGGCGTATTCGCGCAGAACCCGTTCGAAGTCGGCCGCGCCGACCTTCTCGGCGAACTCGTAGGTAATTCCCAGCTCCTTCTGCACCTTGAGACATGCCTGGTGGATGGCCCCGTCCCACGGTTCCTCGATGGCGGTCTGGAAGACCGCAGCGAGCTTGAATTCCTTGTAGTCCTTCGCGCCGGCAAGAGCAGTCCCGGCGAAGAGCAGAAGCAGACACACCGCGAGCAGTACACCATATTTCTTCAAAAAAAGCACCTCCTCGTTTGCACTCAGGACGACCGGCGCAATCCGGCCGTCTTCTTTCCATTCCGACGATATCCTTCGCTCCGCATGGAAGTATCCCGCCCCTTCACCTCCTTCTCACGGTTCGCCGTCGTCGAATGCTTGTCTGACAACGTATTCCATTGTATCAGAATTTCCGGAATGGCGCTGATTTTCAACTATTCAACCAACACAGAACCAGGGTGTCAATGGCGACTGATGACTGAAATTTCGTGTTTTCCTGTCGCTGGTGGACACGCGGGAAGTGGCGTGATAAAATGTGAGCAACCGGTTGCATAAATGATTCCGCAGGGGGAATTTCCAGGATGGATCTTGTTGTACGGAATGCGCGTCTTCGGAGAGAATCCGGAGTGAGGGATATTGCCATACGGGAAGGGATCGTAGCGGCGATCGGCAGCCGGCTCGACATTCACGGTGCACGCGAGATCGACGCGGACGGCAACCTTGTCTCGCCTCCTTTTCTCGATACTCATCTGCATCTCGATGCCGTTCTCTCGGTAGGAAGCCCGCGCTACAACGTTCCGGGGACTCTCCTGGAGGGAATCGCCATCTGGGGAGAGCGCCGCCCGTCGCTTGTCAAGGAAGAAGTGCTCCGCAACGCTCGGGAGGCGGTCCTCTGGGAGGTCGCGAACGGTGTCCAGTTCATCCGGACGCATGCCGACACCACCGATCCGGCCCTTGTTACCGTTGAAGCCCTTCTGGAGCTGAAGGAGGAGATGAAAGATCTCGTAGAGATTCAGGTGGTTGCCTTCCCCCAGGACGGTATCTTCACATTTCCGGAGGGCGAGGCCAACCTGCGAAGGGCCCTCGACATGGGGTGCGACTGCGTCGGGGGCGCCCCGCACCTTGAATTCACCCGCGAAGACGGAGTCCGCTCCGTCGAACTCGCCTTCCAACTGGCGGAGAAGTACGGGCGATTCGTCGACATTCACTGCGACGAGACGGGAGACGACCAGTCGCGTTTCGTGGAGGTCATGGCGAAGCTCGCAATCGCGACCGGAATGGGCGGCGCCGTCACGGCGAGCCACACCACCGCCATGCACAACTACAACAACGACTATGCCCTCAAGCTGATGGGGATCTTCCGGCGGGCCAATATGAACTTCATCACGGCGCCGTTCGACAACTCCGTGCTCCAGAACCGCACCGACGGCTACCCCCGCCGCAGGGGACACACCCGCGTGGACGAACTCGATGCCGCCGGGATCAACGTCTCGATCGGGCACGACTCCATCATGGACCCTTGGTACCCGATGGGGAAGGGATCCATGCTCGCGGCGGCGAACCTGCTGATGCACACCGCCCACATGAGCGGCCGGGACCAGATCCGCCGCCTTTTCGACATGATCACGGGGAATTCCGCCGTCGTTATGAACGTCTCGGACCGCTACGGCATTGAACCGGGCCGTCCTGCGAACTTCGTGGTGCTCGACGCAACCGACGAGTTCGAAGCCCTGCGACTCCAGAGCGAGTGTCTGTATGTCGTCCGAAACGGCGGGATCGTGTGCGAGACTGTCCCGGCCCGGCGCAGCCTCTTCCGGAACGGCGGACGGGCGCTGGTGGATTTCAGACTGTCCGAAGCGGAGAGAAGGAAAGTTGGCGCGGGACATGTTCCTTGCGACGAAATTACCCTTATCTCCTAGGGTGCTTTTTGCCCGGCGGATTACTGCCGCACCGTTACGGGGGATGCCCACAACAGGGCATCTCTCGTTTTTTTGTCTTTCTTCCTGTATTATACAAACGATGCGTACGTTCATGTGAACTATTATACTTCGGATTGAGGGAGTGGTCGTCATGCCGAGAGTCCTTGCGCTGTGCTCGAGTTCAAAGCGGCAGGAGCCCAAAATCGAGGTTCCGGAGGCTCATTTCGTGTCGGGCGGTATCGAGGGAGATTCCCACTTGGGAGTCTCGGAGCGGGAAGTGAGTCTCCTTCGTGCCGAGGATGTACACAAGGCGGAGGCGGAGGCGGGCTTTTCGTTTCCTCCCGGAACTCTCGCCGAGAATCTCGTCGTCGAGGGGTTGCCGGAGGATCTTGCTCCGGGGGCGCGTCTCCTGATCGGGGATACGGTTGTTCTCCGGGTGGTCGAAAAAGGGAAGAAACCCGGTGAGCCCCATACCTACAGCTACCGGGGATGGTGCCTCCTCCCCTCCGCCGGTTACTTTCTCCGCGTGGTGAAAGGCGGGCTTGCTGCAAAAGGTGATCGGGTGCGCCTCTTGTAGCGCACTGAATTGTGTATACCGGAAACATTTGGAACGAAGCGGAATAACCATCGATTTCCCTGCTATAATTCAATGTACGTTGTACTTTATTCCGGATATTTTCTATACGCAGAGGAGAGTGGATGAGATGTTGAAGAATATGAAGATCGGCGGAAAACTCTTTCTTGCCTTCGGAGTTCTGCTCCTTATCTTCACGGGCGTCGGGGTGCTCGGCTGGATGAACATGAGCGGCGTGCAGGACGAGACGCGCGCTCTCTCGGAGCGTTACGTTCCTGAGCTGGTGATCGCCGGGAATGTCCAGAGTACGATCCAGGACATGATGTACGAGGTGCGGGGGTACAACTTCTCGTACGACAGATCGTACCTTGAAGCCGGCCGAAAGGCCGCCGGAGAGGCCCGCAATGCGCTGAAGGAGGCGTCGGAACTCGGTGCGAAATATCCGACGCTCGTAGCGCTCCGCGAGGGAGCGGCGAAGGCGACGACGGCGCTCGACGAATACATCGGCCTGATCGACCGGACTGAGGAGAACGTCAACGCTATCGCCGCCGCCAGAAACCGGGGAAACGAGAGCGCAAGGCTCTTCCTGCAGAATGCGGAAAACTACCTGGAATCGCAGAACGTTGCCATGAAAAGGGCCATCGAAGAACAGCTGGAACTGCCGGAACAACCGGAGCGGACAGAGACGGCGGATCAGGCCGGAACTGCGGATCGGGTTGAAAATGCGGAACAGCCTGAGGGTGCGGACCCGGCGGATCAGACCGAGCAGGAGGATCCGGCCGAGCTTGTGAAGGCGGTATGGCAGGTGCGGCAAGCGGAGCTGGATGACCGTCTCGACAAGATCACGCTGATAAACGACGTTATCGACGAGGGGAATTCGATCAGGGTCGACAACTTCGCAGGCCAGGCTACGAGGGACCTTGCCCGTCTCGAAGCCGGAGTAAAGCGTTTCGAGACAATCGGAGCCCTCATCAAGAAGATTCGCGCCGTTACCGAGCAAAAAGCCAATCTCGACCGGCTCGACGCCATCCAGAAATCGGCGGACGAATACAAGGCGGCCATGGAAGCGATTATTGCCGGCTGGAAAGAGCTCGACGAGATCAACGTCCGGCGAATCGAGGTCGGTCGTAATATCCTGCTTCTGGCGGATCAGGTGGTCGAGGCGGCCGAGACCCAGTCTTTCAGGATTGCCAACCGGGCGGTTGAGAGCCTCGGCGCCACGATTCTCGTCATCCTGATCGCCACGGTCGTCGCCGTTCTTCTCGGTGCGGCGATCGCCTTCGCGATGACGCGCAGTCTCACGATTCCTCTGAAGCGCGTCGCGGTCCTCGCCGGCATGGCGCGGGACGGCGATCTGACCATCGACCGTGAGGACTTCGATATCACGAACCGGGACGAACTCGGCCTGATGGCGGATGCACTCGCCGAGATGGTCAATGTCCAGCGCGACATGGTGCGCAATCTGAAGGAGAAGGCGGTCCATCTCTCCGCTCTCTCGGAGGAGTCCGCGGCCTCCACCGAGGAGGTCACCAGCACCACCAACGAGGTGGCCGAAAGCAACGCGAAGCTTGCGGAACAGACGAGGAAGGGACGCGAAAACTCGGTCGAGTCCTCGAAGGTGATGCTCGAGATGAGCAGCCTCATCCAGATCGCCCAGACCCTCGCGGCGAGCGCGGACAAAAACTCGAAGGACATGGGCGAGGCGGCGGCCCAGGGCTTGGAGACAATGGGAAAGACAGTCGAGCACATGGAGAACATCAAGAGCTCCGTCGAGGAGACGGAATCGCTGTTGACGCAGCTGGACGCCTTCTCGCAGCGGATCGGCGTGGTGGGCGACACCATAACGAGCCTTGCCGACCAGACGAACCTGCTGGCGCTGAACGCGGCCATCGAGGCGGCGAGAGCCGGCGAGGCCGGGCGCGGCTTCGCGGTCGTCGCCGAAGAGGTGCGGAAACTTGCGGAGCAGTCGCAGCAGGGAGCCCGCGAGGTCGCCGACCTCGTCGGAAAGATCCTCGAAGGCACCCGTTCGGCGGTGACGTCGATGCGGACGAGCCGCGAGGGAGTCGAGGAGGGAGTCTCCATCGCGCACGTCGCGGGCAATGCCTTGCAGCGGATCAAGAAGGCTATCGACAGCTCGATAGGAGACCTTCACAGGATCATCACGACGACCGACGAGGAGGTCGCGAAATCGGAGAAGGTGATCTCGCTGATCGATACGACGGCGAGCGTGATGGAGATCACCGACGACCACGTGCAGAACCTGGCCGCGTCGATGGAGGAGACCGCTGCGGCGATGGAGAACGTCGCGACCAGCGCGCAGGAGGTCAGCGAGACCTCCGAGGAACTGAAGCGCATTACCGAGAAATTCAAGGTCGACAAGGACGAAGAGGGTTGGTCGAACAAACCTGCTGTCGTATAATGTACGGTGTTCCTGAGGAAATAATCGGCGCCGGAGTTTCCGGTCCCGAAGCTGCATTATAAGAAGGAGGATCTTCTGCATGAAAATCGATATCAACAAGAGCGGCAACGGCGCCCGCGTTATGCTTTCGGGCAGTATGTACGTGGAGGACTCGGCCACGGTGAGGGAGAAGCTCATCGCCCTCCTCGAAGAAGGAATTTCAAATCTCACGCTGGACCTCTCCAGCCTCGATTACGTCGACAGTTCCGGCCTCGGCGTGCTCATCTCCATTCACAAGCGCTGCCTCCAGAAGGGCGGCAGGATGACGATCACGGGGCTTCGGGGCATGGTGGAGGAACTGTTCAAGCTGACCCGCCTCGACCTGGTGTTCAACGTCTCCCCGCACTGAGGGTAAAGATACCGCCGATCTATGAAGTGAGAGGATCGCTCTCTTTTCATCGGGGATACGGAAAAAGGGCGTACAGGAAAAAAGAAGAGGGCGGGGATTGTTCCCCGCCCTCGCTCGGATTAGGCACAAAAAGAGATTTCAGGTGAGAATGTCTCACCAGCGCAGCATCGTCGCTCCCCACGAGAAGCCGACGCCGAATCCGACCACCATGACGCGGTCTCCCGGATTCAGGCGCCCCTCGTCGGCGGCGTCCCGGAGCGCCATCGGAATGGTCGCGCTTACGGTATTCCCCTTGTTCTCGATGTTCGTGTAGAACTTCTCCTCCGGAATGCCGATCTCCTTGCGGAGATGCTCCAGGATCAGCTTCGTCGCCTGGTGGAAGACGAAGAGGTCCACATCCGACATTTTCAGCGAATGAGCGTCAAGCGTCTGCCGCACCGCTGCCGGGACCGTCTCCACGGTGAATTTGAGCACTTCCGGGCCGTTCATGTACAGGTTCTCGGGGGTGCGTGTGTTCCCCCACTTGTTCGTCCTCTCGACAGCCGTTTCCGCGGAGCGGGGAGCGGCCCACGCGCCCGCCGGGATGATCAGCTTGTCCATTCCGCTGCCGTCCGTGCCGAGGATGAAGTCGCCGATCCGCGCAGTGTCGGATCCCTCGAGGAGCGTTGCCGCAGCGGCATCGCCGAATATGGTGCGGGTGCTCTTGTCCATCGGGTGCACGGTGCGCGTGAGCGTGTCGGCGGTGATGAGCAGCACTTTTTTCGCTATTCCCGTTCCGATGAGCCCCTTGGCGAGGGCGAGCCCGTAGACGAATCCCGAGCATCCGAGGTTGAAATCGAGAGCCCCCGTCGTCTTTCTCAGTCCCAGCCTGTCCTGCACCACGCAGGCCGTCGCCGGAAGATAGTAGTCCGGACTCTCCGTGCACAGCAGCAGGAAATCCACATCGTTCCTGTCCAGGCCGTGCTCCTCGAAGAGCCTCTCTCCGGCGCGCACCGCGAGGTCGGAGACGAGCTCCCCGTCCACCACGTGCCGGCTGCTGATCCCCGTCTTCAGCCGGATCTTCTCCTCCGTCCACGTCCCGAACTCCTCGACGAGCGTCTTGTTGTCCACCACCTTTTCGGGAAGGTAGTATGAAATAGCCCGTATTCCGGCTCCAAATCCTTTCATCTCTCGAAATCCTCCATCACAGAATTGATATTGAATCCTTTCGGCTGCTATTATCCCATTGTCACCATGAGGTGACAAGTCTTCTCTCAGGGTGAATAATACCGATGAAGCTCTTGCCAAGAAACGTCGGGTGGAATAAAGTTAAGTGCGACGCTGCAGCCGATATCATTTTTCTGAAGCGCCCTGTTCCCGGAACGAAAGGAGTTGCATTCTCATGGGCAGCGGAACTCTCAAATTTCTTCATTGTGCCGATCTTCATCTGGACAGCCCCTTCTCGGGGCTTTCCGATGTTTCATCGTCTCTGGGGGCATTTTTGCGGAGGGCAACCTTCTCCGCCTTTGAAAACGCCGTTTCCTACGCATTGCGGAACGCCGTCGACCTCTTTCTTATTTCAGGAGACGTGTACGACGGAGAGGACAGGAGCATCCGGGCTCAGTCCTTCTTTCTGGATCAGCTGAAGCGGCTTTCAGACGCCGGAATCCCCTCTTTTCTGGTCCACGGCAATCACGATCCTCTTTCGGGATGGGAACTGGACCGGGATCTTCCTCATCTCGCCTTCCGTTTCGGCGCCGAGGTGGAGTCCCTTCCGCTGACGGTACGCGGCGAACGGGTCGGAACCGTCCACGGGTGCAGCTTCGGCGAGCGGGATGTCGGCGAGAATCTTGCCCTTCGTTTCGCAGGGTGCAGGGGCGAGGGAGTGAACATCGCGCTTCTGCACTGCAACGTCGGCGGAAGAAAGGGGCATGAGAATTACGCTCCGTGTTCGATCGACGACCTTCGGGCGGCGGGGATGGACTACTGGGCGCTCGGCCACGTCCATGCCGCTGAAGTGCTCTCTCACGACCCCATGATCGTCTATCCGGGAAATATTCAGGGACGGCACGTCGGAGAAACAGGCAAGAAAGGGGTCTTCTGCGGAACGCTCGCCTTGGGCGGCGGTCCGGGGAAAGTTTCCTCTCAGGCGGCCGCGGGGAGAGGAAGCCTCGAATTCGTTCCCTGCGACGCTGTGCGGTGGCGCAAGGAGACTCTTTCCATCGAGGGGATGCAGCGCGACGAGGAATTCTTCGTCGCGCTCGAGCGGCTCAAGGAAAGCGTCCGCGGCGACGGAGCGGGGCGTCCCGTGCTGCTCAGGGTTGCTGTCTCGGGGCGAGGAAAACTTCATGCCCTGCTCCGCCGCCCAGGTCTCCTGGCCGGGGCGGGCGGCGTCGCGGAGACGCTGAACGAGAGCGAGGAGGGGCGGGGCGATTTCGTCCACATCGAGAGCATCGTCGATACGACGGCCCCGCCCTTCGACATGGAGACGCTGACTTCCGGCGATCACTTCGTCGGCGATTTCCTCAAGGAGATCGCTGCGTTCGAGCGGAGCGGCGCCATGAAAGACGGGCTCATGGATATTCTTGCGGTGAAAGGAGTCCGGGAGAAGCTCTCCGGGGAGGTCTTCGCCCGGCTGGATTCGCTGTCGGACGAACAGATCTCCGCCCTGCTTCGCAAAGGCGCCGCACTCGCCCTGGCCGGTCTGCTCGAAGGGGAGGATGATGAATGAGGATCAGCGAGTTTTTCGTCAATAATTTCGGAATTTTTTCCGGTTCGGGCGCTCCGCTTTCCAGGGGTCTCACCATCTTTCACGGCGAGAACGAAAGCGGTAAAACGACGCTGATGAACTTCTTCCGGCGGATTCTGTTCCCGCGCGAGAAGTATTCCCGTGCGCGCGGAAACACCTACGAACCGGTGAGCGGAGCGCGGCACGGAGGCTCGGCCCGGGTCCGCATGGAAGACGGAAGAGAGTATATGCTGATGCTCGAAGGAAAGAAAAACTTTGTCCTCCCGTCTTCCGGAGGAAATGCGGAGCCTCTTCCTCCCAATTTTTTCTCCATCGGCAAGGATGTTTACGAGAGCGTCTTCGCCATGGGGTTGTCGGATATGCAGTCCCTGGAATCGCTCAACAAGGCCGACATCGCGGCCCGATTCTTCGCGGCGGGGTCGGGACTGGGATCAGCCTCTCTCCCCCGACTGCTCTCTTCCCTGGATGAGCGGCGGAACGACATATACCGCCCCGGGCTGACAAGGGGAGCTTCGGTCGTCAACCGCCTGCTCGCATCGATGAAGGAGACCGACGGCGCCATTCGGGAACTGAGGAAAAGAAGCGGCTCCTGGAGAGAGAAGCGCGATGCCCTCGATTCGACCGAGCACGCGATCGAGGAGAAGAAAAAGGAACTCGCGGCGATCCAGGACCGCCTCGCCGCCCTGGAACTGCTGGAGAAGGGGTTTGCCCCCCGCGCCGCTCTCGGGGAGATCGAAAGCGCGCTTGTCGGAATGTCATCGCTCTCCCCGTTTCCGGAAGGAGGGCTCGACCGTCTTCAGAGGCTGAAGGACGAGAAGGATCGTATTTCTGCGGCGATAGGAAGGCTCGAGTCCGAGATCGGAAGCAAGGAGGAGGAGATGGCGGCTCTGGCGGCGGACCCGATTCTCCTGTGCGTCCGGCGTCGGGAGGAGATCGAGGCCCTGGAACAGGAGAGCGAACAGTTTCGTGCGGCGCTCTCCAGGAAGAGTCTTCTTGAGCGGGAGCTCCTCTCGAGCCGGAGAAGCTTCCGGCGCAATATCGAGGACCTTTGCTCGTGGTGGACGGAAGAGCAGCTCATGAACGCGGATATCTCCGCCGAGGCGATCGCCTTCGCGCGGCAGACCGCGGAGAGGAAGGAGTTTCTTGAACGGAAGAAGGGGGAGGGGGAGAAGTCGCTCGCGCAGTGGAACCGGCTCCGCGAAGACAGGAGGAGCGAGGCGGCCTCCCTTGAAAAAGAGATGGCGGTTGTGGAGAAGAGGGCGAAAAGGGCTTCCGAACGATGGGCTCTCATCACGCAGCTGAGGAGCGTCTTCAACGAACTCTGCGTTCAGGAGGACGAGCTGGCCTCCCTCGAAGAATCCAGGGCATCGCTCCTCGTCGAGAGAGAACGTGCCGCCGCACAGGAACCAGCTCCGCACGGAATCATGGTGATCCTCATCGCGGCCTTTCTGCTGGTGGTCGGTGCGGGGGCTGCGTTTCAGGCGTTCTACGCCTCGGACTACCTTTGGGGGTTCGGTTCAGCGGCGCTTTTTTCAGCCTCTCTCCTGGCGTGGCTGGCTCACAAGGACCTGTCCGGAAAGTATACGGCCGCCTTCGCGCAATGGAGAAAGCGAATGGAAGAACTGGAGGAGCGTTTCGAAGAGACGGGCCTGCTCGTCGAAAGCCAGAAGACGCGGGTGGACCGCCTCCGGACGCAGCGGGAGGAGATCGGCGCGAAACTGGGAATCAACGCGCCGCGCTTCGAAAGCGCGATGGAGCATCTTCTCCAGGAGGGAGAAGGCGACAACAACGCTCAGGAGCGCTATATCCTGCTCGGTGAGAGAAACAGGCAGATGGCGGCAGTACTTGCGCGCATGGACGGCGAAGGGAACGCCATGGAGTCTGAGCTCGCGAGGACGACGAACGAACTGGAGCAGCTGATCGAATCATGGAGACGATGGCTCGCGGACCATCGGTTCGACCAGAATCTCGCGCCGCGGGATATGGAGGGGCTCGTTCCCAGGATTCTCCAGCTCCGATCGGAAGGGGCCGCGCTGGAGGCCCGGAAGGCTGAGGAGAGGGAGCTTGACGATTATATCGAGCGGCTCCGGGAGAAGATCGCCGATCTCGCGGAACGCCTCGCGCCTTCGCTGGAGGCAGCAGGCGAACGATGTCATGTACCGCATACGCCGTCCTCGATACGCGTCCTGGCTTCCCTGCTGCGCCGTGCGGCCGAAAAACAGTCCGAGATCACGGCGTGCGAGCGGGACGTCAGGATGCTCAGGCAGTCGATCGACACGTTGAAAACCGAATTTGAAGACGCCGGGCGGAGAATGAAGGAGCTCTTCACCGCCGCCGACACCGTAGGAGAAGAGGAGTTCCTGGCGTTCGCCGAACAGTGGAGAAAGCGCGACTCCCTCCTTGCCGGCAAGTTCCAGGAACGCAAGGTCCTCCTGGGACTCTTCGGTTCCGAGGAGGGTCTTCTCGCGGCCGAGGAGGAGTATTCATTCCGCTCTCCGGCGGAAATTCGCCAGGAGATCGAGACGCTGAGGGGGCGGAGGGAGAAAACGGAGGAAGCGCTTGACGCGATCGCGGACGCGAAAGGGAGACTCTCCTCCGAGCTTGACCGGATGGGAACCGACGAGCATCTGGGAGAACTGCTCTTCACAAGGAAAGGGCTGGAGCGGAAGCTGGACGAAAGCCTCGGGGAGTGGATTTCATGCCTTCTGGCTCATCACTTCCTTGAGGTCTCGAGAGTCCGGCATGAACGCGAACGGCAACCCGAGGTCATTCGTCGCGCGGGCGAGTACCTCGCGCTTATGACCGGCGACAGATACCTTCTCCTCTCGGGGGAGAACGAGAAGGGCCTCTCGGTGATCCTTGAGGAGAATCAGCCGGGGAGAAACCGTAAGGAAGAACTGAAGTGGAGCTCCGGGCTTGCCGACCAGGTCTATCTCTCCATGCGCCTGGCGCTGGCCACTCTCTGGGGGAGGAATTCCGAACCGTTGCCGCTCATTCTCGACGATCTGCTCGTCCGCTTCGACGAAGGGCGCCAGAGAGGGGCGGCGAAGGCGGTCTGCGAGGCGGCCAGGGAAAACCAGGTCTTGCTCTTCACCTGCCAGAACGGAACGCTCGACATCTTCCGGGATGTCGTCGCCGAAGCTGGAGAGATTTCCTCGGACTTTCTCGCGTTCCATAAGATCGAGAAAGGGAGTTTTCTCCCTGTGGCATAGGCTCTTGCACAATATCCTATGTTGAAATACATAATTCCGGGGGACGGGTTCTTCCCGTCCCCCGCCTGCGAAAGGCGGCGCTCGAAGGAATGAAACGCGAAGAACGAATACAAGCACTGGATGTGGGAAGAGTGTCCTTCCGCGAGCCTTTGAGCGCTCACTGCTCCTGGAAGATCGGCGGACCGGCCGATATCTTCGTGCAGCCCTGTGAAGCGGAACAGGTCGTCCGCCTGCTCCGCTTCGTGCGTGAGGAGGAGCTCCCGCTGGTAGTCATCGGTCGGGGAACGAACCTTCTCTTTGCCGACGAGGGTGTCAGAGGTGTCGTTCTGAAGCTCGGGCGCTCGTTTTCCGCCTTCACGATCAACGGTTCCTCACTGCGGGCTCTGAGCGGCGCCTGGATGCCGCGCCTCGTAAAAAATCTGGCCGATGCGGGACTCTCAGGACTCGAGCACGCGGCGGGCATTCCAGGCTCGCTCGGCGGACTCGTCACGATGAATGGAGGCAGCCTCCGCCGCAGCGTCGGCGAGAATATCGTCTCCGTAGAGGCGGTATCCTTCGACGGGGAGAGGCGGACGTTCTCGCAGGAGGAATGCCTCTTCTCCTACAGGCGTTCAGCCTTTCTTTCCTCGGACCCTTCAAAACCTCGCTGGATCGTTCTCGAAGCTTCGCTGGAGCTTGCTGCCGGGAACAGGAGCGCAATCCGGCGCGAGGTCCTCGGCATCCTCCGGGAGCGGCGCGGGAAGTTTCCTCTCAAGCAGCCGAACTGCGGATCGGTCTTCACGAACAGCCCGCGCGTCTATGATCTCGCCGGACCTCCCGGAAAGGTGGTCGAGGAGACGGGGCTCAAGGGAATGCGGATCGGCGGCGCGCAGGTCTCCCCGCTCCATGCGAACTTCATTGTGAACCTGGGCGGAGCGACAGCGGCCGATGTCCTCTCCCTCGTCGGAGAGATCCGTCGCCGGGTCAGGGATCGTATCGGACTCTGGATGGAGTGCGAGGTGCGGTACGTCGGCCCGGACGGGCTGCTCGTTCCCGTCTCGGAGGCCTGCGAAAGCGTCTCTCCCTCTGTCTGCGGATTTGGGCTGAGGGTTGACGATTGACTTTAAAGCGCCGGAAATGTACTATGTATCCGTAAAGGTATCCTTTGGGATATCCCCGATACATCCGCACCACATTCAGGCAAAAGGAGGAATGTCATCGTGAAGCAAAGAATCGCCGCGGTACTCGGAACAATCCTGCTTCTCGCGCTTATGGGAACGGGAGCATTTGCAGCGCCCAGGGAGGTCGTGATCGGAATGCCGGGGGATGTCCACTCGATGGACCCCTATACGCTGAACGAAACGATCAACAACGCCATCAACAACCACCTCTTCGACACACTGGTCGAGACGGACAACAATCTCCAACCCAAACCGGGTCTCGCCGGGAGCTGGGAGGTCTCGGAGGACGCCCGCACGTGGATCTTCCGCCTCCGAAAGGGAGTGACCTTTCATAACGGCAACCCCTTCACCGTCGACGACGTGATCTACTCCTTCGACCGTTCCAAGGACAGAGAGGTCGGCGCTTCCTTCGTGCACGTGCTCTCCACCGTGGAGAGCTACGAGAAGATCGACGACCATACGCTGAAGGTGACCTGCAAGTCGCCCAACGCCCTGTTGCTGGCGCACTTCAAGGACCTGCTGATTATGAACAAAGCGCACTGCGAAGGCCAGGGGAACGACTGGATCGCGCTGAACCCCAACGGCACCGGCCGCTACAAGCTGGTGGAGCACGTGCGCGGCGACCGCCTCGTGCTCGAGCGCAACCCCTCCTTCTGGGGCGAGCAGCCGATCGTCGAAAAGGTCACGTTCAAGCCGATCACCAACGAGGGAACCAGGACCGCCAACATGCTCTCGGGCGCGGTCGATCTGGTCGTCAACGTCCCCGTCCGCGACGTGAAGATGCTGGAGAAGAACAAGAACGTCACCGTCATCGCCCAGCCGGGACTGCGCGCCATCTACCTCAACATGGCGGGGTGGAGCGACACGCCGTCGAAGGACGCGAAGATGCCGCTGAAGTCCCCCGACGGAAGCAATCCGTTCAAGGATATCCGAGTCCGCGAGGCGATGTACCGCGCCATCAACATCGACGAGATCGTCGAAAAGATCATGAACGGCTTCGCGAAGCCGATGGCGACCTACTCACCGGAAGGGTACAACGGATTCAACCCCGATGTGAAGCGCTTCGACTACGACCCTGCGCTCGCGGAGAAGCTGCTCGACGAGGCCGGCTACAAGAGGCAGAGCGACGGCTACCGCTTTGAAGTCACTCTCGACGCTCCCAACGACCGCTACGTCAACGACGGGCCGGTGGCGACGGCTATCGCAGGCTACTTCGAGAAGGTCGGCATCAAGGTCAATCCGAACCTGATGTCCCGCTCGGTCTTTTTCTCCTATATCACCACGACCAACAGGATGGGCGACAATACTCACCTTTGCATGACCGGCTGGTCCGATTCGGGCGGTGAGAGCGCCCTCATCGCGCTCGACATGCTTTACAGCATCACCCAGGACGGCGAAGTCAAGGAGGGGTACGGCGGCGTCAACAGGGGGTACTACTGCAACCCGGAACTTGACAAGCTGATCGACGAGGCGATCGCCACAGGCGATCCGGCGCAGCGCGACGGAATCATGAAGAAGGTCTGGCAGATGGCGGCCGACGACGTCTCCTACATTCCCCTCTATTTCGAGGTGGACCTGTACGCTCACGGCAATCGGATCACCTATACTCCGAGGAAGGACAAATACGTCTTCGCCTGGGATATCTCCTTCAACGACTGAGACTGACTTCTGGAGATGCTCCCGGCGTCTCCGATCCGGCGCCGGAGATTTTTGAAAAGAGCGGCGGACTCTGCTCTTATGGAGGGTCCGCCGCGCCCCGTCCCATCGTTATGGAGGTGGAACCGTGTTTCGCTTCATCGTCAAAAGGTTGTTTCAGCTCGTCCTTGTGCTGTTCGCGGTCTCACTCATCGTCTTTCTTTTCGCAAGCGTCATGGGGAATCCTGTTTATCTCATGGTCAAGGAGAATGCTCCGGCGGCCGAGATCCAGGCGGTGACGGAGGCCCTGGGCCTGGACAAGCCGCTCCCGGTGCAGTACGCCATATTCGTCAGGAACGCGCTCCGGGGGAACTTCGGCAAGTCGTACATGAACCACCTTCCCGCTCTCGGCCTGATCGTCGAGCGATTTCCGGCCACGCTCGAAATCGTCGTCGTCGCGCTGCTCCTTTCGGCGCTCATAGGCATTCCATGCGGCGTTCTCTCGGGCGCCTATCCGAAGAGCCGCTTCAGCCGGGGAATCATGGTCTTTTCGATCGCAGGCATCTCCATGCCCTCATTCTGGGTTGGCATGGTGCTGATCTACTTCTTCAGCCTCCACCTGGGCATTCTTCCCGTCTCCGGACGGGGAACCGTCGGAACATTTCTGGGGATGAGAACCAGTCTCGCAACGCTCGACGGATGGCGCCACATCATCCTTCCGTCGGTTACGCTGGCGCTGGGAACGCTTGCCACCATCATACGCCTGACGCGCTCGGGGATGCAGGAGAACATGAAGCAGGACTACGTGCGCTTCGCCAAGTCCAAAGGCGTGCCGCGCCGGACGGTCCTCTTCGGCCACGCGCTGAAGAACACGCTGATCCCCGTGGTCACCATCTTCGGCATGCAGATGGGAACCCTCATCGCCTTCACGACCATCACGGAGACCATCTTCGCCTGGCCGGGGATGGGGAAGCTGCTGATCGACTCGATCAACAGCCTCGACCGGCCGATCATCGCGGCGTACATCCTCTTCGTGGCGGTGATGTTCGTCTTCATCAACTTCATCGTGGACATTCTCTACGTCTTCATCGATCCCAGGATCGATCTTCAGTGAAAGGGGGCGGCGTACAATGACGAATACCGCGCGCTCCGGCCGCTGGAGAGCCTTTCTGGACTCGGAGTTCTTCCATAACTACAGGCGCTCTCCCTCCGCCGTCATCGGCTCCATTCTCGTCCTCTTCGTCCTTCTGGTCGCCATATTCGGCCCTCTGTGGACGGTGCAGAACCCGTACAACATCGCCTCCCTCGAACTGCGCGACGCCTACAAACCGCCCGCGTGGATCGAGGACGGAGAAGCCCGCTTCTTCCTGGGGACCGACCAGCAGGGGCGCGACATGCTCAGCGCCATCGTCTACGGCAGCAGAGTTTCCCTCATCATCGGCGTGGTTGGAACGCTGCTGGCAAGCGCGATCGGCATCGTGCTCGGGCTCGTGGCCGGTTTCTTCGGCGGCCGCACCGACGCGATCATCATGCGGATCGCGGATATTCAGCTCTCCTTCCCGACCATGCTCATCGCGCTCTTCCTGATGTCCGTCCTCGGAAGGGGCGTGACCAACATTCTCATCTCGCTGACGCTGGTGGGGTGGGTCCGCTTCGCCAGGACGGTGCGGGGCGAGACGCTCTCGGTCAAGAAACGCGAGTACGTCGAGGCCGCGCGGGTCATCGGCCTGCCGAACGTCCGTATCCTGTTCAAGCACGTTCTGCCCAACGTCTTCGCCTCGATCATCGTCCTCGCCACGATCCAGGTGGGCAACTTCATCCTCACCGAGGCCACGCTGAGCTTCCTCGGGCTGGGCGTCCCCATCACGCGCCCCTCGCTGGGCATGCTCTGCAACAACGGCTTCACGGTGCTCTACAGCGGGCTCTGGTGGGTCTCCATTCTTCCGGGGCTCTACATCATGATCATCGTCTTCGGCATCAACCTTCTGGGCGACTTCCTGAGGGACGAGCTGAACCCGAAGCTCAAGTAAGGGGGACGGACAGAATGAACGACACGCTCCTTGAAGTCAGGAATTTGCGTACCTACTTCCATACGTTCAAGGGGGCCGTCAAGGCGGTCGACGACATCTCCTTCTCCGTCGGACGGGGTGAAATCCTCGCTCTCGTCGGCGAATCGGGAGGCGGGAAGTCCGTCACAGGTTTTTCCCTCATCCGCCTGATCGAAGAGCCCGGCGTCATCGAGTCCGGAGAGATCCTGTTCGAGGGCCGGGACGTGATGAAACTCTCCGAGCGGGAGGTTGACCGTCTCCGGGGGAAGGAGATCTCGATGATCTTCCAGGACCCCATGACCTCGCTGAACCCGGTCTACACAATAGGCAGGCAGATCGAGGAGAGCCTGCTCCTCCACACGAGACTGAATCGGGAGGAACGCCGGAAGGCTTGCCATGAGCTCTTGCATTCGGTCGGCATCTCCAACCCGGAGAGCCGGCTCAAGGCCTACCCTCACCAGTTCAGCGGCGGAATGCGACAGAGGGTCGTCATCGCGATCGCGCTGGCCGCAGACCCCAAGCTGATCATCGCCGACGAGCCGACCACGGCGCTCGACGTGACGATACAGGCCCAGATACTCCGCCTGATGGCAGACCTGGTCAGGGCGAAGAATCGCTCGATGATTCTTGTCACCCACGACCTCGCGGTGGTCTCGGAGATGGCCGACAGGATCAACGTGATGTACTGCGGCAAGATCGTCGAGACGGGAGCAACGAGGGCAGTCATCGACAAGAGCGCGCACCCTTATACCAGGGGGCTGATCGACTCGATACCCGATCTGGACCGTGACAGACAGAGACTGAAGGCCATCCGGGGAATCGTCCCGAACATGTTCGATCTTCCCAAAGGGTGCAACTTCGCTCCCCGCTGCGCCTGTGCGACTGAATTCTGTTCCGCGCACGAGCCCGAGCTGAGGGAGCTCGGAGTGGGGCACTTCGTCGCCTGCCACTTTCCTCTGGTTGTGCAAAACGGAGAGGAGGTGCGTTCCCATGGCGAAACTGCTTGAGGTGACCGATCTTGAACAGTATTTCGATCTGAACACGGATTTCCTGAGCAAGCTTGCTTTCGAAAAGGGCCGCCTCGTGAAGAAGGAGCGTATCGTCAAAGCCGTCAACGGCGTCGGATTTTCCGTCGGCAGGAGCGAGGTCTTCAGCATCGTCGGCGAGTCCGGCTGCGGCAAGTCGACGGTTGCCCGGACGGTAGTGAGGCTTCTCGAACCGAAAGGAGGGCGCATCCTTTACGACGGAAAGGACATCACGTCGCTCTCGCGCACCGGGATGCTTCCGTTCAGAAAGAAGATGCAGATGATCTTCTAGGACCCCTACGCTTCGCTGAATCCTCGTCAGCGGGTAGCGGACATTCTCACCGAACCGATGCTCTTCCATGGAGTTGTCCGTTCGTCCGCCGAAGCGAAGGAGAAGGCGCTGGAGATCCTGAACCGGGTCGGCATCCGACCGGAACAGGCATCGCGCTACCCGCACCAGTTCAGCGGAGGGCAGCGGCAGCGGATCGGCATTGCCCGCGCCCTCGCGGTGGGGCCTGAGTTCATCGTCGCCGACGAACCCGTTTCCGCGCTGGACGTCTCGATCCAGGCCCAGATTCTGAATCTGCTGATGGACCTGAAGGAGGAGTTCTCCTTCTCGTACCTCTTTATCGCGCACGATCTTTCGGTGGTGAAACACATCAGCGACAACCTCGCGGTGATGTACCTCGGGCGGATGGTGGAGAAAGGGAGCAAGGCCCATATCTTCGGAAATCCGCTGCACCCCTACACGCTCGCCCTCTTCTCGGCGATTCCCCGCATTTCGGGGACAACAATGCGCACCGGGCGTAACCTGGAGGGGGAGATCCCGAGCGCGCTCGACCTTCCGCCGGGCTGCTGCTTCCATACGCGCTGCCCGAGGGCGCTCCCGCTCTGCCGGGAGGTCCTGCCGGAGGAGAAGGAGATCGAACCGGGACACTTCCTCTCGTGCCATCTGTACTGATAGCCGGAAAAGGGTGCGGGAGCGCTCCCGGTCTTCAAATAATTTCAATGCCAAAGGATGTGTCCTCATGAAGGAGCGGATTCTGAAAAGAGCGGACGAACTGAAGGACGACCTGCTGCGCCTGAGCCACGACATCCATGCAACCCCCGAGACCTCGTTCGAGGAGTATCGGGCGGTTTCCTGGCAGAAGGCGCTGCTCGAAAAACACGGTTTTGTCGTCGAGATGCCCTTTTGCGGCATGGAGACCGCCTTCCGCGCGGTGAAGAAGAGCGATAAGGCCGGCGCGACGGTCGCCTTTCTCTCCGAGTACGACGCGCTGAACGGACTGGGGCACGCGTGCGGACACAACATCATCGCGGCGTCGAGTGTCGGCGCGGGAATAGCCCTGGCTTCCGTCCTCGGAGAGACGGGCGGAGAAATACAGGTGATCGGAACTCCCGGCGAGGAGGGGGGCGGCGGGAAGGTCTACCTCGTCGAACGCGGCGCCTTCGAAGCCGTGGATTTCGCACTGATGATGCACCCCAGCACGAAGAACATCATCGGGCGGGGAGGGCTTGCGGCCCAGGGCGTCAGGGTGGAGTTCACGGGAAGAGCGGCCCACTCCGCGACGCCGGACAAGGGAATCAACGCGCTCACCTCGCTCATCGCCTTCTTCAACGGAATCGACACGCTGCGGCAGGTATGGCCGAACTCGGCGAAGATCAACGGCGTCATCACCAAGGGAGGGAGCGCATCGAACATCATCCCCGAACTGGCCGAGGCGCTCTTCACCGTCCGTGCTTCCACCAAGAAAGAGCTCGTTGCGATGTTCGCGGACCTGCAGCGAGTGGCCGACGCCGCGGCCCGCGTGACGGGAGCCGCCGTCGTTGTGGAAGGGGAGGTGCTCTACGCGGAGCGCTACTCGAACTCGGTGCTGGGAGAACTCTTCAAAAAGAACATGGAGTTGCTGGGGGAGAAAATGGAGTACCCCGATCCCAAGGAGCGTGTCGGGTCGTCCGACGTGGGGAACGTATCGCTGGAAATCCCGACCATTCATGAATACCTCGCCATCGCCGACACATCCGTGGCAGGGCATACTACCGAGTTCCGCGAGGCCTCCGTATCAGCGAGAGGAGACGATGTCGTGCTCCTCGCGGCGAAGGGGCTCGCGCTCACCGGCTGCGACCTGCTGACCGACGAATCGCTCCGTGAGGCAGCGAAGGCCGAATACCGGGAGAAAGTGCTGCCGTGGAAAGAGTGACGCGCATGCTGCGGACGGGGGGAACATTCTCCTTCCGCAGCATGCGTTTTTCTGCGACGGATTTTCTATTTTCTCATCGCCGCCGGAAGAGGATCGCCCTGTCGAAGAGCAACTCCGCGTAGGCCGGGCCGGTCTTCGTCGCCGGTTCGCAGTAGGCCCGGAACGCCAGCGCCAGCTCCCGCAATTTCAGGCGCCTGCACGAGGGGGGCGGAATCAGCAGGTCCGCCTGCTGCCCGCCGCTGCTTCTGGCGATCTTCACGACATAGAGAAGATCCGCCTGAGGATCGCCCGGAAGGAAGGGGCGTGCGCTTCCGGCGAAATCCTCCGGTGAATCGATTGCGGCGATTCCCATCATTTCCCGGAGTCCCTCGAAGCGCGGATCGTCCGGAAGGTCTTCCAGCAGCGTCCAGCCGTAGGCGATCACGCTGTTGTAGAGTGCTTTCCCCGCGGCGGCGTGCTGCACGCCGTAGGCGATCACGAAATCATCCTCTTCCAGCGAGAACGGCGGGGTCAGCAGGTAGGTGGTGTCGTTGGTCGCTCCCAGTGCGTCTATGTCCTGGAGAATGGGATTGTACCCCTCCGCAACATAAGGAGCGGTCGGCAGCTTCTCCGCCTGGAAGCCGGAATATGTCTCCAGAAGTGCGTCCTCCAGTTTTTTCAGGGAGGGAAGCAGATGCAGCTCGTTCGATCCGGTTCCCCTGGGCCGGAGCGTCTTTACCGGATACGGAGCGGGAGAAAGCTCCTCTTCCGGAGTGAGGCGAAACAGCCGCATCCCTCCAACTGTTTCGTAATAGCGCCGCTCCTCCTCGGGGTTTTCCACAAGGGCGATCCTGTAGAGGAAGCTGAACTGATCCCCGCTTTCATCAAGTCCGAAGCGCACCAACTCTCCCGGGATCGTCTCCACGTTCACCGTGCCGTTTCCGTACCCGGCATCCGACAGCGCATCGCGCACCTTCTCTTCCGTCCTCTTGTTGCCAGTGGTGATCATGACGAAGAATGAGTCGTAGGGAGTATCTTCTCCTTGGGCGTTGATGGTGAGATGGTTGATCGTGTCGCCGAAGAGCGCGAACATCCGCCCTGTATACCCCTTGTCCTCGAACCAGCGGAGCGCGGCGAAAGTCTGGAGGCTGAAATAGACCGATTTCGGAGCGGTCCTGCCGAGGAGTACCATCGCCTCGTCCTGCCGAAGCCTGTACGTCCACGGAAAGGCGGTCGGCGCGGCTCCCGGAACAGGATCCTGGCGAAGCGTGATGTAGGGAGTCGTCACGTTGTTGCCGTAGCCGCTGGGAAGGAGCCCGCGGCAGAAAAGGTCCTCCAGGTCGATCTGCACCGGATCTCCTTCCGTTATACGGAATCCCGCATTCTCAAGATTTGACAGGAGGGTTTCCAGATCGCCCTCTCCGTTTCCTCCGGAACCTCCGCCTCCGCACCCTCCGAGCGAGATGCTCCCGACAAGGACCAAAAGCAGAAGGCCGATCCATGACAAACGAGTTTTCAGAAAGCGAAAGATCACGACGGATCACTCCCTTTGTTTTGATGATGGATATAATCCGCACTATACACCCAACACAACGAGTGTCAAGAACTTTCGGATTAGGTTGTTTATTGTTTTCAGGGCGGTCTTTCCGGAGATTGTAGCGCGGAAGGGTGTGGCGAGAAAAAAGCCTTTCATTTCAGCTCCGGGTTTGATATACTCTCGCTCAAACTGAAACGAAGGCCTCACCGGATCTCCCGATACCGCTTCGGGCGCGCGTGATGTCTGCATCTTCAAAGGGAGGTTCGTGGAATGTCGGATACTTTTCGTATAGCAATTCTGGGCGCGGGAAACATAGGAACGAGCATCGCGAAGGGGTTGGTGCAGTCGGGGCACTTTGCGCCCGGCAGGATCACCCTGACGCGGCGGCGGGTTCATCTTCTGGAGGACTTCAGGGCGCAGGGGTTCGAGGTGACCAGCGACAACATCGCCGCAGTGAACGAATCCGATGTCGTGATCGTCTCGGTCGAGCCGCAGCTGGTCGATGGATTGCTTGAGCAGATCGCGCCCGCGCTCGACTTTGACCGCCACATTCTCATCTCGGTGGTCACGGGAATTTCGCTGCATCAGATCGAGGAGAAAATCGGCAAGCCGATGCGCATCGCGCGTGCCATGCCGAACACCGCCATCGCGGTGCGGGAGTCGATGACCTGCATAGCCTCCAACGGACCGGACGACAGGGCGCTGGAGATGGCGAAGCAGCTCTTCAACGATGTCGGCAAGACGCTTCGGATTCGGGAAGAGGACATGCTCGCCGCGACGGCGCTGGGCGCCTGCGGCATCGCTTTCTTTCTGCGGGCGATCCGCGCCGCGTCGCAGGGCGGGATAGAGGTCGGCCTCTCGGCAAAGAACGCCCTCGCCATGGCGGTCCAGACTGCGAAGGGGGCGGCGTGTCTCCTCTCGGCGGGAGGAACGCACCCGGAGAGCGAGATCGACAAGGTGACCACGCCCAACGGCTGCACCATCTCCGGGCTGAACTGCATGGAACACGAGGGATTCAGCTCCGCGATGATCCGCGGGATCACCATCTCGGCCGAGAAGGCCGCCAGGCTGTACCGCAAGGAGTAAGACAGCGGCCCGGCTTTGCGTCTCCGGGGCGGTATCCGTCAGTTGTTCAGACGGGTTTCGCCTCGATCACGAGGTGATACCGCAGCTCGCGCCGGAAGAAAAAAAACGTCACGAGGCAGGAGAGCGCGTCCGCGAGCGGAAATGCCAGCCAGATTCCGTCGGTCGATCCGAGAAGCGGCGGAAGGGTCAGGACGAACGGAATAAGGAGCAGCACCTGCCTGGAAAGCGAGAGGATAAAGGCCGGACGGGCCTTTCCGAGCGCCTGGAACATCGCCGAGCCGACGATCTGGAAGCCGATGACGAAGAACATGCTCGTGATGATGCGCATCGCGCGCGTTCCCTCGGAGATGAGCTCCGCGTCGGTGGTGAAGATGCCGAAGATCTCCGTCGGAAAGAGTTGGGAGGTGAGGAAGCCGACGAGCGAGAGGGCCGTCGCGGTGATCATCGCCAGCCTGATGGAGCGTCTGGCGCGGTCCAGGCGTCCCGCGCCGTAGTTGTACCCCAGGATGGGCTGAAAACCTTGCGCGACGCCCATCATCGGCATGAAAAAGAAAGAGAGTCCCCTGTTGATCACCCCGTAAACGGCTACGTGCAGCTCTCCCCCCCATCGAATGAGCGCGGCGTTGATCAGCACCATCGAGAGACTGCCCGCGGCCATTCGGATGAATTCCGACGAACCGATCGCCGCGATCTCGCGGATGAGCGCGAGCTTCGGGAACAGATTCTTTCGGATGAATCGAAGGCTGCTCCGTCCGCTGTAGAAGTAGCCGAATATCCAGACGAACATCACCAGCTGCGAGATGACCGTCGCCACGGCGGCGCCCTTGATTCCCCAGCCGAACCCGAAGATGAAGAGCGGGTCGAGGATGATGTTGAGGAGCGCGGAGATGAGCATCGTCGTCATCGCGATCCGCGCCCGTCCCTCGGAGCGCGCCATGTGGTTGCCCGCCATGGCGAACATCTGGAACGGCACGCCGAAGAGGATCACCGAGAGGTAGTCCTCTGCATGAGGAAGGATCGCCTCGGTCGCGCCGAAGATGCGGAGAATCGACGGGAGAAAGGCGAAGGCGACGGTCGAGACGAGGATTCCCACCGACAGAGCGAATGCGACCGTCGCTCCGAAGGCTCGCTGTGCCCGTTCCACGTCACCGGCCCCCAGGCTCCTGGAGACTATCGAGGCGCCACCGATACCGGCCATGATGGCGAGCGCGCCCCCCAGAAACTGGATCGGAAAGCATATCGCCACCGAGGCGAGCCCGATCGGACCGACGCCGCGCCCGATGAAGATGGAGTCCGCTATATTGTACGAGGCCATGACGAGCATGCCGATGACCGATGGCAGGGAGAGGCGCAACAACAATCTGCCCACTCTCTCCGTGCCGAGAAGGTGTCTTTCTGTATTCACGCAATGCCTCCGGTTCTTCTTGTTTGGATCAGATATGGGTTTTCGTCCTGCCGATGGCCCTGACTTCCAGGAGTCCCGTTTCGCAAAAAAGCTCCACGGTGCGTCCCCACGAGCCGCCGGTATCCTCGGCGACGATCGTGATCTTCAAGGCGGCGAGCGCTTTCTTGCAGGCCTCCACATTTCGGGCGCCGATCTTCAGCAGCGGGTCGGTTCCGTTGCCGAGGTTGAACATCTGAGCTCCTCCGGCCAGCTTCGCGACGAGACGGCGCTGGTCCGCGCCCGACTTTATCATCTGGTTCAGCAGGTCCGGGACAGCGGAGTCGGCGAATTTCGACCGGTTGAAGTTCTCACCCTTGGCAAGCTCGGTGGAGGGCAGCATCACGTGCACCATGCCGCCGATCTTCCTCCGCTCGTCGTAGAGGGTTACTCCGACGCACGAACCGAGTCCGAGGGTCGATATGCTGTTCGGGTTCAGCACCACTCCCGATTCGGCGATCCCCACCCTAACGGTCGCCATGATGGGCGACCCCCAATGCCTGGAATATTGTGCCGAACGACTCCGGATCGGGGAGCAGGAAGATGTGGCTCCCCCCCTCTTCGGAGAGCGGTCCCCCGTCGACGGAGAGCGCCCCGTCGATGACGATCGCGGTGTCGCCGCTCCTGCCGATCTCGGAGAGACTGAAGGCGAGGATTGCGCCCGCCATATCCATGGCCAGCGACGGAACGGAGGGGTTCAGTTCGAAGCCGAGGAAGTCGGAGAGGGCTGTGATGTAGGAGCCGATCATGATATTGCCCACCTCGTGGATGACGGAGAGCCCCATCTCGGAGAATCCCTCGTCCTCGGTCTTTCCGGTCATGTGCCGGATGAGCGTCTGCGCGTCCGGAATTTTGATTACGAAGAGCATGTTGCCCGATATGCCGCCTTCGATGCGGACGAATACCGTGAGAATCGTGCATTCCGCGCCCCCGACGTAGTCCGTGATTTTGTTGAAGGGCATGGGGGATACGCGGGAGACCTTCATATCGACTGCTTTTCCCAGGAGAGTAGAGAGGGATGTGGCGGCATTTCCGGCGCCGATGTTGCTTATCTCCTTCAGCACGTCGAGATGAAAGTCGCTCATCATCGGATCGGCTGTCATGGCTTGCTCCCTCTCCGGGCGTAGAGCGGGCCTCCGAAGCTGTTCAACGTTTCGGCGATGCGTTTGTCCTTCACCATGATATGATCGACCGTCCATCGGTAGAGCATGTCGCGCAGCTCCTGGACCTGTTTCTGCGGTATCGAGCGTTCGCTCATAAGACTTTTATGGACGTCGAACACCTGCTTGATGAACCAGCTGTGTTCGTCCCTGTGCTCCTTGAACTGGTCGTAGCAGTTGCGGATCATAATCAGCTCTTCTGCGCCGAAGTGCTGGATCGCGTAGCCCACGAGATAGTTCACGGTATCCTCTATTCTGTGCATGTCGCCGCTGTCGACGGCTCGCGAGAAAGACGCGATCCGTTCCACCAGTTTCTTGTGCTGGTCGTCGATGATCCCTATTCCGATGGCGAGTTCGTCGCTCCACTGGATGTCCATTCTCTTCGCCCTCCAGTCATAAAATACAAAACAGCCCTCTTATCAAAAAAAGGGCTCTGTTTCGTATTGTATCAGATACGACTTGAATTGGGGGTTCGGGAGAAAATTAAAAACCCTTTTCTCTCAGGAGTCCGGCATTGACGATCGTCTCGGGGATCATGCCCTCGAGAAGCTTTTCACAGCAGTCGGCGATGATATGTGAAATATTCTCGACAGCCTCCTCGGTGGAACCTCCCATATGAGGAGTGAATACCGTGTTCGGGGCTGAGATGAGCGGTGAATGCTCCGGTAGGGGTTCGGAAGCGAACACGTCGAGGCCGGCGCCGCCGATATGCCCCGAGTGGAGCATTTCCGAGAGAGCGGTTTCGTCGACGATTCCGCCTCTTGATGTTGCGATGAGAATGCCCCCTTTTTTCATCAGCGAGAGTTTTTCCCGTGAAAGCAGCCCCAGCGTGCTTTCAGTGCGGGGGATATTGACCGAGACGATATCGGACGTCGAGAGCAGTTCATCCAGCGGGACGGTCTCCCGTCGTGTGCTGGAGGATCTGCCGCCCCATACGATCACGCGCATCCCGAACGCTTCTCCGAGATCCGCGATTCGGCCGCCTATAGCCCCCGGTCCCAGGATTCCAAGCGTCTTTCCTTTGAGTTCGCGCCCTTTCATCCATAGGGGGAGAGAGGCGCTGTCCGCCGCGTTCCACGCGCCCGAACGCACGAACCTGTCGGCCCGCCCGGTGGAACGAAAACATTCCAGCATGAGAGAGACGCTGAGTTCGGCCACGGCCTCGGCGTTTCCTCCTCTGGAGTTGGCGACTGGAATCCCCATCGCCGACGCGGTTTCCAGGTCGATATGGTTCACTCCCACACCGTACACGACGATTCCCTTCAGCCTATTGCATCCGCGCAGGAGACGCTCGTCCACGGAAGCGTATTCCGCGACGATGATATCCGCATCCGGAGAGGCTGCAAGGAGGTCGTCTCTTTCTTCGAGAGAAAACCTCAGAATTTTTCCGAGCGATGCGATTCTCTCCTCGGCGGAGGAGACCATGTGAAAAGAATCGGCGAAAACGATGGTGTTCATGGCGTTCACCTCAGAAGCATTATTTTGAGATCGTTCACGTTGGTTCCCGTATTGCCTGTGATGATCGCGTCTTCGAGGCGGAGCAGCGTCGCGGTGGTATCGTGGCGCTTCAGCGCTCCGTAGAGGTCGACGCCGGCCTCTTTCGCTCTCTGCAGCGAATGCTCGTCGGCGATGCCGCCCGCGCAGAGAGTCGGTCCGTCCGTGCCGTCCGTATCGAGTCCCGCGATGAGAACGTTCTCCAGAGAGCCTATTTCAAGAGCTGCTCCGAGGGCGAACTCCTGGTTGGGACCTCCCTCGCCGGCTCCTCCGTTCACAGTGACCGTCGTCTCCCCTCCGCCCACGAAGGCACAGGGAACGCTTATCGGGCGCGAGTTCATCCGCACTTCCTTCGCGATGAAGGCGAACGTTCTCCCAAGCTCCCTGCTCTCTCCTTCGAACATGGTCGAGAGAATCACGGTGTCGAATCCGAGCTCCCTGGCTCGTTGAGCCGCTCCGTTGCATGCGGCGTCTCCGGGCACGAGAATGTGGTTTTCGATGCGGCGGTCGTCGAGGGATTTCGGCGTTTCCCGCTCCAACGGCGGATTCCGCAGGTAGCGGGCGATCGCCTCGGGCATCCTTCCCCAAAGGTCGTATTTGTCGAGAGTGGTGCGGGCGTCCCCGAAGGTCGAAGTGTCCGGGACGGTCGGGTCGGTGATGTAGTCCAGGGGATCCCCGATGACATCCGAAACGGTGAGATTCACCAGCAGGGCTCCCGGGGAGATCGCCCCGGCGAGCTGTCCGCCCTTGACGAGGCTCAGATGTTTTCGGACGGCGTTGATCTCCAGTATGTTCGCTCCGCACGTGAGCAGAATCAGGTTCGCCTTTTTCTTGTCTTCAAGCGTTATTTCGGGAACGGGAAGAGGAAGGAGCGCGGAACTTCCTCCCGTGATGCAGGCGAACACAAGGTCGCCCGGACGCGTTCTCTTTGCGAGATCCAGAATATCCGATGCGGCCGCCATCCCGGATTCATTCGGAATCGGATGGCTGGCGAGACGGAGATCGATATTGCGGAGGGCTCCTTCCTGCCCGTCCTTGCAGATGACGATCCCTCCGGTGATCCGGGTCTCCAGAATGTCGTCGAGGGCCCGGGCAATGGGAAACGTGGCCTTTCCCGCCCCGATGACGTATATGTTCGCGAACTCCCCCGGTTTTCGAGGTACTCCTCCGATGGAGAGAGTGTCGGTGGTACGGTCGTAGCGTACGAGATCGCGCGTTGCTCTTCCCGGGTCGGCATGCCGGAGCCCCGCGTTCAGGATTTCAAGGGCTTGTTCGCGGAGTTCCCTGTTTCCATGGGAGAGCAGCTGATTCTGATTTTTTATGTAGTTCATGTGCACCACCTCGATTCTCTGTGGATGACGGGCCGGGGTATTTCCCCAGCCCGGTACGGTCCTGTCGAAAGAATTCTAGAAGGGGTTTTTGAAGAAACGTCCGGCGTATACCGCAGCGTCGCCGAGTTCCGTTTCGATTTCGAGGAGCCGGTTGTACTTGACGGTTCGCTCCGAGCGGGTGGCGCCTGTCTTGATCTGTCCCGCGTTGATGCCCACCGTGACATCGGAGAGAATCGGGTCCTCCGTCTCGCCGGAGCGCTCGGAGACCATGATGCCGAACTGGTGGCGATACGCGCTTTCGGCGGCGTTGAGCGTCTCCGAGAGGGTTCCCACCTGGTTGAACTTCAGAAGAAGGGCGTTGCAGAATTCCGCCCGTTCCCGGATCAGCTTCGGGTTCGTGCAGAGGAAGTCGTCGCCGACGATCTGAATGCCGAGTTCATTGGTCGCCATGCCGAAGCCTTCCGTGTCGTTCTCGTCGAACGGGTCTTCCATCGAGGCGATGGGGTAGTTCTTCACGAGATCCTTGTAAAAATCGAGAAGCTCTCTGCTGGTTCGATACTCCCCCTCGAACTTGTACATCTTCTTTTCGGCGTCGTAGAAGTGCGTCGCCGCGCAGTCGAAACCGTACATTACCTTGTCCGTGTGCCCGGTAACCTCGACGGCATGGACGAGATGGTCCATGGCCTCCTTGGTGTAGAGCATGGGAGGCGCGAACCCGCCCTCGTCGCCGACATTGACCGCCAGCTTGCCGTACTTGCTTGAAAGAATGTCTCGAAGGGCGTTGTAGACATCCCATCCGATGATCATGGACTCGCGGAAGGTCTCCGCGCCCACCGGGAAGATGCAGATCTCCTGGAAGTCGAGGTCGTTGGACGTGAGGCGCCCGCCGTTGATGTAGTTCAGCAGCGGCACGGGGAGAACGTGCGCGTTGGCGTTGAGGTAGCGGTAGAGCGGAAGTCCGCAGGCGTTGGCCGCGGCGCGGGCAACCGCCATCGAGACCCCGATGATGGCGTTTCCGCCGAGCTTCTGCTTGTTGGGCGTGCCGTCGAGGGCGATCATGGCCAGGTCGATGTTTCTCTGGTCCCGGACGTCCATGCCGACGATCGCGGGGGCGATGAGGTTCTCTATGTTCTTGACAGCCTGCTGCACGCCGAGGCCCCCGTAGACCTTCCTGTCGCCGTCGCGGATCTCCCAGGCTTCCTTCTCTCCCCTTGAGCGGCCCGCGGGAACGTCGGCCCGGCCGAAGACCTCGTTACCTACCCAGACATCGACCTGAACGGTGGGGTTGAATCTGCAGTCAAGAATTTCCCGTGCGACAATTCTGGTGATCGTAAACTTCTCTCTTCCTAAATACATCGATTTCATCTCCTTCTATTTTTTTCATCCATTTTTTTGTGATATGCGGCTGATCGATAAATTCTTCCTCTTCCTCACCCTTCTTTCACCGGTATGATGTCTTCACTCCATGAGATTGAGGATGAAGCTGATGTCGACGTAATGGTTCTCGATGCTCGTTTTCAATTCATCCAGCCGGCCCGCCAGCAGCAGCGTGTAAATGGCGGAATGTTTCTCCATCTGATCTTCGAGGTTGTACTGTTTCTGTTCGAAATAGAGGCCGAAATAAGCCCAGTAGCTGTGGCAGAGAGCGCTCCACGCGGAGAGAAGAGACGGACTTCCCGACCCCTCGACGAGAGTGCGATGGAGCTCCATGTCTTTCTTTCGAAACGCGACGTGATTCTCCTCCGTGACGGCCTGAGTCATTTCCCGGAGGCATTGTTCGAGCCTCGGAATATCCATGCGCCGGAAGCCGATCTCCATAGCCCATCCGGCGGCCAGCAGCTCCAGTTCGGTTCGGGTCCGGAAGTAGTCCTTCAAGCCTTCCACGGTGAATTTGCGGACGAAGGTCCCCTTGAACGGTTTCGATTCCAGGAATCCTTGCGTCTCGAGCTCGCGGAGGGCCTCCCGTATCGTGGCCTGGCTCACCGAAAGCGTCCTCGCTACCTGGAGCTCCACGATCTTGCTTCCCGGAGGGAAATCTCCTTTCATGATGGCGTCGATGAGGTAGTCGACGACGTCGTCGCTTAATACCCTTCTTTTCAGGATGATGTTTTTTTCATCGCTCACATCCGTTCCTCCGATATGAAAGGCAATGTGCGCTGAGGGCACGGGAAGAAGAGAATCTTTTCATCGTCGCCGCACGCTTCGGATGCTATTTTCAGCGCTTCTTCCAGTGTTGCCGCGGGAAGAAGGCGCATTTTCCGTATCGTGTCGAATGAAATATTCGGAGACACGACGACGATCCTTGTTCCGGACTGAAGGATTTTACAGAGCAGAAGCGCATGGTCCATCTGGATTCTGTAGTGGCGGAACAGGAATTCCAGGACGTCGTCGATGTCGTTGCCTTTTTCGAACGGAAGGAGCATGTCGTCCGAACCGGTCCCCTCGGCGCAGCGGGAGTACAGAATGATAACGCCGTTTTCGGCCATGACGGGCGCCGTGGCGATGATAGCCTTCATGCTCTGGTAGAAATTTATGTTCAGAGGGAAACCCGGTGTCGTAACCACGATCCGGGGCCTTTCTTTCAAAGGTATGCCCGTCGACTCCCTGATTTTTTCGATTGCAAGGGCGTGGCTCTCCCCGAGGTCTCCGCAGACGACGCATATCGGGTTGTTTTGCGGATCCACGAGAATATTGACGCAAAAATCCACGCCAAGCATCCGCGCGGCCTCGGCCATGTCTCTGCTGACGGGGTTGTCCTGCCACTCTCCGATGACGGCCTTCGGGTGGAGGATCATCTCGGGGCGATGATTGATTTCAACTGTTTTTTCAGAGGAAATCCCCGGAAGAACCGATTTCCTCCCTCCGGAAAACCCCGCGAACTCATGGGGCTCCACTTTGCCGACGACGATTCTGAGATCGGCTTCATACACGCTTCTGTTGACCTGTACCGGTGTTCCGAAGGAAGTCTCTCCCAGGTCGACAAGTTTTGCCGGATCGTAAGGATCATGGTTTTCGATGCGGAGGTGTCCCCACAGTTCGTTTCCGACGATCTCCCGCATCTCCTCTTCGGTCGCCCGCCTGTGAACGCCGATGGCGACCACGAGCGAGACGTTCCGGGATGTCATGCCCGCCTCGCCCAGTTCTTTCATGATCCTGGGAAGGACCTTCGCGGTGGGGACGCTTCTGGTCGAATCCGAAACCAGTATGACCGCTTTCTTCCTGCCTGTCGCGATATTCCGCAGGCGGGGTGATTTCACCGGGAAATCGAAAGCGGCATCGATGAAGCCGGAGGACGGGGAGGAGAAGCGGGGAGGCGTCACAATCCCTGCGAACCGGTATTCCGGAAGACGGAGGGAAAGGCCCTCCTCCGCATCGACGTACACGATATCCTTTGCCTGTCTCTCCACGCTGTACATAGCGATCACCTCCTCGTTCCGGGTTCAGGAAAGCATCTGCCGTTCAGGCACGCTCTTTCCGAAAGAAATCTCGAGAATATGAGCGACTCCGAAGAGCGTCATGAAGAAAAAGCCCACCGGAATGGCGGCATACGGAATCGCCATCGAAATATTCAAAGCAGGCGTCATCTGTTTGTAGGTCCGCAGAAGAAGGCGGACTCCGTTTATGGTCACCGAAGCGGTCGCGATCACCGCGAGCAGCGGTATGAGCCTGATGCAGAAGGCGCGAAGCCTGTCCGGGAACATATCCCGGAAGATGATGATTCCGACGTGTCCCTTCTGGTGATGGAGAACGGCGGCGCTCACGAGGGTGAACCAGACCATGGCGAAACGGAGAAATTCCTCCGACCACGTCAGCGCATTGTTGAAAACGTACCGCATCACGACGTGGGCGACGGCGACGGCGAGCATTGCCGTGCAGAAGACCATGGCGACGAGAAAAAGTCCTTTGGCGCAGCGGTCGCAAAAAGCAAAATAATAGCTCTTCATCATCTGGAATCAGTCCTTTATTTGAAGATCCGCGGCCGGACGGAAACTTCCCGTCCGGCCCCGTTTCCATGAAGGCTTTTAAAGTCCGGCCTTGATGTCCTTGCGCACCTGCTCGATGGCGGAGATCCACTGATCGACGAATTTCGGATCGGTTCTCTCCTTGATCTTCTCCACGATGCCGGCCTGTGTCGCCTCGCGCATTTTCGCCTTTTCGGCTTCCGAGACTTCGTTGACTTCCATTCCGTTCTCTCTCAGAAGGTCGACGATGTACTGCTCGCGGGCCGCGTTGACGGCGCGGCTGTAGTTCTGCCCCAGAATCGCCGCGGTTTCAACGATTCTCTGCTGATCCTTCGTCAGGTCGTTGAACCAGTCGAGGTTGGCGACAAGGGGCATCGGATCGTAAATATGCCCGTCGAGGGAGGTGTATTTCTGCACCTCGTACATCTTGACTTCCCAGATGTTGGCCAGCGGGTTTTCCTGGCCGTCGACGACTCTCTGCTGCAACACCATGTACAGTTCCGTCCACGGAACCGGCGTGGGGTTGGCGCCCAGCATCTTGAAGGTCTCCATGTGCATGGGGGCTTCCATCGTGCGGATCTTCAGGCCTTTGAAATCGTCGATCGTCTTGATCGGCCGCTGTGAATTCGTCGTATGGCGGAAACCGTTCTCCATCCAGGCGAGTCCTTTCAGCCCGACCTCTTCGCAAGACTTGAAGAGGGCCTGCCCCGCGGGGCCGTCGGTGAGCATCCAGGCTTCGTTATAGTCGTTGAAGGCGTAAGGGATGTCGAGGACCATGAAACGTGTGTTGAATGTGGTCATGGGGCCTGCGGAGGCCGTTGCCATCTCCAGCAGGCCGTTTTTTACCTGTTCGACGGATTCGCGTTCTCCACCGAGCTGCGAGTTGTAGTACAGGTTCACTTTCAGCTCGCCTTTCGTCTGATCCTCAACAAGAGTCTTGAAAAGCTGAAGTCCGAGGGACTGGGGATGGGTCTCCGAATTGCAGAGCGACACTCTGATTGTCTTTGCCGCGAAAGCGGCGCCGGACATCGAAAAAACTAGAACGAGCGCAACGATTACTCTGAGCATGCTTCCTTTCTTCACAGGTATTTCCCCCTTTCGCAATGTACGAAATGAAATTTGAAATTGCCGGTGAGCACGCAACGGTTTTTCTCTCCGCATCCCTCCTTTCCGCAATTTCCGGGCTTGAGCCCGGCATCAGTATCCGAAGAACCTGGGAAGCCACAAAGTAAGCGGCGGAAAGAAAGTGACCAGTAGCAGGATGACAATTGAAGCGAGCAGCATGGGATAGGCTTCCTTGAACGTCTGTTCCACCGTGACTCCGGCCATGGGGCTTGTCACGAAAAGCGTGATTCCGAACGGCGGCGTGGCCAGCCCGATAACCAGGTTGATGCAGATGATCGCGCCGATCTGAAGGGGATCGATTCCGAGCCGCCATGCCACCGGTGCGATGATGGGGCCGAGCACCACCACCGAGGCGTAGTCGTCCATGAACATGCCGTTGATCAGCAGCGCGATGTTCACCATGAGAAGGAACGACCATTGCGGGAGCGTGGAGAGGGGACCGATGACTTTATACACAACTTGCTCGTTTGCGATCGCCCACGCCGTCACCGTGGCGCTTCCGGCGAGGAGGATGACAAGTCCGGAGGTCAGTGCGGTCTCTTTCAGAATCTCGGGGATGTCGGAGAGTTTTCCCTCGCGGTAGACGACGAAGGTGATGAAAAATGCATAGACGGCGGCGATTGCAGAGGATTCGGTCACCGTAAAGATGCTGCCGAAAATTCCTCCCAGGATGATCACCGGAAGAAGGAGCGCGGGGAGCGCCCGGCGAAAATGCTTCCACTTATCGGGCCAATCGGATCTGCTGTGGCTTGGATATCCCCGTTTCACCGCGATGCGATGAACCGTGACCATCTGAGCGAGCGCGATCAGGAACGCCGGAATGATGGCCGCGAGAAACAGTCCGGCGATGGAGGTTCTCCCGACGGCCACGCAGTAGATGATCATCAGGACGCTTGGAGGCATGATGGGGCCGAGGAGGGATGCGCTCGCCATGACTGCTGAGCTGAACGCGGGAGAATACTTTTCCTTTTTCATCATCGGAATGAGGAACGAACCGAGAGATGCCACGGACGCCAGCGCAAGGCCGACGATGGCTCCCATGAACAGGCACGTTCCGATCGTGACGAGGGCCAGCGCGCCGCGGACGTGGCCGATGAAGGCATTGACGAAGTCGATAAGAGCCTGGAGAAGGTGTCCCTTCAACAAAAACTGGCCGGTCAGGACGAAAAAGGGAACGGACAAGAGAGAGAAGCCGTTCATCCCTTCGAACATGCGCTGCGCGACGAGCAGTTGAGGGTAACCGCCCACCAGAAGATACATGCTCGAACTCAGAATCATATTGAATGCTATGGGAAATCCCATGACGAGAAGAAACAGGAAACAGCCTACAAGAACAAAAAGTTCCATGAACGAACCTCCTCCATCTGTTTTTCAACCGAAAAAACTCCGTTGGTTCCTCTGTGCACCGCCGAAGCGATTTAAAACACCCGAGCGAGGTATGGATTCTGAAAGAGCAATTATCGATAATCGATTATCCGGTATCATTTCACACGGAGGATGTTTTGTCAAGAAATTCACAACGGAATCAACCCGAAAAGAGGTGTGGCGGCATCGTTCTCTTCGTTCTGTGAAACGAAATTATGGAATTCCACTTTGAGAAAAATACACTAAATAATCCAATGGTATTTATTGACATATTTTGGTATGCCAAATATAATCGCGCAAAGAAACATGGAGTTCAAATGCCGGCTGTTAAGGAGGATTCGTCGAGATCGACTCCGAAAAAGTACGGTCGATCAGAGACCGTCTTCAGGTTTTAGGAATGCGCGGCCCCGAGCTGTACAGGGGGCTTGCGGAATAACGGGAGGAGGTTCCGGTCGTGATTGATCCCGGAATGAAGAAAGTTTTGGAGAGCAGCTTTGGCGATATGATCGCATTCGCTCAACGCCTGATCCGCCTTCCCAGCGTGACGGGGAAGGAAGAAGCGGTGGCCGACGCCATTCTCTCGGAAATGAACCGCCTGGGCTATGACCGGGTGTTCAAAGACGAGGCCGGCAACGTCGTCGGTGTTGTCGCCGGGAGCGGCGGAGGTGAACATCTGCTGTACAACTGCCATATGGATCAGGTCGATCCCGGCAACCTCGACGCGTGGGAATATCCTCCTTTCAGCGGGGAGATCGCCGACGGCTGGATTCACGGCCGGGGAGCCAGCGATACGAAAGGAGCCATCGCCGCCCAGGTATACGCGGCGGCGGCCGTCAAGAAGGCCGGACTTCCTCATGCGGGCGATATCATCGTCACAGCGGTCGTAGAGGAAGAGCCGGGCGACATGTGGGGGATGCGAAAACTTGCGGACAGCGTCATCGCCGGCTATCCCGGAAAGATCGGAATGCTTGTCCTGGGGGAAGCCACAGGGCTGAACGTCTATCTCGGGCATCGTGGAAAAGTCGAGATCGATGTCCGGACGCTCGGGAAAGTGGCCCACAGCAGCGCCCCATGGCGCGGAGTCAATGCGGTGTACACGATGCGCCCCGTGATAGAATCTCTTGAAAAGCTCGGGAACTCCCTTCCGGAACACCCCTTTTTGCGAAGATCGAGCGTAGCGGTCACGAATATCACCTGTTCACCGGGGTGGTTGAGCACTGTACCCGATGTGTGCACCATCCGGATCGACCGCCGCTTTCTGCCTGATGAGAATCGCGAATCGATCCTCTCGGAACTGGAGGAAATTCTGCGGTCCGCCGGGTTGACGGTCGGAACGGACGCTTTCGTTGAAATCCAGAAGTACGATCACGTCGGTTATACCGGTCTGAAGGAATCCATGGAATTGTACAAACCCGCCTTCCTCACGCCCGGAGACGAACCCCGCGTGCGCATCGCCGTAGAAGCATTGAAGGCGATCGGACAGGAACCCGCGTTCAACTGCTGGGATTTCGGTACTGACGGAGCATGGGTCGCCACGGAGCTGAATATCCCGACCATCGGATATTCCCCGTGCGAGGAGGAGTATGCCCATACGCCGAGAGACAGGGTATCCATCGATTTGATGAAGCGCGCTCTTGCGGGGTACGTCTTCATCTCGACGGCTCTGACCCGGCAGTCGTAAGGCAAGGAGGCGTATGCAATGGCGAAATACAAGGTTTTCATGACGGATAAAACCTGGCCCGATCTGGAACTGGAAAAAAAGATCCTGACTTCCGTGGACGCGGAACTCGTTCTTTCCAAGGGAGGCGCTCCGGGCGAAATCTGCAGGGAGGGGAGCGACTGCGACGTTCTCATGGTTCTTTTTACCCCCATGAATCAAGAGAACCTCGAGATGTTCAGCAAGTGCAGAGCCCTTATCAGGATGGGCATCGGCTTCAACACAGTGGATATGGAAACCGCAACGAAAAAAGGGATTATGGTGGCAAACGTCCCGGACTACTGCCAGGATGAGGTGGCCGATCACACGATCGCTCTTTTCCTCGAGATTACCCGGAAAGTCGGTATGCTCGACAGACAGGTGAAGTCGGGCGGATGGGACATGGATATCGCCAACCCTGTGCCAAGGCTGCAGGGAAAAGTGTTCGGTCTTCTGGGATGCGGCGGCATCGGCCTGAGGACCGGTCGTCGCGCCGCGGCCTTCGGCATGAAGATCGCAGGATACGATCCCTTCCTTCCGGAGGAGGTTTTCGAGGATGAAAACATTCTCCGGTACACGGATTTGAGACAATTCCTCTCGGAAGCGGACGTCCTTTCTCTGCATATTCCGCTGACGGAGGAGACTCGCGGCATCATCAACGAAGAAACCCTGGGGTACATGAAGAGGAGCGCGTATCTTGTCAATTCCTCGCGGGGGCCCCTGATCGACGAAGACGCTCTTTTCCGCGCTCTCGAGGAGGGTATGCTGGCCGGAGCGGCGTTGGACGTCCTCTGCGAGGAACCCCCGAAATCCCTGCCGAAACTGACGAAAGCACCCAATATCATCATAACGCCTCATGCCGCATGGAATTCCACCGAAGCGATCCCCGAGCTGCGGGTCAAGGCAGCGGAAGAGGTCGTCAGGGTGTTGACCGAGGGGAGACCCCGGAATCTGATAAACAGGGAAGTATGCGCTGTACCAGGTTGAAGGAGGATTCTTTGAATCCGGCAGATGTATTTCATATCAGAAGGAGGGAATTGCAGTGAAAAAAACAGGTAATGGTGTCATCGCGGTTCTGGTGGTCCTTGGAGTGCTCATGGCAAGCTGCGCGGCTCTTGCGCAGGATGTCCTGACGCTTACCATAGGTCATGTCGTCACCGAAGAAGGGGGCGAGCATTTAGGTTCGTTGAAATTCGCGGAGCTTCTGGAAAAGAAATCGGGCGGGAGCATCAAGCTCAGAATATTTCCAAACGGTCAAATCGGCCAGAACCGTGAGATGATCGAATCTCTCCAGGCCGGCTCGCTCGACATGGCTCTGCCTGCCCTGCCCGCTCTCGGAGGATTCACCGAGGCGACCAAGGTTTTCGACCTCCTCTATCTTTTCGACGATCGTCACGAAGCCGAAAAAATTCTCGACGGTTCGGTAGGAAAGGAAGTTGCAGAGGCGATCGAAAAGGCCGGGGTGAAGGTCATCTCCTGGTGGACCCAGGGATTCCGCAACACGACGGCGAACCGGGAAATCCGGAAGCCAGAGGATCTGAAGGGTATGAAAATTCGCGTCATGGAAAATCCCCTTCACATCGAGGCATGGAACATGCTCGGCGCCAGCGCCGTGCCGATGGCCTTTTCCGAGGTCCTGACATCGTTGCAGCAGGGAGTGCTGGATGCCCAGGAGAACCCTTATCAGAACATCGTGCATTCCGGTTTTCACACGGTCCAGAAGTACATCATCGAGACCAGCCATCTCTACGGTCCTCTTCCGGTCACCTTCTCAAAGGTGAACTGGGAAAAACTGACGCCGGACCAGCAGAAGATCATTCTCGAGGCCGCCGAGGAGACGAAGGTCTGGCAGAGGGAGAAGCAGGAGGAGATCAACAACGGCTTGAAGCAGGTGATCGAAAAAACGGGCAGCAATGTGATCATCTCTCTTTCACCCGAGGAAAAAGCCGCGTTCCGGAAAAATCTGCAGCCTCTCTACAAGAAGTACGCTCCCCAGATGAACGGATATGTGGAGCGTATCTACAACGAACTGGGGCGTACAGTGGATTTTTAGAACTGGAAGAGCGGAGTGGTACGCTGCTTCGAGGTGTACTCGTGGCTTTTCATGCCGGGGGCGGAGGTTCTCCGCTCCCGGCTTTTCTGAAAATGGAAAGGTGATGCGCATGAAATCCCGGATTCTCTATCATCTCGACCGTTGGGAGGAGTATCTTCTTTTTGTGTTCATGTTCTTGATGCTGGTTGTCCTCTCGCTGCAGGTCTTCACGAGATATGTCCTGACGTTCAGCTTTTCATGGGCGGAGCAGTTCGCACGTTTCGGTTTCGTCTGGCTCACCATGACAGGTGTGAGTTTCGCCGCAAGAAAGGGAATGCATCTCAAGGTCGATTTTCTTCCCCAGAGCCTTCCGCCCGCACTCGCGAGGAAAATATGTTTCTTCTCCGATGTTTTCGTGGTGTGTTTCGGTTTTTACATGTCAAACCTTATCTTCAGGACCGTGTTGATGCAGATTCGCCTTCGCCAGGTGTTTCCCTCCATTCCCTGGCTTCCTGTTTGGACCATGTATATTGCAGGTGTGTTGGGGATGTTGGGATTGTCGTTCCGGACGATCCAGAGAATGATCCTGGAGGGAAAAAACCGCGGAACTGCATCGGAAAAGGAAGGTGAAGCGTAAATGGTCTATTTTCTCCTGTTCTCGCTTTTTGCCACTTTGATTCTTTCTATTCCGGTAGCGGTGGCCATGGCCGCTTCCTGCGCCTTTGTCTTCGTCGTCTTTTACCCGGGGACGCCGATGATTCAGCTTCTTGCGCAGGCCATGGTGACGACGGCGGATTCTTTCCCCCTGATGGCAATTCCGTTTTTTATGCTTGTCGGAACGCTCATGTCGCGCTCCGGACTTGCCGAGGAGATCATCAACGTGGGCGATGCCTTCATGGGGAATATGCCGGGAGGTCTGGGCGCATCGACGATCGTCGCATGCATGATATTCGCCGCGATATCGGGTTCCGGTCCCGCGGTTGTGGCAGCGCTCGGCGTTATCCTCATTCCGGCAATGGTCAAAAGAGGGTACGATGCCGGATATGCGGGAACCCTTGTAGCGGCGGGAGCGACGATCGGCCCCGTCATCCCTCCGAGCATTCCTATGATAATATACAGTGTCATAGCTGGAACTTCAGTGGTAACCATGTTTGCCGCCGGAGCCTTGCCGGGACTTCTCATGGGAGCTATGCTGATTCTGTTTAATTACGGAATCTCGAAAAAAAGAGGCTATCTCGGAAAAGAGAGGGCAGGGGGAGCGGGTTGGGTGTTGAAACAGTGCTGGAAGGCGAAGTGGGCGCTCTTCCTGCCGGTTCTCATCCTCGGAGGAATTTACGGAGGAGTCTTCACACCGACCGAGGCAGCCGTCGTCGGCTGCGTCTATGCGCTTTTTACCGGATGCCTTGTCTATCGGCAGCTCACCGTCAAGAGCATCTTCGATGCTTTTGTAGAGGCCGGATTGCTTTCGTGTCTCTCGATGTTCATACTCGGAGGCGCCACTACTTTCGGCCGTCTGCTGACCATGGAGGGTATACCGCAGCTGCTGGCGGCGAAAATGACCGGGATCTCCTCTTCTCCCCTTGTGCTGATGGGGATTATAATGGTGTTTCTCCTGATTACCGGAATGTTCATCGACACGACCTCCAACGTGGTCCTGTTCACGCCGCTCTTTCTTCCCATAGCGAAAGCGGCGGGGGTCAGTCCGGTCGTTTTCGGAGTGGTGATGACCATGAATCTCTGCCTCGGAATGATTACGCCGCCGGTAGGGGTGAATCTCTACGTCGCCCAGGGTATCAGCCGGGCTCCGTTCGACCTTATGATCAAGGAGGCGATACCGCTCGTCCTCGCCCTTATGATCGCCATCGCGCTGACCGTCGTGTTCCCGGAAATCGCGCTTATGCTTCCCAGGATGCTCGGGATGTTCGTCTAAAAAGCATTCGCCGTGTCCGCCTCGAGGTGGTGGTCGTATTTTTTTGTAAGGAGAAGGAGAGATATGCTGGATCAGGATAATCAGAAGCAGGTGCTGTCAAACCAGATTTACGAAGAACTGAAAACCGGAATTTTGGAACTTCGCTTTCCTCCGGGAAGTTTTCTCTCCGACAGGATGATCGCCCAGAAAGCCGGCGTCAGCAGAACCCCGGTGCGCGAGGCCCTGAAACGACTTTCGCAGGAAGGATGGGTCGTATGGCAGGAGCGGAAGAGAGCCATGGTGAAGAACCTTGTCATGGAAGACGTGAAAGAGATTTTTTTCCTGCGGGAGATGATCGAGCCCTCCGCGGTCGCGGCGGTTTTTGAAACGGGCGAACCCCGGCATCTGGCCGGCCAGCTCTCTCTTGTGGCGAAAAGGATGGAGCAGTCGATGGCAACCCCGATTCTTTTCATGAAAGAGGATATGGTGTTTCACTCGACCATTGTCCGCTTCGTGGGCAACAAACGTCTCGAGGAGATCTGGAACAGAATAGCCGACGAATCCACACGAATCGCAATTTATGCACTGTATGAGAAACGACGTCCTGAGGATGTCGTCCGCGAACATGAAGAATTTCTGGAAGCCCTCTGGGAGAGGGATCTTCCGCTTGCCCTGGCCCGTCTGAAGAATCATCACAGGGGAATTTTTCATGCGTACGAAGAAAAATTTCGGATGGATCTGGAAGGAAGCTTCGGCGGTTAGGTACGCCGTGCTTGCTTTTTTCTTTGTCCCGATGCGGCCTTCTTGTGTCATAATAGGCCATCTTGTATGTGAAAGGGATGGACAGAAATGATGATAACCGTCCTCTACGGAGGAGAGGGGCCTGAAAGGGAGGTCTCGCTGAGAAGCGGAACAGCGGTCGTATCGGCCCTTTCGGAGCGAGGACGCGAGGTGGTCGCTGCTGATCTTCGAAGAAAAGAGGATCTGTTTTCTCTTGGCGGAGAAGAGGGGATCGGATTCGCATTCATCGCCCTGCACGGAGGATGGGGAGAAGACGGAACGCTTCAAGCCGGCCTGGAGATGATGGGGGTTCCCTTCTCGGGATCCGGCCATGCGGCGTGCGCCCTTGCAATGGACAAGACCGCGGGCAAGGCCCTCTTCCGGTGGAAGGGAGTGGCCGTTCCCAAGGGTATCGAGGTCTCGAAAGAGAAAAGCGTCCGGGAGCTTTCGGGAGACGCGCGGCTTTCTTCGCTCCTTGAACGGTGCGGCAAGCTGGTGGTCAAGCCGTGCTGCTCCGGCAGCACTGTCGGCGTGTCGATTCTCGAAGGGACGGACCGTCTTGCCGAGGCTCTCGAGGATGCATTCCGCTACGATCCCCGGGTGCTTGTGGAGGAGTACATTCCGGGGAGGGAACTGACGGTCACGGTGTGGGAGAAAGACGGAATTCCGTCCTGTCTCCCCGTCATCGAGATACAGCCTGTTCACGGCTTTTACGACTACAGCGCGAAGTACACCCCGGGAGCATCGGAATATCTCGTCCCCGCGCCGCTTTCCGAGTTCGTTCTGCGCAGGGTGGAAAAGGCGGCCCTCGAGGCGCACAATGCCCTCGGCTGTACCTCGTACAGCAGGGTTGACCTCCGGCTGGACGAGGACAATTTTCCGGTCGTGCTGGAGGTCAACACCGTGCCGGGCATGACGGCGACGAGCCTTGTCCCGAAGGCCGCCGCCGCCGCAGGAATCTCGTTCGGCGAATTTCTGGAAGAGGTGGTCGAAAGCTCTGTCCGGCGCGGAAAAGGCGGACGGCTCCGGGAACGTCAATAGTCCGTCACGTACTGGAACCGGTTACGGAACTCCTCGTGGGACATCTTCGCCGCCAGGGCGAACCGTTCGAAATCGATTCCGGGCTGGAAGTCTTTCTTCTCGAGCCGAATCATATATTCCCGCGCGATCCGGTACTGAATCGAGTCCGTGTTCACCATCCGAATCCGTGTCTTCTTCGTGGCCGGATCGATAATCTCGTCGAATGGGATGGGAACGATCCGGTTGTTCTGGATCGTAATGAGCGCGTTCGTGCCGCCGTTCCTCAGGAATTCGAACGCCGCGTATCCCAGGTTCCTCGTGTACTCGATGTCGAAGGCGTTGGGAGGCGAGCATCGGACCTCGTACCCGACTTCCTTGTTGTTGACCGTCATCTTGAGCCCCATCGAGGACAGGTTTCTCAGCATCTCCTTCTTCAGGACGTCCGAGAAATTGATCTCGGCGTAGCGGATGTGTCCGTGTTCGTCGAATTCAATGCAGTCCGCGCTCTCGAGGTCCTCGAGCCGGATCCGCTCGATGAGTCCTTCGGCGACTACTGCGACGCCGTAATTCCGCCCCGAGGCGAGCCTCTTCACGACGGATCCGAGAACAATGTCCACGACGAGCGAGAGGGGAATCTTCTCCTTGCCCGGGAACTCCTCGGGGATGATCGTGAGCGTGGCGCCGGCGCTCTTGCCGATGCCGAGAGCAAGGTGCCCGGCGGTGCGCCCCATGGCGACGACAAGGTACCACCGTCCGGTCGTCTTGGCGTCCTCCATCAAATTCGACACGATCTGCGTTCCGAGCGACCGGGCCGTCTCGAATCCGAACGTGGGGATCCCCTCCGGAAGCGGCAGGTCGTTGTCGATGGTCTTGGGGACGTGGGTGAAGCTGATGGTGAGTCCGAGGTTGCTTTTCGCGTACTCCGCCACTCGCGCGGCCGAGTAGGCGGTATCGTCGCCGCCGATGCTCACGAGATGGGTCACCCCCAGCTCGATGAGGGTATCCACCACTTTCCGCATGGCTTCGTCGCTCTTCGTGGGGTTGAAGCGCGATGTCCGGATGATGCTCCCGCCGTCAGAATGGATTCTGCTCACCGCATCGATGGTGAGCGGAATGACTTTTTTCTCTCCCTTTCCGAGATTTGAAAAACCGTCGTAGATGCCGTACACTTCCCACCCCGATTTTTTCGCCTCTATCGTGACCGAGCTGATGACGCTGTTGATTCCCGGGGCCGGACCTCCTCCGCAAACGATGGCGAGGGTTTTCTGTTCAGGGTTCGTCATGGTGTACCTCCTGGAAAAAAGTTGAAAGATCGTTGTTAATAAGGAATTCTAGCACAACATAAAAAGGTATAATACAGGAAAAGGGGGAAATGCTCATGATGTTTCTCACGGGGGATACACACGGTCTTCTTGAGATCGAAAAGCTCCGGGCGAACAACTTTCCGCTCGGAGAGAGCCTGACGAGAGACGATCTCGTCGTTGTTCTCGGCGACTTCGGTCTTCTCTGGAACGATCCTCCGCGGAGAGACGAGCTTCGCGCCCTTGAAGAGCTGGAGGCATCTCCCTGGACGACGCTCTTCGTCGACGGCAATCACGAAAATTTCCGCCTGCTGCGTGCTCTTCCGGAAGAGGAGCGCTTCGGAGCGCCTGTCGGCGTGATCTCGCCGCACGTGCTCCATCTGCGGCGGGGGTATGTCTATATCCTCGGGGGAAAACGCTGCTTCGTCTTCGGCGGCGCCAGAAGCGTCGACCGGCACCGCCGGACTGCAGGGAAATCATGGTGGCCCGAGGAGATCCCATCCGCCGCCGAGTATCGGCGCGGCCTCGACTCGCTCGAAGCCGAGTCGTGGAAAGTGGACTGGATCCTGACGCACACCGCGCCGAATCATATCCTCCGTGCGCTCGATCTGTACAAGTTTCTTGCGGGCGATCCGGTCTCCACCTATCTCGACGAGATATACCGGGAGGTCGCCTACGAAAAGTGGTTCTGCGGCCACCTTCACCGGAACAAGGTGTTCCGCGACGACCGTATCGTCGTCCTCCGGGAGAATATCGTGGACGGGAGAACGGGCGAGATCGTCTCGATCAGGCGCGACCGCACCCCTCTTCGAGACCGGGTTCGCGCTCTCGCCCGACTTCGCCCGCTCGAGGGAGACTGAGAGCGGGTGAAGTCGGAGGCAGGTTTTCCGATCAGTTGAACAGCTTTCAAGAGCGGAGAAAAAATAAGGACTATGGTATACTGAAAACGGGATTTTCCGAGTGTTCGGATGAAAATCTTTCTGTTCTGCCAACGACTGCGGACCAGCTCGCGGAGGTGTGTCGATGAAGGAACGGGCAGGCCCTTTTTTTGAGAGGTATCGCGATATTCTCGTCGTCGTTCTGCTGCTCGCCGCCGGATCGCTCTTCGGATGGTGGAGGGTCGTTCACGCCGAGCAGGATATGCGCGACGACCTCGCCCGCCGTGCCCGGATGCTTGCCGAGTCCGTCAACACATCCCGTTTCAGGGAGCTCTCCGGTTCGAGAGATGATCTCCAATCACCGGTCTACCTCCGCTTCAAAGACCATTTCAAGGCGCTTATAGCGGCTTTTTCGGACTATCGTTTCATCTACCTTGTCGGCCGCCGCCCTGACGGAACGGTCTTTTTCTATGTTGACTCCGAGTCCGCCGGATCACCCGAAGAGTCGCTTCCGGGAGACGTATACGCAGAGGTTGACCCCGCTTTCCTGGCTGTGTTCGACGAAAAGAGGGAAAGAGTCGTCGGCCCCGTCTCAGACCGGTGGGGAATATGGGTCTCCGCATGGATTCCTGTTCTTGAACCGAAGTCGGGCAAGGTCTCCTTTGTATTCGCCGTCGATGCCGACGGCAGAAAGTGGCGTCTGGAGGCCAGGCGGGCAGCATTCTTGCCGAATGCCGCCGCTCTGCTCCTGGCGCTGGTTTTCATCGCGGGACGCGTTCTGTTTTCCCGCCGCGGTGTTCGGCAGGATCAGGATCGTCGGCGATGGTGCTACCGGCACGCCGAAACTTTGTTCGTCGCCGCCGTCGGGTTGATCCTCACGTGCTCGGCTGTGCTGATAGCCTCGGATTCCGAACGGAGAGCTATGGAGAAATCGTTTCACCTGCTGGCAGCATCCGAGTTGAAAGAGATGAACGATGGCCTGCACAGCATCCGTGATGTCGGCATCGAAGGACTCGGCAGTTTCTTCGAGTACAGCGATTTCGTGGATCCCTCCGAGTTCGTCGGCTTCACGCGCCACTTGGTGCATCTGCCACACGTCCGGGGTATTACGTGGATTCCGGCTGTTCCTCTCGAAGAACGGAAAGAGTTCGAAGAGAACGCCCGGAGGTTGCTGCATCCCGATTTTTTTATCTGGGAGCCCGACGGTGCAGAACGCTCTCCTTCCGCGTTTGACCGTTCCGTGTACTACCCGGTGCTCTATCGGGTTCCCGCAGAAGGCAATGAACGTCTTATCGGCAGGGACTTCAGCAGGGATACCGTCAGAAAAAATACAATGGATCAAGCCGCGCTCGCTTTGCTTCCGGCCGCGACGGAACCGCTTCCTCTCATTTCAGGTCAGGGCGATCTGAAGGGGATCGTTGTTTTTCGTCCTGTCCTGTCGCAGCATCAAGAACGGCGCCTCCTTGGTTTTGTGGGAATCGTGGTGGAACTTGACTTTTTCATAAACCGCATAAGGGTCGGAGGCGGATTCGACAGTGTTCTGAACGGCGAATTGTGGTACCTGACAACAAACGGAGAGCATCATCTGGTGATCGCGACCGGCAACGTCCAACAGAGGACTCCTGCACCGGCCAAGCTTATGGCGAGGCAGAATACCTTCTTCGCCGCTGCTCCTCTTTTCCTCTTCGGCCGGACATTTCTCGCCGTTCTGCGTCCCGCACCCGATTTCTTTTCGCTTCATCATCGTCATTCCTGGTGGATCACCGCTCTGAGCGGCATCCTCATAACGGGGCTGCTGATCCTGATCTCGGTCTTCGTGGTCCGGCGCCGGGAGGATCTCGAAGACATGGTTCTGAAGAGGACGGAGGAACTTCTGAGAAGCAAGGACGAGCTGGCGTCGATCAACACCTCGCTGTTGGAGACGACGCGCCGGGCGCAGGAAATGGCGCGTCGTGCCGAAATCGCGAGCGGGGCCAAGGGGCGCTTTCTGGCGAACATGAGCCACGAGATGCGGACGCCGATGAACGGATTCCTGGGAATGATCGCCCTGTTGCGCGACACGCCGCTGACCGGGGAGCAGAGCGGATACCTCCTCTCGGCCCAGCGCTGCGGCGAGGCGATGCTCTCGATGATCAGCGACGCCCTTGATATCGCGGCCATCGATGAACGGCGCTTCCAAATTCTTGAGGAGGAGTTCGATCTCCGCGCTCTGCTGGAGGGCATCGAGACCGTCTACGGCGCTTCTGCCCGGGGGAAGGGGCTGCGGTTCACGCTCGCTCTTCCGCCGGAAGTACCCTTGAGTCTGTTCGGCGACGGCGCCCGGCTGTACCGGCTTCTCCGGAATCTGGCGGACAACGCGGTGAAGTTCACGGATAAGGGGGAGATCGCCCTCTCAGTCTCGAAAGCCGAGGAGAACGGGGAGAACGTCCGGCTGCTCTTCTCGATGGCGGACACGGGCATCGGTATTTCCGCGGAAGCTCAGCGCAACGTCTTCGAACGGTTCTGGCAGCGCGACGACTCGAGCACGAAGCGTCACCAGGGAGCGGGCCTCGGCCTCGCGATGGTCCGTGAGCTGGTTACGCTCCTCGGAGGACGTATCGACTTGCGGAGCGAGGAGGGGAAAGGTACGGAATTTCTGGTCTCGATCCCCTTCAGGAAGGCGCCGCCTGCGGACTCTGCGCGCACCGACAACACCGCGGCGATGTCGGCCGGCAAGACCGGAAGGAAGAGAATTCTCGTGGCGGAGGACAACGCCATCAACAGGAAGTTTGCATTGGCGCTGCTCGACAAGCTGGGGTACGCCGCCTCGGCGGCCGTTGACGGGAGAGAGGCGCTCGAGTTCCTCGCCAGGAATGAGTGCGACCTTGTCCTGATGGATGTCCAGATGCCCGTCATGGACGGTGTCGAGGCTACAAGGGCGATACGGAGCGGACAGGGCGGGGTTCTCGATCCTTCCGTCCCGATCGTGGCCCTTACAGCCTATGCATCTCCCGATGACCGCGAGCGGTGCATGAACGCCGGAATGAACGGTTTCCTCGCGAAACCCGCGACTCCGGATTCACTCTACGCCGTGCTGCAGCGACTCCTTTTCGAGAACAAGGAGCGGAACAAAACCATGCCGGTTGCGCCTCTTCTTCGTGCCGCGCCCGACGTTTTCGACCGTAAGGGGGCGCTGAAACGCCTTATGGATGACGAGGATGCTCTGAAGGAGCTTGCCGCGGAGTTTCTGGAGGACATCGGCCCGGAGTTCGACGCGCTCGCAGGGTTGGTTGCCTTCGGAGACGCGGAGGGCGCAGGCCGTCAGGCCCACTCGATCAAGGGAGCCGCCGCCGGAATGGGAGGGGAGGCGCTCCGGACCGTTGCTTTCGAAATGGAGAAGGCGGGTAAGGCAAGCGATCTCGATTCCTTGCGGAGCCTGCTGCCGGAGCTTGAAAAGCAGCATGACCTTCTTCGAAAGGAACTGACCGGAATGCTTTCGGAGAACTCCTGGGAGGGGACGCCGTGACGGCCCGGAAGAAGAGGAGTTTTCTCTCCGCAGCCGATGGACTGTTGTTGCTGATCATCGTCGCGGTTCTGGGGACGGGTGTTTTTTTCGGAATTTGGAGAGCCGGGGAGACCGACGGATTTCTTCGGGAGGAACTGCTCCGCGACACCCGCGTCCTGGCCGAGACGGTGAATGTTGCTGACGTGCGCCTGCTGTCGGGAGACGAAACCGATCTTGAAAAACCCCGCTATCGCCGCTTCAAAGAGTATTTCCGTTCAGTCCTTCCGGCCTTCCCCGATGCGCGTTTTATCACGCTTGCAGGCCGCCGTTACGACGGGAGGGTCTTTTTCTACGTCGATTCGGAGCCGGCCGGTTCGAAGGACGAATCTCCTCCGGGCGAGGTATACGACGCGGTCGATCCTGCCTTTCTCCCTTCTTTCGATGAAAAACGGGCGGTCGTGGTCGGCCCTGTGACGGACCATTGGGGCACGTGGATTTCGGCATGGATTCCGCTTTCCGTCCATAGCTCGGAACGAGTGCCTGCGGTTCTGGCGCTCGATATCTCGGGAGAGAAGTGGCGGAAACAGCTCCTCTGTTCGATAATTTGCCCCGCGCTGATGGCGCTGCTGATTGTAGTGATTCTCCTTGCAGGAAGATTTCTTTTGAGACGGCGCGCGTCGATGGACGAGGATGCACGATGGAGACTCCGTTTCCTTGAATTTTTTACCGCGCTGCTGCTGGGCCTCGTCCTGACGGCCGGGGCCGCATACATGCTTCATGACCGGGAATTGCGTGCGCACCGGCGGGCTTTTTCGGCCATCGCCGAGGCCAGGTCTGCAAGGATGAACGCTACATTGTGCACGATGACCGGTTTTGTCCTGGACGGTACCGGGCGTCTCTTCGAAATCGGGGAGATAGAGTACGGAATGTTCCGCTCCTATGCGAGCCACCTTTCGCAGCTTCAGGATGTCGAGGCCGTTCTGTGGAGTCCGAGAATACCTGCGGACGGGCGCGGAGAGTTTGAGAGCGCCATCCGCGACGAGTGGAGAGGAGCTCTCGAAATACGCGAACGGGACGAGTCCGGAAGATCGGTTCGGGCAGGGGAGCGGCCTGTCTACTTCCCGGTGATGTTTCGTTCACCGATGACCGGGAATGAATTTCAGGCGGGAAGCGACCTCTTCGCCGAACCGGAAATTCGAGACGTGATTCTCGAGGCTGAAACAAACAGATTGCCCGGCTCCGCGCTGGTCCGGATGTACAGAAACGGCAGGCCGGACACGGGAGTGCTGCTCTGGCGCCCGCACTTCGCTAAGCTGTTCGGCAGTCCGCTTGCAGGAGGCGTCTCGACGCTCTTTTCCCTTCAGACTCTTTCAAACGTTGTCCTGAGCGGAGGGAACGAGATCGGGACGATCAGAATCAGCCGCCTCTCCCCGGACTCCCCGCCGCGGATCCTGCTGACGTCAGGGGATGATGTGACGCCAGGCGCCGAACTCTTCCGCTTCGTAAGGCCGCTCTCCCTCCCCGGCATAACGCTGATGGCGGAAATCTTCCCAGGAGCCGGCTTCCTGAGACTACATCCGGTCCGCTCCTGGTGGGTGACGCTCGCCGTCGGTATTGTGCTGACGGCGGCTCTCTCGTCCTTCATCGGTTTCTCCGCCGGCAGAAGAGAGATTCTCGAGCGCATGGTCGGCCGGAGGACCGCGGAACTCCGCCGAAGCGAGGCCCGCCACCGGATGGCCTCCCAGATCTACCGCTCGCTCTCCGAGGGAATCGTCGTGACGAATCCTCAGGGGTATATTCTGGACGGCAACGCCGCTCTCGAACAGCTGACCGGCTACACCCTGGACGAGATCCGGGGAAAGCGCCCCGGCATATTCTCCGCCCAGAAGAAGCACGCACATGACTCGGTGCGCTTCTGGGAGTGCCTCCGGGCCAACGGAGCCTGGCAGGGAGAGGTCTGGAACCGCCGCAAGGACGGAGAGGCCTACCCCGTCTGGCTGACGGTCAACGCGGTGACGGACGAGAAGGGGGAAGTGACGCACTACGCCGGAGTGCTGATGCATATCGGCGACATCAAGTCCGAGCAGCAGCGGCTGAGCCATCTGGCCTACCACGACTCGCTCACTGGGCTGCCGAACCGCCTGCTTCTCGCGGACCGCCTTGAAATGGCTCTCGCTCGCTCCCGGAGGGAAAAGAATTCCGTTGTCCTTTTCTTCATGGACCTCGACGGCTTCAAGGAGATCAACGACCGTTTCGGTCACGAGACAGGAGATCTTCTGCTCGTTGCCGTTGCTCGAAGGCTCGTTGGAGCCATTCGGGAACAGGACACCGTCGCCCGTTTCGGCGGGGACGAGTTTGTCGTCGTCTTCGACGGCATTCATGACAGGAATGAAGCGGGAGCGCTGTCCCGAAAAGTGGAAGAGCTCTTCTCCGAACCGTTCCCGGTCGGCGCGCACCGTGTCTTCTGCGGTGTCAGCATCGGTACGGCGATCTATCCCGGCGACGGAGAGGACGCGCAGAAACTGATCGTACACGCCGATATGAAGATGTACGAGGAGAAGGCACGGCGGAAGGAGAAAGAAGGAGAAACGGCCTCCAATACCTAGCGGCGGAGAGAAGCCTGCATCGTGCCGTAAACATTTCTGTTCTCCCGTTCCCCTTGTGATACAATTTGAACGTAGTTTGCTTTTTTGTATGCAGACCGGCCTGCAAGTGCGTGCCGTAGGAGAGTGTCATAGAGGAGAGAGTCCGGAGGACTTCAGAGAGGGGCCTGTACAATGGAGGAAAGAGTCCGGCCTCGCGGAGTATTCGATTTGATAACCGTATCGCTTCTTTCGGTGCTGCTGATCGCCGGGGGGCTTGCCGGGTGGTGGCGTACCGGGCTCGCCCGGGACTACGCCCAGGACGAATTTCTGCGCACGGCCCGCCTTCTCGCTGAGAGCGTGAACCTTCAGCGCCTGGCCGTCCTCTCTGGAAGCGTTTCCGATGTGAACCGCCCTGAATTTCGCCGCCTGAAAGAACAGTTTCACTCCGTCCTCCCCGTTCTTCCCGGGGGAACGTCGATCTCGTTGCTCGGCCGCGGGCCGGACGGAGGCGCCTTATTTCTTCTCGACGCCCGTGCCTCGGCGGCGGAGCACGGTCCCGGAGACGTCTGGAAACCGGCTCATCAAGCCTCGCTTCTTGCTTTCGAGGAAATGCGCGAGACCGTCTCGGTCCGCATAATATCATCTTTCGAAACGGCCGCGCCTGTGCTTTCCGCGCTGGTTCCGGTTGTTGAGGTCAAAAGCCGGAGGGTGCTTGCCGTCCTCCTTCTCGAAACCGACGCCGCTCTTTGGAGGAAAGATGTGCTGAGCGCAGGTTTCGTCTCGTGGGGGGCGGCGCTTCTGCTCGCCCTTCTTGTCTTCCTGGGCCGTTGCTTCCTCATAAACCCACGAATTTCACAAGCATGTCCTCTCTTTCTTCGAAAGTACGCGGAAGCGGCCTGGGTTGCCATTTTTTCTAGTATCCTGGTCCTCGCGATCGCATGGCACGTCGACGGGCAGGATATGCAGTCGCGATTCCAATCCTTTGCGGTTCTTTCGGATCTTCAGTCGTCCGCCTTGATCGCCTCGCTGAAGGAGTTTCGGGACTATCGGCTCGAAGGTCTCGGCTCCTTTTTCGAGAGCAGCGAATTCGTCGATCCGGAGGAGTTTGCTGCCTACACCCGGCACCTCTCCTCAATTCCGGAGATTGAGGCGGTATTGTGGATTCTTCCCTCCCCCTCCCGTGGCGGCATAGCTTCATCCGCCGGGAATGAACGTGCGGAAGCTCCCCTTTCTTCACTCTCTTTTCCGGTGACTTACAGTGATCCTGTTTCGAACCGCCTCTTCCCGCCAGGTTTCGACATGGCATCGGTCCCGTCTTTCGTAAGAGGAATGAAGACCGCAGGAATGACCGGCATGATAACGGCGTCAGAACCGGAAAATTTCTGCACCGGCGGGGCAAGCTGCTGCTCGATCCTCTTTCGTCCCGTTTATTCTCTTCCGGAAAATGATTCGTCCGGTTTTGTCGCCTTTGTTCTGAATCTGGAGACGATGCTGAGGAGCGCGATGTCCGTCGAAAAAGCGGGGAAGCGCGTTCTGAATGCGGACCTGTGGAGGATCTTTCCTGACGGACGTCGAAGCCCCCTCGCCTCGCTTTCTCCGAGATCCGGGGCGGAGGACGGAAATGGAGCGGAATTCGCTTCGATACGGCCGTTCTTCATCTTCGGCCTTGCCTTCGCCCTGGAGATACGTCCCGGAGAAGGGTTCCTCGCCACGCACCGGAGACAGGCCGGAATGATCGCGCTCTTCTCGGGGCTTCTCGTAACGGCCGTTCTTTCTCTTCTCACCGGCCTTTTCGTCAACCGGCGCTCGATGCTGCAGCGCCTCGTGGCGCAGCGAACGGTCGCGCTGGCCGAGAGCGAACTCAACTTCCGCAAGATCGCGCATCTCTACCGCTCCATTGCGGAAGGCGTTGTCGTCACCGACGCCGGCGGCGTGATCGAGGACTGCAATCCCGCGCTCGAGGAACTGACCGGCTATTCCCTTGAGGAGATGCGGGGGAAGCGGTTCGACATGTTCTCGGCGCGTGAAAACCAAATCGACCTGGAATCGTTTCCGGAGGGGCTCAGCGAAAACGGAAGCTGGCAGGGAGAGCTCCTGAACCGGCGGAAGGACGGCGCGGCCTACCCCGTATGGCTTACTTTCACCGCGGTTGCTGACCCATCGGGAAAGGTGACGCATTATTCGGGGGTGATGCGGCATATAGGCGGCATCAAGAGCGAACAGGAGCGCCTCAATCGCATGGCGTACCACGACTTTCTGACCGGACTCCCCAACCGGGCGCTTCTTTCGGACCGTCTTGAAATGGCGCTCGCACGGGCGAAAAGGGAAGAGGAGGTTGTGGTCCTGGTCTTTATGGATCTGGACGGTTTCAAGGAGATCAACGACGCCTTCGGTCACGAGACGGGCGACCGCCTCCTGGTCGAAACGGGACGGAGGCTGAGCGGCGCATTCCGCGAGGAGGACACGGTGGCCCGTATCGGAGGCGACGAGTTCGTGCTCCTCTTCGAGGGACGCGGAGGACAGCAGGATGTCGATACCCTGCTCGAACGACTCCACGCGCTCTTCCGGGAGCCGTTCTCCCTGGGGGAGCGGACGGTCTCCGTGAGTTCGAGCTTCGGCGTCGCCCTTTTCCCCTCGGACGGAGAGGACGCCCGCTCTCTGCTGGAAGCCGCGGACAGGGACATGTACGAGGAGAAGGCCGCGAAGAAGAGGCGAATTGCAGATTCGTCAGGATAATGCAATCGATTGGCTCGGAAATCTCCGGCAGAATCCCCTGATTTCTCTCCCTGCGGATTCGAGCTCCTTTTTTTGATTCGCAGGACCTGTGAACCGATGATATACTATATACATTGCAGAATATACGCTCTTCGTTCCTGAAAGGGATGCTGATACAAAGAGCCGCATAAGCAGGCAATAAAGGGGGGAGAAGAAATATGGATGCCCGGAAAAACAGTTCCGGAAGATTCGAGTCGGCGTTGCTTGCTCTGGACCGTCTGGAATCCGAACGAATTTTGATGGATACGGGAGACGGCCGATCACCGATCATGCGCGTTGAGCAGGATGTCGTTCCAGCCATGGAGAGCATCGGCAGACTCTGGGAAGAGGGGAAGATTTCGCTGTCGCAGGTCTACATGAGCGGCCGCATCTGCGAGGACCTGGTGAAGAAGCTGCTCCCGGCAAATTCCGGCGGTGCGAAACGAAGCGGGAAAGCCGCCCTTGTCGTCCTGGAGGACCGCCATCTTCTGGGCAAAAGGATGGTCGCGGCCTCTCTCTCGGCTTCCGGGCGCTCCGTGAACGACTACGGATGCATGGATGCCGACTCCTTGGTGCAGCGGACTATCGCCGACGGTGTCGAGATTCTGCTGATCTCCACGCTCATGCTTCATTCCGCTCTCAGGGTGGCGAAGGTCCGGGAGGGACTGGTGCGGGCGGGACGTCCGGTCAGGATCGTCGTGGGCGGCGCTCCATTCCGCCTTGACGGCGAACTGTGGCGCGAGGTTGGAGCGGACGCGATGGGGAGGAACGCCTCCGATGCAGTCCGTCTTCTCGAAGCGCTTTCGGGAGGTGGAGACCGATGACGCAATCGAACGGAATGACCTCGATGGAGAGAGTTCTTACGACGCTCGGATTTAAAGAGCCGGACAGAGTTCCCTGGTTCCCGCTGCTGACCATGACGGGAGCCCGAGAACTCGGACTTTCGATCAGGGAGTATTTTTCGAGCGGGAAAAACGTTGCGGAGGGGCAGCTCCGGATGTGGGCGAAATACGGACACGACTGTCTCTACGCCTTCTTCTACGCTCCTGTCGAGATTGAGGCTTGGGGCGGAGAGGTGATCTATGCCGAAGACGGTCCGCCGAACTCGGGAGAGCCGTTTTTGTCGAATCCGGAGGAGATACCGGGACTGGAGCCTCCGCAGATTGAGGAGTCGCCTTGTCTTCTGAAAGTGCTGGACGCCATTGAAAAAATGAAGAGAGAGGCAGGGGATGAAGTACCCATCATCGGTGTCGTCATGTCCCCGTTCTCTCTGCCGGTGATGCAGATGGGGTTCGACCGTTATCTGGATCTGCTCTCCGAACGTCCGGACTTGTTCAGGCGATTGATGGAAGTGAACGAGGCGTTTACGGTCTCCTGGGCGAACGCCCAGCTGAATGCGGGCGCGGTCGCTATCTGCTACTTTGATCCCGTCTCGTCCTCGACGATTGTTCCCCGTAAGCTCTTTCTCGAAACAGGCTTTCCCGTCGCCCGCCGCACGATCTCCCGAATAAAGGGGCCGGTGGCCGTCCATTTCGCGTCCGGACGATGCCTCTCTCTTCTGGATGACCTGGCGGAGACCGGAGCCCTCATCGCGGGGGTCAGCGCGGAGGAAAGTCTGCGGGAGTTGAAGAGAGCCTCAAGAGGAAGGTTGACGCTCCTGGGAAACCTGAACGGCCTCGAAATGCGCCGTTGGTCTTCCCGACAGGCCGAGGACGAGGTGAAAAAAGCCATCTCGGCAGGCGGACCCGGAGGCGGCTTCATCCTCTCGGACAATCACGGAGAAATTCCGTGGCAGGTTTCGGATGAAATTCTCTTCGCTATGCGTGATGCCGTGCGGACATGGGGACGGTATCCTCTCGACTGGATCGGATGATATGGGACGGATCGGGATTCTGGCCTGCCGGTGGCTGCATGAGGAAATAGAGAGAGTCATCGCTCAGGAGGGAATTCCCTCCTGCGAAGCGATTGTATTTCCGTGCGACTGTTCCGCGGAATCCCGCCCGACGCTTCTTTTCGACGATTTTGTCCGCAGTTCGGCGGATCTCTTCGAATCGCTCATAGTGCTCGGAAGACCGTGCTTTTCGCAATTTTCAACGAGGAACTCCGTCCCATTCGGATCCAATGTCTCCGTCATCGAAAGAAATTTCGATCTCCTTCTTCCGGCTCCGTTGATTCGGCGTTTTCAGGAGGAAGGAGCCTATATCGTCACTCCGGGCTGGCTGAAAAATTGGAAGAGGAGGCTGCATTTCGCATGGGGGTTCGACGGAGAAGGCTCAAGAGCCTTCTTCGGCGAATCGTGCAGCCGTTTTGTCCTCCTGGACACCGGAACGCATCCGGGCTGCCGGGAACAGATGGCTGAGTGCGCCGCGCATGTGGACCGGCCTTTCGAAATCGTTCCCGTTGGACTGGACATGCTTTCCCTGATTCTGAAGAATGCGCTTCCCCGACAATCGTCCGCTGCTCAGGGAAAGGACGCCCCGGAGGCGGCAAGCCGCACGGCGGATTATGCGATGATGCTCGATATGATGAGCCGTCTCGTCGAGTTCACCGATGAACGGGACATCGCCGAGGCGTTCTTCGAACTTTTCGATATGCTGTGCGCGCCGACGCTCCAGGTCTATATTCCCTGTACGGAGGGGGATTTCGGGGAGCCGGCAGCTTTTCCGACCGGCGCACCTCTGCCGACTCTCCTGAAGGAGAAAATGACCTCCGCTGAAGAAGATTGCTCGTGGTGGGATTCCGGAAACGGTTTTCTCCTACGGCTTCATAGAGAACGGGAAGTGCTCGGTTTTCTGCTTGTGGAAGGGCTCGCACTTCCACAGCATAAGGACCGCTATTTCAACCTTGCCATCACGGTCCAGCCCATTCTCTCTCTGGCAGTAGCCAACGCACGAAACTTTATGGAGCTTAAGGCGGCAAATCAAGCTCTTGAAAGGTCTATCACTCAGGTGAACGAGATGGCCCGGCAGGCGGAGGCCGCCAATATCGCCAAAAGCCAGTTCCTCGCGAACATGAGCCATGAAATCCGGACGCCCATGAACGGCGTCGTCGGCATGATCGACCTGCTGCTTCAGAGCGGACTGAACGAGGAGCAGACCGGGTATGCCGAGACGGTCAGAAGTTGCGGCGAATCCCTTCTTGCGCTTATCGACGATATCCTCGACCTTTCGAAGATCGAGGCGGGAAAGCTCGAGCTGACTACGGAAGATTTCGACGTACGGGGTCTTGTGGACGGAATCGTCGATATGTTCGCGGTGCGCGCGAAAGAAAAGAGCATACTCTTCTCCCGCTCGGTCGCTCCGGACGTTCCGCCCGTCCTTCGGGGCGATCCCGCGCGGCTGCGGCAGATTCTGATCAATCTCGCAGGGAATGCTTTCAAGTTCACCGAGGCCGGAGAGATCTCGATCCAGCTCCGGATCGAGGAGGAGGCCGAGCGCGACGTTCTTCTTCGCTTCTCCGTGCGGGACACAGGCATAGGCGTTCCGGAATCCCGCAGAAAGATCCTTTTCCGGAAGTTCTCCCAGCTCGACTCGTCCGTCACCCGCAGATTCGGAGGAACAGGCTTGGGACTGGCCATTTCGAAAGAGCTCGTGCAGATGATGGGCGGCGTCATAGGGGTGGAAAGCCCCCCGCCGGAGTTGCCGCGGTATGGCGGAAAGGACTCCGTCGTCTCTTCCGGAGGAGGCCCCGGATCGGAATTCTGGTGTACCGTCCGCCTCGAAAAATCGTCATCGACCGCCGCGGCTTTACAAGGCGCACGCACAGCTCCTTCCACTTTCTCAACGATTCAAATACGGACATCTCCTCCTGTGCGCATTCTGCTCGTCGAGGACAGTCTCGTCAATCAGAAGGTCGCGCTCGCGATGCTCCGAAAACTGGGTATCACCGCCGATGTTGCGTCGAACGGACTGGAGGCGCTGCAAACCCTCTCGAAAAATATCTACGACCTGGTTCTAATGGATATGCAGATGCCCGTGATGGATGGGCTGGAGGCCGTCGGGAAGATCAAAGGCGCGGACTCTTCGGTTCTTGATCCCGGCATTCCGATCATCGCTATGACGGCGTGCGCTATGGAGGGAGATCGCGAGAAGTGTCTGTCCGGCGGGATGGACGACTATCTCTCCAAACCCGTCAGAAGCGGAGATCTTCTTTCGATACTGGAGAAGTGGCTTCCGAAGGACGTGAATGCGTGACTCTTTTAAACGAATGTTTGCATGCGCTTCCCTGCGTGTGGGGAAAAAAGTCAATTTTATGTTCTTTTTCCGATGCACTATAATGAATCTTCGGAACGACGACCTTCGACGGACTTCTGCGGACGGGAGGAACAGCACAGAGTGAGAGACCGTAATAAAAGAACGGGGAATGGAATATCGTACCGCGCCATGGCGAGTTCTCTGCTGCTTCCGCTGCTTCTGGCGGGCGGCATGTTCGTCTGGTGGAGCGTACACCGCGCGGACGGAATGCTCCGGGAGGAACTTCTCCGCCAGGCCCGGATGGCCGCCGAAGCGATCGATACGCACCCGTTAAAAAGCGGACCTCGGGGTGCGGCGACTGATTTCGCCGCTCTCGGCAGGCAGATGAGGACGCTCAGGCTTCTGATTCCTCGGAGCAGCTGCGTCTATATTGCCGGGCTTTCGACCGACGGGAAGGTGAACCTGTTCGCTCACTCCGAATTTTTGGAGGTTCAGCCCGGAACGGTCTACGACGAAGCTCCGGATGGGCTTCGACGCGTTTTTTCCGACGGACGGAGCGTGATTGAAGGTCCCTACCGGAACCGGAGCGGGATGTGGCTGAGTGCCTTCGTTCCGATTGAACCGGGCATCGACGGTTTTCCGTCGCTGGTACTCGGAGTCGACCGGAATGCCGGAGCCTTTTTTGGACGCGTGGCAGGAGCTGCGATCTTCCCCCTCACGGTCACATTGCTTCTCGCCTGCATACTTCTTGCGGGAAGGCGTGTCCTTTTGAACCGGGACGAACATTTGAGCCGGGGAGCATCCTGCTCATGGCACGCCCCGGCGTTACTCGCCGCGGCGTTCGGAGCGGTCCTTACACTCGCGGCGGTCTGGTCTGTCCTGCAGCTCGAGCTGGAGCACCGGAGACACGTCTTCCTGGAACTGGCGGATTCCCGCATTCTCCGCATATTGGACGAGTTCCGGAGCATACATGATGTCAAGCTGGAAGGACTTTCGCACCTCTTCGAGGGAGTCGAATCGGTCAGCTGGGACGAGTTCTCGCGCTATACGGACTTCCTGTCGCGGACATCGTCCGTCCATTCGTGGGAATGGGTGACCGCCCTGCCGGGAGACAAACGCCGGGTCTTCGAGGAACGGATTCGGAAGGAAGGGATTACAGGATTCACGATCTGGGAGAAGGGAACGGACGGCCGACCGGTCCCAGCCGGAGAGAGGGAGATGCACTACGCGGTGACATACGTCGCGCCCCTGGAGGAAAACGAGCGTGCCCTCGGATACGATATGGGTTCCGAACCCCTCCGTATCGCCACAATTAAGGAGGCCGAGCGCACAGGACGCATGACGAGCACGGAACCGCTGCTGCTCGTACAGGAAACGGAAGAGCAACAGGGTCTGCTGCTGCTCAGACCCGTCTTTTCACGTGACGGAAAAAAGGAGATGAAGGGATTCGCTCTCGCCGGAATCCGGATTCAGACGATGGTGGACCGGATTACAGCCACAAGATTCCGCGAAGAGGGGGACGCCGTGATCGCGGAGATTCGGATGCTGTCCCCCGACGGAAGTGCGGTTTTCCTCGCGTGCTCATCTCCGCTTCATACGGCGGAGCGGCATGACGCGCTGTTCGCGGAAGTATTCACGAATCCTTCGTCGGTGGTGCGAACTCTCTTTCTTTTCGGAAAAACCTTTGTCCTGACCGCATTCGAAGGTCCCGCGTTCGCGGAGTTCCATTCCCCCGGATCGTGGTGGATGGGTGTCGGCGGAGGAGCGCTGCTCACGCTTATCCTGTCGCTGTTGGTCGGAACCGCGGCAGGCCGGGGCGAAGAGCTGGAGAAGGCCGTTCTGGAGCGTACTGCTGCTCTCGCGGAGAGGGAAGCGACTCTCTCCGCGACACTCCGTTCGATAGGAGACGGTGTTCTGGTCGCCGACGATTCGGGCAATGTCGTCAGCCTGAACTCCGTGGCGGAACTCCTGACAGGCTGGAACACGGAAGAGGCGAGAGGAGAGCCTTCCTCGCGCGTCTTCCGGACGCTCTCCGTCGATACCGGAGAAGCGGTCGACGATACCGTACGCGTCGTCCTTTCCGAGAGAAGACCCCTCAGCCTTTCGGAAGCCACCATCCTCGTTGCGCGGAATGGCTCCCGGCGTCATATCGCGGACAGTTGCGCTCCCATAGTCGACTCCGGAGGCGCTCTCCTGGGCGCCGTCCTTATCTTCCGGGATGTTTCCGGGGAGTACGAGCGGTACGCGGAGCTGCTGCGGACGAAAGAGGAACTGGCGCGGACGAACCGCTTCCTGACGGAGTCGGCGCTCCGTGCGACGCAGATGGCCGAGAAGGCCGAAGCCGCGAACACCGCCAAGGGAGCCTTCCTCGCGAACATCAGCCATGAGATCCGCACGCCGCTGAACGCCGTCCTCGGAATGACCAATCTTCTCCTGGGAACTTCCCTCGACGAAGAGCAGCAGGACTATGTGAACATCGCACGCTCCAGCGGCCGGGATCTTCTTTCGCTGATCAACGATCTGCTCGACTTCTCGAAGATTGAATCCGGCAGGCTCGAGCTTGAGCTGCTCGACTTCGACCTTCTGGAGATGCTGAAGGATTTCGCAGCCGTCTCCGCGGTCCGAGCGCAGACCAGAGGATTGAAGTTTTTCGAAAGCATCGCCCCTGACGTCCCGCGCTATCTTCGCGGAGCTCCCGGAAGGCTGCGCCAGATTCTGACGAACCTCGTCGACAACGCGGTGAAGTTCACCGAGGAGGGGGAGATTTCCCTTTCCGTGCGCTGTCTTGAGGATTCGGAAAGTGAGGTGCTTCTCGCTTTTTCCGTGCGCGACACGGGTATCGGTATTCCTCCGGGAAACAGCGCTGTTCTCTTCGAGAAATTCACCCAGGCCGACCCTTCTACGACGCGGAAGTACGGCGGCACAGGACTCGGACTCGCCATATCCAGAGAACTCGTAGGGCTGATGGGAGGCTCTATCGAAGCGGAGAGTCCTGTTCCCGAATCCTCCCGAAGAACATTCTCCGGTCGCGGAGGTCCCGGAGCCGAATTCCGCTTTACCGTCCGTCTCGGAAGATCATCCGGCGAGGCCGTCGTGCAACAAGAGAGCGTTTCTCCCGGCCAGTCGGAACTGAAGGTACATCTCGGCCGCCCTGTCCGGATCCTCGTCGCCGAGGACAATAGCACCAACCAGAAGGTTATCCTCGCCATGCTCGCCAAACTCGGAATCGAGGCCGATACGGCGGGCGACGGGAGGGAAACTCTGCTGGCTCTCTGCCGGGTTCCATACGACCTCGTTTTCATGGATGTCCAGATGCCAGAGATGGACGGAATCGAGGCGACAAGGCGCATTCGCGACGGGCGCGCCCCGGTGCTCGATCCGCGGATTCCCGTCGTCGCCATGACAGCGCACGCGATGGGCGGTGACCGGGAAAGGTGTCTTGCCGCAGGGATGAATGACTATATCGCGAAGCCGGTCGAGATGGCGAGGCTTGTGCAGGTGCTGAACCGCCGGCTTTCCGGGGATCTGTCCGCAGCGGGAAACGGCCTTCTGGAAGAGGGACCGCGGAGTGCGGGCAATGCGGTTGTTTTCGACAGGGAAAGCCTTCTGAGGCGTCTTATGGGCGACGAGGCTATTGCCCGCGAGATAGTGCTCGATTTTCTGGAGAATCTTCCAGGAGAACTGGAGAAGCTTCGACGCTTCGTGCGGGAAGGGGATGTCTCGGGTGCCGGGTTTGTCGCGCACACGATAAAGGGCGCTGCTGCCGGATTAGGAGGAGAGGCGCTCCGGACCGCGGCGTTCGAGATGGAGATGTTCGGGAAGGCGGGAGACGGCAAGAAACTCGCTGAGGTTCTTCCCGGGCTGGAAGAACAGTACGTCCGCCTGTGCGGCGATCTGCACCGCTTCCTGGAGGAAGAAAGGACACACGCGTCGGAATGAACGGGGCGGCGGAAAGAGAAAACCTCTTTCCGCCTGGAAGTTTCGGCTGAACCGCCGAACCGGAGATCGAAAGGAAGGGTGAGGAAAGTGAAACGCGGTTTTGCTCTTGTTTTGGTTCTCTGCCTGCTTCTCGTACCTTTCGCGCTGTGCGGCGCGGCCGCAGGGGCCCCGGATTATTCGGGGACCGTGACCGCGGCGCGGGAGATCCTGTGGAAGACGATCACGTCCGGAAGCGCAAGCTCCGCGACAGTTGCCGTCATGGATGGAGGGAAGATCGTCTACTCCGAGGGGTTCGGAGCGGCGGAACGGTCTTCCAACCGCCCGGTGACGGCCGATACGCGCTTCAACATCGGATCCACCAGCAAGATGTTCGCCGCGGTCGCGATACTGCTGCTGGCCGACGATGGAAAGCTTTCGGCCGATGATCCCGTGGTGCAGCATCTGCCCGAGTTCGTCATGCGCGACGAACGTTTCAGGGACATCACGGTGCGGATGCTCTTCAATCACTCGTCGGGGCTTCCGGGCTCGACTTTCCTCTTCGAGTACGAGCCTGCAATCGACCCGCACTCCATGATGCTCGAAGTCCTCAGGGAATCGACGCTGAAGCACGCGCCGGGGGCCATTGGAATTTACTGCAACGACGGGTTTACGCTCGCCGAGATGATCGTCGAGAGGCTTTCGGGGAAGAAGTTCATCGATTTCGTCAAGGAGCGGATCTTCGAGCCGCTCGGCATGAAGGACAGCGGGGCGAGCGTCGGGGAGACCGGCGGCAATGTCGCGTACTACTACGATGTTCCGACCGGCAGGAAATATCCGCTTGAGGTGGTACAGGTGCATGCCGCGGGAGGGCTCTCATCGACGGCGGAGGATCTGTGCCGTTTTGCGGACAGCTTCACCGCGAGGGGGAAGCACATACTCGGCGCCGCTTCTCTTGATGAGGTGCTGAAGAGCCAGCCGACCCTCTTCAGCCACCACCTTCGCGGGAACGCGATCCTGGATGCCTTCGGATGGGATTATGCATGGATTCCCGACTATCGCGAGAAAGGAATCCAGGTGCTCGGCAAGAGCGGCGGGACGATGTTCTACTCCACCAATTTTCAGGTCGTTCCGTCTGAAAGGCTCGTTGTGGCGGTGAGCGTGGCGGGAAGGGCTGACGCTCCCGGAATCACGCGCGCGATCCTGGATGCGCTGATGGAGGAGAAGGGCCTTCCTGCTCCCGGAAAGCCGCCTCTGGAAAAGAGTGCGGAGCCGCAGCCGATTCCTCCGGAGCTGCTTTCCTTCGCCGGTATGTATACCGACGGGAACCGGGCTGTCCGCATTGTGTTCGACGAGGAAAAAGAGACTCTGAACATCCGCCAGGTGCTTCCTCCCGCGCCCTCCGCTCCTCCCACGGTCCTCATCTACAACGAGGGGCTCTTTCACGACCCGGGGAAGAAAACGGCATACTCCTTTGCCTCAGAAGCTGACCGTACATACCTTATCATGGACAGGATACCGGGATTCGGCATGAGCACCCCGGCGTTTCAGAGCCTGGAGAAGATCACGACGCCGCTATCCCTCTCCGTCGAGATGAACGGGGTCCTCTGGATGATGCGGAACGTCCCCCCGGCGGCGCAGATAATGAACGGAACCCTGATGGGGTACTCCGCCACGAGCGATGAACTGCCCGGCTACGTTTTCGGATTCGGCCTACAGAAGGTGGAGGATCCCGAATACGCGAGCATCGCCGCGACGGGCTTCAGGGACCAGATGGCGCTGCGCCTCCTCCGAAAGAACGGAGAGGTGCGGGCGCAGGCAGGAATGTTCGTTTTCTCGCCTGCGAGCGCCGCTCAGGCGCTCGTTCCGGGGGTGAATCGCGTCGTCATCGGTCCGGACGGGGAGAACGAGTGGAGGAAGATCGGACAGGAGATGATCCTCTCGTTCAAGAAACCTGAAAAAGGGCGGATCATGGCGGTCGATCCCGACAACGACGCGGAACTGCTCTACGACAGTGTCGCGGACAGCGGAGAGTTCCATGCTCCCGGAGGGATATTCGTCTTCCTGGCGGGCGCTCCCGGAGATGTCTTCGAGATAGGAGTTCGGTAGAGCGCGTTCACCCGATTGCGGTCGGGGAAACGAAAAGAAGCGAGGTGTCCCGAGAGGTGTCGGGCGCCTCGCTTCTTTTCGTCGTGTCTCTTTCAACTCGGTCGGGTGCATCAAAGGGTGTCGATGAACATTTTTGCAGCGCTTATAACGACCACAACAGCCAATATCCAGCGCAGCCATCTGTTTCCTCTGGCAACGGCAAAGTTCGCGCCGATGACGGCGCCGGCGACGCTTCCTACTGCCAGAGCGATTCCCAGCGACCAGTCGACCAGCCCGCTCGTCATAAAAATCAAGAGGCTCACCACATTGTAACAGCCGATGATGACCGTTTTGATGGCATTGCCGACAACGAGGTCGGCTCCTGCGGCAAGAGCTAAAGCCCAGGCGAAGAAAAAGCCGATGCCTGCCTGGATGAAGCCGCCATACACTCCTATGAGAAAAAAAATAAGAAAGACGACGCTTTTCGGCCAGTGTTTTTCTCTTTTCGTCTCCCACATTTTGGGATTGAAAACAAGAAGAATCGCCATTATCGAAATCAGGCAGGCAATCGTGAGATTAAGGATATGTTTCTCAACGTTGACTGCGAGGAGCGCCCCGAAAACAGAGCCGAAACTGGTGATCGCAGCCAAAGGGAGCGCGGTTCGTATCGGAAGTACTTTTTGATTGTTGAACGATGTAGCTCCGGCAATGCTTTGAAATATTATGGCAATCCGGTTTGTGGCGTTGGCAACGGCAATGTCCACGCCGAGAAACGAAAGCGCCGGCAGCACAAGAAGCGTTCCTCCTCCGGCCACCGTATTCAGAAATCCCTGCATGATGCCGATGCCCAATATTATCGCCAGATTCATGGCGTTGAATTCCATGAGTTTTCACACCCTTTGCGATGTATTTTGAAAACGCGTTTTGAAATGTTTTCGAGCGATTGTACCATATCGCTGCCATTCCCTTTGTTTTGAAAAAACGAACAGCGAGTGCTAATAATAATACTAAAAAACATTATAAAATACACATTTTTATGATTTAAATATCTATGTTTTAAAATGTTAAATCTATGCTTGGAGACCGTTTTGCTTGACTTTGAAAATGGACATAATATACAATGAACACATCGAAAGAGATTCTCTGCCTTTTCTTTGTTGATCAAATTTATAATTCTGTTGTAGAGACGAGCATTCGCAAGGAGGAATTTTGATGTGGCAGGATATAGGATTTTCGACGCCTGATATCGTGTTCGGAATGGACGCGGTTCGCCGAACGGGCGAGAAGGTGAAGTCGCTTGGAGGCAAACGGGTGTTCATCGTGACCGGGCCGTCGGTGAAGAGTTCGGGAGCGCTGGACAAGGTTCTGGAGTCGATCAAGGCGGAGGGCATCGACTGCGAGGTGAACGTGCAGCAGCGTTCGACGCCGGAGCCGACGACGGAGCTTGCCGAGGAGGTTGCCGGCTACATTGCGGACGGCGGTTTCGACGTGGTGATGGGAGTGGGCGGCGGGAGCATACTGGACGTGGCGAAGATGTCGTCCGCGCTGACGACGAATCCGGGCAAGACGAGGGACTACTTCGGCCCCGGAAAGGTGAAGAAGCGGGGTCGTCCGACGATCATGATCCCGACGACGTCCGGAACGGGATCGGAAGTGACGAAGCACGCGATCTTTCTGGACGAGGAGAACAACGTGAAGAAGGCCGTGGCGTCGAGCGCGCTGCTGCCGGACGTGGCGATAGTGGATCCGATGCTGACGGTGTCGAGTCCCCGGAACGTGACGAACGCGTCGGGTTTCGACGCGTGGCTGCACGCGGCGGAGCCGTACGTGTCGAAGAATGCGAACCCGGTGACGGACGCCCTGGCTCTGGAGGCGGTGCGGATCACGACGAAGTATCTCGGCACGGCGTGGTCGGACCCCAACGACCTTGAGGCGCGGTATCAGATGTCCCTGGGTTCCTTGATGGCGGGTCTGGTGCTGAACAATGCGGGAACGAGCCTTGTGCACGCGTTGGCGTACCCGATAGGAGGGGAGTACCACGCGGTGCACGGAGTGTCGCTGAGCGTGCTGTTGATATCGTGTTTCAAGGCGATATCGGCGTCGAAGGGACCGCGGCTGGTTCGTCTGGCGGAGGCGATGGGAGAGAACATGGAAGGGCTCTCGGTGCGCGAGGGAGTGGAGGTTGCGCTGGACGCGATGAACGCGTTCATGAAGAGCGTGGAGCTTCCGGTGTGCCTTGAGGACGTTGGAATAACGGACCGGAGCGCGGTGGGGCGCTGGGCTCAGGCTGGATGGAACGAGCGCCGTCTTCTCGGGCGTTGTGCGCGGGATCTGACCGTGGAGGACATCGCGAAGATCTACGAGGATGCTTTCGAAGCACGGTTCTGAGCTTTCTCACGAACAAATGCCAAAAGAGGAGTGAATGATATTGAAGCTGGGAACTTTTCGCATCAAGGACGGCGTTGAGCGTCTTGGAGTGGTCGTAGGTGAAAAAATTGCGGATGTCAACGCGGCGTATGTGCATCTCCTGACGCAGAAAGGCAAGCTCCGCGCAAAAGAGATAGCGGATGCGCTTCTTCCTTCCGAAATGGTGGCGTTTCTGAAGGGGGGAGACGATTCATGGAAGGCCCTTTCAGATGTTGCCGGATTGAACTGGAACGACGATCCGAGCTTGGAGAGATTTGCGCATAAAATCGAAGACGTGACCCTTGCTTGTCCCGTGACCAATCCGGGAAAGATCGCCTGTGTCGGGGCGAACTATTTTGATCTTCTCGAAGAGATGGGCATACCTCCTACTCCGGCGCCGCGTCTCTTTGCAAAATTTTCGAATGCTCTTTGCGGACCGTGCGATCCGATCATTCGTCCAGCAGCGACCGAGTGTCTCGACTATGAGGCGGAGCTTGCCTTCGTCGTCGGCAAGACCGCGCGCAGAGTTCCGAAAGAGAAAGCCTTTGAACACATTGCAGGCTACATGATCCTCAATGATGTGAGCGCACGGGATCTCCAGGTAATCGACAAGCAGTTCCTTCGTGCGAAGACATTCGACCATTTCGCCCCCTGCGGTCCGTTTCTCGTGTCCCGGGACGAAGTCCCCAACCCGGACAACCTTGACGTGAAGTTGTGGGTGAACGGCGATCTTCGGCAGAATTCCAACACGAACAAAATGGTCTTCGACGTCGCGACCATCCTCTCCTTCATCTCGCATGCCTTTACCCTCGAACCGGGCGACATCGTCGCCACCGGAACTCCCGGAGGACTTGGAAGGGACAGGACGCCCCCCGTTTACATGCAGCACGGGGACGTTTGTTCCATAGAGATCGAGAAAATTGGAAAGATCGAAAACAAAGTTGTCCCCGAGCTGTTCGAATAACGCTGATGGAATGGCGCTCTCCTCTCCGGGAGAGGAGGAGAAATCCGCTCCCTTTTCCCGAGAGGAGATTGGCGCAAGTGAATGGAGTGTTGTTGTTCGTTTTCTCATTCCTTTTGAAGGTCGCGTGAATTTTTCGAAACGATTTCCGCTCGTTCCCGGAGAAAGCGTGGCGAGTTTTTTTGATCGGATGAGAAAATGCCCCGGCTGGGAGGATATCGATCAGCACATCTGGAAGTATTATGTCGTTGCCCTGAACGACGTATTGCTGCACCCTATGAAAGCTGAATCCGTCCTGTTGCGCGAAGGAGACACCATTGTTATTTTTGCCGCATTGATCGGGGGATAAGCGTTTTTCATCGAACGTTTCTTGAACGTTCCCCGCCGTTGCGGAGAGGAGGAGAAGCAGATGGCTGTAGGCGGCTACATGGGACAAGTTCTGTACATTGATCTTGAAGCAGGAAGTCCGAATGGAATACGAAGCCACACGGAACCGACCGATATGGAATTGTCCAGGAAAACTATCGGTGGACGAGGGTACGGAGCTTATTTGTTGCACCGTCATTCGCCGCGGGGCGTCGACCCCTTTTCACCGCAAAATCCCTTCATAATAAGTACCGGCCCGCTGACGGGCACTCCCACATTCGGATCCAAGTTTGTTTGTATCACCAAATCCCCGCAGACCGGTACGTATTGCGATGCGTATTCTGGAGGTTCCATGGCCGGCGACATCAAGTTCGCGGGCTACGATCACATTGTCATCAGGGGAAAGGCCGACAGACCTTCATATCTCGTCGTCGACGACGACAGGATCTCTCTTCATGACGCGTCCTCGCTTTGGGGAAAATCGGCCTATGAAACCGAGAAGCTTCTTCTGGAGGAGCTTGGGTCCGACTTCAGCGTCATGACCATCGGAGTCGGTGGTGAGAATAGAGTCCTGTACGCCTGTCTCAATACGGATTATTATCATCAGTCCGGGAGGGGAGGCAATGGGGCCGTCTTCGGCTCGAAAAATTTAAAAGCTATTGCGATAAGAGGCACAAAAACTATTCCTGTGGTTGACTTGAAAGGGCTCGAGGCTTTTCGAAAACGCATCGAGAGCAGCCGCAATCGTTCCCCTATGTCGGCTTTCCGGGAGCGTTACGGTACCATGTACACGACGATCTCCTCGGTTCGTGCCGGTTGTCTTCCGACCAAAAACTTTCAAGAAGGGACATTTGCAGGCGGAGCGGAGAAAATAAACGCGTTTGTCTTCCGCGACACCCTCTGGAGATCGGACCACGCGTGTCTGGGCTGTCAGTCGCCCTGCGGAAAGTATGTGACTGCCCGCGAAGGGGCTGTGAAGCTGGTCGGCCCGGAGTACGAGACGATCGCGCTCCTCGGTTCGGACGTCGGCGTCGACGATCCTGAGATGATCGCGTTCTACAACGTTCTGTGCGATGAATACGGCGTCGACACCATCAGTACCGGAAATTCGATCGCATTCGCGATGGAGTGCTACGAAAAGGGATTTATAACAAAAGAGGACACCGGCGGATTGGATCTCAGCTTCGGGAACAAGGAAGCCGTCGCGGAGATGATCGGCAGGATTGCCAGAAGAGAGAAGGGACTGGGCGATATTCTGGCGGACGGTGTAAAAAGGGCTGCTGAGAAGATAGGGCATGGCTCGGCCCATTTCGCAATGCACGTGAAGGGAATGGAGCTGGCAGGCTACGATCCGAGGAGCACGTTCGCAATGGGACTGGCCTATGCGGTCAATACACGCGGAGGATGTCACCGCCGGGCGAAGCCCATCGAAGTCAACCTCGCGAACTATAAATACGATCAGTTCGGCGCCGAGGGCAACGCGCTGATCGTCAAAAACCTGCAGGATTTCAGAGAATCGGTTCATTGCGCCTGCCTGTGCGATGCCGAACTCCGCTTCAGCTTCGAGGCGACGCTCAAAGAGGTCGCGGAGGCGATGAATCTCGTTACGGGATGGGACATGACGGCAGACGAGCTGAAACTCCTTGCGGACAGGGTATATACGCTGATTCGTTCGTACAACGCGCGCGAGGGTTTGGGCCGTAAGGACGACGCTCTTCCCGGGCGCGCTTTGCTGGATTCTCTTCCGGACGGTCCGGCGAAGGGCAAGGTAATGACTCAGGAAACTCTGGACAGGATGCTGGATGATTACTACGAACTTCGCAGATGGGACAAGACGACGGGCAATCCGACCAGAGAAACGCTTGAATGGCTGGGTCTTCTCGATATTGTTGATCCCGCGGTTCTCGCATGAAATTTTCCGGGAGGAGGAACGACGTTGACTAAACCTCATGTTCAGGTGAACCCGCAGTACTGTACTATGTGCCGCACGTGCGAACTTGTTTGTTCCGGCCGTTATCTGGGAAACGGGGTGAACCCGAAAGTCTCCAGGATACGCGTTGAATCGGACAAGCGGGAAAACAAGAACACGCCGAAGGTCTGTTTTCAGTGCGAAGACGCGTTTTGTATGCAGGCGTGCCCCACGAAGCCGGAGAAAGCGATCCGGATAGATCCGGATCTGGGGATTCCAGTAGTGAACAAGGAGTTGTGCATAGGCTGTACATTATGTGTTCAGAGCTGCCCGTACGGGCTCATGTTTTTTGACGAGACACAAAAAAAAGCGTTGAAGTGCGATCTCTGCGGCGGAAAGCCCCAATGTGTTGAAAATTGCTGGATGAGAGCTCTTTCTTATATAGAAAAAGAGTAAATCGACCGGTATTTCTTCACTAAGGGCGTTATCAGTCGGCCGATGCTCCATAGCGGCCGTTGAACCCCAAAAAGGAGGGAAAGATATGAAAGGTCGTTTTTGGAAGTTGTTTGTAGTGTGTACTGTGTTTGTGTTCCTTTTTGCAGGACCGGGTTTGGCTCAGGAGAAGACCGAGTTCAAATTCGGCGGCGGCACGTCCGGAGGCCCGTGGTTCGTCGGTGTCGGCGGAGCCGTCCAGATGCTCAACGAGCGGCTGGCGGGGAAGTTCGAGTTCACGTACGGCGCTTCGGCCGGCTCGGTCGAAAACGTGCGGAGGATAACAACGTACGAGTACGACACCGGTTTCGCGCACTCCACGCAGTTGTGGGAAGCTTCGAACTCGGAGGGACTGTTCAAGGGACAGCCGCCTGTCACAAACCTGCGGCTCATCGCGAGGGTTTCCGACCTGAGCCACATATGGGTTTCGCTCAAGGCTTCCGGTATAACCACTCTCAATGACCTGGCGGGGAAAAAGGTGAATGTAGGCCCTCCGGGAAGCGGCGGCCAGGTGAATTCGCTGTATATTCTCGATGCGCTGGGACTGAGGGATAAGATCAACGCGCAGAACCTGACATTCCAGAGCGGGGCTCGGGGCCTGGCCGACCGGCAGATCGACGTGACCACCGGTTCCGGAATTCCCTTCACTGTCCCTGCGATCACCGAAATAGCACAGACCAACGATATCGTCTATATTCCTGTAAGCGACGAGGAAGTCGAAAAGATCACGAACAAGTACCCGTTCTATTTCGTCGTCACGGCGCCTGCAGGCGTCGTCCGCGGAGTGGACCAGCCGGTACCTCTCATCATGTACAGCGCGTACTGGATTGTGAACGACAAGGTTCCCGATGCGGCGGTCAGGGCGATGCTTGAAGTCGTCACCGAGCCTGAAAACAAGAAGACACTCACGAATATTCAGCGGAACTGGGAAGGCGTGAATGGTGATTTCAGCGGCGTCGCCAATCTTGGTATTCCTGTGAAGAAGGCGGCTGCGGAATTCTGGACCGAACACGGGTTCAAGATTCCCGAGAGCATGAAAGTCGATTAACGTTTCTTCTGCACTCTCTTTTGAAGTGGAATCGGGATAAGCAAATCCCAGCCTTTTCCGGATGGAGCGGACATCCGCTCCATCCGGAAAAGGTCCTGGAAGAGGCGCAGCGAATCGAACCGATACGTTTTTGGGTTTGGGAAAGATCGGTCGAAGAATCATCAGGATACTTTCGAAATAAGAGGAGGGGCTGTTTTGTCTACTTCTGTTGAGGGCGGGGGCTTTGTACGGTTTGTAAATCTTCTGACGGATACGGCGGGGTCGCGAAAGCTGACGGGTATTCATAAAAAGCTCGCGTGGATCATTTCGCTTTGTTTTAGCTCATTTTACTTTTACACCGCGTTTTTTGGCATGATTTCCGCTTCCTCTCACCTGGGTATTTATTTCATGTTGACATTTGTTCTTACCTTCATATTTTTCAAAAGAAGCAAATGTTCTCCGGATGATCATCCGGAGATTTCCGATTATATACTGGTCGCTATTACTTTCGTCTGTCTCTGGTACTGGATTTATCAGTATGATTCGCTGATAATGCGCCTCGGCTGGCAGCCCGAGCCCATGGTTGTCTTTCTGGGCATGGTGACCATACTGCTGAGCCTCGAAGCGGCCCGCCGCGTTTCGGGTATCGTGATTCCCCTGATTGCAATTATCTTTTTGCTGTACGCCTATCTTGGACCCTATATGCCGTATGTGCTCAAACACAGCGGATACCCGATATGGAGGATCGTCGAATTTTCGTATATCACGAACGAGGGGATGCTCGGGCAGATCACGAATATCTTCGCCTCCTATATCTTCATCTTCATTATTTTTGGTTCTTTCCTCGAAAAATCGGGTCTCGGCGAGCTGTTTGTCGACTCCTCCCTGGCGCTGACAGGACATTTGACCGGTGGTCCCGGAATCGTAGCGACCCTTGCCTGCGGCCTCATGGGGATGATCTCCGGCAGCCCCGTGGCGAATGTTGTGACTACCGGAGCCTTCACGATTCCGCTGATGAAGCGGGTCGGATATTCTTCCGAATTCTCCGGGGCGGTCTGCGCCGCGGCATCCACCGGAGGGCAGTACATGCCTCCCGTGATGGGAGCGGCCGCGTTCATCCTCGCCGAGTTCACGGGAACTCCTTACCTGACCGTCGTCCTGGTCAGCATTATTCCCGCAGTGCTCTATTTCGCGTCGGTCGGCCTGATGGTCTATCTGCGGGCCAAAAAAAGAGGACTGACGGGCATCAAAAAGGAAGAGCTGCCGTCATTCGGCAATGTCCTGAAAAGAATATACCTGTTCCTGCCGATCGTGGTGATCATATACCTGATGGTCAAAGGTTATTCTCCGTTCTATGCCGCATGTTGGGGTACGATCATCACGGTTTTTCTCTCCTGGTTTTCTCCGAGAACCTTCATGAGTCCGAAGACAATTCTGCAATGTCTCGCCGCCGGAGCGAAAAGCTCTCTCCCTGTAGGAGCCCTCGCCGGTTGTCTCGGAGTCATTCTGGCCATGTCTCTTCTCACCGGTTTGCCGTCTCTGCTCTCCGGAGCGTTGACGAAGCTCTCATTCGGTTCTTTGCCGCTGCTTATTTTCTGGCTGATTGTCTGTGGCTATATTATCGGTATGGGATTGCCCGCGACGCCTGCCTATCTTATACTCTCCCTGTTCGGCGTGCCGGCTCTCACGAAACTCGGACTGGCGCCGCTGACCGCGCACCTGATCGTCTTCTGGGTTGCCGTCAGTTCGGTTATAACTCCTCCGGTCGCCCTCGCTTCAATGGCCGCCGCTTCGATTTCGGGAGGGAATTTTTACACGACCGGCTTCATGTCCGTTAAGCTCGGATCGTGGCTTTTCCTGATGCCGTACCTGTTTGTTTACACGCCGCTCCTCATGCCCGACGGCTTTACATTCGAGGTAGGCGTGAGCGTCGTTACCGCTATCGGGGGGCTCATCGCATGGGCGGCCGCCGTGGAAAGCTATCTTTTGAAGCCCACAATAACGCTCGAACGTCTGCTCCTGTTCGCCGCCTCCTTGATGTTGCTGTATGCGGGGAGAGGGAGCGACCTTGGCGGTATTGCGATTCTTCTCCTTGTCGTGGCGAATCAGAAGTTCGCATTCATCGGGCAGTCCCGCACCTCTTGACATGGAGATACCCGGCGAAATTTCGAGAGCGATTAGCGTCAAATGATTGCAGTTTCTCAAGAGTCGTACATTATTGCTAAGGAGGAATTTTGATGTGGCAGGATATAGGATTTTCGACGCCTGATATCGTGTTCGGAATGGACGCGGTTCGCCGAACGGGCGAGAAGGTGAAGTCGCTTGGAGGCAAACGGGTGTTCATCGTGACCGGGCCGTCGGTGAAGAGTTCGGGAGCGCTGGACAAGGTTCTGGAGTCGATCAAGGCGGAGGGCATCGACTGCGAGGTGAACGTGCAGCAGCGTTCGACGCCGGAGCCGACGACGGAGCTTGCCGAGGAGGTTGCCGGCTACATTGCGGACGGCGGTTTCGACGTGGTGATGGGAGTGGGCGGCGGGAGCATACTGGACGTGGCGAAGATGTCGTCCGCGCTGACGACGAATCCGGGCAAGACGAGGGACTACTTCGGCCCCGGAAAGGTGAAGAAGCGGGGTCGTCCGACGATCATGATCCCGACGACGTCCGGAACGGGATCGGAAGTGACGAAGCACGCGATCTTTCTGGACGAGGAGAACAACGTGAAGAAGGCCGTGGCGTCGAGCGCGCTGCTGCCGGACGTGGCGATAGTGGATCCGATGCTGACGGTGTCGAGTCCCCGGAACGTGACGAACGCGTCGGGTTTCGACGCGTGGCTGCACGCGGCGGAGCCGTACGTGTCGAAGAATGCGAACCCGGTGACGGACGCCCTGGCTCTGGAGGCGGTGCGGATCACGACGAAGTATCTCGGCACGGCGTGGTCGGACCCCAACGACCTTGAGGCGCGGTATCAGATGTCCCTGGGTTCCTTGATGGCGGGTCTGGTGCTGAACAATGCGGGAACGAGCCTTGTGCACGCGTTGGCGTACCCGATAGGAGGGGAGTACCACGCGGTGCACGGAGTGTCGCTGAGCGTGCTGTTGATATCGTGTTTCAAGGCGATATCGGCGTCGAAGGGACCGCGGCTGGTTCGTCTGGCGGAGGCGATGGGAGAGAACATGGAAGGGCTCTCGGTGCGCGAGGGAGTGGAGGTTGCGCTGGACGCGATGAACGCGTTCATGAAGAGCGTGGAGCTTCCGGTGTGCCTTGAGGACGTTGGAATAACGGACCGGAGCGCGGTGGGGCGCTGGGCTCAGGCTGGATGGAACGAGCGCCGTCTTCTCGGGCGTTGTGCGCGGGATCTGACCGTGGAGGACATCGCGAAGATCTACGAGGATGCTTTCGAAGCACGGTTCTGAGCTTTCTCTGAAAGAACGTCGCCGTAGAGGGGAGAATATTCATGAATATACAGCAGTTTCCGGAGATGCGCCAGATGGCCCGCATGGTGTGCGATACCACCCGCGAAATGATCGTCAGCGGTCAGATTGAAGAGGGGCAGCGAATAACGGAGGCCTTTCTTTCCGATCTGTTCCGCGTCAGCCGTTCGCCTGTGCGGGAGGCATTGAGAATGTTGGCCTATGAAGGATTCGTTGAACTTCTTCCCTATAAAGGCGCACGCGTCTCGGTGATACGGCGCAAGAATGTGAAAGAGCACTACCAGTTGAAGGCGATGCTCGACGGTTACGGGTGCTATGTGGCTGCCCAGACTTTCGGAAGGGACGATCTCGACGCGCTCGCCCAGAATATCGAAGAGACCGTCCGTCACATCGATATGCGGAATTATGAAGGAATGACCGCCGCGAACACGGCGTTTCACGGCCAGATTATCGAAGGCGCGGACAATGCGATGTTGTCGCAATATTATGATAGCCTCTCTCAAAACCTCAGACGGTATTCCGAACTCTCTCTGGGGGATGACGCCAGATGGGAACAGGTTTTACGGGAGCACAGGGCCATCTATGACGCTTTATGCAGGAAAGATGCCATCGGAGCCTTCGAGGCCGCGAACCGTCACGCTCTCGAAGCTATGGAAAGAGTCATGAACAAGATTACCGTGCCGGGCGATGTCTCGGAAGAAAGTGAGGAGCGTGACGTATCCTGAACTTTGAAAAAAGGAGGGGTGCAATGCAGGGAGATGTAAGGAGTCCGTTGTTTGGAATGCTGATGTGAGCTGGTTTTCTAAAGGGTGGATCGTGGTATCGGATTGAGTGAAAGGAAGGTGTGGACGTATGAGGCGTAATTTGTTTCGAGGTGCTTTGATTGCAGTTTTGCTTCTTTTCGTAGGAATATCGCTTGTGCCGCAAACGGCGGAAGCGCAGCCTCTGAATATCTCCTGGGGAGGCTCGGCGCCGGGAGGCGTGATGTACTACATCGTTGGTACCGGAGGCACCGTCATTACCAGGGAACTTCCGCAGTACAACATCACCCAGGTATCGACCGGCGGCTCGACGGAGAATGCGAAGCGCCTTATCAAGGGCGAACTCGACATGGGAATCGTTTACGGCGCTCACGTGTATCAGGCGCTCAATCTTGAAGAGGGATTCGCCAACGGCCCCAAGGGAACCATGCTTCAGGGCGTCGCCAAACTCTATTCCGCTCCCGCTTACTTCGTCACCACGCCCGATTCGGGGATCAAGAGCATGTCCGACCTGGTCGGGAAATCCGTCGCAATCGGTCCTCCCGGCTCGGGAACGGTCTTCAACAGCCATAAGATCCTCACCGCTCTCGGTCTGATGGACAAGATCAAGCCGAGCCAGCTGACCTTCGCCGACGCTTCCAGGGCCATGGCCAACAATCAGATCGATTGTTTCGCCCAGTCGTCCTCTCCAGCCGCCGGTGTCAAAGAGCTGGCGGAGAGTCCCAAAGGCGCTTACGTCATTCCGTTTACCGACGAAGAGATGAAGAAGATCATGGAGCACGCTCCGTATTTCTTCCCCGGAGTCATGCCCGCCGGAACGTACAAGGGCGTGCCCGAACTGACCATGCCCATGCTGACCGTGTACTGGGTCGCTCATGAACGAGTCCCGGCCCAAGTGGTCCAGGATATTCTCGAAGTGGTTTATAAAGACGATATCGCAAAGGAACTTGCCCAGGGTTACAAGAGCTGGAGCGAACTGGAGCCCGACACGAAGGCGTATCTTGACCTGGGAGCAAAGATGCATCCCGGCGCTGAAGCCTACTATAAGGCGAAAGGTCTTTGGAAGGAGTAATACCAAGCGTCTCAAGAAGCGGCGGTCGTTTGTCCTTTCAGCGACCGCCGCTTTCCGGCCTTACGGCGTCATTCCGGGAGGGAAGTGGCTATTATGTTGAATGGAATCTCGGAAAAATGGAACAATATCCGCGTTCCTTTTTTTCCGGAAGAGATAAAGGGAAGAAAGCGTACTCTGCGAGGTCTCTGGGCAATTCTTTTTTCGCTTGCAGCTCTGTTCATGTCGGGATGGTATATGTACACCTCCGGCTTCGGCCTCGTCTCTTCGGAGACCAACCGCGGTTTCTATCTCATGTTCACGTCCGTCCTGGTCTTCCTGCTGTTTCCCGCGTCCCGAAGAGCCCCCCGGGACCGCCCGAGCTGGTTCGACCTGCTGTGCATCGTTCTTGTGACGGTTTCGATAGGATACTGGATCGACCAGTACGCCCAATACGCCATGTTCAGAGTGAGCGATCCCACCCGTACCGATTTCTTCATGGGGGTTGTCTGCCTCGTCATGATCGTGGAAACAACCCGGCGTGCGCTTGGAATCACGATGCCCATCCTGGCGGTTCTCTTCCTCGCCCAGCTGTATTACGGTCCCTTTCTGCCGGGGAGGCTGGCTCATGCGGGAGTGAGCTGGGAACGAATCATAGAGTTCATCTACAGCACTCAGGAGGGAATTTTCGGCACGATCGCCACGACCTTCGCCACTTTCGTCTTTCCTTTCATGATCTTCGGCGCCTTCCTTGAGCGCAGCGGCGCGGGGACCTTCTTCATGGATCTGGCGACATCGATAACCGGAAGGTGGAGAGGCGGCCCCGCGAAGATCGCGGTTGTGACGTCAGCGCTCTTCGGCTCCATTTCCGGCTCTTCCGTTGCAAATGTCGTCTCGACCGGAACCTTCACCATTCCCATGATGAAAAGGCTGGGTTTCAAGCCGGAGACCGCCGGAGCGATCGAAGCGGTCGCCTCCACCGGAGGGCAGTTCATGCCCCCGGTCATGGGGGCCGGCGTCTTCATTCTCGCGACCCTCATCGAAATGGAGTATCTCGCCATAGCGGTTCTGAACATTGTTCCGGCTCTTCTTTATTTCATGTTCGTGCTCGCCATGGTCGATCTCGAAGCCCTGCGCAACAATCTCAAGGGGTTGCCTCCCGAAGAGATTCCCGATTTTAAAAAAACGTGGCGCGGTGGATGGTACTTTTTCCTCCCTCTTGTGGTTGTCCTCGGTGCATTGTTCAAAGGGTATTCCCCGGAAATCGGCGCTTTTTACGGAACGCTGGCGGCCATCGCGGTATCCTACGTCAAAAAGGAAACCAGGATGTCCGTCAAAGATTTCGTCAACGGCATGGTGTCCGGGGCGCAATCCAACAACTCGGCCGGAGCCGCGATAGGCTCGCTCGGTATCATCATCGGCGGCATCGTGCTTGCCGGTTTAGGATTGAAATTCTCGGCCATTCTGGTCGAATTCGCCCGCGGCAGCCTTGTCATTACGGCCGCTATGGTGATGCTGATATCCATCGTCGTCGGGATGGGATCAAGCACCACCGGATCGTATATCATCCTCTCCGTCGTCGCGGCGCCGGCGCTTATGCATCTTGGCGTCTCGACGCTGGCTGCACATCTCATGGTCTTTTACGCGGCCTGCCTTTCAAACGTGACGCCGCCCGTCTGCGTGTCGGCATTCGCGGGAGCCGCCATTGCGGGTGCGGACCCAATGAGGACTGGATTTGTCTCACTTAAATACAGCCTCCCGATGATCTTTCTTCCATTGGGGTTTGTTTTTGTCCCGGGGCTCCTCATGAGCGGCTCGACATTTTCGATAATATGGAGTGTTTTCGGTGTCAGCATCGGTTTTCTTGCCTTGGCGATGGCGGTTCAGGGGGCGGATTTTATTCAGCCCCGAATATCGCTGCCGAAACGACTGTTCTTGGGCGTCGCGGCCGTTTTTCTTCTGTTTCCAACGCACGTGTGGCTCGATGCGGGCATCCTTGCGGCTCTGATTGCTTCCTATCTTCCCGGTATCCTCGGATATCGTGGTGAACAACAAAATAAGCGGATTTTCTAAAGAAGCGGCTGTATTTCAAAGCAGGAGGAACATCATTTTTCTTGAAGGGAGATTTTGTTATGGCGAAGAAAAAGGGACGTCTTGATTTCGTGAACATGAAGAAGAGCGGCGAGCAGGTGACGTGGGTCACCGCCTACGACTTTCCGATGGCGAGCTTCGCGGAGGCCGCGGGGATGGACATGATCCTTGTAGGCGACTCTCTGGGCATGATCACGCTGGGGTACCAGGGGACCATCCCCGTCACGATGGAGGACTGCATCAGCCACTGCAAGGCCGTGCGCCGGGGCGCGCCGAACACCTTCGTGATGGGCGACATGCCGTTCGGCTCGTACCAGGTCTCGGACGCCGACGCGGTGGTGAACGCGGTGCGCTTCCTGAAGGAAGCGGACATGGACTGCATCAAGCTGGAGGGTGGAGTGCGGGTGAAGTCGCGTATCCGGGCCATCGCGGACGCCGGGATCCTTGTGTGCGGGCACATCGGCCTCACGCCGCAGAGCTCGGGCCCCCTGGGGGGATTCAAGGCGCAGGGTCTTGATCCCGAGTCGGCGCGGTACGTCATCGAGGACGCGCTGGCGGTGGAGGAGTCGGGAGCGTTCGCGCTGCTTGTGGAGGCCGTGCCGCCGGAGCTGACGAAGTTCATTGCGAAGAAGCTGACCATTCCCGTGTACTCGATCGGTGCGGGCGGTCCGTGCGACGGTCAGCTGTTGATCTGCGGGGACATGATAGGGATGTTCCAGGCGTTCACGCCGAAGTTCGTCAAGGTGTACGCGAACGTGGCGGAGATCATCACGAACGCGTTCAAGGAGTACGTGGAGGACGTGCACACGGGGAAGTTCCCCGGCGACGAGCACTGCTACCACGTGCGGAAGGGGCTGGAGGAGGAGTACGCCGCCATGCTCAAGGAGTACGAGTAAAAGTCGGTTGATTGTTTCGCAGTGCTGAAGGGCAGGGGCGAATCCGGGGAAAAAGGTTCGTCCCTGTTCTATACCAGGACGCCGAGCAGCCGCTTCTGCGATGCCAGGAAGTAGCGTTTCAACACGCTCCAGTCCGTCTTCCTGAGCATGACGGGCCATGGGTCGCCCTCCGCCTCGTCGAAGAAGCTGAGGCTCTTGACCATGTGGTAGAGGTTGAGCCGGGTGCCGGGATACTTTTTGGGGAGCAGATAGAAGAGATCCTCAAGGGGCACACCCTGGAGCGACAGTTCGTAGATGTCAAGAAAGTCCTTGCGGGCGCCCCGATCGGCGAGCGCGGCCCATTTCATCAGGCCGGTGTCGCGGGGGGAGGACATCCGGAGTCCGGGAAGCTCCTTCACTTCCAGAAGCGGTTCGAGAAGCGGATTGGGGTAACGGAGCCATGTGACCCGGATGCCGTCGATCCAGCCGTGAAAGGTTCCCGCGTGCGTCTCCGCCACGGTTACCTCTCCGAACGGTTTCAGCAGGGAAGCAAGGCGCCCCGGATCGAAGTCGCCGGGGAGAAACCAGTCGAAGTCCTCCGATTGGCGGTGGCCGTACATCAGCGCGAGGGCAGTGCCTCCGGCAAGGTAGACTCCGTTGATCGGCGGGTGTGCGCAGAGCTGCTTCAGAAGAGATTGTCTGGGTTTGTCGAGAACATCCCAAAACATCGCATTTCCTCCTCTCTCAGCCCGAAGTAGTTCTGCCAGCAGCGGGCCGTCTTCTTGCTCAGGCGCCGGCTGGAGAGCACCACGAGGCGGATCTCGTCGCAGGTGACGTGCTCTTTCAGCCAGGCGAGCTGCTCCTGGTCTCCCAGGTTCAGAATTCGCTCGATGACGGCGGTGCGGTTCCGGGAAAAATCCACGGAGGCCCAATCCGCATCCCAGAAAAGAGGGCGGAGCATTTCGGGGAGAGAAGAGGGAGGAGTATGCGCGGGCGGCGATGCTTCCATGGCTCCGGCCGGACTGTGAACGGACGTTTTTCCCGTCAGCGGCAGAGATTGAGAGACTGGAGCAGCGTATCGCAATATGCTTCCACCTCCTCGGCGGTTCCCAGGGAGAGCACATGGCGTGCGGAATCTTCCAGATCTTTCTTCCGGAGGCTTCGGAGAATCCATCTGGCCTGGAGAATCGACGACGGGCTCATGCTGAACTCTTCGAGACCCAATCCCAGCAGGATCGGGATCAGCTTCGGGTCTCCCGCCGATTCACCGCACATGCCGACATGGATGCCCGCCTGCGCGCCGTTGTCAAGCACCGTTTTGACGAGCCGGAGCACTGCCGGGTGGTACGGAGAGTAGAGGTTTGCCAGCTTGTCGTTCCCCCGGTCCACGGCCACGGTGTACTGGATAAGGTCGTTGGTGCCGATGCTGAAGAAGTCGACCTCGCGCGCGAAGTGGTCGGAGAGGATCGCCGTGGAAGGCACTTCCACCATGATGCCCGACTGGATCTTCTCGTCGAACGGTATTTTTCTCTTCCGGAGATCCTCCTTCGCATCCTCGAGAATCTTCTTGGCCGAGCGAAGCTCTCCGAGGGAGGAGATCATCGGGAAGAGGATGCGCACTTTGCCGAAGGCGCTGGAGCGCAGAATCGCCCGAAGCTGCACCTTGAAGATCTCCTGGCGGTCGAGACAGAGACGGATGGCCCGGTAGCCGAGAAAGGGGTTCTCCTCCTCCGGGATGGCCAGGTAATCGAGCTTCTTGTCGCCGCCGATGTCGAGCGTGCGGATGACCACGGGGCGGCATTTCATGCCTGCGACGACGCTCTTGTAGGCCTCGAACTGCTCCTCCTCGGTGGGGAGCATGCTGCTTTCGAGATAGAGGAACTCCGTACGATAGAGGCCGATCGCCTCTCCGTCGTTCTTCAGTACCTCGTCCAGGTCGCGGGACGAACCGACGTTCGCTCCCAGCTCGATTTTGAAGCCGTCGAGCGTGACCGTCTCCTTCCCGCGGATTTCCGAAAGGCTTTGAAGGAAGCAGTCGTAGCGCTCCTTTTTTTCTCTGTAGCGTTCCAGCGTCTCTTCATCGGGGTCGACGAATATTTCACCCGTTTCGCCGTCAAGAATGAGTAGGTCGCCGTTTCCGACGGAGGCGAGCAGCCCGTGGGCTCCCATGACGGAGGGGATCTGCAGCGTACGGGCTATGATGGCTGCGTGGGATGTTCTTCCTCCGGATTCGGAAGCCACGCCGAGCGTCATCTCGAGGTTGATCTGCGACATGTCGGAGGCGGTGAAATCACGGGTGATGATGATGGCCTTCTCCTGGAGCTGTGCGAGATCCACTCCTTCCGACTGGAGCAGCAGCTTGAGCATCCGCTCGGAGATGTCCCGGACGTCGTCCGATCGGGCCTTCATGTACTCGTTGTCCATGTTTTCGAAGATCTGGACGAGACTGTCCGCGACGTGTTTCACGGCCCATTCCGCATTCGCGCTCTCGTCGAGGATGAGGCGCTCTATCTGGCCGATGAAGTCCGGATCCTGCAGCATCAGGCCGTGGGCCTCGAAGATCGCCGCCTCGTTGGGGCCGACGCTCTCCAGGACCCTGGAATATGCCTCCCTGATCTGCTCTCCGGCGAATTCGAGGGCGATATGAAAGCGGCGGATCTCTCTTTCAGGTTCGTCGACGTACTCCCGAAGGATGTCAACCTGCTCTTTCCAGTGAATGAGTGCTTTGCCTATCGCTATTCCCGGAGACGCCCCGATTCCTTTCATGGTCTTCAGCACCTGCCTGTCGAGTGTGTATCCTATAATTATACACGCAGTTCAACGTGAAAAAACACGCCCGACGCGGTATACTTGGAAAAAAGAATGCGGCGGCTGACCGCGCAACAGGAGGGGAAGGGCATGGATCGTCCGGTGATCGGTATCGTGGGCAACCTGCTCGTCGAGCAGGGAGGATTCTCGCCCGGAATGGAACGAAGTTACGTGAACAACGACTATGTGGCCTCGGTGGAACGCGCGGGTGGAATTCCGCTCATCCTTCCGGTGGTCCGGGGGCAGGACGTGGCCGAGCGGCAGACCGAGTGCGTGGACGGCCTGCTCATCTCCGGAGGGTACGACATCGATCCCCTGCTCTACGGGGAGGAACCTCATCGAGCCCTCGAGTACGTCTACCGGGAGACGGACATCTTTCAGCTCCGCACCATCAAGACCGCGCTGAACCGGAACCAGCCTGTCCTCGCCATCTGCAAGGGTATTCAGCTGCTCAACGTCTGCTGCGGAGGGACGATCTACCAGGACATCTCCGAGGTTCCGAACTCCTTCGTTAAGCACTCGCAGAACAGAAAACGCTCCTGCCCCAGCCATACGGTCGTCGCCGAGGCGGGATCGCTCGTCGAACAGCTCTTCGGAACGACCTTTCCGGTGAACAGCTACCATCACCAGGCGTTGAAGGAGATCGGACGCGGTCTCGTCGTCAGCTCGCGCGCGATTGACGGAATCGTCGAGTCCGTCGAGATGACGGATTGCTCCTTTGTAGTCGGTGTTCAGTGGCACCCGGAGATGATGATGTCGGGCGGCGACGACATGCTGCCTCTCTTTCTCCGTTTCGTCGAAGAGGCGGAGAGATTCGCCGCGGGAACCCGCTCATGATTCCGGAGTGCGATGTTGTGCTCTCTCCGGGAGAAGATCTTCCGGAGGCTGAATGCTGGCTGGTCATCGACATCCTGAGAGCGACCACGACGATGTGCGCCTTCTTTGAAGCCGGGGGAAAACGACTCTATCCTGCGGAATCGGTGGAGGAGGGGCTCGCGCTTCGGGAGAGGATGTCTGGTGAGGGAGAAAAGCCTCTCCTTATGGGGGAGCGGAACGCGTTGCCTCCTCCCGGTTTCGACCTTGGGAACTCTCCTCTCGACCTCTCTCCGGATCTTCTCGCATCCCGGCCGACGGCCGTCATGGCCACGACCAACGGAACACGGGCGCTTCTGAAAGCCGCAGCAGCAGGAACGCGCGTTTATCCCGTCTGCGCACGGAACGCGGAGGCGACGGTCCGCGCCGCGGTAGAAACCGGCGGGCGGATCGGCATCCTCTGCGCAGGGCTGCACGGACGGGCGGCCCTTGATGACACGGCCTGCGCTGGAGTGCTCGTTGAGCAGCTCGTTGCAAGAGGAACGACCGATCTGAAGGACGGCGCCCGGATGGCGCTCTCCGTCTGGCGTGAAGGAGAGCGCAACCTCGCCGTACTTCTGAAACGTTCGGTCCACGGGACGCGTCTCCTCTCCCTGGGGTTTTCCGCCGACTTGGCCTTCGCCGCGGAGATCGACTCGTCTGAGGTCGTGATCAGGCTCCGCCAAGACCGGGGTATTCCCTTTCTTGCAAGGGAGCCGGAATAAAGCCTTCGGTCCGGGCTTCGGAAAGCCGGGGCCGAAGAAACGGATCTCGAAAGTGGTTCGGAAAACCGGAGGCGGAAGGATGCTTTCCCCAGGTCAGCCTTTCGCCGGGACCGGAACCGTCAGGCTCCCTTCCGGCATCACGATGTAGCGCAGGTCGCTCCCCATCTCGCTCTCGATGCGCCGGAGCGCCTCCTGGACCGTCGGGACCTTCACGAAGAACAGCTTCTTCACAAGACTCTCGTCCATCGAGGTCACCATGTAGACGGTCTTCTCCGCGGCGACCTTGGCGATTCCGAAGGCCTTATGTCCGCCCATCATGAAGTCGACCTTGATGCGCTCGACGATGTCTTCCGGGCAGGAAGCAGCGTTCATCCACTCCTCGAAGATTGCCTCTCCGTATCCGGCCGGGCAGTCTGCCAGCAGGATGATCGCGCCCCCCTTCCTCGTCGCCTTGTCCGCGTGGTCGAGGGCCTTCTGCGCCTGGTAGACGTTGATATCCCTCGGATGGCCGCAGGCGCTCGCGATCGCCACGTCGGCAGGGCCTTGTATCGGCACCTCGTAGAGCGAGGCCGAGACGGCGACCGCTTCCTTCCACGCATCAACGACGTCGCCCGCGACCACTTTCACGATCTCCTTGCTCTCGTTGACCACGACGTTGAGGATCATGTCGACGCCGACCATCTTCGCGGCCTCTATCATCTCGAGATTGACCGGGTTGGAGTCGAGGTCGGGGAGGTTATCCATGAGCTGCACCATTCTTGAGTGGTTGCGCTCGACGTTCTCTTTCCACGCGACGCCCGGAAGAATGGACTTGCGCCCTCCCGAATAGCCTGCGAAGTAGTGGGGCATCACGACACCCAGGGCGAAAACGAAGTCGGCGTCCCGGACCTGCCTGTTGATGCGCAGCTCGGATCCGGTGGAGAGCGTTCCGACGGGAACGAGGGAGTCGAGATCGTCCGAGATGTGCGAGACGATCCTGAAGCGCCGGACGATCTCCTCACCGTATACCTGAAGGTTTTGCTCATGCGTGTGCGGATCGTGGATCCCGGTGGCCACGACGAGCGTCACCAAGTCGTCGGATATTCCAGCCCTTGCGAAGCGCTCCAGGACGGGCGGAAGGAGCAGATCGTAGGGAGTGGGACGGGTGATGTCGTTGACGATGACGACAACTTTCTTCGGTTTCTTCGCCTCCAGCAGTTCCTCGAGTGAGGGCGTACCGGCGGGGGAGTCGAGCGCAGACTCCACATCGACAATGGTGCACGGTTTTGCGTCCGATTCCGGAGGCAGCACGACCTGGAGTATTTTCGAATCCTCCAGGTGGAAATCGATCGTTCCCTTTCCGTATTTCATGGTGAAATGCATGAAAATCTTCCCCCTTTCATCGGCGATCATCATACCATCTCTCCGGGGCTTCGTTCTACCCCGGGGCCCTCACACCCTTTTCGCGGAAAAGCTGAAAGATGCCTCCCGCCTGAATGATCGACAGGATGTGCTCCGGCAGGGGCGGGAACGTCGCCTTGCCCTTTCCCGGAACAATGCACTCTCCCTTGATGAGATCCAACTCCATGGAGTCTCCCGGAACGATTCCGAGAGGGTCCAGCGCTGGAATTTCGACGGCGATCAGACCCTGGTTGATAGCGTTGCGGAAAAAGATACGGGCGAAGGATTTCGCGATCACGGCGCCGACCTTCGCGTTTTTCAGGGTGATGACTGCGTGCTCCCTGCTTGAGCCGCATCCGAAGTTCGTTCCTGCAACGATGAGGTCGCCCGGAGACATGCTTCCGGCGAACGAAGGGTCTGCGCCCTCCATCGCGTGACGCGCGATCTCGTCATGTTCGGTCAGCTCGAGATAGCGGCCGGGGTAGATCTGGTCGGTATCGATGTTGTTTCCGAAGACGAAGGCCTTTCCTCTGATGATCTCCATATTGCCTTCTCCTCCTTCAGAGCGCTTCCGGCCCGCGGACGAATCCGGCGAGCGCGGAGGCAGCGGCGACGGCGGGGGATGTGATGTAGATCTGTGCGTCGGTACTCCCCATCCTTCCGGGGAAGTTGCGGCTCGACGTGGCGACGCAGACCTCGCCGGGGGCGAGAATGCCTTCGTGCGCACCCAGGCAGGGGCCGCACCCCGGAGTGGAGAGTACCGCGCCCGCCTCCACAAGCGTTCCGATGTATCCGGCCATCAGGGCGTCCTGGAAGATCCGCCTCGAAGCGGGGATAACGACGAACCGGGTGCCGGGGGCGACCTTTTTCCCCTTCAGGATCTCCGCGGCGACGCGTATGTCGTTCAGGCGTCCTCCGGTGCACGTCCCGAGAAAGACTTGGTCGACCCGGACGTTTTTCACCGAATCGGTGTCCGCGACGTTGTCGACGCTTCCGGGAAGCGCCGCCTTCGGTTTCAGGCCGGAAACGGCGAAGGTGTGGACGCTCTCGTACTCGAAGTCGGGGTCGGTGAGGAACACCTCTTCCTTCTTCCATCCGTAGCGGGCGAGGTACTCCCACGTGGTCTCGTCCGGTTCGATATAGGCCGCCTTGGCCCCCATTTCGACGGCCATGTTGCAGAGCACCATCCGCTCTTCCTGGCACATTGTCCGTACCGTTCCGCCGCAGAACTCGACCGCCTTGTAGAGAGCCGCGTCCTGTTTCAGCTCTCCGAGGGCGTGGAGGATGAGATCCTTCGCCATGACCCCGTTGCGGGGTTCTCCCTCGAAGACGATCTTCATCACGCGGGGAACCTTGAACCAAAGGGTTCCGGATATCAGGACGGTCGCCATGTCGGTGGCGCCGACTCCCGTGCCGAAGGCTCCAAGCGAGCCGAGCGTCGTCGTGTGCGAGTCGGTCTCGACGACGATCCTGCCCGGGCCGACCATGCCGCTCTCCACCAGTACCTGGTGACAGACTCCCTCGCCGATGTCGAAGAGGTGCGGAATGCCCATCTCCGCGCAGAACTCGCGCATCTTCTTGTGATTGTCCGCCGCCTTGATGGAAGGAGCGGGGGAGTAGTGGTCGAAGACGAACGTTGTCCTTTCGGGGAAAAGGACTTTTTCCCCTCCCAGTTCGTAGAAGGACTTGACCACCTGGAGGTAGAGGTCGTTCACTTCCGCAACGTCAACCTGTGCCACGACGATCTCTCCTGCCGAAACCCGTTCCTTTCCGGAGGCCCGGGCGAGAATTTTCTCCAACGCGTGCATGTGCTCACCTCTCCTTTATTTCAAATGGTACGTCTGTTGATGTATGCCATCACGACGGCGAGGCCGTATCCGGCCAAGTCGGTCGAGATCTCCGGATATATGAGCAGAAGGGCCGCGATCCCCAGAACCGGCCTCTGCCAGAGTTTCATTCCGGCGAAAAGATGCCCGGTCAGCGCCGATGCAAGAGCGACGACGCCGACGAGTCCGGAAATGGTAGCAATGGCTGTTTCGGCATAAGTGCCCTGCATCAGAAGTGCGGGGGAATAACAGAACATGAACGGAAGAAGAAAGCCGGCCATCCCGAGCTTCGTCGCGATGACGGCTGTCCGCATCGATTTTGCCTGTGCGATGCCTGCAGCCACGTATGCCGCCAGTGCAACCGGAGGCGTAATGCCTGAGATCATGCCGAAGTAGTAGACGAAGAGGTGCGATGCCATTATCGGAACGCCCAGTTCCGTGATGGCGGGGGAGACGAGAATTGCGAGAAGAATATAGCACGGTGTCGCCGGAAGCCCCATCCCCATGACCAGGGACGCGATCGCGGTGAGGCATAGGAGCGCGAAGAGGTTCCCCTGAGAGAGCGAGATCAAGATGCTCGAGAAGGAGAGCCCAAGCCCGGAGAGGTTGACCATGCTGATCACGATACCCGCCGTCGCACATGCCATCGCGATTCCGGCCGTATCCTTCACACCGCTGTAGATAGCGTCGAGAATCTTCGAAGGGGTCAGCATGCTCTTTCTGTTCAGGAAACTGACGCCGACGGTACAGACGAGGGACCAGAAGGCTGATTTCATCGGAGAGAACTGCACAACGCCCATGAGATAGATCAGCAGGATCAAGGGTAGCATCAGGAACCACCCCTCCTTGAGGATGGTCTTCGTTTTCGCCGTCAGATTGCTGACTCCCTTCAGCCCTGTTCGCGCCGCTTCGAGGTCGACCATCATGAAGATGGCGAAGAAATAGAGAATGGCGGGAATGAGTGCAGCCTTCGCGACCTGCCAGTACGAAACGCCGACGAATTCCGCCATCACGAAGGCTGCCGCTCCCATGACCGGCGGCATGAGCTGTCCACCGGTGGAGGCTGCCGCCTCGACGGCCCCGGCGAACTCCGCCCGATAGCCGTTCTCCTTCATCAGCGGAATGGTGATGCACCCCGTACCGGCGACATTTGCCAGCGCGCTTCCCGAGATGGTGCCGAAGATCGCGGATCCTGCGACCGCGATTTTCGCGGGTCCGCCGCGCACCCTTCCGAAGAGAGCGCACGCGAGGTCGATAAAAAACTGCCCTGCTCCTGTTTTTTCAAGAAAAGAGGTGAAGATCACAAAAATAATGATATACGTTGCAGCGATCTGCATGGGAGTGCCCCAAATGCCCTCGGTGGTCATGGCTGTCGCGGAGACGAGATGTTCGAAATTGACACCATGATGCTGCAGCACGCCCGGAAAAAAAGGACCAAAATACCCGTAGAGAAGAAAGATGGAGGCGATGAGCGGCAGGGCGATCCCGAGGCAGCGCCTGGAGCCCTCCAGCAGAGTGAGCAGTACGATGACGCCCCAGACGATGTCGGTGGGCAGGGGAGCGCCCCCGCGCATCATGAGATCCCATTCGGTCAGCACGAAGTGGAAGACGCCGGCCATGCCGGCCAGGCCGATAAGGGCGTCGATAAGCCCCGATTTCCCGTTCTTTCGAAACGGGCGCGTCGCGAAGACGATGAAGATGGCCGGTCCCATAAGCAGGCCGCGTTGTTTCATGGGTGTGAAGACTCCGAAGTACGCCGTGTAGAGAAATACACAGCCTACGACAACGCCTATTATTTTCACCAAAAGGAGGATCCACGTTTGAAGATCGTGGACTTCTATTCTTTCGCGTATTCTGTTGAACATCCTTTCACCCCGGCTCAGTAAAGAGAGAAGAGATACGGGGGCTCGAAAAGAGGCCCCCGGTAGGTTGTCGCATTCTTTGAAGAAAAACGGAGACGCCTATTTCAGCATGCCTTTTTCGACGTAGTATTTTCTGGCGCCGGGATGAAGCGGAACGGGGAGTTCATCCTCGACGATGGCCGGCTTCGATTCCCTGATGATCGGGTGGATGGCATCAGCCTCGGTCTTGTGCTCCCAGAACTGCTTCACAATCTCATAAGCGGCTTCTTCCGGCATGTCGATAGTCGCAATCCAGAGATTGGTGGAACCGACGGTATGCACGTCCTCAGTCTGTCCCTGGTATGTGTTGGCCGGGATGGTGGTGCGGATGTACATCCCCTTCGGGAACTGGTCCCTAAGCTGCTGCCATTTTTCATCCTCTACGGAAAGCCAGCGGACGGGGAGATTCATTGCAAGATCGACGAGCGCGGGAGTGTTCGAGCCCTGGAGATCTCCCATGGCGTCGATGTTGTTGTCCTTCATTGCGGAGACTTTGTCCGAGAGGGAGAGAGGCTGCGTCCTTACGGACGAGTAGTCCAGTCCGTAGAGTTTGAGCACGTGCTCGATCTGCAGGAAGGCCGTAGAACCTGCATTCCCGGTGCCGAAGCGCTTTCCTTTAAGGTCGGAGACGGTTTTTATGTCGGAGCCGGCGGGAACAACCAGGTTAATGTGAACGGGGTATCCTACCCAGAGTGTGCGGAGTTTGGGGTTGGCCTTGCCTTCGAAAATTCCCGTTCCGTTGTAGACGTTGATCACGACTCCCGAGCCGAGCATGGCCATATGTGCGTTTCCGGAGCGCAAAAGCCGCTCGTTTTCCACCACTCCGGATGTAGTGAACGCGTTGAGTTTGACGGTATCGGAGTACTTGTTGACGATGGTCGCGATGCCCGCTCCGTAGACGTGTCCGGTGGAACCGGTGTTCGAGGTTGCGAAGCGGATCTGCTCCTGTGCGGGTGCTGTGCCGGAAAGAGCGATCAAAAGACAGAGTGCAGTCAGAACAAGTGCTGTGCGTTTCATGAAAAAAACCTCCTCTGTTTTCAGAATCCTTTCATCTCACGAGGCCGTTTCGGACATCGTTTCACCGAATTTCGACCGCTTATGACGCGGATTTCCTGTAAACATGGTATTCTTTCATGAAACACCTCCTTTCGGCTCCTAAGGTCTTCGGGGCGCCCGGTGTGTTGAAAGGCGGGAAGTGGTATAATGGATCAAAATGGTAAGTGGTAAGACCACTTTAGGTCATTATAGCAGCTCGCGTTGAAAAATCAAAGAGGGAGAAAAAGAATGGCGCTTCAACAAATCAAGAAAGTCATCATTCATGATGCAATCATAGAAAATATTCTTCGTTATGTTGAAGAGAACAATCTTCAGATCGGAGACAGAATTCCGTCGGAACGGACGCTCGCAGCTTGTATGAACGTCAGCAGAAGTTCTGTGAGGGGGGCTGTCAAGGCACTGGAGTTCAGCGGAATGCTGGAGGTCAGGCACGGGGGCGGAGCATATCTGCGGGCGAAGAACGACTTTTCGAGTTTTAAATACGGAAAACACCAGAAGGAGAATCTTGTTCTACTGCGGCATCTCATCGACGCGCGCAGAATGATCGAGGAGCGCGTAGTGACGATGGTCACGCCCATCATAACTCCGGAACAGGTGCGCCGGCTTTATGACATGGAGGAGTACCAGGTCTCCCTTATCGAGAGCGGCGCGGAGGTCGAGGGGTCCCGCTACGAACTTCCAAACATGAATTTCGAGCTGGCGATCACCGCCATGCTCGAAAATCCGGTGATTCTGGACATGCACCAACGCCTGGAAACCGCGTGGAAGAAGGCGTTTCGGAATCTGGCGACAACGCCTTTTCCGGCACGCGAGAGATACAACCATCACATCGGCATAATCCAGGCCATGGAGAAGAAAAATGTGAAAAAAGCGGAAAAGGCGATGGAGCACCATAATCGTATCCTCGTGGCCTATATCGACGAAGAGATTCGAAAGCTGGACGATTTGCCGCAGGACGAAATCCGGGGAAGCACAGTCGCGATACCCGCCAGATAGGGAGGGGTGCTCTATGTTAAATTCCGGCGGAGAAGAATCCGTAAATCGTCTGCTTGCAGGAGGATTCGATCTTCACGTTCATTCGGGGCCGTGCAGGTTTCCGAGAGCGTACGACGATGTCGAACTCCTTGAGGTGTTGCATGCGGCCGGCATGGGAGGTGCGGTCATCAAGTCGCACTTCCAGGGAACTTCTTCCCGCGCGACGATGGCGAACCGTGTTCGCCCCGGAACTGCCTGCCTGTTCGGAGGAATCGCCCTGAATCACCCGGTTGGCGGCATCAATCCGAGCGCGGTCGAGAGCGAGATTCTCTTCGGAGGAAAAATCGTCTGGTTTCCGACCATCGACGCGGAGAACAACTTGGCCTTTTCGAAGGGGCTTCGTCCGGCGGAAAGGTCCCGCAAAGAGGGGATACGGATCTTCACGTCAGAAGGCATGCTGTGCAAAGAAGTTCTTGATGTTCTCGACATCGTCATCGCCGCCGATGTTATTCTGGCAACAGGACATCTCAGCCGGAAAGAGGCGCTGGCGCTCTGCGCAGAGGCAATCAGGCGCGGGCATTCCAAAATTATACTGACTCACCCCGACTGGGGGGGAGTGTCCATACCCCTCAGCGAACAGATCTCGCTGGCGAAGCAGGGAGTCTTCATCGAAAAATGCCTCCTGAACGTCGACAACGGGGATATCGAAGTCTCCCGTGCAGCGCTCGACATTGCAGCGATAGGAGCTGCCCGGTGCCTTGTCACGACCGACTACGGCAAATCAGGACATGCGCCCGTTCCCGACGGGCTGGCGCGTTTCCTTTCGCTATTGATCGACAACGGTGTTTCCACGGAAGAAGTATCGATGATGATCCGCCGAAATCCGGCATATCTTCTCGGTATGCAGATGTAAAAAAAGGGAGTCGTGAAAGCAAGCGCGAGTCTTCTTCCGGGGGCGGACACCCGTTGCTCCTTCTCTCCGGCGGAACCGTCACTCTTCCGTAAAGATTCTCGCGTGCTCTTCCGGCTCCAGGTGTTCCCTGCTCCATACGGCTGCTTCCTCGTGCGTTGTTTCCAGGAGCGTGTCGGCGGCGCCGCCTTTCACCGCGAAGAAAAAGGCCCCCTGCATGTCTCTGTAGAGCTCCATGTCCTTGACCGCGACGATAAGAGCCGCGTTCTTCATTCTCTCCATCAGCGTCATGACATTCGCCTCCTTTGCGTAGAAACAGTTTCTCCCTGTCGATGTTCCCCCGGCTCGAACAGAGTCGCCGAGCGGGAAGAAATGGAGTCCGATTTCTGAAAAAAATTACGCGAATCCTTATTATCATTATACCATGATATCCGACGAAAGGCTTTGCACCGGAACGCCCCACAAAAAAGGGTGTTTCGCGCTCCCTCTGGAGTACGAAACACCCCGGATGATTTTGGCTGTATCGTTCCTTACCCCAGAACCTTGAAACGGTCTTCGAGCGGCAGAAACTCCTTGGGGCCGGGGGGCGCGGTCGGGGAACCGAAGGGCATCTGCGCGATGAGCTTCCATTCGGCAGGGAAGCCCCATCGCCGCTTCACGTCGTCCTCCACCACGGGAGCGTAGTGCTGGAGCGACGCTCCGAACCCCTCCGACTCAAGCCCTGTCCACACGATGAACTGGAGCATTGCGGAGGCATGGTGCGACCAGATCGGATAGTCTTTGGCATAGGTCGGATGTTTCTCTTGCAGCGCCTTCACCGGGCGCTCGTCCTCGAAGAAGAGAACAGTTCCGTAGCCTGCGGCGAAGCCGTCGATCTTCTTCTCCGTCCGGGCGAACCTTTCGGCGGGGACGATCTTCCGGAGCGCTTCCTTCACGATACTCCAGAAGGCGTCGTGTTCCGAGCGAAACATCAGTACCGCTCTTCCGCTCTGCGAGTTGGAGGCGGAGGGGCAATGCTTCACAGCCTGCTCCACGATTTCTTGTATTCTTTCGTCGGGCACCGGACTTCTCTTTGATAGAGCATAATTGGTCCGCCTGTTTTTCACGGCGTCAAAAAATTCCATAGATAGTGTTCAGCCCTCCTCTCGTGCATGTTGACTGTATAGAAATTATACACCATCACGAATCCGGGACAGGGAGCACGTCTCCTCATCCTGATATGGTATGCTTTTTCTGATCATCGTTTGAAGCGGCATTGTTCGTCAAAGTTAAAAAAATGTTTTTTGAAGGAAGGGGAAATAATGAACGAACAGAATTCGGCTTTCCCTGAGCTCTTTACCCCTCGCCTCAAACTGTGCGATATCGGGCTGGAACATGCCGAGCGCCTGCACTCGGTCTGGACCGACCCGCTGGTTGTCGAACATCTTATCCTGGAACCCTTTACCGAGCTGAGCCAGACGCAGAAGATGATCTCTGTCCTTCAGGGGCTGCATATATGCGGTGAAGGTGTGCGGTGGGCCGTTACGATGCGCTCCGATGGAGCGGTGCTTGGAACGTGCGGATTCCACAACTGGAAGAAGGAACACAAGCGTGCGGAGATGGGGTATGAACTCGATTCGCGGATGTGGCGACGCGGCTTCATGAGCGAGGCGGTGTCCGCGGCTTTGGAATACGCCTTCGGGCCGATGGAACTTAACCGTGTGGAGGCCATGGTGACGGTAGGCAACGAACGTTCCCGCGGTTTTCTGGAGAAGGCTGGTTTCACCCTCGAAGGGACGTTGCGCGAGTACGAATGGGCCCGCGGGCGGTATCAGGATCAATGGATATTCTCCCTTTTGAAGGAAGAGCGGCGGAGTCGGATGTAGAAAACCGATGAGTGCGGGGTGTTCAGGGCGACGAGGCGGGCGGAGAACATTTTCCTCCGCCCGCCTCGTCTTTCAGAATTTTGAGAAGACTGTCTCGCCGTTGATGATCGTGAGGACCGCCCGGCTTCGTGAATCCAGAGGGTCCCCGTTCCAGACGACGAGATCGGCGTCCTTCCCCTTCTCGATCGAACCGACGCGGTCGGCGATTCCAAGGTGCTCCGCGGCCGAGATCGTGACCGCCTTCAGCGCCTCCTCGCGGGGCAGCCCTGCCCGGACGGCCAGCGAGAGGCAGACCGAGAGATGCTCGATGGGAACCACGGGGTGATCGGTGATGATGCAAAAGTGGACCCCGGACTTCCAGAGGATCACGGGAGTGTCCCACGTCTTGTTCCGCAGCTCCATCTTCGGCTTGCCGGTGAGCGAGGGGCCTATCGCCGCCATGACCCTGTTCTCGGCGAGGAAGGGGGCGATCAGGTGCCCTTCTGTACAGTGCTCGACGGTGTAGCGGAGGGAGAACTCCTTCGCGATGCGCACCGCTGTGGCGATGTCGTCGCAGCGATGGGCATGAACGCAGAGCGGAAGCTGGCCGTCGAGGACCGGCAGCATGGCTTCGTGCTGGAGGTTGCGCTCTCCGGCCTCGTTCTTGGCCTTCGCTTGGTTCTGCTTGTTCCGGTAGTTCTCAGCGTCGACGAGCGCTTGGCGCATCAGCGCGGCGTTCCCCATTCGGGTGTTGGGGAGCTTCCCCTTCTCGGTGTAGACGCGGATGGGGTTTTCACCGAGGGCGGCCTTCATGGAGGAGGGAGCTCGCACCAGCATCTCCTCGACGATCATTTTCCGTCCGCTTTTCGACGTGCTTGTCTTGATGATCGCTCCCTGTCCGCCGATGACGTTGCCGCTTCCGGGGAGCGTCTGGACGCAGGTGACTCCTCCCGCGAGCGCGTCCTCGAAGGCCGTATCGTCCTGGTAGATCGCGTCGAGGATGCGAAGCTGCGGAACAACCGGGTTCACCATGTCGTTGGCGTCAGCCATGGCGACGGGGAAGCCCTCGCAGTAGGTGCCGATATGCGTGTGGGCGTCGATGAGTCCGGGGGTGAGGACGAGCGCCGATGCGTCGATCACCTCGTCCGCGCCCTTCGGCTCGAGCCCCTCCGATATGTCGGTGATCTTTCCCTTGTCAAGAAAGATCGTCACGTTTTCAAGAGTTGTGCCAAGCCCGGTTTCGAGCGTTCCTGTCAGGATTGCCTTCATATACAATTTGCCTCCTTGAAAAAAGTGAGAAAGAATGGATTTTCTCTTCGTATGCATTGTACATCATGACGAGATATTGGCAAACGGCACAGAAGCTCAGAAAAAGAGGATCTAGATATTGATCAAATCTGATTATGAATCTGCAAATAGGGAGATTGTATTCCGGGGCGAATGCAGTTTCGACTGCATTCCCGTGGTACTATTTCCGATAAATGCGCATCGCATTGATTTGCTGGACAGGAGGAAGAGAACATGCAATCTCGAATGAAAAACCATCAGATGTCTGAACGGGAAATAGATATTCTTTTTGAAGAAGAAAAAGTGGGAAGGATTGCGACCCTGAATTCCGATGGATTTCCGTACGTTGTGCCGGTTCATTTTGTGTACGCCGAAGGCAAAATATATATTCACGGCTTGATCAAGGGGCAGAAGCTCGACAACATCCAAAAAAATCCGAAGGTGTGTTTCGAGATCGAGAGGATGGAAGGGTTTCTTCCTGATGAACGGCCTTGCGATGTCAATACGGAGTACAAAAGCGTCGTTGCGTTCGGTTCGGCCGCTCTTGTCGAAAACCCGGATGAAAAAAAAGAAATTTTGAACATGATCGTTCATAAGTATATGCCGCATCTGTCCGGGAAGCCTTTTCCCCAGAACATGGTGAACGGTACGGGAGTTATCGAGATCTCGATAACCGCCCGCACCGGAAAGTATTACGGATAATGTCCAAGCGGAGAATTGGGGAGACTGATTCCTTCTCACGGAGAGTGTTTTTCGGCGATCTATTCGTGAACGGAGAAAAAGAAAGGGGTTGACCGGATGGATCGGAAAATGAACATGGTCTTGCGTCCTATCGGCATGGTGAGGTGCTCTTTAAGAAATCGGGACGACTGTCCGCGCCAAGGGTGCGACGGGGGAGTCGAAGCAGCGATCGTTCTCGATCCGGAATATTGTGAAGGGCTCGACGGCCTGGAAGCAGGCAGACAGATCCTGCTCTTTACTTGGCTTCACCAAGCAGAACGGGACGTCTTGAAGGTCCACCCCCGAGGCGATCGGATGCTTCCGCTGAAAGGGGTTTTTGCAACGCGTTCTCCGGCGCGCCCGAACCCTATCGGGCTGCATCGGGTGGAGATTCTCGAAAAAAAGGGATGCAGCCTTCGGGTAGCTCCTCTGGAGGTTCTTGACGGCACACCCGTTGTGGATATTAAACCGGTGATTGATGAACGCTGAAACCTTTGCGGAGGGGGGAGTGCGACTGCTGCCCCCGCTTTGAATGATCGTTCTTTGCGGCGCGGAGAGCGCAGACGAAGCGCGGTCCGCGAATTATTGCGGCAGACCTCGCTTCGTCTTGCTTTCCAGAGAGAAGTGCTACATCATACCGACGATTTCGTTCGCGAATGCCGAACAGCTCACTTCCCGCGCCCCTTCCCTCTGCCGTGCCAGATCGTAGGTTACGGTACCTCCGCTTATGGTGCGCTCCATCGCGGCGACCGTCGTTTCGGCGGCCTCCGTCCACCCTATGTGCTCCAGGAGAAGCACTGCCGAGAGGATGAGGGAGCCGGGGTTCGCCTTATCGAGTCCGGCGTGTTTCGGGGCTGTTCCGTGGGTTGCCTCGAAGAAGGCGATCTCGTCGTTCATGTTGACGCCCGGGGCGAGCCCCAGTCCGCCGACGGAAGCGGCCAGGGCGTCCGAAAGATAGTCTCCGTTGAGGTTCGCCATGGCGAGGACCGAATATTCCGCCGGCCTGAGCAGGATCTGCTGGAGCATGGAGTCGGCGATACGGTCCTTCACGACGATCCTGCCCTCGGGCCGGATTCCGCCGAATTCATTGAGAAGCTGTTCTTCGGTGATGCAGAATTGTCCGAACTCCTGAAGGGCGACCTCGTATCCCCACTTCCGAAAGCCTCCTTCCGTGAACTTCATGATGTTCGCCTTGTGGACGAGTGTGACGGAAGGAAGGCGATGCTCCAGGGCGTACCGGAACGCCATGCGGACCAGCCGTTTCGTCGCGGTGGGGGACATCGGCTTGATGCCGATAGCGGCGTCGTCCCTGATATTCCGGACGCCCATTTCGCCGCGGAGGAAGTCGCGGATCCTGGCGCACTCGGGCGAACCGGACTCCCATTCGATCCCTGCGTAGAGGTCTTCCGTGTTCTCTCGGAAGATGATCATGTCGACATCCTGTGGACGCTTCACGGGGGCCGGCACTCCGTCGAACCAGCGGACCGGGCGGACGCAGGCGTACAGGTCCAGCATCTGGCGGAACGCGACGTTGATGCTTCGGAATCCTTCTCCTACCGGTGTCGAAAGAGGTCCCTTGATGCCGAGGCGGAAGTATTTCAAGGCTGACAGAGAGTCCTCCGGAAGGGATGAGCCGAAGCGCCCGGCTGCCTTTTCACCGGCGTGGATCTCCCACCATGCGAGCCGTCTTTTTCCTCCGTACGACTTTTTTACGGCAGCGTCGACAACGTACTTCATTGCGGGCGTGATATCTCTTCCCACGCCGTCGCCTTCGATGAAGGGAACAACAGGCTCGTCGGGGACATCGAGCGTTCCGTTCCTCAAGGCAACAGCGTCTCCTCTCTCCGGCGCGGTAAAACTTTTCAGTTCCAATCCTGGAAAACGGGGCATAGTCTCTGGAAACCTCCTCAAAGAAAAAAATCAAACGTGGTCCGGCGCCGTATCCCAGCCGAGAGACTCGAAATAGGCCTGAAGCGAGCTTTCAAGGTGATCTTCCCAGACCGCCCTCGCTCTCTCCTCTTTCCGGATCTCGAAGGCGTCGACCAGATCCTGCCGGTCGTCGAGCAGACGTTCTCCGCGCCTCTCGAGAACCTTGTCCACGACATGAAAGCGCTCGAGAAGCTCGCGTTCGTTCCAGACCAGCCTGATAAGGCGGGGAACACGGCACGAATCGATGAATTTTTTGCTGAAGATTCTCGTGAGCGAGATGTATTTTTCGAGAAGGTTTTCCCGATGTTCCGAGAAAAGGCGCCTTCCGTCGAGAAGAAGCAGTTTCAGCTCCTCGATCTCGGAGTGGGAAATTCGGCGGCAAGCATACGCCGCCGCAAGTCCTTCGAGGTTCTTTCGAATGGAGAAGATGTCGGCTACATCCTGTGGAGTCAGTTCCACCACCACGAATCCCTTCATGGGGATTTGCCGGATCAAACCCTCGGCTTCCAGACGCTGCAACGCTTCGCGGACGGGCATTCTGCTGACGCCGAACCGGGCTGCGAGATCGGTGTCTTTGAAGTGTTCTCCCTGGGGGATCTCCCCGCTGAGAATGGCTTTGCGGACCCGTTCGTAAATAATCCCTCGAAACCTCTTCACGACAAGAGTTTCTTTGATCTGTAGAAGGGAATCCATCGACGAGCTCTTCCTCCCTGAGTGTAAAGACTCCGTTCATTCTACCCTAATGATCTGCAAAAACGAACTTCGGATCACGATCGGTTCCGAAGGAGAGAAAGAGGTTTATTCTCTCCTTCGGATAATGGGTACATCATGCGGCTGGTTTTTCCCCTCGCCTCATCATCCGCAATAAGAGGGGGGCAAGGAGCGTGGCCACGGTCAGCACGAGAAGCGCCAGGACTATCGGCCGGATGAAGAGCTTCATCCCCTCCAGCTTTATTGCCCAGATGAAATTGGTTTCCGCAAGCCTTCCGAGGATGAGGGAGAGCAGGAAGGCGGGCGCCGAATAACCGTATCGTTTCAACAGCCATCCGAAGAGTCCGAAAAGAAGCGTGAGCGAGAAGTCGAAGGACAGCTCCCGGAACGCGAAACTTCCGGTGAGGCTGAAGAGCGCGATGATGGGAACGAGAATCTTCGTCGGGATGGAAGCCGTCTTCGAGAACATGCGGAAAGCCGCCAGGCCGAGAAAGAACATGATCACGTTCCCCACGAGAAGGGAGAAGAAGATTGTGTAGGCGTCCCCCGCGAACTCGTTGAACATGGACGGACCGGGCTGGATGTTGTTGATCATCAGCGCCGTCATGATGACGAGCGTAGTACCGCTTCCCGGTATTCCGAGCGTGATGGTCGGAATGAGCGCTCCTCCGGTGACGGCATTGTTGCACGCGCTCACCGCAACGATGGCCTCCGGGCTCCCCTTGCCGAACTCCTCGGGGTGCCCGGACATCTGCTTGGCCTGCCCGTAGCTTATCCAGGACGCGATCGCCGCTCCTGTCCCCGGAATGATGCCGATGATTACGCCGATGACCGCGGAACGGAACATGACGAGCTTGTGTTTCATCGATTCCCGGATGCCGTCCCACAAGGTGCACGACGAACTGTCTTTCGCCGTTCTTTCGACGATGCTCTCCTCGTTCACCATATCGAACAGCTCGGCGAAGCCGAAGAGTCCCAGGAGGACCGGAATGAGCGGAACGCCGTCGTATAGCTCCATGAAGCCGAATGAGCTCCTGGTGTACCCCATGACGGTCTCCATGCCGATGGTGGCCACGAGGAGGCCGAAGACGGCGGAGAGCAGTCCTTTGAGTGGATTCTTTCCCGCGAGGGTGGCTACGGCGGAAAGACCGAAGATTGCCAGCATGAACATTTCCGCCGGTCCGAAGGAGAGGGCGTACTGTCCCACGAGCGGTCCGAGGAAGATGCAGACGACCGCGCCGAAGATACCCCCCATGGTAGAGGCGGAGAGCGAAGCGCCGAGGGCTTTTTTCGCCAGTCCTTTTCGCGTCATTGCGTAACCGTCGAGACAGACCGCGGCTGCGGAGGGAGTGCCGGGCATGTTCATCAGAATGGCCGGGATCGGGCCTGCGGCCTGCGAGCCGCCGAAGACCGCCATCATGAAGATCACCGCTTTCAACGGCCCCAAGTATACGGAGAAGGGCAGGAGCATGGCGAGGATGTTCGTGTCGTTGAACCCGGGCACGGCGCCGATGAAAAACCCTAAAAGAAGTCCCGACACGAGGTAGATCATGATCTGCGGTTCGAATACGGTGAAGACGGCGTGCTTCATCAATTCAAAATCCATTGGAATTTCCTCCTAGAGGGTGAGAAACGGAGTGACCAGACGAGGCAGGTCGAGGTCGATGATCCGGATCATCACCAGATGGAGCAGTGCGGTCAGAACAAGCGAGACGAAAAAGGCTATTTTCTTGTTCGCCCCGAGGTATGCCTGCGTCCCGAAGAGGAACAGGAAGCTGGACGCGGCATATCCGAGGAACGGCATGGCCGCCAGATAGATCACCGTCACGAGAAGGAGCGCCGCGGGTTTCTTCAGAGACCATTCCTTCGTCGTTCCATACGCTCCTTTCAGGATCCTGACGACTGTCGCCGCCATCATGGCCAGGAGGATTCCCGTCACCAGATACGGCCAGAGCAGAACTTCGGAAGGAATGCTCAGAACCTGCCAGTGATAGGCCGCGATGAAAGTGGCCATGATGCCCGGGACAATGAATTCTCCTCGGTCGACTTTTTTCATGACGACCTACTTCTGCATGAGGGAGGCATACGTTTCAAGGACGGCGTCGAAGTCCTTCGCGAACTTCTCGCACTCTTCGGGAGTCCAGTAGTCCATGAACGTGGCCATACCCATCGTTTCCGCCTGTTTTTTCGCCCCTTCGGAATGCATCGCCTCTTTAAAAGCGGCAATGAGCTTGCCGTATTCCTCGGGGTGTTTTTCCATGAATACCCTGGAGACAACGACTCCGAAGGGCTCGAGGAAATCGGGGAAATTCATTCCGGGAAGCACCTCGTTGACGGTGGGCATATCGAAGATTCCCGCCGCTTTGTTATCCTTGGCGAATACTCCCAGGCCTTTGAAAAAGTCCTTCATGGGAACAGCCGATGCGGAGACGCTGACGATCATGTCGAGATGCTTGCCCGCGAGGGCTTTTCTTGACTCGGCGCCGCCGTTGAACGCAACGAGGGTGGCATTGATGCCTGTTTTTTCGATGAAGAGGCGCGCGGCGAGGGTGGAGACGGCCGTTGGGTGAGCGCCGCCGACCTTGAGCGGTTCGGATGAGGTCTTTCCGTACTCGATCAGTTCCTGAAGCGTGTTGAAAGGAGAGTCCTTGTGCACGAACACCGCGTTCTGATCGGTGATGATGTTGCCGACGAAGGCGAGATCGTTCCAGCCTATCGAGGCGTCCTTCTGGTATTTTGCGGCGATGTTGACCATGTTGAAGGTGATGATTGCCGTTGCGTACCCCTGCTTGCCGCTGTTCTTCAGCTTGTTCATGCCGATCATGCCGGATGCGCCGGGAACATAGTCGAACTTGAAGGGCTGTCCGAGCAGGTTGCCCCAATCATCGGTCACGATGCGGCTCGCCCTGTCCCAGCCGCCGCCGGCAGCCGCGGGAACGATGTGGTTGATGGATTTCTCGGGATAGGCCGCGAGCGCGGCTCCAGGCGCAAGAAGAACCAAAAGAAGCACTGCCGTTATAATCCGTTTCATCGTGAAAAAACCTCCTTCTCCAACTTGCTCGGCGACGTCGCCGCCGAGACGCTCCTTCCCGTCGTGCAAAACCGGGAAGCACTTGGATCAGACTCCGGTCAATTCCCGGAACGCCAGCTCCGGGTCGTAAAGAACCCCTCCTTTCGTCCAGAGTTCGCGGGTCGTCGCAACGCTCTGAAACTGATCCGCCGGGGAATCTCCCTCGACTTTGTATGTGTTTTGCGTATAGGGCCAGTCGCTGCCCCAGAGAATGCGTTTTTTTCCGAGCATGGCCGCCAGCATCTCGGCCAGGTCGCAACAGTTCCGGACAGCCTCCCGGTGGGGTTTGTCCGGAACGACGCGGTATGCCGCGGATGTTTTGACCCATATCCGGCCGCTGCCGCAGAACGGCTCAATATCCCTGTACACCGACGGCACTCCCCTGATGAATCCTCTTGATCCTTCCGAAGGTCTCATGAAGTGGTCCACGACGATCCTGGACACGTGAGGAAAGAGCGACTCGACTATTTTCATCAGTCTGTTCGATTCCACATGGATTTCAACGTGCATGCCGATGGCGTCGAGCGTTCTCCAGAAGGACGCGGGAAAATGCTCGTGGAAATTCAGGGTGTCGTCGTCCGCCTGGACGAGGTTGAAGCGGATGCCTGTCACACCCTTGGAATGGAGGGTTTCAAGGGTTTCGGGAGATGTTCGAGGAGGAAGAACCGCGACGCCGAAGCGTTTGAACGACGGATTCTTCACGTCGAGGTGCCGTAGAAGGAAGGAGTTGTCCGTCCTGAAAAAACTTGGTTGCACGATGAGGCATCCGTCGAAGCCGAGGGGAGATGTTAATTTCAGGTACTCATCGAAGAGGGCGCTCCGGTCGGGTGTGTAGCGCGTCGAGCCGCCTCCTGCGCTCACGGCGCGGATATCGAAAATGTGCATATGAGAATCGATCATCGGGATATCTCCTTCGTCGGCAAGACTACTTGAATCCTGAATCCTGGATACAAGATCATGATACACGTTTTTGAAAAGCTGTCAAGCGGTTTTTTGAAAAGAAAGTTTTTTCGCTTTTTTTCAGGAAGCCTGTTTCGATACGCTGCATTTCTTAGAGAGGGATCGGGACAAAAGAAGCGGCAGTCCGGGAAAAAATGCCGTCATTCCGGGAACTGCCGCGTACGTATTGTATGGAGGTACCTGTGCTTTCTTGATTCTGCTTCGCTTATGTCTCCAGGATGCGCAGGCAGGCATCACGTAAACATTCGCAGAGGGTGGGGTGGGCGTGGATGCTGAATGCCACGTCACCGGCGGTCAGCCCCCTGGAAACGGCGAGGGTTGCTTCTCCAAGCACGGAAGCTGCCTCGGGGCCCATTATGTGAACGCCCAGCAGTACGCGGTCGGCGGCGCGGGCCACCACCTTCACGAACCCGTCGCTTTCTCCCATCGCGAGCGCCATTCCGTTGGCGCCGAAATATGCCTTCGCTGTGACGATCTCCTCGCCCCGGGCTTTCGCCTCCTCCTCTGTGAGGCCGACCGTCCCGACCTCAGGCTCGATGAAGACGCACGCCGGAAGCGCGTCGAGATCGACCCGGTATGCTCCTCCCGTCATGCGGCTCACGGCGGCGATCGCCTGGTACTCCGCAAGATGGGCCAGCATCGCCCCGCCCGTGCAGTCGCCGACGGCGTAGACTCCCTCGACCGACGTTCTCATGGCGTCGTCGACGGCGATGCACCCTTTCTCCACGCGGACGGTCCCGTTCTCCAGTCCGAAGCCGTCGAGGACCGGCTCCATGCTGGAAGCCAGCAGCAGGCGGTCGCAGTGCTCCTCGAACGGTTCGTCCTTCGCCGTCCCCCGAAGGAGCAGTCCGCCTTCCTCCCGAATGGCCTCGGAGAGGCGGACGTACTCGCTGACGACCGTCCCGCGCTTCTTCACAATCTGGGCGACCTTTTTCTTGATGTCGCCGTCGAGACGGCGCAGGATCTGGTCGGAGTGCTTCAGAAGGATGACCTTCTTCCCCAGGTTCTGGAGCATCATCGCCATTTCCAGTGCGATGACGCCGGCCCCGAGCACAGCGATTCTCCTGACGTCCTGGTTGCGCTCCGGGTCCCAGAGGAGCGGGTCGACGATGGCCCAGTCGCCCGTCAGTACCTCCGGCAGGTCGTTCCCGGTGAACGGGGGTTTGACGGAACGCGCCCCCGTGGCGACGAGCAGCAAGGACGACGAGATCTCCTCGGTGCTTCCGTCCTCCTTGCGGACGGAGACTTTTTTTTCTCCATCCCACTTCGTCACCGCGGCCGTCCCCTTGTACGTCTTCACCTTCGCCATCCGCAGTGCCGTGGCCGAGCCCTGGCGCAGCTTGTCCATCGTTGCTTCCACTCGGTTCCAGAGATCCTCCCGCTCTCCCTTGCCGCCGACGATATGCGCGTAGAGCGCCTTGGTTGGGATGCACCCGCGGTTGAGGCACGTTCCGCCGAGGCGATCCTTTTCGACCAGCGCCACGCTCATTCCTTTATGGGCCGCCAGCTCGGCGGCGCGCTGGCCTCCCGGGCCGCCGCCGATGACTATCAGATCGTACATGCTCTCTCTCCTTCCCTTTTGCTAAGGAAAGGGGGGCGTCGCGCAAAGGCGCGGCCCCCCGAAGATCGTATCGAATGCGCGTAATGCGCTGCTGCCGGAGGGATTACTCCCCGTCCCCGAACTGCCAGCGGAGGATCGGGTTTCTCGCCGCCGTGGTCTCGTCGGGCCGGGAGACCGGCGTTGTCAGGGGCATGTCGTGGAACGGCTCCGCCCCCTCGGTCTTCGCCTTCGCGACGATCTCCTCCATGGCCGCCGCGAACCGGTCGAGCGTCTCCTGCGACTCCGTCTCCGTGGGCTCGACCATCAGCGCCTCCGGGACGATGAGCGGGAAGTAGACCGTCGGCGGATGGTACCCCGCGTCGATCAGCGCCTTGGCAACGTCGAGGCTGCTTACTCCGGTCTCGTGCTTCAGCGCGCCTCCGTTGAGCACGAATTCGTGCATGCAGTACCCCTTATGGGCGAGCGGGTAGATGTGCTCCAGCTTTTTGGCGAGGTAGTTCGCGTTGAGCACCGCCGTCTCGGAGACCTCTTGCAACCCCTCCGCGCCCAAAGTTCTGATGTAGGTGTAGGCGCGGACGAGCACGCCGAAGTTGCCGAAGAAGCTGCGCACCCTGCCGATGGACTGCGGGTGCATGTCCGCATGCTCCAGCCGGTACGCTCCGTCCGCCAAGCCGATCACCGGCGTCGGAAGGAACGGGACGAGCACGTTCTTTACGCCGACCGCGCCCGCTCCGGGGCCGCCCCCGCCGTGCGGCGTGCTGAAGGTTTTGTGGAGGTTCAGGTGGAGCACGTCGAATCCCATGTCGCCGGGGCGCGCCTTCCCCATGATCGCGTTCGCGTTCGCCCCGTCGTAGTAGACGAGCCCTCCCGCCGCGTGGATGGTCTCCGTCAGGGCGAGGATGTTCCGCTCGAAGACGCCGAGCGTGTTCGGGTTGGTGAGCATGAGCGCGGCGACGGAGTCGTCCATCAGCGCCTTGAGCGCGTCGAGGTCGACCATCCCCTCGGCGTCGGAGGCGACCTCGACCGTGTCGAAGCCCGTGACCGCGGCCGATGCGGGGTTGGTGCCGTGCGCGGAGTCGGGGACGATGACCTTCGTCCTCTTGTGATCTCCCCGGCTCTCGTGGTACGCCTTGATCATCATCAGGCCGGTCTGTTCGCCGTGGGCTCCGGCGGCGGGCTGGAGCGTGACCGCGTCCATCCCGGTGATCTCCGCGAGCATCGCGCTCAGGTCGTACATGAGCTTCAGCGCGCCCTGGACCGTTCCCTCGGGCTGAAGGGGGTGGATGCGCGAGAAGCCCGGCATCCGGGCGGCGACCTCGTTCACCTTCGGGTTGTACTTCATGGTGCACGAGCCGAGAGGGTAGAAGCCCTCGTCGACCGAGTAGTTCATCTTCGAGAGGCCGGTGAAGTGGCGCACCACGTCCACCTCGGCCAGTTCGGGCAGCCTGGGAGCCTCGGCGCGGCAGAAGCCCTTCAGCTCCTCCCCGCAATCCACTGCGGGGACGTCGAGTTCGGGCAGCGCGTAGCCGACCCGCCCGGGACGGCTGGTTTCAAAAAGCGTGTCCATCGTGCGTTTCATCGGGCGTCACCTCCCGCAACCGCGACCATGCGGTCGATCTCTTCTTTCGTCCGGCTCTCCGTCACCGCGAGGAGCCAGCCGTTCTTCAGCTCCGGATAGTCGCCCGACAGGTCGAAACCGCCGACGATGCCCGCGCCGAGGAGCCGCTTGTTCAGTTCGGCGGGCGCTTCGTCGCAGAGCAGCGCGGTCTCGCGGAAGGACGGAACGCCGGGGAATGCGCGCCGGAATTTCCCGGTCTTTTCGAGCTGTTCCACCGCGTAGGCGGACTTGGCGAGGATCTGGTCGCCGATGTCGCGGAGTCCCCGCGGACCCATGAGGCTGAGGTAGACCGAGGCCGCGACGATGCAGAGGTTCTGGTTCGAGCAGATGTTCGACGTGGCCTTTTCGCGGCGGATGTGCTGCTCGCGCGCCTGGAGCGTGAGGACGAAGGTTCGCCTGCCCTTGCTGTCGGTGGTTTGGCCGCAGATTCGGCCCGGCATCTTCCGCATCAGAGGCTTGTTCACGGCGATGAATCCGAAGGCGGGGCCGCCGAAGTTCATCGGGTTGCCGGCGGTCTGTCCGTCGCCGACGACGATGTCGGCTCCTAGTTTTCCGGGCGCCTCGAGGGTTCCCAGTGCGAGCAGGTCCGTGGCGACGAGAAAAAGCCCCTTCGCCTCGTGGACTGCGTCCGCAAGTTCCTGCAGACTCTCCAGGTTGCCGAAGAAGTTGGGCGACTGGACGAGCAGGGCGGCAACGTCGCCGCCGTCGAGTGCCTTCTGCAGCGCTGCACGGTCGATTCGCCCGTTCTCCGCCGGAAGTTCGGCGTATTCGAGTTTCCTGCTCCAGCAGTAGGTACGTACTGTCTCGCGCGTCTGCGGGTGCACGTTCCGGCCGCAGAGGATGGTGCGCTTTTTCGTCGCGGAGGCCGCGAGCACCGCCGCTTCGGCTGCGGCCGATGCGCCGTCGTACATGGAGGCGTTGGAAATCTCCATACCGGTCAGCTCGCAGACCATCGTCTGGTACTGGAAGATGGCCTGGAGCGTTCCCTGGGCCACCTCGGGCTGGTAGGGAGTGTAGCTTGTGGTGAACTCACCGCGCGAGATCATGCTGTCGACCACCGAGGGGATGAAATGGTCGTAGACCCCGGCGCCGAGGAAGCAGACCGCGTTGTCCGCGTTCAGGTTTTTTCCGGAGAGGGTGCGCAGATCGCGCAGCATCTCCGGCTCGGAGAGGGTCTTCGGCAGATCGGAGGGCCTCTTCTGACGAACCTGCTCCGGGATTCCGGAGAAAAGGTCGTCCACGCTCCCTGCGCCGATGAAATCGAGCATCCGGCGCCGGTCCTCCGCCGTGGCGGGAATATAGCGGTTCATGATGCTCTCCCCTTACGCCTCTTCCGCTTCCAGTTTTTCGACGAGTTCAGCGTAGGCTGCCGCGTCGAGAAGACGGTCGGCTTCGGAAGGGTCGTCCACTTCCATTTTGACCAGCCAGTTGGAGTACGGATCCTGGTTCAGCAGTTCCGGTGCGCCGTCGAGTTCCTCGTTGACCTCGGCGACGACGCCGGAGACGGGGCTGAAGACGTCGTTAGCGCCCTTCACCGACTCTACGACGATGAAGTCCTCGCCGGCCTTCACCTTTCTGCCGATGTCGGGAAGCTCCACGTAGACGACGTCCCCCATGGCGTGCTGCGCATAGTCGCTGATGCCCATGACGCCCGTTCCGTCCACGATTTTGATCCACTCGTGATCCTTTGTGTAGCGAAGATCCTCGGGTATTCTGGCCATAGTATGTGTCCTCCTTTTCAGGGTTTCTTTTCTCTCTTCTGCCGGCACGCTCTCAGTTCTTGTAATTTTTCCTGTAGAACGGCTTCTTCACCACGACGGCTTTCTTCGGTTTTTCCCGGATCATGATCCAGAGGTTTTCACCTTCGGCGGGGGCGGGAGCCGTTACGCAGCACGAGGCGATGTTGGCGTCCAGCGACGGGCTGTATCCGCCCGTCGTCACGTGCCCGATTATCCGTCCCTCAGCGTCCGCCACGTCCATGCCGTGCCGGGGGACGCCTTTGTCCTCCATCCGCACTGCCACGATGCGGCGCTTCAGGCCTTCTTCCTTCTGGCGCTTCAGCACGGGCTGCCCGATGAAGCCGCCCGCCTTGTCCACCTTCACGAAGAAGCCGTACCCCGCCTCCAGCGGGCCGATACTCTCCGTATATTCGTGTCCGCACAGGGGGAGTCCCGCCTCGAAGCGGAGGCTGTCCCGGGCGCCGAGACCGATTGGCATGATACCGAACTCCTTCCCGGCCTCCATCAGGAGATTCCAGAGTTCGCCCCCCTTCTCCCAGTCGACGTAGATCTCGAAGCCGTCCTCGCCCGTGTAGCCTGTTCGGCTGACGATCGCCGGAATGCCGCCCACCGCCGCCGGATCGGTAAAATAGAAGAACTTAAGGGACGACGGATTGAAGTCCGCCACCTTCGCGAGGATGGCCTCGGCGTTCGGCCCCTGCAGGGCGACCTCGGCCGTCTTCATCGAGATGTTCCCGAGGGCGACCCCTTCCGGGGGTAGATGCGCGTTGAACCATTCCCAGTCCTTGTCGACGTTCGCCGCGTTCACCACCAGTAAAAACTTGACGGGGGAGTAGCGGTAGACGAGAAGATCGTCGACGACTCCGCCCGACTCGTTGCACAGGATGTTGTACTGGACCTGGAAGTCGTTCATGACCGTGATGTCGTTCGTGATCAGCGACGAAAGCCATTGTTCGGCGCCCGGTCCTTCGACTGTGATCTCGCCCATATGCGAGACGTCGAAGAGCCCGGCTTTCGAACGGACGTTCAGGTGCTCCGTCTTGATCCCCGTGGACTCGTACTGAACCGGCAGCTCCCAGCCGCCGAAGTCCACCATCCTTCCGCCCGCGGCGATATGGTGCTCGTACATCGGGGTTCTTTTCATGCCTGTTCCTCCTTGTCCCTGCTGATAGGCGCTTCCTCAAGCCAGTCCGCCACATCTCTCATCTCCGGAGATCCGGGAAACGCGCCGCGTATCGTATCGGCCATTCCGGACCAGGAGAATGGAATCCCCTCCAGCACTCCGGCCAGCGAAAGGATCATCTCGCCGTCCATGGCGTCGGAGAAGACGACAGGGCTGGTCACACTTCCGGAGCCCGCATTGAAACGAAGTTCCACGCCGCCCCAGTCGAAACGTCGTTTTACGGCGGCCTCGCATTCGGGAGAGCGGCCGTACCGCCACTCCCGGCTGCGGTATTTCTCGAGAATCGGGGCGAATGCCGCGCTCTCGGGCGTATCGTTTTCCCGAACCGCCTCTTCGTGGGGGTAGGCTTCAAGGAACGCTTTTTCAAGAGCCTCCATCAGCACGTCGAGATCCAGTTCCGGCATGGCCTCCCGGAGATTGACAACGCGCGACGAGACGGACGCGACGCCCTTGGATTTCAGCTTCTCGGGGTCCACGTTCAGGTATCTCGAGAGCCGGCTCATGTCCACCGATAGGAGCAGGGTGCCGTGATGCAGCCCCTTGTTCCTCGTGAGTTGGTAGGCGTTCCCCGAAAACTTGCGCCCCTGCAGGACCAGGTCGTTCCGGCCGGAAAACTCGGCCGCGATACCGAGAGAGTTCAGAGCGGCGAGGACGACGCCGAGCTGCCGCTCCATGCTGTACAGGCGACGGGGTACGATAAAGGAATAGTTGAGATTGCCCAGATCGTGGTAGACGGCGCCTCCTCCGGACGATCGCCTCGCCAGCCGCCCGCCCTCGGATTCGAGCAGATCAATGCGGCACTCGCTCCAGGCGTTCTGGTTCCGACCGATCACGACGGTATGGGCGTTTTGCCAGAGGTAGAAGATGACCTCGTCTTCGGCGCAATCGCCGACCATCATCTCCTCGCGTGCCAGGTTTTTCCAGGGATCGGTCTCCGGGGAGCGGGAGAGCCGGATTTTTCGTGGTTCCACGAACATCCCTCCTTTCTGCGGCATCCCGAAATGTCTGTTGAAAACAGGAAAAGCCAAATTTTATAAAAATTGTATCCTTATGGGGCGGTGCGGTCAACCGTCGCCTCCGATTGAAGCAAAGTATATCACAAAATACAGGAGAGGAGTATATTTATCTGGAGAGTTTTTGCCTCTTGTAATTTAAAAAGACGCACTCGAAAGGAGCCGCCGATGGTCCGCGGAAGCGATGGTGCTCCCTGAGCCTTCAAAAGCCGCGGCGACGCCGTTTGTGATATGATGCGGCTGTTTGCCAGAAATTGATGGAATTATGGTGGAACCCGCCTCCGAAGAGGGGCATGGAGGTGATTGAAATCCGAGAGAAACGGCTTTCGCGCACCGTTCTTGCGGATGACGGCGCAGAGATCCGATGGGAACAAAGCCCCGGAAGGATGCCTTTGCTTCTTGTTCCCGGACTGGGCGGCGACAGCACGTGCTGGGGGAACGTGTTTCTCATGAAGCTGAGAGCTTCGGGGATTTCTCTCGTGACGTACGATCCGCGGGGCCTCGGAGACAGCTCGTCCGGCAGCGACAGCCCCTCCCTCGCTCTCTTCGCGGAGGATGCGGCGTCTGTCGCCGCGGCGGCGGGAGAGCGCTGCGCCGTCCTCGGGTGGTCGATGGGAGTATCCGTCGCCCTGGAACTGGCTCTTGCGCATCCCGAACGGGTCGTCTGCCTGGTCCTCTGCTGCGGTACCTCGGATCACGGGGAGCTCGTCAGGAGAAGGCCGGAGCTCTTCCGCCCCGTTGTCGACTGCCGGGTCCCGATAGAGACGCTCGCGGAGTACATGGCGGACCTGCTGTGTCCGGCCTCATCCGGGAGCGGCCCTGAGCAGATAAAAATGTTTTCCGCAGCGGTTCGGAGAAGCTTCGAGCGCTCTTCGGAAGGTATCAGGGCGCAGCAGAACGTGCTGAAGGCAATCCGTCCGTTCGGAGAACGTCTGCGGCGCATCGATATTCCCGTGCTGGTGATATCCGGAAGCGACGATCAGCTGGTTCCGGCGGAGGAGGGAAGAGCGCTTGCACGGGTGATTCCGGGGGCACGGTTCGAACTGTGGCCAGGAGGGCACGGACTCCTCTACGAGTATCCGGGTGAGCTGGCCGGACACATCGCCGAATATCTGGAATCCTGTTCCGGAGACGCCGCTTCCCGGTGAATCGCCGGACACAAGCCCCGCTTCTCCCGCAGAAACGGAGTTTTTAGTCCATGTTCCGTCCCATCCTGCGGCATCGCCTCCGCATGCAGGGCCCCTGCTGTCCGAGAGGTCCCTTCCTTAGCGCGGGAAGGGCGTCCGTGCTCTTCAGAACCTCTTTGCAGTCGCCGCAGAGTCCGGCGACGGATACGGACTGGGGCAGCAGTTCAAGCCCCGCTTTTTCCAGCCATTCCTCCAGGATCCGCTGTTTTTCTCCTTCCTCCCCGAGGGGAAAGAGCTCGCCGCAGTGACGGCAGAAGGCCGTCACGGAAATCTTCTGCAGCGGAACGTCCAGGCGGAATTCTCCGTCGCTCAGGTAAATGATGTTGACGACCCCCATCTCCGCCAGGAGATTGAGCGTCCGGTAGATCGTCGCGATGCCGATGGACGGATCCACCTCTCTTGTCCTCTCCCATATGGCCTGGACAGAAGTAGGAGAACCCAGGTTTTCGGCGACGACCCGGAAGAGCGTCTCCCGCTGGGCGGTGAGCCGAAGCCCCCTATCCTTCAATTGTTCCAGAAAAGCGCCGATCGTCTCTTCAGTGCGCGTTCCGGCCATTCGTCATTCCTCCCGGCTTGTTTCGAAACTGTCTGAAGCGGTTTTCTACAGGAGATGTTCTGTAAATCAAACGTTCCCCTTGACATGATGCCACAAGGAGGAGTATTATGCAAATGATAATTATTATCATTAAAGGAGGAGATCGAAATGCCTGGACGAGATGGAACAGGGCCTATGGGCCAAGGACCGATGACAGGATGGGGCCGCGGATTTTGCGGCCGCGGTATGGGCGCAGGAAGACGCTTCTTTCGGGGCCGAGGCTATTTCGGCTGGGGTATGGGTATGGGAAGAGGCGGCGTTTGGGCAGAACCCCTTTCCGAGGTTGACGAAAAGGCGATGCTCGAAGACGAGCTCGCGATGACGGAAGCCAGAGCGCAGCAGCTTCGTTCCCGACTGGGGAAAGGCGGCGACGTCGAGTGACGAAGGCTGCCGTGGCGATGGACGGAGCCGTCATCTCCGAGCATTTCGGCAAGACGAAGCAGTTCCTCTTCGTCACGTTCGAGGGAAAGAATGTCCTCTCCAGGGAAGTGCTTCCTCCTCCTGCGGAGGAGCATATTCCCGGACTCTTTCCGAACTGGGTCAAGAAAATGGGGGCCGACATCGTGGTGGCGGCAGGCATGGGCTCCCAGGCGAAGAGAATGTTCGAGTCGCTCGGTGTCAAGGTGCTCACGGTACCGTCGATTGATGTGGAGAAGGGAATAGAAGCGCTTCTCGAGGGTTCTCTGAACGTCGTCGAGACCGACTGCGGTCACGGGCACGACTCGGCCTGCGGAAAATGAGGATCGCCGTGGCGAGCGGCAAGGGGGGCGCGGGCAAGACGAGCATCGCTGCCTCCCTTGTCCTTTCGAAACCCGGAACGCTCGCGATGGATCTCGATGTCGAGGAGCCCAACCTCGCTATCCTCCTCGGAGTATCGCCGGATGACGTGCAGCCTGTCCATCAGCCCGTCGCGTTCCTGGAGCCGACCTCCTGTTCGTCCTGCGGGCGCTGTGCCAGGGCGTGCGCCTACGGCGCCATCGCGTGGTTCGGATCGGGGCTTCCCGTGGTGAACGAATCGCTCTGTCACGGCTGCGGCGTCTGTTCGCTCGTCTGCCCGACCGGGGCGATGAGGGAGGGGAACCGTGTCGTGGGCGAAGTCCGTTGCGGTTCCGTCGGAGGCGCTCCTTTCATAGAAGGGCGCCTGCAGGTCGGAGGAGTGAGCACGGTGCGGGTGATCGAGGATACAATTCATCGTGGAGAGATGATGAATGTCCCCGACTGGATTATGGACGCCTCCCCCGGAACCTCCTGTCCCGTCGCGGCGGCGCTCCGCGCAGCCGATGCGGCGATCCTGGCGGCCGAACCGACGCCGTTCGGGCTTTCCGACCTTGAAGGAGTGCTCGAGGTCGTGGCGGATATGAAGCTGCCCGCCGGCATCGTGGTCAACAAGACCGGCATCGGAGATCGCTCGTTGGACGGTTTGTGTGCGCGTTTTTCCGTCGAGGTGCTTGCCCGATACCCCTTCTCGCGCTCCGTGGCAGAATCCGGCGCCAGGGGAATCTGTCCCTACCTGGCGGATGCAACGTGGAGATGGAAGACGGATACGCTCTGGCGGAGCATCGAAAGGAGATTCTCATGAGCCCGCGCGAGATCGTCGTGGTCAGCGGCAAGGGGGGGACGGGCAAAACGACGTTGACGGCCTGCTTCGCAGCCCTGACGGAGGAGCCGAAGATTCTTGCCGATGCCGACGTGGACGCGCCGAATCTCGGCATTCTCCTCTCTCCCGCCGGAACGGAGGAGCGTCCGTTTTTCGGCATGGAGATCGCCTCCGTCGATACTTCCCGGTGTACCGGATGCGGGGCGTGCGAGGAGTTCTGCCGCTTTCGCGCCATCGCCGTGCGGAACGGAAAGGCGGCGGTCGATTCAGGCTTCTGCGAGGGGTGCGGAGGATGTCTCTTCGTCTGCCCCGAGGGGTGCATCTCGAAGGAGAAGTTTCAAAGGGGGGTGCTCCGCCGAGGCGAGACCCGCTTCGGTCCTCTCTGGCATGCGCGCCTCGCTCCGGGAGGAGAGAATTCCGGCATGCTGGTCGCCCTTCTCCGGAAGGAAGCAAGGCGCGAGGCGGAAGAGAGGGGAATTTCCCTTCTTCTCACCGACGGCCCTCCGGGCGTAGGGTGCCCCGTGATCTCGTCAATGACAGGGGCGACTTTCGCGGTGCTGGTAAGCGAACCGTCCCGTTCGGCGCTCTCTGACCTGGGGAGGGTGGCCTCTCTCTGCCGGATGCTCTCCGTCCCGTTCGGCGTGGCAGTCAACCGATGGGATCTTTCAGGTGAGACCACCGAGGAGATAAAGAATGCGTGCGGTGAGAAGTCGTGGCCGTTCCTCGGAGCGATTCCCTTCTCCGAGAGGGCGGCGCGCGCCGTCAGCGAAGGGCGGGTTCCGGTCGGGGAAATGGGAGAACCGCTGATAGAGCTCTGGCGGTCGATCGTTGAGAGAGGATGTGGCGTGTAATATGACCCGTATAGGAATTCCATCGTTGGGCTCCTCCGAGAGCAGCGCCGTGGCGGACCGTTTCGCACGGGCCCCGTGGTTTGTCGTCGCGGACGAAAACGGGAAGGTCGTGGAGGCGTTCGAGAACACGGCGGGAGAGGAAGCGCACGGAGCTGCCTCCAAGGCGCTCATGCTCCTGTCGGAAAAGAATGTCTCCGTGCTGCTGGTGCCGCGACTCGGCCCCAATGCCCTCGGTTTCGCGAAGCAGGCGCAGATGGCCGCCTTCTGCGCCGAAGGAATTACCGTGAAGCAGGCGCTGGAGAAGTATGCGCAGGGAACGCTTGAAAAGATAGTGTAAATCCTGAGGTAGAATAGAACCACAGCATCTTCATACTACGACAAAGGGGCGAACCTTTTTTATGACACTGCCACCGAAAAGCGACAAGAAACAGATTAAAAAAATCTACGCAGTGGGAAGCGGCAAGGGAGGAGTCGGAAAGAGCTCGGTCACCTCTCTGCTTGCCGTCGCCGCCGCCCGCCGGGGGAAGAAGGTCGGCATCCTGGACGCCGACATCACCGGACCGTCCATTCCGACCTTTTTCGGTCTGCACACCTTTCCCTTCGGAAACGCAGACGGAATTGAACCCCCCGCGTCGCGGACGGGAATACGCATCATCTCGATGAATCTTCTCCTGGACGATCCGGCCAAGCCGGTGGTATGGCGGGGGCCGCTCCTGGGCAACGCCGTGAGCCAGTTCTTCAACGACGTCCGGTGGGGCGAACTCGACGTTCTCTTCGTCGATCTTCCCCCCGGCACAGCCGACGCGGTGCTGACGGCGATGCAGACAATCCCCCTCGATGGATTTCTCCTTGTGACTTCTCCGCAGGAGCTTGCGTCGCTTGTCGTCCGGAAGGCGGCGAAGATGGCCGGAATGCTCGACATTCCCCTCGTCGGTGTCCTCGAGAACATGAGCGGTCTTGTCTGCCCCCGCTGCGGAGAGAGGATCGAACTCTTCGGCGGCAGTCATTCAACTTCCCTGACGAACGACCTGAAGACGACATTCTGGGGAAGTCTTCCCCTTGACCCTTCGATGGCGGAGCTGGGAGACGAGGGAAATCTGGAGGAGTACCGGAACGGGGATGTGTTTTCCGTCCTGGAGAAGGGACTGGAAGGGCTGTTGTAGGGTCCCGCGCCCCTGCTGCGAAGAGGAGCCCTTCCGGGCTCTTTTTTTATGCGGATGTTTGACAATACCCATACGGGTTTCTATAATTGAGGGACAGGAAGGATTGGTATCAAAAAATAAGGAATGGAGGGGATACGATGAAAGAGCAGGATGGATGGAGTCCGTATCTTGCCGGAGGACTTGCGGGACTCGTCTCGATCGGGTCGGTATGGTTCGCCGGAAAGTACTTCGGTGCGTCGACGACCTTTGTACGCGCTACGGCGGCCGTCGAGCAAAAACTGATCCCGGAGCACGCCTCGACGCTTGAATACCTTGTCAAGACGGCGCCGAGGATGGACTGGCAGGCCTGGTTCATGGTTGGAATCTTTATCGGCGCCCTGGTCGCCGCGCTGTTGTACAAGGATTTCAAGATCGAGATGGTGCCGCCGATGTGGAAGCAGAAGTTCGGCGGGAACTTCCTGAAGCGCGGCGTGGTGGCCTTCATCGGCGGCGTCATCGCGATGTTCGGTGCGCGCCTCGCCGACGGCTGACCCAGCGGTCACGGGCTGAGCGGTTCGCTTCAGCTTGCAGTCAGCGGTTTCGTCGCGCTCGCGGCATTCTTCGTCGCGGGGGCGATAATGGCGCGGTTCGTCTACGGAGGTGAGCGGAATGAATCCTGACATGATCTACGGTCTTGGAACGGGCCTTCTTTTCGGATTCCTTCTTCAGAGAGGAAGGGTCATCCGTTACGGTAAGCAGCTGGGCGCTCTCCGGTTTCAGGATTTCACCATTTTCAAGTTCATGCTCTCCAGTATCGTCGTTGCCATGGTGGGAACCTACTACCTCTACGACCTGGGGATGGTGAAGCTCTCCATCAAGCCGATGATCGTCGGCGGAGTTGTCGGCGGCGGCATTCTCTTCGGTATCGGCTGGGCGTTGCTCGGTTACTGCCCCGGCACCTCGGTGGCGGCGGTCGCCGAGGGCCGGCTCGACGCCCTCTGGGGGATCGCGGGAGGACTGGTCGGCGCGGGGCTCTATGCCGAAGCCTTTCCCCTGATGAGCAACACGCTCCTCAAGATGGGGGACTTCGGGAGGATCACCATTCCGCAGGTGCTGGGCGTGAGCCACTGGTACGTCGCCGCCGGAGTGATTCTCGTGACGCTCCTCTTCTTCCTCTGGGCGGAGAAAAAGGGGCTGTAACAGAATTCACATCTCTTTGTTCACGGGCGGTCCTTCGGAAATATCCGGAGGGCCGCTTCTTTCTTCTTCCGCCCCGCTTTCTGCCGCGGGCAGGATACGGTAGAATACGGCAGGTGAGAGGAGAAGTAAAACGCTCTTATTCACGCAACTTCATCTGAAAGGTTGTGGCATTGTGAGAAAAACAGCATGGACTGGAACGGCTCTTCTTTCTCTCTTTTTATTGTGCGCTGTTTCCGCGTCTGCCGGGGGGATTGCGCTCGCACCCCTGAATCCGGAGTTCGTAAAGGCGCAGGCTGCGCTTTCCGGAGACTTTTCCTCGCTTCCGGAGCAGATCCGCACGCCGTCCGGGGCGACGATACGACCGGGAAAACTCCCTTCGCCGCTGAACTTCGAGCACCTGAAGCAGGGCCGCTCCGGAGCCGCGCCGCTCGGAAAGAGGGAATTTCCCTCCCGCTACGACCTGCGGACACGCGGCAAGATCTCCCCTGTCAGGGACCAGGATCCCTACGGCGCCTGCTGGACGTTCTCAGCGATCGCGTCGATGGAGTCGTCCCTTCGGACGGAGGAGATCCGCGACTTTTCGGAGTGGCATCTCGGTTACTGGGCGTACGTGACGAACCCGGACGGCCAGCCGGCCTTTTCACCCTGGAGCGATCCGGACGACCCATTCGATCCGCGCGACCCCGCCAAGGTCTACGACCAGGGAGGAGACGACTGGAAGGCGGTCGCGGTGCTCTCCCGAGGAACAGGACCTGTCAACGAGGCGGACCTCCCCTACGACGGGCCCCTCCCTGCCTCGAAACCGAACCTTTCGAGGCAGAAGCTGCTTACCGGAGCGATTTTCATGCCCTACCCGGCGGAGAGCATTTGGGAGGTCGGATATCCGTATCTCGTCGCGGACGAAGTGAAAAGCGCCCTGATGGAGTACGGCGCACTCTCGATCGGCATGATGGCCGATTTCAACGGGAGCACGTGGAATCCTGCAGCAAGCGCCTTCTACTACGACGGGCCGCGCGGCGCCAACCATGCGGTGAACGTCGTGGGATGGGACGACGACTTCCCGAAGGAGAACTTCGCGACGACGCCTCCGGGCGACGGCGCATGGATTGTCCGGAACAGCTGGGGAAGCGGGTTCGGCGAGAACGGCTTCTTCTACATGTCCTACTACGACACGAGCCTCGACAGCGGTTTCGCCTATCTCAGCGTTCCCGCCGACAGCTACGACATCATCCATCAACATGACCCGCTTGGATGGGTGCGCTCCATCCGCTCCTTCTCCGACGAGCCGTTCACGGGATGGATGGCGAATCGCTTTACCGCGGCCGGGGACCAGGTGCTCAAGGCGGTTGCGTTCTATGCGGCTTCCTTCGGCACGGAGTACGAGATCTCCGTCAGGACATCCATGCCCGGTGTCTCTTCGGTACCGGGCGAAAGCGGAATTCTTCTTGAAGGGTTCCGTGGAACGCTCGAAAAGCCGGGGTATCACACGATCCTTCTCCCCGAGGAGGTCTTCGTCGCCGGAGGGAGCAGCTTCAGCGTCGAGGTGAAGCTCGTCACGCCCGGATATGACTACCCCCTTCCGGTGGAGAGCCCTCTCGCGGGCTACTCGGACGCCGCCGTCTCCTCGAGAGGACAGAGCTTCTACAGCGAGGACGGCGTGCGATGGACGGACCTCGCGGACACTCCGCTCGAGAACGCGAATTTCTGCCTCAAGGTCTTCGCCGTCGTTTCGGGAGCAGCGGGTGCAGGGAGCAGCGGGTGCGCGGCTGGGTCCGCTTCGCCGTTGTTGCTCGTGTTCGCTCTGCCGCTCTACCTTCTCCGGAGAAGGTAAGAAAACCGTATTTGTAAAGAAAGAAGGAGCGGCCCCTGTTTTCAGGAGACCGCTCCTTCTTTTCGTTTTATCGCAGGTCGTAGGGCCAGGCCATGACGCCGCCTTCGAGCAGGGCGACATTTTCGAAGCCGTTTCCGCGCAGGGTCGCGAGAGCGTCCCACCCTCGTACCGAAATCTTGCAGAAGGCGATGATCTCGCGGTCCATAGGGATCTCCGCGAGGCGGCCGCGAAGCTGGCCAAGGGGAATGTTCACGGAATCGTAGGGGAGGCGTCCCTGGAGGTCGAGCTCCTGGGGAGAGCGGACGTCCAGAAGGAAAGGAGGATCGGTCTCTTCCATTCGATCCTTCAGCTCTTTCGGCGAATAGGTTTTCACGAGACCGTCCAGCTTGTTCCTGAGCGCGTTGGCCGCGTGCGTCGTCGGATCAAGCGCTGTGGCGAAGGGCGGAGCGTAGGCGAAGTCGGCGTCCGCCAGCATATCCACCGTCATGCCGGAGGAGACTGCGGAGACGATCGAATCGAGCCGTTTGTCGACGACGCCTTTCCCAAGGAGCTGCGCGCCGATCACTCTCCTGGATCTCCTGTCCGCGACGAGGCGGATCGTCATGGATCCCATTCCCGGCATGAAGTGCGGCCGGTCGGGAGCTTCCACGACGATGCTCACAGGATCGAAACCGGCGTTGCGGGCCTGCTCCTCGTTGAGCCCCGTTTTGCCGATGGTGCAGTCGAAGAGCTTCAGGATCGCCGTTCCGACGACGCCGTTGAAGCGGGTGGGAAGGCCCGCGATATTGTCGGCGATGACCCTTCCCTGGCGGTTCGCCGTAGAGCCCATCGGCTGCCAGACGGACTTCTCCGTCAGGATATTCTTCGACTGGACGCAGTCGCCTCCCGCATAGATGAACGGATCGCTCGTGCGGAGGCATTCATCCACCGAGATGGTTCCGTTTGCGTGCAGCTCGAGCCCGGCCTCCCTGGCGAGCGTGGTGTTCGGGCGGATACCGACGGCAAGCAGCACCATGTCGGCCGGAAGCATCCGTTTGTCGGTCCTGACGCCCGTGACGACGCCTCCCTCGCCTAGAATCTCCGTCACTTTCTCGCCGCCGTAGAACCCGACGCCCTTTTGGCGAAGCATCTTCTCCACTCGAAGTCCGAAGTCCTCCCCGACCAGCGCGGGAAGGGGAGTGGGCTGAATATCTGCCACGGATACGGAAATGCCCCGGTCGGCAAGGGCCTCCACGACTTCCATGCCGATGAGCCCCCCGCCGATGATGACAGCCGACTGTACGCCGCCCGAATCGATGGCCGACTTCATGGCCATCGCGTCCGGCATGGTCCAGAGCGTGAAGACACGGTTTAGGTCGTTGCCCGGAATGGGAGGACGGATGGAGGACGCGCCGGTGGCGAGTACCAGCTCGTCGTAGGGGAAGAGAACCTCCTCTCCCGACGCGGTGTTCGTCGCGGCCACTGTCTTGCGCTCCCTGTCGATGCGGGTCGCCAGGTGTCCCGTGTGGACGGTGATGTTCTTCACGTTCCGGAAGAAATTAGCGTCCCGGACGATGCCGAGCGGAGTGCAGACGAGGTCCTTGTACTCCTTCACCACGTCTCCGACGAAATACGGGAAGCCGCAGCCGGCAACGCTCAGGTGTTCTCCCCGTTCCAGGATCGTGATGTCGAATTCCGGTGCGAGGCGCGCCAGTCTCGCCGCGGTCTTCGCACCGCATGCCACGCCGCCGACGATGAGTACCTTCTTTTTTTCCATGCCAAAAATCCCCTGCCTTTCAAAATTCGCGGCCAGGCCGCCGATTTTTCCAGGGGCGATGTCCGTGTGCCGCGTTAATACTCCTATCCCCCATATGGTATTTCAAGAATGAAGTTATGTCCAGTCGCTGTTCAGGGAGTGATAGGATGCGACATCCACGGATTTTTTTGCGCACAGTTCACGGACCCTGGCCTCGGAATCGCAGGGAAATTCACAGGCCAGGCCGCAGCTCGCGGATAGGGAACGTGGTACGGGGACGATTTTTGCGGCTATTCCCTCTTTGCGGCATATCCGTTCGAAAAGCACGGCCATGCTTGTGGTATCGAATGACGCCAGGCAATGCACTGTTACCGCCTCCTTTTTACCGTCGCCGGGAAAACTCCTGAAAGAGCGGCGCCCCGTAGAAAGAGCGTATAATATAAAAAACTGCAGAAATCGATTCCGGAGGTGAGACATCATGCGCTTTCTTCTGTTCCTCTTCATTCTCGTCGCGGCATGCATTCCCATGCTGGCAGGGGCGAAGCGCCTTCGGCCCTGCTACAAGGGGTGTCATGGCTGCGGTAAATGCATGCGGACCTTCCGGGAAGAACAGGACTCTTCAGGAAGGTCCGGGGAGAATCGTTGAATGTGTCTCCCCGGACGAATCAGAGCAGAAATTCCTGGAGCAGCCTCTCGCGCATTTCCGGCAGAGGGATGTTGTGCTCTCCCGAAAGCCTCCGCACATCCTCGAATTCAGGGTTTGACCTGAGAAACTCCCCGCCGAGGCGGGCCACCTTGAATCGGACAAGGCCCCACGTCGTCTCCCGCTCCACGATCTCGTAGCCGGTTTTCAGGCGGTCTACGGCATACATGCGGACTCCGAGCGTGGTGGTCTCCCGCAGCAGCAGCTCCGTCAGCACGCTTTCCTTGCCTTGAGAACAGAGGCAGCTCAGCGTGACGGCAGGCCTCCCTTTCTTCATGATGACCGGCGTGATCCAGACGTCGAGCGCTCCTTCGGCCAGCAGCATGTTCATGACGGGCGAATAGTACTGCGGATTCATATCGTCGATATTCGTCTCGAGGACGATTCCCCTGTCGCGTTCGAAAAGGCCGTTCGCTCCTTCTCCGGTCTCCAGCAAAAGAACCCGCAGCAGGTTTGGGATATCGCTCTCACGGTCTCCGAGCCCCTTGCCGCTTTTCAGAACTCTGCCCTGAGGAAGAGGGCCGAAGGAGGATGCAAGGCACTTCGCCAGCAACGCTCCTGTCGGCGTTACCCGCTCCATCGGGCCACCTTCGACGCGGACGGGAAGGTCCGAGAGCAGCTCCGCCGTCGCGGGGGCCGGGACCGGAAGAAGTCTGTGCGCGCACCGTATCGTGCCGTGCCCGACGTTCAGCGGAGAGCAGACGACGGTATCGATCGCCGCCATCTCCATGAGGACGAACGCCCCGATGATGTCGGCGATGGAGTCGATCGCACCGACCTCGTGAAAGTGAACCTCCTCGGGAGTTGTGCCGTGCACCTTCGCCTCCGCTTCCGCGAGCATCCGGAAGGCGGCGCGGCTCTGTTCCTTCACGCGGAGGGAGAGCGGACTTGCGTCGATGATGGCGATGACGTCGGAAAGCCCCCGGTGAGGGTGGTCCTCGAACGAGGCGATCTTTACCTTCGTTCCGGCGATGCCTCCGCGGACATCCTGCACGATGGAGATGCGCAGCCTGTCGTTTTCGTTCCGTCTGTCGGACGAATGATGATGTCCCGGGGATTCGTGCCCGTGGTGATGAGCGTCCCCGTGATCGTGGCCGGAATGATGTTCATGTGCGTGCGAATGATCCGGAAAGAGAACGATGCTCTCCATGGTGCGGAGAAACGCTTCCCTGTCGAGGCCGAGATCGAGCATCGCTCCCAGGAACATATCTCCGGCGATACCGGCGAAACAGTCGAGATAAAGTGTTTGCATGATGAAGAGACCTCCGGAAAAAAGTTCGGAACGGGATTATTGTATCATTCATTCCAGGAAGCAATGAAAAAATGAAATGCGGGGCAGCGTGAGGACATTGAAAAAGCCGCCGGAGGGCGGGTGTCCGGCGGCGGAATCAAGTTTCCGGATCTTAGTGGATTTCGATCTCCATGTCTTTCGTACACTGCTTTCCCGAGGTGTTGTCGGTTACCACGAAGGAGAGGATGTGTTTCCCCTCGGGCCATTCGGAGAGGTCCATGATCACGGTGAACCAGACATCCCGGATCCTGCTCTTCAAAAGATATTCGTGCGTCATGACCTGGGTGTCCTCTGCGATGACCTTCCCGTCTTTGTTTTTCACGAGCAGGTCGAGCGAAAGGCTGATATGATATTGTTCGTCCTTTATGCCGAGCTGAAAATTGTCCACTTCGAGGTAGACGGTGGCCTTGCTTCCTCTTTCGAAACGGGAGGATTCCTCCTCGATATAGAGCCCGTACCCCCTGACCTCCTTGACGAACAGCCCTTTGAGGAAGGTGATATCGTTCGATGCCGCGGATTCGCGGGCGGCGAGAACAGAAAAGAGAGAGATGCAGAAAAAAACGGAGAGAAAGAAAACGGCAAGGCATCTGTGCCTGTCACGCGCATTTCCGGACAAGACGGAAACGCGATCTCTCCCGACGAGGCGAAACGGAGAAAATGTCACAATCATGCAGCCTCCTTGAAGAAAAAATAGAACAGCGAAGTCATTATAATATATTTATCTCTCCGAGGAATAGAGAAATATACTGTATCTTGCAAGTATACTCTGTAAATGATTCCAGAGACCTACTTTTACCCGAAGTCGAGCAAAGGAGACCGAATCCGGTGAAAAAAACTTCGAACACCCCGCAAAGTCACTTCTTGAGCCTTGACGCCGACTGGAGCGAGGCGCTTGCATCCCCGCCGGGAAAGGGCCTTTTCAGGGAGGATCTTCCTTCCTGCCGGGGGCATTTCGACGGAGCTTCCCGCGGTAACCCGGGGGATGCCGGAGCGGGCGCGATTCTGCTGGATTCCGCAGGCAGGACGGTCTGGAAATGCGCACGCCCTCTCGGACGGAAGACCAACAACGAGGCGGAGTATCTCGCTCTCATCCTTCTTCTTGAGGAGATCCTCGCCCGCCGTCTCTCCGGGGTGGCCGTCCGCGGCGACAGCCAGCTCGTGGTGAACCAGGTGACCGGCCGCTGGAAGATCCGGGAACCCCGGCTGCAGGAACTTGCGGATAGGGCAAAGGAACTGCTCAAGGCGACGAAAAGCTCCCTTTCGTGGATTCCCAGGGAGGAGAACTTCGAAGCGGACCGTCTCTCCAACGAGGCCCTCGACGGTTCCGCCCCCTCGATGAAAGCCGAAACGGCCCCTCCGAAACCGGAATTTCCGCCCGATCGCCTGGAGAAAATCAGCGGTTCAATCTTTATTGCCCACGGTACAGAGGATTACGCGGTGGATCTCCTTCACCGCGCCTGCACCTGTCCCGCTTTTCAGCGCTGGAAGAAGTGCAAGCACCTGGACGCCGCCGAAAGAGAGGGGTAAGTGCTTTTTTCCGGGAACATGCCTCTTCCTCCGCCTCTCATGACGGTGCGCCTGAAGAGGAGAGCCTCGGGAGCGCGGCGACGAGCGCCTTTGTATAGGGGTGCTCGGGCGAGGCGAGGAAGTTCCGGCAGAGCCCCTCTTCCACGATCTTTCCCCGGTGGAGGACGAGTCCGCGACGGGCGGCCTTCCGCGCCAGGAAAAGGTCGTGTGTGACGAAGATCATCGACATCCCAGCCTCCTGGCGGCGCTGAAGAATCCGCAGAATCTCCCCGCGTGTCGAGGCGTCCTGCATGCTGGTGGGCTCGTCGCAAAGCAGCAGTTCCGGATCCAGTACGAGGGCCCGGGCTATCGCCACTCTCTGGCGCTGCCCTCCGGAGAGGGAAAGACGCACACGGGACGTGAGAACGGTCTCCTGCCCGATGCCCAGTTCGTCGAGCAATGCCCGTGCCTTTCTCTCCCCGGCTTTTCGATCATCCCTCCCCTTCACCAGGAGCCATGGCTCCATCACAGCCTCCAGAACGGTCAGGGTAGGCGGCAGAGAACCGTAGGGATCCTGGGATACGACTCCGCACCTGCGCCTCAGCGCCACAAGGTCACGCCCCGATGCGGAGGTCAGGTCTCTGCCGAAGAGTTCGATGCTCCCCGCCGACGGCGCGACGTGCCCCGAGATGCAGCGCAGCAGCGTTGTTTTACCGCTTCCGGATTCGCCGATGATCGAGATGCTCTCGGCGGCTTTCAGGCTGATTGAAAAGTCGTCCAGGGCTTTGACCTCTTTCCTCTTTCGCGATGACGGAAAGGTCACCGTGAGATTGCGGATATTCAGCATCCCGATTCCTCCTCTCTCTCGAGTTCGAGCAAAGCGTTCACCAGCGCCGCTGAATGCGGATTGTGAGGATGTGCGACGATTTCTCGCGGTTCACCTTCCTCGACGAGCCTGCCGTCCTTCATGATGAACAGGCGGGAGCATACGGACGCCGCAAGCGGCAGGTCATGCGAGACCAGGAGCAGTCCGAGTCCTCTCGTTTCGACGAGTTTTTTCAGGGTGGCGACGATTCCCTGCTGCGTGATCACGTCGAGAGCGGTTGTGGGTTCGTCGCACAGCAGGTAGTCGGGGTCGCAGGCAAGCGCCAGCGCGATGGCCGCGCGCTGTTTCTGCCCTCCGGAAAGCTCGTGCGGATATCGCGAGGCGAGAGCGGGTTCGAGCCCCGCCATGCGGAAAAGCTCCTCGATGCGCTGCTGAGACGCCTTCTTCGAGAGTCCCAGGTGGACCTCGAGCACCTCCTCCACGTGACGCCCTACGGTGAGCACCGGTGTGAAGGAGTTCATCGCTCCCTGCGGAACCAGGGCGATCCGCCACCAACGGAGTCTGTTCAGTTCGTCCTCCGGAAGAGTGATCAGGTTTGTCCCGTCCAGCAGAATATCTCCGGATATTCGGGTTCCATCGGGGAGCAGCCCCGGTATCGCCATGAGCACCGAGCTTTTACCGCTTCCGGATTCGCCTGCGAGCGCGAAGAGTTTTCCCTTCTCTACCTGAAAGGAGACGTTCCTGACGGCCTCCGTCTCGCCGGTTCTCCCACTGGAGGTCATTCTTCCGTAGGTGATCGAGAGATTGCGGATGGAGATCATTGCCGGACTCCTTTCCGAAGGCGGGGGTCCACCTTTTCCTCGAGAAATTTTCCAAGGTCGAGAAAGACGAGGCAGAGCAGAGCGATTCCGAATCCCGGCGGCAGCAGCATCCACCAGGCTCCGGCAGTGAAGGCGCCGAAGGAGTGGGCTTCGTGAAGCATCCTTCCCCACGAGATCACCCGAGGATCCGACAGCCCGAGGAAGGAGAGCCCCGCCTCGGAGAGAATCGCCCCAGGCACCCCCAGCGTCATGGTGGCCAGCAGCACTGGGAGGGTCTCCGGCAGCAGGTGCCGCCGCAGAATGTACTTCGAGGGCGCACCGAGCCCCCGAAGCCCCTCGATGTACGACGCGTCGCGGAGGGTGAGCGTGAGGGCGCGGATCGTTCGGGCAGTCCCCATCCACGAAAAAATGGAGAGAATGAGCACCAGCTGCCACAGCCCCTTTCCCCACAGGGCCGCAAGAGCCATGAGGACCGGAAGCAGCGGAATGGAGAGAAGAAGGTCGACGATGCGCATGATCACGCTGTCCGTCCACCCTCCGAGGTAGCCGGCGGCAAGCCCCAGGGAGGTTCCCAGAAATGTGGCCAGGAGCGTCGCGAAGATCCCCACGATCAGGGAGACCTGAACTCCGGCGATGAAGAGCGAGGCGATATCCCGGCCTCTCTGGTCGGTTCCCAGAAGCCCCCATCGGCCCCCTTCCAGCTTCAGGACGACGTCTCCGTCCCACGGACCTTCACCGGAGACGGAGAGTTCATAGCCTCCCTGCTCGGAGAAGAGGGATGCCGCTGCGTCACCGAACGGAGGAAGGCCCAGGGAGCGTTTGAACGCAATATCCCGTCCGTCCGCCTCGAAGCCGCCTCTGAGCGGCGCCAGCCGCAGAGGCACTTCCGTTTCCGGCTTGCGCCACAGGACGAATCTGCCGGTCTCGCCGGCTGACGGTTCGACCCGGATGGAGAGTCGCGACGGAGGAGCGTAATGCCAGTCCAGCAGAAGAGACGGAGATTCTGGGGAGAGGCGGATCTCCTTCGTAGGCGGCAATGTCCTGTCGAGCCAGAGCGGCTTGGAGAATGGAGCGGCAACCTCCCGCTCGGGAGGAGCGTCGAAGAGCCGGTTCCCGAAGATGGCTGTTCCAATGAGAAGCAGAAGGCACCAGAAGCTCCACCGGAGGAAAATATCACGCATCACCGATTCCCCCTCTCCAAGCGGACCCTGGGGTCGGTGACGCCGTAGAGCAGGTCCGAGAGAAGGTTGCACGCCACGGTGAGCAGCGCGAGAAGGAAGAACGCAGCTCCGGCAGCGGGATAGTCGTGCCCCGTTACCGCTTCCAGGAGGAACCGTCCCACGCCGTGAAGGGAGAAGACCGTTTCCGTGATCACCGCCCCGGAAACGATGCCGGGGAGCGCGAGAAGGAAGATGGTGAGCAGCGGCGGCAGCATCGTCCGGAATGCGTGCCTGCGGAGGATATTCTTCTTGGGGAGTCCCCGCGCCCTGGCGAGAAGAATGAAGTCCTCGCCGAGAATCTTCACCATAAGGTTCCGGACGTAGATTGCCCATCCGCCGAATCCCAGCAGAACGAGCGAAAGAACCGGGAGGGCCATGTGCCGCAGGTAGTCGAAGAGCAGGGCGGCCCCGCCGGAAGGAGGCGGTACGGAGAGGGTCCCCCGCAGCGGAAAGACCGGGAGCATCGAGGCGAAGAACATCAGCAGCACGAGCTGGACGAAGAAGGAAGGAAAGGAGAAGGAGAGCGCACCGATCCAGAGGACGCACTTTTCGAGTATGCTTCCGCGGCGCAGCGCCGCTTTCATTCCCAGCCACGTTCCCAGAAACGAGGAGAGCAGAAGGCTCGTTCCGAGCAGGAAGACCGTATTGGGAACCCGGGACCGGAGTTCATCCATCACGGGGCGTCCCGTGAGAAAGGAGATGCCGAAGTCGAATGAGAGCGTCGATTTCACGTACATCAGAAACTGAACCGGCAACGACTGATCAAGTCCGTACATCCGGCGCAGCTGCTCCTTCGCCTCGGGAGAGAAGCGGGGATCTATGATCGAAGCCACGGGGTCCCCCGGCATCAAGCGAAAGAGCAGAAAATTCAACACCAGCACAAGAGCGAGCACGAGAATCGCGCTGGCGATCCTTCTGTTCCAGTAATTCACGGTAGAGTCACCTCCGCCGGCCCAGCCAGAAGTCCTTGTTCCCTTTCAGGTGCACGTATTCCCCGGCACGGTATTCCCGGAAGATGAACGGCCCTGTTCCGACCAGCTGTGTCATCGAGGAGTTCTCGGGATGTTTCACCGATGCCGGAAGCCAGCTGCGCCAGTCGTCCACCTTCTCCACGATATGCCGCGGCAGTATCGGAATGCCGCCGACCCGGTGCAGGTGCCAGAAGCTCACGTTCTTCATCGTCACGACAAGCGTCAGGTCGTTCGGAGTTTCGATCCGGTCGATATTGTCCACGTTGTCGAAGTAGCGGGGAACGCCGTTCTTCCGCAGATATTCGTAAGTGAAAGCGGCGTCGTCCGCTGTGAGCGGTTTTCCGTCCTGCCACCGCGCGCCCTCCCGCAGATGGAAGGTGAGGATGGTGTGCGGCCCCGAGTCGTCGTGCCGCGTCTCGATGCTCCACGATTTCGCCAGCCAGGGGATGGTCTCGAGAGTGTACGGATGGACCGCGATGAGGGAGTCGTAGATCAGTCCCAGTACCTGCCAGTCGTAGGCGGAGCTCGATGTGAACGGGTTGAGCGCCCTCGGTTCCTCCCCCTGGACGAGGTAGAGGGGGCGCATGGGGCCGATTGCGGGTTCCATGGCAAGCAGGCTCCAGGTGTTGTCCGCCGTGACGCGGTCCGTAACCAGAGTTCCCTTCCATTCCCGGCTGACTGCCGAGATCGAGTAGCGGCTGTAGATCGGCGCCACCGGGGCAAGTTCGGCCAGCTTCTTCTGTGCCTCGGAGGCCGCCGCCAAAGCGGACATCGCGTCAGGGGCGAAGCGGAGGCGGTCCAGCACGACATCGAGTTCGGGATCGGATATTCCGGGAATGTTGTATCCTCCGGGAATATCCATCTTGGATGAATAGAATGCGTAGAGGGAATCGGGATCCCGGGTCATCTGCCAGGCCAGGACGTACATCTGGAAGTTCCGTTCGTTCAGGCGCGATATCATCGTGGCGAAATCCATGGGCTCCGAACTTACGGGAATTCCGATCGCAGTCAGGGCGTCGGCGGCCCGTGCCGCGAGCTCCGCCGTTGTTGGAGCCACGGAGGCGGTCGGAGAGAGAAGCCTCTGGGGAGGAATCCGCTCTCCTTCGGGCGATACGAGCACGTTGTCCTCGCTCCATGTCCAGCCGGCATCGGCGAGGCGTTTTCTGGCTGCGTCGGGATTGAAGGGGTAGGCTGTCACATCGGGTTGATAGTAGGGCGAGACCGGGGGCAGGAACGTGGAGAGCGGTTCCGCGTATCCCGCGAAGAGGTCGCGCACGATCCGCTCCCGCGGAAGAGACTGCCATGCGGCCTGCCGGAGTTCGACGCGGTTCCACGGGAAGGTGCGGACGTTGAAACCGAGAAAGAATCCGTGAAATCCCGACGCGAGGGAGAGGTTCACCTTCGGGTCCAGCGCGAGAGCGTCGACGTCCACAGGCCGGTGAAGGTCTCCGAGAATATGCACCTGGCCGCGCTGCAGTGCGAGGATCTGGGCGTCGGGGTCCCGTATGATCACCAGGTAGAGGTCTTCAATCTTCGGAGCGGAATAGCTCTCCGGGTCGAATTTCCCCGGGGCGGCCTCGGCGCCGCCGGGGAGCATCCAGAATACTACGGCGATGAGCGCAAGGAAAAGGGCTCTCTTCATCTCTTTCTCATCCTTCCTGTATCCCTGAGGAGTATAAATTTCAATCATTGTATCAGAAGAACGGAAGAACGCTCTCCGTGAAAATCCCTGATTTTCCGTAATCGAAGAACTTTCCGGGTGCGTCAAAAACGCGCGCCGTCCGTAGGAGGCGCGCGCTTTGGAATTCGGCCGGCCGGAGCTGCCGGAAATTGTTTTTTCGCTCGCTGTATTCTCCGAGGCGCTACAGCCCCTGCCGGAACCAGTGCGTCGTCTTGTTGCAGAACCTGACGAGCATCAGCATCACCGGAACCTCGATAAGGACCCCAACAACCGTGGCCAGCGCCGCCCCCGAGGAGAGGCCGAAAAGCATCGTTGCCGTCGCGATCGCCACCTCGAAGTGGTTCGATGCTCCGATCATGGCGGACGGCGCGGCGTCCTGATAGGTGAGACCGAGCTTCTTCGAAAGCCAGTAGCCGATGCCGAAGATCAGCACTGTTTGAATGAAGAGAGGGATTGCGATCCAGAGGATCGTCAGCGGGTTGGCGACGATGATCTCCCCCTTGAAGGAGAAGAGCAGCACGAGCGTGATGAGCAGCGCGGTGATCGTTACCGGCGTGAGCACGTGAAGAAACTTCTCGCGGAACCAGACCTCCCCCTTGTGCCCGAGAATCCACTTTCGGGAGAGATACCCCGCGGCCAGAGGCAGCGCTACGTAGATCGCGATGGAAAGCGCCAGCGCCTGCCAGGGAACGGGGATCCGACCCACGCCGAGGAGGAAACCGCCAAGCGGCCCGTAGAGGAAAAGCATTGTGAGCGAGTTGATGGCGACCATTACCAGCGTGTGTCCGTCGTTTCCCTTGGCGAGATACCCCCAGACCAGCACCATCGCGGTGCAGGGGGCGATGCCGAGCAGGATGCAGCCCGCGAGATAGCTTCTCCACAGGGGGACCGAGAGCATGCGAACTCCGTTTTCAACCACGACGACGCCGAGCCCGTATGTCGCTCCCTCCGCCAGGTCGAGACCGAAGGGAAGCCGCACCAGATCGACCGCGTCGGGACCGATGAAGTGGAGGAAAAGCCTTCCGAGGAAGAAAACGGCGATGGCGTACATGGTGAACGGCTTTACGGCCCAGTTGATGAAGAGCGTCAGCCCCACAGGCTTGATACTTTTTCCCGCTTTCACGACCTCGGCGAAGTCGATCTTCACCATGATGGGGTACATCATGAAAAAGAGGCAGATTGCGATGGGGATCGAGACCACCGGGGCGCCTCCCACCCGGAGAGCCATTCCGTCGAGGGCCTTCGCGAATCCCGGGGCGATCTTTCCGAGTACGATTCCGGCCAGAATGCTGAGGATGACCCAGACGGTCAAGTATTTTTCAAATAAACCGAGCCCTTTCGCTTCTTTGACGATGCATGCCTTATCCTGCATTGGAATTCGTTCCTCCTGACATAGAGAGTGTTTTTAGCATGACGGTGCTGCTCTCGGGACAGATCTTGTCCAGCGCCGAGCTTTGCATCAGCGGAGCGGGAATATCCTCTCTCCGGGCCGTGACAAAGCCCGCTTTTTCGAAAAAGCGCTCCGCTGTCCCGGTGAGGAGAAAAACCGTCCGGACACCTTGCGCGCGGGCCTTATCGATGATGGCTGCGGTCATCCGCTCTCCGAAGCGTTTTTTCCGATCCCGCAGGCGTACGGCAAGAGATCGGAGCAGTCCCGCATCCCCCCGAACCTCCATGCCGGCCACGGCGGCGATACCGAAGTGCTCCAGAACAATGAAATTTCCGGGAGCCTCTGCGACGCCGAGAGATGTGAGCCCGTTCTCCTCCAGCAGAGAGGTTATGAGTGGAACATCTTCGGAACGGGCCCGCCGGATCGTGTAGTCGAGTCCCTCTTCGAGTTTCACGGAAGGTTTCTTTCCCAGAATGATCGCACTGGCCAAAGCGCCGTCGAGATCCCGTCGTTCCTCCTCCGAAAGCTCCGGGAAGGCCATGGCCGCAAGTGCATCGGGGAACGAGTGGATTTTTGTGCGCCGCACTTCGATCTCCTCGAAACCCGCCTCCCTCATTTTCTCCGCATACTCCGTCTCCAAAAGCGCTCCCGAGATGCATCCGGACCACGCCTCGAGGTTCTGAACGGCACGTTCGCTCACCGGGCGGAGAAAAACCGTGTCGGAGACGCAGAAGCGTCCGCCGGGGCGAAGGACTCGGAATCCCTCTTTGAGGACCTTTCCCTTGTCGGGGGAGAGGTTGATGACGCAGTTGGATATAATCACATCCACCGAGCCGCTTTCGACCGGAATCTCCTCGATGTACCCCTTCACGAGGGAGATGTTGTCGAGTCCCTTAAGGTTTTCCGCTGCGGTCGCAAGCATCTCGTCCGTCATGTCGAGCCCGATGACCCGGCCGGTCGGCCCGGTCATTTCAGATGCCAGAAAGAGATCCAGCCCCGCGCCGCTCCCGAGGTCGAGAACGGTCTCCCCCGGATGGATGCGGGCCTCTGTGAACGGGTTGCCGCAGCCGAACGACTGGTAGGCCATCTGTCCGGGCGTCTTTTCGAGAGTGGAGCTGTCGTAGTTTCCGCGCGTCATGCCCGGGATGCCGGATGAGTCCGTCGTCCCGCCGCAACAGCCTCCCGCACCGCAGCACGAGGCGCTGTTGGTGATCGCCCTGGCGTACCGCTCTTTCACGTAGTTGCGAATGTCGTCCATTTCTCTTTTCATCTCCTTTATTATCCTGTCGATCTTTCAATAGCAGACAGGTTCCTGATGAAGGTCTGTGATCCCATCTTCGAACGCCCGGGGCCGCGGCACGAATTCCCCTCGCGGCAAGAGAGCGTCTTCAACCTCTCGCTCACGGATTTTTTCCCTTTTCGGATGAACAGCTGCCGAACTCCCTGTGGAACCTCACAATCTCTCCGACTTTTTTTCTGTCCTCCGGTCTCGATGGTGAGTCTTCGACGGCGTTTCGTATCCACTGGAGCAGTCCGGGATCGACCTTGGGGCTGATACGGTAGTAGACCCACCTCCCCCGTTTTTGGAAGTCGACCAGCCCTGCCTGGCAGAGAAGGCTCATATGGCGGGAAACCGTTGCCGGAGCAAGCTCCAGGAACTCCCCCACATCGCAGACGCAGAGCTCCTCAGTATCCAGGAGTGCCAGGAATGCACGAAGCCTGTTTTTCTCGCCGAGAGCTTTCATAATTAAAAGTAAAGAGTCCAAGAGTATCTCTCCTTATATTTCGTCATTTCTGCAAGTAACGAAATGATAGCAGATGCCGTTGGCGTTCGTCAAGTGTAAAAGAAGGGTATAATACTTGCAGGGATCAACGTCCGCACATTGCCGGATCCGATGCAGGAGGGATTGCTATGTCCGAAAGGAAGTATATTGTGGCTATCGACCAGGGAACGACCAGCAGCCGGGCCATCGTCTTCGACCGCGAAGGAACGCCTCTCCGTTCGCACCAGATGGAGCACGAGCAGATCTTTCCGAAGCCGGGGTGGGTGGAGCATAATCCGATGGAGATCTGGTCCCGCGTCCAGGATGTCGTCCGCGAAGTCATAGGAGGCAGTGGAGTGAAGCCCGCCGAGATCGGCGCGATCGGCATCACGAACCAGCGCGAGACGACCGTCGTCTGGGACAGGAACACCGGAAAGCCGGTCTGCAACGCCATTGTCTGGCAGTGCATGAGAACGCAGGACTTCTGCGCGGAGTGGGAAAAAAAGCCCGGCTGGGGAAAGAAGGTCAACGATCTGACCGGCCTGGTCGTCAGCCCCTACTTCTCGGGTACGAAGATCAGGTGGATCCTCGACAACGTTCCCGGCGCGCGCGACCGCGCGTCGAGCGGAGAACTTCTCTTCGGCACGATGGACACGTGGCTTCTCTGGAATCTCACCGGAGGCCCCGAAGGCGGCGTTCATGTCACCGACGTCACCAACGCCTCCCGGACCCTGCTGATGAATATCGAGACGCTGCAGTGGGACGAAGAGATGCTGGAGTTCCTGGATATCCCGCGGGCGATGCTGCCGTCCATCAGGCCGAGCAGTTCCGTGTACGGCAGGACGATCCCCAAAGGACCGTTCGGAGCGGAGATTCCTGTTGCCGGTATCCTCGGCGACCAGCAGGCGGCGCTCTTCGGCCAGGCGTGCTACAACCAGGGCGAGGCGAAGAACACGTACGGCACGGGGTGCTTCATGCTCCTGAATATCGGCGAAACGCCGGTTCGTTCGAAAAACGGACTGTTGACCACCGTCGCCTACGGCCTCGAAGAGGGGAGGGCAACGTACGCGCTCGAGGGCTCGATCGCGATCACCGGCGCGGCGGTGCAGTGGCTTCGGGACAACCTGCGCCTCTTCGACGACGCGCCCGATTCCGAATGGTTCGCGGGCAAGGTTGAAGACAGCGGGGGGATCTATTTCGTTCCGGCGTTCTCCGGCCTCTATGCGCCATACTGGGATATGAGCGCGCGGGGCGCTATTCTCGGTCTCACCAGGTATATCGCCAAGGAACACATCATCCGCGCCACGCTTGAGAGCATCTGCTATCAGACGCGCGATGTCCAGGAGGCCATGGACGCAGACTCAGGCATCCCCCTGACGGCGCTGAAGGTCGACGGAGGCGCCGTCAGGAACAACCTGCTGATGCAGCTGCAGGCGGATATTCTCGGCGTGCCCGTCGTCCGCCCCGTCGTCAGCGAGACCACTGCGCTCGGGGCCGCCTACGCCGCGGGGCTCGCCGCGGGGATCTGGAAAAACCTCGACGAACTGCGGACGCACTGGAAGATCGACAGGGAGTTCACGGCATCCCTTCCCGCTGAGAAGCGCGAAGAGATGTATGCCGGCTGGAAGAAGGCCATCGAAAAGTCGAGAGGATGGCTCGGGTAAGGACCGGTTCCTTCTTCTGAAAGAGCGAACAAAATAAAGACAACGACAAGTTTTTGTTTTTATGATATATTACAACCCGGCACGATATTCGACGGGGAGAGGGCACGCTCCGCCTGCAGCCTTCTCCCTTTTTCGACGTTTCCACGGAGGTGTTCCGAGGTTGAAGGAGAGACCCTGCCATTTTCTTATGATCGACGTCTTGGCGTTCCATGCATATGTATCCGGAAGCGGCGGAATGCACTGATTCTGTGCAGACCGCCGCTTTCGCGATAAGAAACTCATTTCATGAAGGAGGGTGTTGGAAATGAAGCGAATAACGGCAAGAAATGTTTGGATCGTTGCAGTACTGCTGTGCGTCGTGATGGCGGCGGCAGGGTTCGGAACTCGGGCGGAGGCCTCGGATTTTAAGCTGGTGCTGCGCCTGAGCCACGTCTTTCATCCGGATGAGCAGCTCACCAAGTCCATGGACTGGGTAGCGGAGCGGATTCTCAAAAGGACGAACGGAGCGATCGAGATCCGGACGTTCCCCCAGGGACAGATCGCCGTCTACAAGGACGGAATGGAGCAGGTCGTCCGGGGAGCCGACTTCATTTCCGTAGAAGATCCCTCCTACGTCGGCGACTACGTTCCCGACTTCATTGCGCTGGTCGGGCCGATGCTCTACAACTCGTACGACGAGTACGTCGAGATCATCAAGACCGACCTGGTCCAGGACATGATCAAGCGGGCGGAGGAGAAGGGGATCAAGATCCTCGCGCTCGAGTATGTCTTCGGTTTCCGCAACGTCATTACCAACAAGGTTGTCAAGACGCCCGAAGACCTGAAGGGTGTCAAGCTCCGCACCCCCGGAAGCCAGCTCTTCATCCAGACGCTCACCGCCATGGGCGCGACCGTCACGCCGCTCCCCTGGGCGGAAACCCTTCCGGGAGTTCAGCAGGGCATCGTCGACGGCATTGAAGGCTCCGAATTCACCAATATCGGTACCAAGGTCTACGAACTCCTGAAAAATGTGGCCCGCACCCAGCATTTCCTGGGCACCTGCGGCGTCTACATCTCGACGAAGGTCTGGGACAAGATTCCCGCGCAGTACCAGGAGATCGTCGCGGAAGAGTTCGCGAAGGGCGCACTCGAGATGGTGGAGATCGGCAAGCGGGATCTCGGAGATGTCACGGCCAAGCTCGAATCCTACGGCGTGAAGTTCAACGAGGTCGACAAAAAGGCCTTTACCGAGGCGACGAAGAGCATCTACGAGACATTCCCCGGATTGACTCCCGGAATCTACGACAAGCTTCAGGCGGAACTGGAGAAGATTCGGGCGAAAATGTAACAGGAGTATCCCCGATACAGATGAAATGATCGAAGAATTCGTCAGGGAGCGGGAGCGGATATCCCTCTCCCTGACGCCGATTCACTCGATGGAACTGTCTGCCGTTCGCAAAGGGGTTGTCGGCCATGAAAAACATCGCGCGCACATTGTTCAGTTATGCGGAGGAGATCATCAGCGCCTTCTTCATCAGCATCACGGTCTGTATGGTCATCGTGAACGTTTTTTTTCGTTATGTGCTCAACAAGGGAATCTTCTGGTCCGAAGAGGTGGCGACCATCTGCTTCGTCTGGAGCGTCTTTATCGGGGCCGCGGCGTGCCATAAACACAAGATGCACATCAGCATAGATCTTCTGACGAAGCTGGCGCCGAAGAGCTTGAAGAAGACGATGCGCCTGCTGGCCCACGCGATCATGATCGTCCTCAACAGCTACATCGTCTACCTGAGCGTCGTCTTCGTCCGGGCGTCCTCGATAAAACCGACCGCGGTGCTGGGTATCTCGTCGAGTTACGTGAGCTCCTCGCTTTTAGCGGGATTCGGTCTGATGGCGCTTCACTCCGTGGCATTCTTCATCGAAGAGATGCGAAGCGGAGGACCGGTTCCTGCGGAACAGGCAGAGAAGGAGTGATGCAGATGGAATTCCTTCCGGTGATTGTCGTCTTTGTGTTGTATTTCTCGGGTATTCCCATCGCCTACGCGCTTTTCGGAGCGGCGCTCTCCTACTTCACCTTCATCAACACGGGAAGCCCCGTCGACCTGATCCTTCAACGCTTCATCACCAGCACCGCATCCTTTCCCCTTCTGGCCGTCCCCTTCTTCATCATGGCCGGATCGGTCATGAACTACGCTGGAATCAGCTCCAAGCTCATGAAAATGGCCGATGTCCTCACCGGCCACATGACCGGGGGGCTTGCCCAGGTGAACGTAGTGCTGAGTACCCTGATGGGCGGGGTATCCGGATCCGCCAACGCCGATGCGGCAATGCAGTCCAAGATACTCGTTCCTGAAATGGAAGCGAGAGGGTACGACCGCGCCTTCTCCGCGGCGATCACCGCCGCGTCGTCGGCTATCGCGCCGGTCATTCCTCCGGGGATCAACCTGATCATCTACGCGCTGATCGCCCGCGTCTCCGTCGACAAGATCTTCCTTGCCGGATACGTTCCCGGGCTCATCATGTGCTGTACGCTCATGATCGCGGTCAGCATCGTCTCCAGAAAAAGAGGATACAAGCCTTCCCGCGAGAAAAAAGCGACGATCGGGGAGATGCTGCGGCAGGTAAGAGAGTCCTCCTGGGCTCTCTTCATGCCCCTGGGCATTATCCTTGGACTTCGTTTCGGCATGTTCACCCCGACCGAGGCGGGGGCCATCGCGGTGCTCTACTGTACCCTGGTCGGTTTTTTCGTCTACCGTGAGCTTCGTCCGCACCATTTCATCACCATCCTCAAGGATACTGTCTACGGAACGAGCACCGTCGTCCTGATCATCGTCGCCGCCTCGGTCTTCGGCTACTACATGAGCTGGGAGCGGATTCCGCAGAGTGTGGCGGCTCTGCTTCTCGACATCGCGGACAACAAGTACACGATGCTCCTGGTCATCAACCTCATGCTCCTCGTTCTGGGGATGTTCCTGGAGGGAGGTGCGGCCATGATCATCCTGGCTCCGCTATTGATTCCCGTAGTCGTCGGCCTTGGAGTGGACCCGGTCCACTTCGGTCTGGTCGTCATCGTGAACATCATGATCGGAGGCGTCACGCCGCCCTTCGGCTCGATGATGTTCACGACATGTTCGATCACCGGAGTCGCCATTCCGGACTTCATAAGGGAGAGCATCCCCTTCATCATCGCCCTGCTTGTCGCTCTGCTGATCGTGACGTATATTCCGGCACTGACGCTCTTTCTGCCTCACCTCTTGTACTAGTATCTCAGGCGGAGCACGTCCTCGCAGCGTGCTCCGCATCTTTAGAAATCCTCTATGGAAAGAAGGAATCGATCGTGCTTGTTTTTGGACACCGGGGAGCCTCGGGACACGCCCCTGAGAATACGTTGCCGGCTTTCGAGCTCGGTATCCGCCAGGGGTGCGCCGGATTCGAGTTCGATGTACAGCTGACGAAGGACGGCGTTGTCGTCGTTCATCACGACTGGACGGTCGATCGCACCACGACCGGGACCGGAGCAATACGGGATCTCTCGTACGAAGAAATTCGAGGGCTGGATGCCGGGCGGTGGTTTTCGGACGAATTTGCTGGAACGAAAGTTCCGAGACTTGAAGAAGTCCTCGAGATGACGCCTCCGGCAATGCCGCTGAATGTTGAACTGAAAAGCAGGCCGGGAGATCGGCCCGGACTCGAAGAGAGGGTCGCTTCTCTCCTCGAGCGCTACGGACGGGTTGAAACCGCAATAGTCTCTTCGTTCAATCACGACTGCCTGAAACTGATGCGAAAGCAAAATCCGGCGTTTCACCTCGGCATGCTGTACGAAGGAGTCCTTCTCGCTCCGTTCTCGTACGCGAAAAGACAGAACCTCGGCCTCTACAGTCTTCACCCATGCCACGAATACGTCTCGGAACGACTGGTACAAGACTCGCATGCCCGCGGATTGAAAGTTGCCTGCTGGACCGTCAATACGACGGAGCGGGCGAGAGAGATGGAGGCGGCCGGAGTGGACGTCATCATCACCAACTATCCGGACCGTTGCCTTTCGCAGTCTCCGAAACAAAAAATACGTCGGCGGCGACTTGAAAAATGACCCGGGAAAGATTGTTGATTTAGCTGCGAATTTAGAAAATGATTTTTTGCGTCGAAGAGAGTTGACAAGGCTGTAAAAAGTGGTATTATACCCCTCGCGTCGCTGAAACGGCGCCCCTCCGAAGGCCCATGAGG
>CAYRPJ010000003.1:0-116097 GCA_964426245.1 uncultured Synergistaceae bacterium
TTAGAGCTTAACCTCCCCCCGTTTTTTTGTCTTAATTTCGGGGTCCATTATACCGGACTGGGCCTGGAACTCTGCAAGCTGTACAGCCAGGAGGCAAAGGTGCTCTCGACCTACAGGAATTCTCTTCCTCCCGTACCCGTTGAGAATGCCTTTTATCTCGATTTGGCAAAAGTTCCCGATATACGGACATTTGCCGAGTTGTTGAAAGAAAGAGGAGAAAAGTTCTCGGTAGTTCTTTTTATTGCCGGACATACGCCAAGCATGGATGACAATGAGGAACAGTGCAGGTTCGGAGGCCCACTTTCATCCGATGTCCTTCATCACTACCTTCAAATCAACTGTTTTTCCCAGTTGATTCTTTTTGAAGCTCTGTCCATGAGTTCCTGTCTGAGCGAGATGTGCAAGGTCGTTTTTTTCTCCAGCCTGGCCGGGAGCATTGAGCTGCGGGGGAAAATGCCGCATCATGTCCGGGGGGGCAATCTGGCGTATCGAATTTCAAAAGGCGCTTTAAATGTCGCTGTTAAAAATATAGCGTACGATCTTGAAGGGTCAGGGAAAATCGTCGTCGCGATCCATCCCGGATGGGTGAAAACGCGATCCGGCGGGGATGACGCCGACCTGGAAGTTGAATATTCTTCGAGAAAGATTTATGATCTGGTGGTAGGTTTAAAGCCGAAAGATCATGGAAAATTTTTAATTTATAATGGAGATGAACTTCGATGGTAAGTCCTGTTTCCGATGTCCACACCACGATTGTCGATATAGGAGCACGGTACGGCCTTCATCCTAGCTGGAAAAACTATAGGAGTCCCGCAGTCTATCATTTGGTTGAAGCTGATCCTGAAGAGTGCGGCAGATTGAAAAAAAGATATGAAAAATTTACGAATGTCCATGTCCATAATATAGCCATTCTGGATAGAACAGGTACAACAAAGCTTTTGATCCTGTCCAATCCGGCAATGAGCGGAACCAGTCTGCGCCGTGACATATCTCCGCTTTATTGGAAGGAGAGAGGGTCCCAGACAAATATTGTACAAGAACGGGAAATCGAATGTATTGACCTCAATTCGTTCCGGTCTTCAATAGGCTCCCGTATCGACTTTTTAAAGCTTGATACAGAAGGGACCGAGTTTGATGTCCTGAAAAATTATGCGCATCTCGACGAACTCCTCGGGGTCCGGTCAGAAGTGTGTTTCGACCGCTTGTTCGACGGCGTCAGGCTGGACACCTTTTCGTCGATCCACTCTTTGATGCTCGACGCCGGTTTTGTACTGTTGAACATGGATTACAACGGGAAAGGCGACTATTTTTCGAGGATGATCAGCTCAAACGGAAGATACGGCATCCTGTTGAGTTCAGATGCGGTGTGGATAAAAAAGCCCCTTTCTGTTCTTGATACGGAAGATGCCGTGAAAATACTGAAGATGGTGCTTTTTTTGTTCCGAAATCATGCTCCGGATCTTGCTCTGTGGATGTTGGAGAAAGGCAGGGAGTCCATCGTTTCCGCCGAAGAAAGCAGCTTGAAGGAGTATGCGAAATATTGCACTGTTACGCACTTTTATACTATAAAATGGGAACCCTCGCAGAATGTCCAGGAACATAAGGCTTTTTTCGAGTCCGTGTTTCAGGATGAATATCCTGAAATGAATAAATTCAACGAATCCCTCACGTATAATCCGGTTGAGGATATAGTGTAAAGCGGCTTTTATCATGGCACCAATAAATGGCGGCGCTGTTTTTTTGGATAGAGACGGCGTTTTGATCGAAGATCTGGGGTTAGTGACGCAATTGGAACAAGTTCGTCTTTTTGAAGACGTGCCGTCTGCTTTGCGCCTGCTGAAAGGACACGGATTCTTGCTCGTGGTTGTGACCAATCAGACTGTAATATCGCGCGGCCTTCTCGACGAGGCTGGCGTAGCTTCAATGAATGAAGAGATTCGGAGGAGAATCGTAATCAGGGGAGGCCCGACCATTGACTCTTTCTACGTTTGTCCTCATCATCCCAATGCCTCTTTGAGCAGGTATCGGATGTGCTGCGATTGCCGGAAACCCGAAGCGGGCATGTTGTTTCGGGCTGCCCGGGAATGGGGGATTATGCTGGAAAAAAGTTTTCTTGTGGGGGACCGCATGAGCGATATCGTTGCCGGATCGCGGGCCGGCTGCACAACGATTCTTCTGCAGACGGGGGCCCATCTGGCGCCTCCGATCGAGACGAAGAGGCCGGTAGATCTCTCGATCCGCCCGGATTATTCCTGTCGTACCCTGACGGAAGCTGCACAGTGGATTCTTGAAAGATCATGAAAGCGATGGTTCTCTGTGCCGGTTACGGTACCCGCCTCGGAAATCTTACGGATGCAACTCCAAAAGCTATGCTCTTGATCGAGGGCAAGCCGATCCTTGAATATATTCTTTCGAATTTGTCGTTTTATGGCTTCAGAGAAATTGTAATTAATCTGCACTTCATGCCGGAGCTTATCCGGAGCTATTTCCGGGACGGTTCCGACTGGGGGATCGAGCTGCAGTACTCGTACGAACCCGTGTTGCTTGGAACGGCAGGAGCCATTAAAAAAATGGAATCATTCCTGGCGCAAGATGAAACGTTTCTTCTACATTATGGAGACATAATTACGGATCAAAACTTTTCCGAAATGATGTCGTTCCATGATAAGAAAAAGGCGATTGGCACTCTTCTTCTTCATAAAAGATTGAAATCGAACAGTATCGTTGAAATGGACGAAACAGGGAAAATAGCGCTTTTTTTAGAAAGGCCGCAATCCGACAACCACCCTGCTCGCCAACGCTCTTGGGTCAACTCGGGTGTTTCGATATTCGACAGGGAGATATTTCGCTGTATTCCGAGCGAGAGTTTCTGCGATCTCCCGCGGGATATCTTCCCCGGGATCATCGAGACGGGGAGACTGTTCGGGTATCCTCTTTCTTCCTATCGTTGTGCGGTGGATTCGCCTGAACGGTACAAAGAAGCGCAAAGAGCAATATCCGCTGGAGAATGTCGTATCCCGGATGTCCGGACGAAAGAGTCCACCTTGGAGTATTGACTCTTATGCTGCGTGTAAACGACTAAAAATCAACTAGATCCTTTGTTTCCAATGACATCCGTAATAGACGCCTTTATGTGATCTAAGGAGCTCTTACAATGAAAAAAATGATAAAATATTTGCTTCGAAAAGCTGGTTATCGAGTTGTCCGTTTGAATAGCGAACCGGATCCGGGGATAATCGATCTGCAGGAAGTTACCGCCGACCCTGTGGAGGCGGTTTATAGAGCCGGCAGCTCACAGACCTCGGAGAAGAACAGTTGGGTTGTGATTCGCGTTCCAATGAGGTTGCTCAGAAGCTACCTCATGTCTTTCGGAGAAGAAAGCCCACATCCCGACCCGTTTGTCGACACGGTTTCATATTGCCTGAGTTCGCGTTCCGGAGAGGCTGAATTTGAAGGATCGCCTCTGGAGGAATATTTCAAAGAGTGGCAGCCTAAAAATGCCGCAGAGCTCCTGGGTATCAGCATGGACAAGAAGGTAAATCCGATACTGCTCTCGGTGCCCCCGTACGGGCTTGTCTATCCGTGGGATTCCGACTCTCCCTTTGATCGGGCTCATGAAACGCGGCCGGAAAACGGCGGGTGGCAGCATTGCGGGCCGGTTTCTAAAGAAAAGGGCGCTCAGGAATTCGAACGGTACGCAGCGACGGCGCATTCTATTGAAAAAAACGGTTATACCAGAGATCCGCGGCGCCTTGACGGGGACATCGCAGGACTGTTCCTTTTTCGGGACGGCGAATTCAGGGTCAGCGTATGCGACGGCGTGCATCGCTTCGCTGTCTTAAGAGCGCTGCACTACAGGGATGTGCCGGTATGCCTGAGAAGATGGCCCATGATTGTCCGGAGGGCTGACTTTCGTTCATGGCCGAATGTTGCGAACGGCTTGTTCGATCCCGGCCTGGCCTTGAACATATTCGACCGTGTTTTTGATGCCGAGCAGCCGATCGAATACTCAAAAAGTATAAAGAAATAAGGAGATAATTGCTGATGAATAATACTATAATGTCTTTATTCAAGAAAAGTGTTCGGGCTCTCCGGAACGGTGTCTTTTTGAAAAAAACGTATCATTATCTTTTTAGAAGACAAAAAAAGCTAGATGGCGACTGGTACTATGGTGAAAGCGCGGAACAATACGAGACGATACGACTGCAGCAGTACTGGTGGCATGAAGAAAACAGAATATTGGAGGATTTCTTGTCCGTCCTTCCCGATGGTTGCCGTGTTTTAGATGCGCCGGTCGGTACCGCGAGATTTCTGCCCCTGTACAAGAAGAAGCGGATACGCATGGCAGGTGTGGATGTTTCGAACGATATGCTGGAGCAAGCTAAACGACTTCGGGGAGAGCTTATGGAAGGATCGACATTGGAGATCGCGGATGTACGAAAACTTCCGTATTCAGACAATGAATTCGATGCCGTTGTCTGCTTCAGGCTTCTTGAATCCCACCTTGCTTTGAAAGACGTGCGGAAAGCAATAAAGGAATTTTGCAGGGTTTCGAAGGAATACCTCATTCTGGAATTGGGAGCTATTCCTCAGGATAAAGACGATTCGGAACTTCTCCTGGAGCGATTGAAGGAGGATGAACCGATAGAAAGCAGGCTCTCCGCATCGGAAAGAGAACGCTTTTTAAAGACGTTCGGATTGACGATTTTGAAATCGGACCTGGCGCGCCAGCAGGACGGTACGCCGCACATGGCGGTCTATTTATGTAAAAAGTAGCGCTTATTTATAAAGAAAGCTGATAAGACAGGGATTATACTGTATTCAGGAGATGATTTTGTGCGTCGTCCTTTAAAGGTGCACTGCAAAGAAGTTGTATTGGGTGGATGGCCTGTTATTCGATGGAAGGCAGGAATCCTTGCTGAAAGAATCCACATTCAATTGGAAAAATGGATTGATTCGACCAGTCTTTGTTTTTTTGAGAGGGAGTGGCGAAAGAGAATATATTCTCCGACAGAGATCGTGTTCCTCGAGGGCCTATTTTTTATAGTCGATTGGGGACATGGCAGGATACTATACAGTAATGAGTTTAATGAAAACATTGATGTGTGGAAAACTTTGTCAAGTAAACTAGCAGGGCCTCATTCAATAGCAACTGATGGCAGGTATTATATTACAGAGGATACAGGACGACATCGTCTCTTTGTTTTTAAAAAAACGCTGAACGAATCTTTTTGTCAAGTACAAATTATTCCGAATATTGGATGCAGGCCGCATCGCGTTGTATATTCAAAAAAAACAGAAAGGTTCTATGTGCTGGCGTCCGAATCACAGGAGATGTTTGTGTTGGGTGTTTCGCATAAAGGGCCTATGGCTATTGAAAACATACAGTCTCTCTCTTTTTTGGAAAATGCGTATACGCGCTCTTTTTGTATCATCGATGATGCCATGTACTTTGTATCCGGACCTGGAAAAATTATTGTGACGAGTTTTGAAAACAACAATTATGATGTGTTGGCGGAATTCGCTTTACCCGAAGCAATGTGGTCGATGAATGATATTCAGAAAATAGGAGACTATTATTATGTTTCATACACTTTGCCTTCTTCAGGCGAAGGCAATATAATTCGAACACGTAACTTATCGAAGATACGAGAAGGAGAATATGAAGATTTAACTTCGTTGCTTGGGTTCAAAGGAGTTCCTTATCATGTCTCACTGATCGACGGCAGGCTGTATATTGCTGAACTGGCCATCTATACCTCTATTGTCAGTTGTGAGCTGACTCCTCACGGAGAGATTAGGGACGTGAAAAAACATTTTGACTATGGACCAGCTATCGCATCCTCCAAGAAAAGAAAAAAACTGTATCCTATATAGTAACTGCTTCAATGTGTACTAAGAGGTTGATTTTGATTTGAATCGCTTATTCAATACAGATTGGAGAAGATTATAATGAAGACCTTTTTAGAAGAATACTTCGGATCAATTAGATCATGTTTTGATAAAATTCCACACGAGAATGTAGAAGGAATACTTCATGTCTTACTGGAAGCTTATACAAGGCAAGCTACTGTCTTCATCGCCGGAAATGGAGGAAGTGCGTCCACCGCATCGCACTTTGCATGCGACCTTGCGAAAACAACCCTGGGACCCGAGCCGATGAAAAAGCAGAAGCGATTTAAAACAGTTTCGCTTGCGGACAATATCGCCCTGCTCACCGCCTGGGCCAATGACGAAGGGTATGAACATGTTTTCTCGGAACAGCTCAAAAATCTTGCCCGGAAAGGGGATGTATTGGTCGTGATCTCCGCCAGCGGCAATTCACCCAATATTATAAAGGCTTTAGAGACGGCACGAACTCTTGGGCTGCATACTATAGGTCTGCTCGGTTTCGGCGGAGGGAAAGCGGCAGGACTTGTTGATGAAAGCATCGTGATCGAGAGCCACGATTACGGGCATGTCGAGGGTGTCCATTCTGTCATCGGGCATATGATGACGAGCCGGCTCCGAAAACTGATTCTAGAATTGAACGATGTATCCGATGGGGAATAGTCTGCTGTAAGGAACTTGTATGAGATTCTGGTTGTTAGCAAGATCTTGACGAGATTGCTTGACACCACCTCAGATCCGGAGAATCTCTGTCGTATTCCTTCCTTTGAGCCGACTAGCGCGGGCGCTCCTCTTTTTTCATGGGTTCGTTTGGATTCAAGAAAGGCTGAGAATCATGAGACCGTTGAAGACGCACTATGCTGAAATTCGCGATGGTGGATGGACGGCAGTTAAGAGAAAGATACATACTGTGTATAAATTGGCATTGGTTTTAGCTCCCTGGACGTTTTTTACCGTCCTTGCCGTTCGCTGTCTCAAGCCGTGGGGAGTTGTGCGCTTCGGTCCGCTGAACGGGAGGCATATCGGTCACTTCGTTGCCGACGCCGGTCAGCAGTTTGCGATGAAGTCAAAGGATCATGACAAAAAAATGCTTGATTTCTACTGGATGATTCAACCGGTATGCAATGAATTCTGGGAGAAGATGGTGCGGCGTAACTTCCCCGTCTGTTCCTGGGTGCGCTCATTGGACTCTTTGAATCGTATGCTTCCCGGCGGAAAAGCGCATCATCGTCCAGCAAGTGCGACTGTGGATTCCCGTGATATTGACGGCTTGTTTGAACATTTCGACTCAGGCATGCCGTTTCTTCCCGTAGAGGATGAGGAGGCAAAATCGTGGTTGCGAGCGCAAGGGTGGCGAGATGGAGAGCCTTTTGCGTGTCTCTTGGTGCGTGATAACGCCTATTATATGAATACCGAGCATTTGCGCCCCGAACAGTCTTTTCACGACTACAGGGATACTTGTATTTCAAATTATGTTCCTGCTGCGGAATGGTTGGCCGACCAGGGAGTTTGGGTTTTGAGAATGGGTAAAATAATGGCCGAGCCGATTCCGAGCGAACACCCGAAGATAATCGATTATGCTTTCCACCCGGAGAGGAGCGATTTTCTCGACATTTGGCTCTTTGCTCGCTGCAATCTTTGTATTTCGACCGGAACCGGTTCCGATGCGGTGAGTTCGGTCTATCGCCGGCCGCTCTTATTTTTAAATTTTATCCCGATGACTCATTTGGTGTCCTGGTGCAACGCGCTTCATGCCGGGAAAAAACTGCTATGGAAGAAAAACGGAGTGTTCCTAAAGTGGAAAGAGTATCTAGAGAACGGATATAACGACGGAATATCAGACTACGAAAATGCCGGAATTCGAATCGTGGATCTTACTCCAGAAGAAATTCTGACAATAGTGCAGGAGATGTGGCTGAGAATGCACAAGAAGTGGGCCGAATCGGAAGAAGACAGAAAATACCAGGAACAGTTTTGGAGCATTCTGAAGAGACACCCTGTTTTTCAAAGGCTTCACGGTTGGATTCACCCTGAAGCACGGGTTGCCTCAACTTGGCTTCGTCTCATGGGCGAAAGGTTTCTGGAATGATTTGTTTGAGGAGTGCGCCAAGGTCCATCCAGCTTTTTTTTTGCTCGCATTTTTTCACCGGTCTGAAAACCGCTTTGACAGAACGCATTTCGAGTAATAAAATTACTCGAAATGCGTTCTGTTCTGTGCGATGTCAACCTTTTCTTGTAAACGATTATGGACCGATGCAGACTGCTTTCGTATAGTAAAGAAGTAAAAAAAACGAAAGAAGAAGGGGCGTGTTCCACTCTGAAAACCGTTATTCTCGCCGGAGGTCTCGGCACGCGATTGAGCGAAGAGACTGTGATAAAACCAAAGCCGATGGTCGACATCGGAGGATCCCCAATTTTGTGGCATATTATGAAACTTTACTCATCTTTCGGTTTCAACGATTTCATAATCTGCCTGGGCTACAAAGGATATGTCATCAAGGAGTACTTCGTGAACTACTGCATGCACATGTCCGATATCACCGTCAACCTCTGCAGAAACGACATCGAGTTCCACACGAACGCGGCGGAGCCCTGGAAAGTGACGCTAGTCGACACTGGCGAGAAGACGATGACCGGCGGGCGCGTCAAACGCGTCCGCGAGTATGTCGGCGATGAACCCTTTTTTCTTACCTACGGGGATGGCGTCGCCGACGTCGACATCTCCGCCCTGGCCGATTTCCACAAAAAGCATGGAAAGCATGCCACCGTCACCGCCGTTCAGGCTCCAGGCAGATTCGGTTCTCTCGACCTGAGAAACGGAGGCAGCGTGCAGGCGTTCATGGAAAAACCGAAGGGAGACGGCACATGGATCAACGGGGGGTTCTTCGTGATGGAGCCTGCCGTTTTCGACTATATTGCGGGCGATTCGACGATACTCGAAAGGGATCCTATGGAAAAACTCGCGGCCGACGATCAGTTGATGGCGTACAAGCATACGGGTTTTTGGCAGCCCATGGACACTCTCCGGGAAAAAGTGCAGCTTGAAACGCTCTGGTCGTCGGGGAAAGCGCCGTGGAAGCTCTGGAAATGAGCGCTTCGCTCAGGCATGCCTGAACCGGTGAGAAGAACGACGCCGAAAACGAAGCTGAAAAGATTGAAAGGAGACGCCGAATGCGGATACTGATCACAGGAAACATGGGGTACGTCGGTCCCGTCGTGGCAAAACGACTGAGGGAGACGCACAGGGACGCCGAGATATACGGATTCGACACGGCCTACTTCGGCGATCTGCTGACGGGCGTTTATTTCCCGGATCGCTTTCTTGACAGGCAGATCTTCGGCGATCTCCGGGAAATCCGGCGGAAAGAGCTGGAGGGGATCGATGCGGTGGTCCACCTGGCGTCGCTGTCGAACGACCCGATGGGGAACAAGTACGAGGCGCAGACGATGGATATCAACGTCAGGGCCGGAGAACGGTTTGCAGCACTCGCACGGGAGGAGGGCGTCCGCTCGTTCGTCTTCGCGTCGAGCTGCAGCGTCTACGGTACCGCCGAGGATGCCGCGCCCAAGAACGAGTCCTCCGCGACGAACCCTCTGACGGCGTACGCCCGCTCCAAAGTCGAAATGGAGAAGATCCTCGCCTCCCTGAGCGCTCCCGGTTTCCTGACGACGTCGCTTCGCTTCGCGACCGCGTGCGGAGCAAGCCCGCGGTTGAGGCTGGACCTTGTGCTGAACGATTTCGTCGCCAACGCCGTGGCCTCGAAGAAGATCCGCATTCTCAGCGACGGAACGCCCTGGAGGCCGTTGATCAACGTCGAAGATATGGCGAGGGCGATCGACTGGGCGATCCGGCGCGACGCCGGGGCCGGCGGCACGAACCTGGTCGTGAACGCGGGGCGTGACGACTGGAACTTCCAGATCGCGGACCTCGCGCACGCCGTCGCGCGGGTGCTGGGGGACGTCGAGGTGGAGATCAACAAGCATTCCGAGCCGGACAAGCGCTCGTACAGGGTTGACTTTTCACTCTTCGCGAAGCTGGCGGGATCGTTCGCTCCACAGTGCACCCTCGAAAAGACGATAGACGATCTGCGCTCCGTCCTGGGGAATTTCGACTACGGCGGAACGGATTTTCGAAATTCGCGCTACATGCGTCTGCGTGCGCTGGACTACCACAAGGAGAGAGGGAACCTGACGCCCGATCTCTTCTGGGTGTGATGGGGCCGCGGCAGCCCGTTCGCCGCTGAAAGGCTGGAAACCGGCATGGGAAAATCGATGACGATCCGGAGGACCAAAATATCCGGAGTGACCGTGGTCGAGTCCTCTTCGTTCAATGACGCAAGGGGCGCGTTTCTGCGGTGTTTCTGCAAGGAGGAGCTTGCGGGCGTTCTGGGCGGCCGGGAGATCGTGCAGATCAACCATTCTCGCACCAGCAGGGCCGGAGCGGTCCGCGGAATGCACTTCCAGTATCCTCCGCGCGCCGAGATGAAGCTCGTCCGCTGCATACGGGGCAGGGTTCTCGACGTGGCCCTCGATCTCCGCCGTACCTCGCCGACCTTTCTACGCTGGCACGCCGAAGAGCTCTCCCCTGAGTCGGGGCGGATGCTCGTCGTTCCGGAGGGGTGCGCGCACGGCTTCCAGGTGCTGCAGGAGGAGAGCGAACTGCTCTATCTGCACACCGAGTATTATGCTCCAGAAAACGAGGGAGGGGTCCATCCGGAGGATCCGGCGGCCGCGATACGATGGCCGCTTCCGGTCGCGGACCTTTCGGAACGGGACCGGAATCATCCTTTTATACAATCCGACTATGCGGGGGCGATGCCATGAAGTGCAGACACTGCGGAGCGGGGCTGGATGCCGTTTTTGTCGATCTCGGATTCGCGCCGCCTTCGAACGCGTACCTCGACCGGAAAGATCTTTCGTCTCCGGAGCTGTACTACCCATTGAAAATAATGGTGTGCACGGAATGTTGGCTGGTGCAGACGGAGGACTACGCGCAGGCCGACCAGCTCTTCAAGCCGGACTACGCCTATTTTTCGTCCACGTCCCGGCACTGGCTCGACCATGCGGCGCGGTACTCGGAGGCGATCGTTCGGCTTTTGGGGCTGACAGCCGATTCCTTCGTCCTCGAGGTGGCCTCGAACGACGGATATCTTCTGAAGAATTTCGTGGCGCGGGGCATTCCGTGCCTCGGCATCGAGCCGACAACCGGTACTGCCGCGGCGGCGGAGCAGCTTGGAATTCCCGTGATCCGGGAGTTTTTCGGCGCCGCGCTCGCCGAACGGATGAGGGCGGAAGGCAGATGCGCCGACCTCATGATCGGCAACAACGTCCTCGCCCATGTTCCCGACATCAACGACTTCGTCAGCGGCTTCAAGATCGCGCTGAAGCCGGGCGGCACGGTCACCTTCGAATTTCCTCATCTACTGCGCCTGATCGAGGAAGTCCAGTTCGACACGATGTATCATGAGCACTACTCCTATATCTCGCTGGGAGCGGCTCTTCGGATTTTCGATGTGGCCGGGCTCCGGATATTCGATGTCGAGGAGCTGCCGACGCACGGAGGCAGCCTCAGGATATACGTCTGCCACGCGGACGACGTCCGGCCGACGAGCGGCGCCGTGGCCTCGCTCGTTGAGACGGAGAGGGATTTCGGCCTGTTCGATCTGGAGGTGTACCGGCAGTTCCAGGGGAAAGTCGACGTCATCAAGGATAACCTGCTCTCCTTCCTGATCGAAAAGAAACGGGAGGGGCGGAAGGTGGCGGCCTACGGAGCCGCGGCGAAGGGGAACACGATTCTGAACTACGCCGGGGTCAAGCCGGACCTTCTGCCGTACGTCTGCGACGCCGCGCCTTCAAAGCAGGAAAAATTTCTGCCGGGAAGCCATATTCCGATCCTGCACCCCGACGAAATGAAGGTGCGGACTCCCGATATCGTGCTGATCCTCCCGTGGAACATCGCCGGAGAGATCACCGGGCAGCACCGCTACGTCAGGGAGTGGGGCGGCGAGTTCGTGGTCGCGGCGCCAGAGCTTCGGAAAGTATAAGGAGATTTGCCATGCGGATTGCAGTGACCGGAGCATCCGGCTTCATAGGGCGGCATGTGATCGCGGAACTTCAGAAGAGTGACGTTGAAATCATCGCTGTCGTGAGGAATAGAGATTATGTCCCTACCGGACGGAACGTCTCCGTTTCGTATGTCGACATATACGACGAGTCGTGCGAGTTCCCGCAGTGCATCGGTTCGCCTGATGCAGTCGTGCATCTGGCGTGGGGAGGGCTGCCGAACTACAGGTCGCTGCATCATTTCGAGGAAGAGCTGCCCCGCCAGTACCGTCTTCTCTCGGAAATGGTGAAGAACGGTCTGAAGTCCCTGGTTGTCGCCGGTACGTGTTTCGAGTACGGCATGAAGAGCGGTCCTCTGCGCGAAGATCTGCCGGCGGAACCTGCCAATCCCTACGGATACGCGAAGAACGCGCTCAGGAGCCAGCTGGAATTCCTGAGGAAGGACGTTCATTTCAATTTCACGTGGGCCCGGCTCTTTTATCTTTTCGGCGAGGGGCAGGCGCCGAACGCACTGTATTCGCAGCTGAAGCGCGCCGTCGAGAACGGAGAGTGCGTCTTCAACATGTCCGGCGGCGAGCAGCTCCGTGATTACCTTCCGGCGGAGAAGGTTGCGGCGTATCTCGCCTCCTTCGCTGTCGGGAGCGCCGATGCGGGATTGATCAACATCGCGTCGGGGAGCCCCGTCTCGGTCCGCGCCCTGGTCGAGGGGTGGATTCGGGAGAATGGATGGGACATCGAGCTGAACCTGGGTTACTATCCGTATCCGGATCACGAGCCCATGGCGTTCTGGGGGGACGTGACGAAGCTCGGCTACTGGAGTACATGATCCTTGAAGACGGTATATGGCATGGTTTCGTTTGTGTTCTCGTACTCTGAAGCAGGTTGACCGATAAAGACAGTATATCCTGCATGATATAAAATGCTATCAATAATCAAAGATTTGCGCCTTCTGCTTTCTTGATACTGTTTCTCTGCTGCAGTTTTATATATCTATGCCGAGTGGTGAAAATGATGAACGAAATCTCCGATAAAAGAATCTCCATTATCGTTCCCACGTATAAGAGGCCTGATAAACTCAAGCGGGCTCTTCTCTATTATTCGCGATTTGATCTTCCCGTTTTTGTCGCGGACGGTTCTCCGGAACCTTATTCTGCAACTCTAGAAGGCAATGTCCGATATTTCCATATTCCTTCAGTGCTGATCTGTGAAAGAATCTATAGGGTGCTCTGCGAGGTAAAGACAGAATACGCATGTTTTTCGGCCGACGATGACTTCGTCCGGCCCCCTTTTCTGGAAAAGGCTGCCGCTCTTCTTGATTCGGAAGCATCGATCTCAACGGTTTTCGGAAGATGTTACACGTTCCAGGAAAGAGACCCGCGAGACTGGAACTTCAGAGAGCCGTATGCAAAAGCCATAGAAGATGGAAATCCTACGGAAAGGCTTAGAAGCTTTTTTAGCATGTATTTCTCCCTTTTTTATACTCCTGCGCGAACTCGAGTAATGAGAGAAATTTTCCGTGAGATGGCCCATTTCCCCACACATTATATGAATATAGTGGAGACCATGCACGATGCCAGAATTGTGATCGAAGGCACTGTGGCGTACCTGGATGAGTTTTCCAATGCCCGGGAAGGAGCGAAAGAGTTTACTGCTGAAAGGCTGGAGATGACCGGACCGCACGATATCCTGAGAAAAGATCCTCTTCTGGAGAACGAATTGGATGATATTTTGAAGAAATGGCTTCCACAGTGGAAGTACGGTATGTTTCGAAGCCTGATCCTTGATTCGTGGACACAGTGGGACACACGGCGCTTTAAGCCCTGGATACGCCTTGTCGTAAAGATTAAGCTAGCGGTGTCCTCTCTTCTGGGAGCACCTTTGAAAAAAAGAATCAAGAAGCGGCTTCCGTTCCTTGCCGCCACTCCGGATTTTGATATGAGTACATGCAAAGACAGAGAGGCATTGCTCGAAATTCAGAGATTGGTGCTTTCGACAGCGGACTGAATGTCTTTAGTTTTTTTATACGTTCTGTCCGATGAAATTATACGCTGGTAAAAAAGTTATGCAAAATAAAGGAGAGATTTTTCAAATGAGTACGATACCATCGCGCGATATTCGCGGTTCCAGAATACTCGTTATAGGCGGCGCGGGATTCATCGGATCTCACGTCGTTGACGAGCTGCTTAAGGAGGACGTCGCGGAGATCGCCATCTACGATAATTTCTGTCGAGGTACCGGGGACAATATCGCATCCGCTCTCAAGGATCCTCGAGTAAAGGTGTTCGAGCTTGGGGGCGATATTCTGCAGACCGACATTCTGAACGAGGCCGTCAAGGGGAGGGACTACGTCTTTCACCTCGCCGCTCTCTGGCTGCTTCACTGCCACGATTATCCGCGCAGCGCCTTCCACGTCAACGTCGAAGGGACGTTCAACGTGCTGGAAGCCTGTGTGCGGCACAACGTCAAGAAGCTGATCTACTCCTCATCTGCCTCGGTCTACGGCGACGCCGTCGAGCTGCCGATGACGGAAGACCACCCCTACAACAACAAGACATTCTACGGCGCAACCAAGATCGCCTGCGAGCATATGTGCCGCGCCTACTACAACAGGTACGGGCTCGACTACGTCGGGCTGCGCTACATGAACGTCTACGGCGCCCGGCAGGACTACAAGGGAACCTACATCGCCGTCATCATGAAGATGCTCGACCGGCTGGACCAGGGGCTGCCACCGCAGGTCTACGGCGACGGATCTCAGGCCTACGATTTCATATACGTCAGCGACACGGCCAGGGCCAACGTCTGCGCCATGAAATCCGGCGCCACCGATAAAAACTACAACGTCGGCTCCGGTGTCCAGACGTCCATCCTTGAACTCTCCAGGATGATCCTCAAGGTAGCTGGATCGAACCGGGAGATACAGTACGAACCGGCCGGAAAGACGTTCGTGACCAACCGTATAGGAGATCCGCGTCTCGCGGCCGAAGATATGGGCTTCACCTACACCGTGGCACTTGAAGAAGGCCTGGAGCGCCTTGTTGAGTGGCGCAGGGCTCATATGGAGCTGGTGGAGCAGCGCAGAAAGAAGGCATGACGTTCGTGCCGGACGGTGTTCCCCGGAGCAGTAGATTTTTTCTGAAGGAGTCTTGATCGATGTGCGGAATAGCCGGTATCTTCAACCTTGATGGAAGACCTGTTTCGCCCGTATCTCTTCGAAAGATGACGGATGCCGTCGCGCATCGCGGGCCGGACGGCGAAGGATTCTACATAGACAGCTTCATCGGTCTTGGACACCGCCGATTAGCGGTCATCGATCTCTCTCCGGCCGGACATCAGCCGATGGTCTCGCCATGCGGGAATTTTGCTATCATCTTCAACGGCGAGATCTATAACTTTCAGGAGCTGCGGAAGACACTCGAAGGGGCCGGGCACGCATTCGTCTCCCGCACCGACACGGAAGTCGTCCTTCACGCCTATATGGAGTGGGGGCAGCAGTGCGTGGAACGTTTCAACGGAATGTTTGCCTTCGCCTTATGGGACAGGGGGCATGCTTCTCTGTTCCTTGCCCGCGATCGCTATGGAGTGAAGCCGCTCTACTACACATTCTGGAAAAATGCATTTCTCTTCGGATCGGAACAGAAGGCGCTGCTCGCCGAGGAATCAGTCCCAAAGGAGCTCGATCTTGAAGCGATGCTTGAGTACTTCACCTTCCAGAATATCTTCACAGACAGGACTCTGCTGAAAGGTATCCGTCTCTTTCCAGCCGGATGCCGTGCATTGCTTCCTCTTGGTACGTCGTCCGGGCTTACGGTGTCTCGTTACTGGGACTTCGACTTTCGCGAACCGGAGGCGCATCGCACCGAAGAGGAGTACGCCGAAGAGCTCGATTTTCTGTTCCGCAGGGCCGTAAAGCGCCAGCTCGTCAGCGACGTGGACGTGGGGGCCTACCTGAGCGGAGGAATGGATTCCGGGAGCATCACGGCAATCGCGGCACAAGAACTTCCCTACATGAAGACCTTTACGTGCGGCTTCGACCTCCACTCCGCCTCGGGACTGGAGCTGGCGTTCGACGAGCGCGAGAAGGCGGAGTACATGTCGTATCTGTTCAGGACGGAGCACTACGAGATGGTTCTGAAGGCGGGCGACATGGAGCGCATCATGCCCCGCCTGGTCTATCACCTGGAAGAGCCGCGCGTCGGGCAGAGCTACCCCAACTTCTACGCCGCCCAGCTCGCCTCCAAGTTCGTCAAGGTCGTGCTCTCCGGCGGCGGTGGCGATGAGCTCTTCGGAGGCTACCCATGGCGCTACTACCGTGCGGCCTTCTGTACGGATTTCGACGACTATATCGATAAATACTATCGTTACTGGCAGCGCCTTGTCCCTAACTCGACGCTCAAGGATCTGTTCAAGCCGATGTGGGACCAGGTGAAGCATGTCTGGACCCGGGATATCTTCAAGTCGGTATTCGACGGCAGGAACCAGACTCCCTGTTCCCCGGAGGAGTACATCAATCACTCGCTCTACTTCGAGGCCAAGACGTTCCTTCACGGACTGCTCGTAGTTGACGACAAGCTCTCCAGCGCTCACGCTCTGGAGACCCGGGTTCCCTTTCTGGACAACGATCTCGTGGATTTTGCGATGAGACTGCCGGTGCGGATGAAGCTCCGCAACCTGGACGACGTTGTCCGCATCAACGAGAACGAACCCGGGGACAAGCAGAACAGGTACTTCCAGAAGACGAACGACGGCAAGAACCTGCTCCGCAAGGTCATGGAGCGCCATATACCGGACGAGATCACCTCGGCGCAGAAGCAGGGGTTCTCCGCTCCGGACGCCTCATGGTTCAAGGGCGAGAGCATGGAGTATGTCCGAAGAACGCTTCTGGGCGAGAAGGCGAGGCTCTTCGAGTATATGGATTCGAAGGTGCTCCGCTCCCTTGTGGAAGAACACCTTGAAGGGGTGGAGAACCGCAGGTTGTTCATCTGGTCTTTGCTCAACGCGGAAGAGATTCTGCGCCAGGCGAATGTATAAAGAGTTCCCGGAATCGTGAAATTGTCCCGGCCCCCTTCGTGCGTGAAAAGGAGAACTGCGTTGAATCATTCATTCCGTACGGTATCCGAAATCTCGGTGTGCAATGAAGACCTTTGGTCAGGTTCAGTCTTTTTGACGATCGACATCGACTGGGCGTGCGATGAGGTACTGGCGGATACGATAGACTTGGTTGAACGGGCGGATGTCTGCTCGACCTGGTTTGTTACGCACGAAACCCCGCTGCTCGAGAGATTGCGGCGGAATCCGAAGTTCGAGCTTGGTATTCATCCGAATTTCAACAAACTGTTGCAGGGCGACGGAAGCAATGGAAGAAGCGTTGAAGAGGTGTTCGAAAGGGTACTGGAGATTGTGCCGGAAGCGCGTGCGGCGAGAAGCCATTCCTTGATGCAGAGCACGCCTCTTCATAAACTGTTTGCGGAAAGAAAAATCACGCATGAATGCAACTGTTTCATTCCTGCGCATGCAGATATGGACTTGAGGCCGTGGTCCTTGTGGAAAACGCTGACGATTGTGCCGCTCTTTTGGGAGGACGATCTCTCCATGATGTATGATATCAAGACGCCGCTCCATAACCTGGTACGAAAAAATGGACTGAAGGTCTTTAATTTCCACCCTATACATGTGTTTCTCAATACCGAGTCCTTGGAACGGTACGAACGGGCGCGAAAATATTATCATATCGCCTCGGATCTTCAACGATTTCGCAACGCTGCAGGTACAGGAATGCGCACGGAACTGGAAAATCTTCTCGGATTGACGGAGTAAATTTTCTGTTTGAACCTCTTTTGCTTGCTATTGGAGGGAACTTTTTCATGACGGCAAAGTATAATTATCACTTATGGAACGATATTGGAAAAGCTAAGAGTGTATGGGATGCATTTGTCGATGGAGCGAACGGTGGGAATTTTTTTCATAAAATTTCTTTCTTGGAGTATCATAAGGGGAAGTTTGTCGATAAGGAGCATCACCTTGCTTTTTTCAAGGGAGAGGAGCTTTTCGGTGTGATGCCGATGGCGATTTTCGAGGAAGAGGGGCGGAGAGTCCTGCGTTCGCCCTATGGAGCGAGTTACGGAGGTCCTCTTTTCAAGAAGAGATTGACGTATTCGGAGTCGAGCGCCATTGCGGACCTGTTGCTGGAGATGTTTGATTCCATGGTGATAGACAGGGCTGTGCTGACGTTTCCGATCCCTCCTCTCTATCGCGTCTATTCCGAAGTTTTTCTGCTCTCGTTGTACGAACACGGCTTCGAGTGCATCAACAGGGACATTTCCTGCGTTGTTCCTCTTAATCTTCCTGCCGAAAATATGATCGATGTTTTGGACAGGTCTGCCCGCAATCATGTGAGGAAAGCGCGAAAATCCAGCATCTCGATCGTTCACCATGCGGGAGCCGACCTCTTTGGTACCGTCTTGGAGAAGACATTTGAAAAGCATCAAGCGCGGCCCACCCATACTATAGAAGAGCTTCACTGGCTTATGGAACGGTTTCCACAGGAGATTTCCTGCGATGTGGCTTTTTATAATGATATTCCGGTTGCAGGTATATGTTTTTTCGCTGTGAACAAAAGAGTCAACAGCTCGTTTTATCTGGCGAGCGACCCACAGTATCGCCAGTTACAGGCATTGAGCCTGCTCATTGCGGAAGGATTGCAGGAGTCCGCCCGACAGGGGTACGGCTACTTCGACTTCGGAACTTCCTCGGTGAATATGGAAGGCAGGCCGAGCAGCTTTGAATTTAAGGAGAGCTTCGGTGCAACAGGTTTTTTTCGTAATACGCTAGTATGGAGCAGAAAATAATGAGTGATTTAATATTGACAATTTAATACGCAAGGCAACGCGATGCTCGTTGCAGAAAAGTTACCGCGGCATTTTTTAACATTCAATAAAGTCTGAAAATGCGATGTTTTTCATCGAGCGCAGCAGCATATTTGCTTACTCTCAATTACGGGCTTTTCTTTTCGAAAAGAGCTTTTTTGTATGATAGTCATTATTTGCTTTTAATTTTTTTGGGGGGGGATTTTGTGGGCGGTAAGATAAGGCTGAAACCGTGGGAGCAGGCGGAAAAACAAACCTCTGTATGGGATGCATTTGTCGACGGAGCGAACGGTGGAAATTTTTTTCATAAAATTTCTTTCTTGGAGTATCATAAGGGGAAGTTTGTCGATAAGGAGCATCACCTTGCTTTTTTCAAGGGAGAGGAGCTTTTCGGTGTGATGCCGATGGCGATTTTCGAGGAAGAGGGGCGGAGAGTGCTGCGTTCGCCGTATGGCGCGAGTTACGGAGGTCCTCTTTTCAAGAAGATGTTGACGTATTCGGAGTCGAACGCCATTGCGGACCTGTTGCTGGAGATGTTTGATTCCATCGATATAGACAGGGCTGTGCTGACGTTTCCTATCCCTCCTCTCTATCGCGACTATTCCGAAGTTTTTCTGCTCTCATTGTACGAACACGGCTTCAAGTGCACCAACAGGGATATTTCTTGTGGAGTGCCTCTCCAACCTCCTGTAGAGGAAATCGTCAAACGATTCGATTCCCGAGCTCGTAACATGGCAAGGAAGGCGACGGCCAATAATATTCAGAAATTTCGACACGCTGCCCTAGAGGTCTTTTGGCCCGTTTTATTGAAGACGTACGAAAAACATCAGAGGCAGCCTACTCATTCTCTCGAAGAGTTGACCTGGTTGATGGAGCGGTTTCCGCAGGAGATTTACTGCGATGTGGCTCTCTATGATGATATTCCGGTTGCAGGCATATGCTTTTTTGCCGCGAACAAAAGAGTCAACAGCTCGTTTTATCTGGCGAGCGACCCGCAGTATCGCCAGTTACAGGCATTGAGCCTGCTCATTGCGGAAGGATTGCAGGAGTCTGCCCGACAGGGATACGACTACTTCGACTTCGGAACTTCCTCGGTGAATATGAGAGGCAGGCCGAACAGCTTCCTGTTTAAAGAGAGTTTCGGCGCCGGAGGATACTTCCGAGATACTTACGAATGGAGAAGAACATGGTCGCAATAGATTTTGTTCCTGATGAGAGGTCTTTTAAGAGCAGTAGGAGAAGGAATGGACGATGTCTCTGACATGCATGATTTTCGGTGCTTCGGGGCTTTTAGGCACGCATTTGACGCCTCTTTTGCAGGAGACGCACACTGTTTATCCCGTAGCGAGACGTTCTTCGGAAACCAAGTACTCTCTCTGCCTGGATCTTTCTGCTGATTGGACGGCTGAAGCCCTTCCAGAACATGTCGACAGCGTAGTGTATCTCGCGCAGTCGGAAAAATTCCGTGACTTCCCCGAGTCTGCGGAGAGCGTGTTCCGAGTCAACACGCTGAGCCTCCTCAAGGCATTCGATTACGCCCTTCGTGCCGGGGCGAAAACATTTGTCTTTACCTCCTCGGGCGGCGTCTACGGGAATCTCAAGCAGATCTGCCGGGAGGATGATCCCCTCGGGATGAGCGAAAAACTTGGTTATTATCTATCGACGAAAGTGTGCGGTGAGATCATCGCCGGAAATTATACATCTTTCATGAATGTCGTTGTTCTGCGGCCGTTTTTTGTCTACGGTCCCGGACAGCGAAAAGACATGCTCATTCCGCGTCTTGTTGAAAGAGTGCGCAATGGACAACCGGTTCAGCTCGCAGGAAAAGAGGGGCTCGAGATCAACCCGCTCTGGGTTGGAGATGCCGCCATGGCAGTTCACAAAGCCTTAATGCTCGAAAAGAGCTGCATTGTGAATATAGCCGGTCCGGAAGTGTTGTCGATGAGGCGCATCGGAGAGCATATCGGACAGGCGCTCGGCAAAGAAGCGGTTTTCGAGTGCTCGGATGGCGAGCCCGCCAGAATGGTTGCGAGCATTGAAAAGATGGAGGAACTTCTCTGGAAGCCGGTTGTCAAATTTGAAGACGGAGTGAAACGATATGTTCATTCTTTATTGGGCAAATAAAAGGTTGCTCTAATGAAAATACTTCACCTTCCCACTCGTGTCGGAGGCAACTCCTGGGGGCTTTCCCAAGGAGAGCGGCGTATTGGACTCGACAGCAGCGTTCTGATATACGACAGCAAATCGTTGCACATAAAATATAAGGCCGATATCATCGTTCCGTTACCGGAAGAGACGGAGTCTTTTCAAAGGCCGAAGCTTTTAGCCAGACTCCTTCGCACTTTTTTTAGAATACGGAATCGGTACGATGTTTTTCATTTTAACTTCGGTTCTTCGCTTCTGAATATTCCACGGTACGGCATGTACTCGATGGATCTCCCGTTTTATCCTTCAAAGGCCCGTTTGTTCGTAACCTACAACGGGTGCGATGCGCGGCAAAAGTATCCTACCATGGCGCGCGCTCCCATCGCCTCGTGCCATAATCCTCTATGCTACGGGGGAATGTGTAATTCCGGAGAGCAGGACTCGATCCGTCGAAAGAACATCGCGAAATTCGCCCGGCATGTCGATTATATGTTTGCTTTGAACCCTGACCTTCTTTGGTTTCTTCCCGAAGGAAAAGCCTCTTTTCTGCCTTATACCGTGGCGAACTGGTATGACGAGATGGAAAAACCTCCCCTTTTCGCGCGAAAAAAACTCCGAATCGTACATTCTACAACGGATAGGGAGTGCAAGGGAACAGACCTGATTCTGCGGAGTTTGCGAAAGGTCGAAGGGATGTTTCCCGGAGAAGTGGAAGTCGTCCTGGTCGAAGGAATGTCCTATCAGGAGGCGTTGGCGAACTATCGCGAAGCTGACCTGGTGGTGGATGAAATATTCGGCGGATGGTACAGCGGGGTAGCCGTTGAAGTGATGCGAATGGGCAAACCGGTTGCAGTCTATATCAGGGAGGAGGACCTGCATTTTATTCCATCGGCGATGCGGAAAGAGATCGACGATGCATTTATCCGTATTTCCCCGGATTCCATGGATGACGTTCTTGGTCGTTTTGTCTCAGACCGCAATGCGTTGAGAGAAAAGGGAGAGAATGGATATCAGTTTGTCAATAAATGGCATGACCCTGAGAGGATTGCACTGCAGGTGAAAGAACGCTACGAGATGATACGATAATGGACTTCCAATCCGATGCTGGATAGAGGTGTGTAGGATGTGCGGTATATGCGGAATTTTCGATGGAGCCGGCAGCGGAGGGTGCAGGGACGCGATATTCGGGATGGCGGAGATTCTGCGGCACCGGGGCCCGGACGACGAAGGCTACCTGGCGGTCAAAACGGCGGAAGGGGCGGCGATGCCGCTTGGAGGGCGGGACTCCCGGGTTTCCCTGCCTCCGGTTGTAGAGTTCAAGGGGGGCGCAGACCTGTATTTTGCGCACCGCCGTCTCTCGATAATCGATCTTTCTCCTGCGGGACACCAGCCGATGAGTTACGACGAGGGGAACCTGTGGGTGACCTACAACGGTGAGTTGTACAACCATCAGGATCTTCGTTCGGAACTTTCGGGGTTGGGTCACTGTTTCCGGACCCGTACCGATACGGAGGTGCTTCTGGCGGCGTACCGCGAGTGGGGTGAGGAGTGCCTGGACCGGTTCGACGGGATGTGGTCCTTCGTGCTGTACGACAGGAGGAGGAATGTTCTTTTCGGTTCCCGCGACCGTTTCGGTGTGAAGCCGCTGTATTACGTGGAAAACGGCCAAACATTCGCGTTCGCATCGGAGGCGAAGGCTTTTTCCGCTCTTCGCGGATTTCAACGAAGCGTGCGCCCGGAGGCGGTGCTCGACTATCTCGCCTTCGGCATCGATCGATGGGACGATGGAAGGACATTCCTGGAAGATGTGATGGAGCTTCCCTCCTCGCATGCTTTCCGGTTCGACCTCGATACACGTCGTCTTGAAATCTACCGGTACTACCAACTGCCCTTCAGCGGAGCGGAAGAGTGGGAGCCTTTTTGCTCCGGGAAAGCCTCTTCCTACGTGGAGCGTGTTCGCGAGCTTCTTTTTAGTTCAGTTCGGAGGCGCCTTTCGTCGGATGTCCCTGTGGGAACGTGTCTTTCCGGAGGAGTGGACAGCTCGTCGCTCCTGGGAGTGATCGCTGCTATTCTGCAGAAGGAGAGTATCGCAGAGGTCGGAGAGAGTCCGAAGGCGTTCACAGCCCGATGTGATGATGCGTCCATCGATGAGGGAGAGTGGGCGCGGATGGTTGCAGAGCGGAGCGGAGCGGAATGGTACTCGGTGTATCCTTCAAGTGAAGAGCTGGTCGAAGATTTAGAGGACCTGGTGTATGTACAGGATTTCCCTTTTTATTCGACGAGTATTTACGCGCAGTACCGGGTTATGCGTCTTGCGAAAGAGCAGGGAGTGACGGTGCTGCTGGACGGTCAGGGGGGTGACGAGCTTTTCACCGGCTACACGCCTTATTACGTCGCTTTTTTCCGGGATATGCTGGGCCATGGGGCGTGGAGCGATCTCTCACGGGAGTGGAGAGCGTTTGGCAACGCCCCGATGCCGCAACGGGATCTTCTGAAAAAAGTTGTCATGGCGAAACTTGTTTCGTTTCTTCCCCATAGATTGAAAAAATATGGGTACACCCGTCGGATGCCGTTGATGCGTTATATCGATCCCGATCTTCTCCGGAAGCATCTTTCCTCTTGTCTTGACAGGCTTGTCGGAAGGGTCGCAAGCAACGATTCCGTGAACGGCATGCTCTTCTCGCTGATGTCCTCCAGCTCGCTGCAGGCTCTCTTGCGTTACGAGGACAGGAACTCGATGAGATTTCAGATCGAGTCCAGGACACCGTTTGCCGATGATCGTTCGTTGATTGAGCAGGTCTTCGCGATTCCAGGTTCGTGCAAGATTCATGACGGTTTCAGCAAATGGCTGCTCAGGGAGTCGGTGCGCGATCTTCTGCCGGAGAGAGTCTATCGGCGCCGCGACAAGATCGGCTTTGCGACACCAGGCAGTTTGTGGCTTCAGTCAAAGAGCGGTTATTTCAGGGATATTGCCGCGGGAACGCTTGGAGAATTCGTCAACGTCGACGAGGTCTGCCGGGACTGGGATTCTTTGATAGGTACTTCAGGGAGCGCTGCGGGTCACTTCTGGAGACTGCTCAATCTCGGCGTCTGGCTGAAGATAAATCCACAGACCGGAGTTGAATGACCTGGAACTCTCTTCTTTCAGGGATATGAAAGGTGCTGTCCATGCTCGAAAAAACGATACAAGAGACGAATTCCCTCTTTGAGCAACCTTGGTGGCTTGACGCCGTTGCTCCGGGATGCTGGGGAGAAGCAACAGTAGAAAAAGAGGGGCGCATTGTCGGGAGAATGCCGTATGTTCTTCGCAATCGCTTTGGGATGACGATGTTGTCGATGCCCCCGTTAACACCCTTTTTGGGGCCTTGGATTGAAAAGAAAGAAACTGGTTATACGAAAAGCCTGGCCTGGCAGAAAGATGTGTTTGGCGCTCTTATCGATTCCCTCCCTTCTTTCAGCTCTTTCAACTATCTCTGTCATTATGATATGGTGAACTGGCTTCCTTTCTACTGGAAAGGATATAAGCAGAGTACGCTCTATACGTATGTTCTTCAGGATCTCAACGATATGCAAAAGCTCTGGAGCGGTATGCTGGGCAATATCCGTACAGATATCGGAAAGGCAGAAAAAAAACTCTCGGTAAGATCCGATATCGGATTGGATGTTTTTTTCGATGTCCTGGAGAAAACTTTTCTTCGTCAGGGACTTCGGCTTCCTTTCCCCCGCGACTTGGTTCGACGGATCGACGAAGCCTGCGGAGACAATCACCGGAGAATTTTTTTCGCTCAGGATGAAAGGGGAAGAGTGCATGCAGTCCTTTTCATCGTCTGGGACGAACGGTCTGCATACGGGTTACTGAACGGAGGGGATCCCGATCTGCGCAACAGCGGCGCAAACAGCCTGCTCTGGTGGGAGGCAATTAAGTTTGCCTCCACGGTGACACACCGTTTCGATTTTGAAGGCTCCATGGTCGAGTCGATAGAACGTTTTTTCAGGGCGTTTGGAGCGGTTCAAACTCCTTACTTCGCGCTATCAAAATCGACTCCGGGAATGACCCTGCTTCGGTCGCTCCGTTCCGGAGCGAAATTCTTCTTGAGGAGAAGGTGAGTTCGTGCCGTATTGCCGGAATTCAGCCCTCGAATATACCTTTTCGGTTCTTATGGAGCGTTTTGGATGCGGCGATCTCTCGTTCGCCGTCGAGCCCGATGGCTCGTTGGTTCTCCGGTGCGCGGAATCTTCCTCATTTCTCCGAATGCCGCCGTTTCTGAGCGGACTTGATGTGCACGGTTTCCTTAAACGCACCGATATAGGTTTGCTCATGATTCCTGCAGATGATTTTTTTCAGGAGATTCTTGGAGAATCGGCGATCCCCGTTCTGACAAACCTAGATGAACCCCCTTGCGAGCCCCTGATCACAATCCTGCAGGACCGCGCCGAGTTGTCTTTCGACCTGGCGGGAACGGTTTTCTACATTCTCGCCAGGATCGAAGAGTACCTCAGCCCGGTGAGGGACATGTACGACTGTTTTCCGGCCGCAGCTTCGCATTCCTTTCGGCACGGCTATCTTCATCGTCCTGTTGTGGATGAACTGATTGAAATTCTCTGGAGCTGCCTGAATCATCTCTGGCCCCGGCTGGAACGCAAGAAAAGCGTGTTCCGGACGATGGTTTCGCATGATGTCGACAGGCCATTTGAATACCTCTTTCGTTCACCGTGGAGGACTGCCCGTATATTCGGCGGAGATATTCTGAAAAGACGGAATCCCGAGCTTGCGTTCAGGCGAGCTGTGAAATGGTTCGAAGTCAGACAAAAAGGAAATGAGTACGATCCGTTTTATACGTTCGATACCATCATGGATATCAGCGAGTCGCATGATATCCGAAGCGCGTTTTACTTTTTCGCCTGCGGAAAGTCTCGGTTCGATGGTGAGTATGATATTGCACACCCCCGAATCATCGAGCTTATGAAACGAATTGCCGAGCGGGGGCATGAAATCGGGTATCACGGGAGTTACTGTACATACCGAAACCCGCAAAAGACGTGCTCCGAGGTCGAACGTCTCGGGAAGATCGCTGCGATTCATGGAATCGAGCAGGATGCGTGGGGAGGACGCCAGCACTACCTGCGCTGGAATGCTCCCGTTACGTGGAGAAATTACGAGAGCGCCGGTTTGCAGTACGATACTTCGCTCTCGTACATCGATTGTGCGGGATTCCGTTGCGGAACGTGCCATCCGTTCCCTGTGTTCGATACGGAGCAGTGCACGACCTTAAACCTTCATGAATATCCGTTGATTGTAATGGAGTGCTCCGTCTTTCACGAGACACTGATGAACATGCCGAGAGAAGAGGGATTCAATTACATAAAAGGGCTCAAGGATGCTTGCCGAAAGTACAAGGGGTGCTTTACCCTGTTGTGGCACAATCATTGTTTTGTAGACCCATTGGAAGTCGATATATACAAGCGTATCCTGGATGCGTAAGCTAAAAGTTGCGGGGAAAGATAATCTGCAAGCGCAATTCCCCTCCTCTGAAATTACTCGATTGAATTTTTTCTTGAGTTGATATGACTCGCTGAGGATGTGCATATATTGAACGGGCGTCGAAAAATCCTTGTGATGTGCCTTGCGGACCCAAGCGGAAACCCCCGTCCCCGACGAGCTATCGAGTTCTGTCGTTCGCACGGTTTCGAGGTTTCCGCCATGGGGTATTCGTTGAAGAAGGCAATAGAAGTGTTCGAATACTTTCCATTGAACACTCCGTCCTCTTTATTGACGGGAAAACTGCTGCGAAAGTTCAGTGGTGCTGCAACCGCTTTGATGCCTTCTCAGAAGGGCAAAGCGTTTTGGGAGTCGCTTCGTTTCGGCTTTTCCGATGCTGACCGCATGCTTCAGGGAAAACGATTCGATCTCCTGATCGTCGAGAATTTACAGCTTTTACCGTTGGCGATGAAAGTCAAAGGGGAGGCCAAAGTCCTTTTCGATGCCAGAGAGTATTATCCGAAGGAGTTTGAGGGCAAATTATGGTTCGAGATTTTGGAGAAAAAGAGGCGGGTCGATGTATGTCGAAAATACCTTCCGCTTTGCGATGCCGTCCTTACTGTTTCCGAAGGATTGAGAAAAGAGTATTTAAGGGAGTTCGGAGTCGATGCCCGGGTCTATAGAAGTACTCCTCTCTATTCAGAGCTCTCGGTGCGTCCTACAGATCCGAAGCGAATTCGCATGGTCTATCATGGAGCGGCTCTTAGAGACCGGAAACTTGAGAATTTGATAGAGATCTTCAAAATGCTCGATGAGCGTTTTTATCTTGATCTGATACTTGTAGGCAATCCTGGCTATCAAAAGGAACTGAGATATAAGGCGTCCGGGATGTCCCGTATTGCCTTTCCTCCCGCAGTTCCCTTCGAAACGATCATTCCTACAATTGCTCGTTATGACATAGGTTTTTTTTATTATGAACCCTCAGGTTTCAATGTTGCGCATTGCCTTCCGAACAAGCTTTTCGAATACATTCAGGCACGATTGATGCTTGCAATAGGACCGTGCCCCGATATGGCGCAGTTGGTCGAACAATACCAATGCGGTGTGGTGGCGGAGTCTTTTTCTCTTGAAGCGATGGCAAAAAAACTGAACGCATTGTCCGTGTCCGATATTGATGCCGCAAAACAGCGAAGCGACAGGGCTTCCAAGGAGCTTTGTTTCGAGAATGAAAGTGAAAGGTTTGCGGAGGTTCTCGAGGTTCTTTTGAATTGCAGCAAATCCAGTGCCCCTGTCGTATAGATCACGATGCCGGGGCAGAAAGTGTTGATGAGTTTTAATAGAAGATAGAGGTGTGTAGGATGTGCGGTATATGCGGAATTTTCGATGGAGCGGGCGGCGGAGGGTGTAGGGACGCGATATTCGGGATGGCGGAGATTCTGCGGCACCGGGGCCCGGACGACGAAGGCTACCTGGCGGTCAAAACGGCGGAAGGGGCGGCGATGCCGCTTGGAGGGCGGGACTCCCGGGTTTCCCTGCCTCCGGTTGTAGAGTTCAAGGGGGGCGCAGACCTGTATTTTGCGCACCGCCGTCTCTCGATAATCGATCTTTCTCCTGCGGGACACCAGCCGATGAGTTACGACGAGGGGAACCTGTGGGTGACCTACAACGGTGAGTTGTACAACCATCAGGATCTTCGTTCGGAACTTTCGGGGTTGGGTCACTGTTTCCGGACCCGTACCGATACGGAGGTGCTTCTGGCGGCGTACCGCGAGTGGGGTGAGGAGTGCCTGGACCGGTTCGACGGGATGTGGTCCTTCGTGCTGTACGACAGGAGGAGGAATGTTCTTTTCGGTTCCCGCGACCGTTTCGGTGTGAAGCCGCTGTATTACGTGGAAAACGGCCAAACATTCGCGTTCGCATCGGAGGCGAAGGCTTTTTCCGCTCTTCGCGGATTTCAACGAAGTGTGCGCCCGGAGGCGGTCTTTGATTATCTTGCCTTCCGAACCGTATGGTGGGAAGATGGCAGGACTTTCCTTGAGGAGGTTGCCGAACTGCCTCCATCGCATTCCTTTCGTTTCGATCTTGCGGAAAAGAAATTGCGGATATTTCGCTACTATGAACTGCCTTGTCAAAAAAACGCAGACTGGGAGCCTTTTTGCGAGAAAAAAGGAACGGAACATGTCGAAAGGGTTCGAGAGCTGATCTTTGCGGCAGTGAGACGGCGCCTTTCTTCGGATGTACCGGTGGGGACGTGTCTCTCCGGCGGGATCGACAGTTCATCGATTCTCGGAACGATCGACGCGATCCTGAGAAATGAGCGAATTATGGAAGTCGGAGAGAGGCCGAGAGCGTTTACGGTCGTTCACGATGATCCCTTAATTGATGAAAGCAGATGGGCCGGCCTTGTAGCTGAACATACGGCGTCGGAGTGGCATGTCGTGCGACCGGCGCATGAAGAGTTGCTTCGTGACCTGGAGGATCTGGTGTATATTCAGGACTTCCCCTTCAGCGGCACGAGCATATACGCCCAGTATCGCGTGATGAAACTGGCCAAAGAAAAGGGCGTTACCGTGCTTTTGGACGGCCAGGGAGGAGACGAGTTGTTCACGGGTTATATTCCCTACTACGTCGCGTTTTTCAGGGAAATGCTCGGATGCGCAGCCTGGAAGGATTTGATGAGAGAGTGGAGGGCATTCGGCAATGCTCCGATGTCGAAAATGAAGACGTTCACGGCTTTTTTCAAGGACCGGTTAATACGGAATTTTCCCCGCCCGCTTCAAAAATATGCTTTCAACCGGCATAATGTTTTGATGCAGTACTTGTCTCCCGCATTTGTGAAGGAGCACTATGACCGGAGTCTGGACGCGGCAGCCGAGGCTTTGTCGCAGGAAAAGTCCTTGAACACGATGCTTTTTTCGCTCATGACATCAAGAACGCTTCCTTCTCTTTTACGATACGAAGACCGGAACTCCATGAGATTCCAGATCGAGTCGCGTACTCCGTTCGCCGACGACAGGGAGATGATAGAGGCCGTCTTCTCCATCCCGTCTGTCTATAAGATCCATAAAGGAGCCAGTAAATGGCTGCTCAGAGAATCGATGAAATCGTTTCTCCCCGACGCGGTGTACCGGCGCCGTGATAAGATAGGATTCGCTGCACCGGGAGATTGGCTTCTAAAGGAAAACATGTCCTTGAAAACCTTGATGAACGAGCATCTCGGAGCTTTCTGCGATGTCCGGAAGCTGCTCGGTGAATGGGATACGTTGGTTCGAAATCAGCCCCGGACGGGAATAATGCCTCTTTGGAGGCTTGTGAACCTTGCGCTCTGGCTGAAGAAGGCTTGATTCAGTCAGAGCGTATCAACTCCTCCCACCGAGGAAGTAGAATATGATCCGATTCCCTGGAGGGGCATAGGACGAGTGAAATAGTCAGGTTTTTAAAGCGTATGCTTTGCTTTAGAGGTGTTATTTCTACAAAGCGGGAGTTTTAGGAGAAGGGAAGTGCGGTTTTGTTATTTAATTCCTATGTTTTTCTTCTGCTCTTTTTGCCGTCTACATGGATCCTGTTCCGTATCGCCAGCATATTTCGCGGCATTGATGCCGCAGTTACTCTCCTTATGCTTGCTTCATTATTTTTTTATTCTTATTGGAATCCTCCCTTTGTTTTCTTGATTCTTTTCTCCATCATTTTTAATTACTCCTGGGGGCGGCTCATCGGTGAAAGCTTTGTAGAAGATGCCCTAAAAAGGCGCTCTTGCCTTTACATAGGGATGGCTGTCAACCTGCTTTTGATTGCTTATTTCAAATATACAAACTTTCTGCTTTCGAATATCGCCTTGATAGGGGGCTGGCATTGGACGAACAAAGAAATTTTTCTGCCTTTAGGAATTTCCTTTTTTACTTTTCAGCAGATAGCTTACCTTATCGATTGTTTCAAGAATTCAATGTATAAGAATTATACATTTACACAATACGCTCTTTTCGTATCCTTTTTCCCTCAGCTTATCGCCGGTCCTATCGTCCGGTATGAGCAGATTATGCCCCAGCTCGTCAGGTTGAGAACGTTCGGATTCAGTTATAAAAATATGGTGATGGGGATTTCCCTTCTCTCTTTGGGATTACTAAAAAAACTTTTTATCGCCGATACATTGGCCCTTTGGGTCACTCCTGTTTTTGACGGTTCTCATTCTGTCACTCTTTTCGAGGCTTGGGGCGGCACCCTCTGTTATGCTTTTCAAATTTATTTCGATTTCTCCGGTTATTCGGATATGGCGTTGGGGTTGGGACGACTCTTCAACATCGAGCTTCCCCTTAATTTCAATTCGCCTTACAAAGCCTTCTCCATCAGTGATTTTTGGAAGCGATGGCACATTTCTCTTTCAACTTTTCTAAAAGACTATCTCTATATCCCTTTGGGGGGGAGCCATAACGGGAAAGTAAGGCGCTATGTGAATCTTATGATAACAATGTTGCTCGGTGGTCTTTGGCACGGCGCTTCCTGGAATTTCGTCGCATGGGGCGCTCTTCACGGACTCTATCTATGTATTCATCACGGGTTCCGCTCTCTTTTTCCCCGGATTCGTATCCCCTCTTTTTGGGGAAGGTCAATCACTTTTTCGGCTGTTGTTCTGGCATGGATTCCTTTCAGGGCCCCCTCTCTTTCCCGGGCGATGGAAATATTTGAAGGGATTCTTGGGAACAACGGGAGTTTCTTACCGCCGCATTGGATTCCGGTTTCTTTTCTGCAGGAATTAGCGCAAAAAATGGGTATCGAAGTGGTATTTATGCCGGATTGGGCTTTTTCAGGACCTCGTAGAGAACATTTGACCATTCTTTTTGTTCTGTTCATAGCCGCTGTTCTCTCTTTTTTCTTTCCGAATTCCTATGATTTTGTTCGACATTCCAAATCGAATACTGTTTTCCGTGTGTTGGCGTTCCTTCTTGTCGTCGCGGTCTTCTTTATAGGAAGAGAATCCGAGTTCTTATACTTTCAATTTTAATTTTTTGAAGGAGCTTGCTTTTCATGCGATGGAAAAAAATTTTCACTTCTCAGCTTGTAATTTTGTGCGTTTGCTTTCTCAGCATTGCATTGTTTAACTTTTTCATAGATCCATACGGAGTTCACAGTTTTTTAAATTTCAATTCTGCTAAGGACGAGGTGGTCTCCGTGATGGACCGGCGTCTTTACAAATTGTCCAAATTTACTAAATCCCCTCAGGAAATAGTGATTTTAGGAGACAGCAGGGGGGATTCTCTCCATGAATCTCTTTTCCGGGACCACGGATATGCTGTTTCCAATCTTGCGTATGGAGGCGGTACTCTCTATGAAGCCGTGGATACCTTTTGGTATGCTGCAACAAAAATAAAGTTAAACCATGTTATATTTGTTCTGCCATTTAATCTTTTCAGCGATGAAAATGCAATGAATCTCGTTCCGAATGCTTTGCGTTTGCTCAAGAGTTATCTGGCTTACTCTTTTGATTTTGCTGTTACAAAAGCCAGCTTCTTTGTTTTCTATAATTTAATGAAGGGCGAGAAACTGGTCACACAAACTCCGTCTCTAGATAAAGACGCTTTTTGGCAGCATCAATTGAGCAAAGAAGTCACGGGACGATTTTACGGGGCTTGGAAAACTCCTGCCAAGCTTACAAAAAAACTTAAGGAAGTGGCGGAGTTCTGTATAAATAATGGAATACACCTTCTTTTTGTATCTCCTCCTACTCATTACGATCTTCAGAAAAAGATTAGCGAGTTCGGGCTTGTCGAGGATTATGCGGAATATAAGCGCACTCTCGATGAAATGGGCTTTTTGATCGATTACGATGTTGTAAACGATATGACTCGAAATAAGGAAAATTTTACTGACCCTTATCATTTTAATAATAAGATCGCTTCAGATCTTGTGAAGGAGATCGCGATTTTTTTAGATGCACTTCAAGCCTCTGCGTACACGCAACGGCAGAAAAAAACAGCACGCTTCCAATGATTCTGACAGTTCGCTCTTGCCGAGGCGGAATCTCCTGCTTCATCATTGGTTACGGGGATTGTCAACGGTACATCCTCTCCGCCAGCATCTTGTAGTCGAGCAGCTCTTTCGCGACGGTATGCGAAGCTTCGGCCATCCGGTGCAGGATTTCCGGATCTCTTCCGACTGTCTGAAAGGCGTCGATGATGTCGCTGCGGGTCTCGACGAAAAATCCGTTTCCCTTGAGATACGGCTCGTGGCTCTTGTACGGATAGAGGAGGAGCGGGCTTCCCGCGCACAGCGCGCTCTGCATGGTCGCTGACTGCGTTCCCGGCTGCAGGTACAGGTCGGAGGCGCAGAGGAAGTCCGATAGTTCGCAGCTTTTTTTCCACCCGAGGTAAAGGATCCTCCGGTCGGCCGCGATGAGGCGTTCCGCGTCTTCCTTGATGTCGTCCCGGAGCGAGCCGATCAGGATGAGGCGGAAGCGGGGGTTCGGAACGAGAGAGAACGCGTCGAGCAGTTCGGTTGTGCGCTTCTTTGCGGACATCCTTCCGGTATGCAGCATGATGATTGCGTCGTTTTCCATTCCAAGTTCACTGCGGAGCTTATGGCCCCTCTCTTTTCTCTCTTCCGGAGTGATGACGGCGCCTCCCAGAGGATAGAATTCCAGGGCGGCAAGCGGAATCTTGTACATGGTATGGACAAACTCCATGACGTCCAGGCTGATGCAGAGAATTTTATCGATATGCGGGAGCGCTCTCCGCAGGATCGGGCCGTAGAACCGCCGGTGGAGGAGTTCTCTCGAGACGAACGTGAGCGCGGAGTTGTACCGGTCCACGTGGTTGTCGACGAGAAGCCGGACGGAAGGATGCCGTTTCTTGTACCGTGCGACGGTGAGAATCTCGTATGCCGATGCGCCGTGGAAGAAGATGATGTCGGGATTGAATTCCTCGATCATCGCATAGACGCCCGGGTATGCCCGTATTTTTTTCATGGCGCGATGGGGCAGTATTTTCCGGTAGGGAATACGAAAAACGTCGATTCCGTCGGCGTTTTTATAGCTCGAAGGGGCGACGTAGCCGAGCGCGTCGGGAGTCTTCAGTATCTCGGTGGAGGCGATGATCCGCACTTCATGACCGTCCAGCATGTTCTGCCTCGGCAGGGCGTTCTCCTGATAGTTGAAATTGTCGATGTAAAAATTCGACAACATAAGATGCAGTATTCTCATTTCGTGCAGAAAACCCTTTCAAACGGCTGAGGACCGGGAGTTTCCGGCGCCGTCACTTTCCCCATACGACCTTGTTCACGATCTTCGTGTAGCTCTGAATAATCCTGACGACCTTCACCGACACGTTCGTCTCGCTGTAGTCGCTCACGGAGGAGAGGATCTCCCGGTTCTCCCACATGCCGCGTGAAAGCTCGACGGCCTGGAGGATGTCGTCTCTTTTGATGCCGCCGAGGATGAACGCTCCTTTTTCGAGGGCCTCCGGCCGTTCCGTGGAGGTGCGGATCGAGACCGCGGGGAAGCCGAGAATGGAGGATTCTTCAGGCACGCTGCCGCTGTCAGATAGGACGCAGTAGGCGTTGAGCTGGAGCTTGTTGTAGTCGAAGAAGCCGAACGGTTTGAGATTGCGGACAAGCGGATGAAAGATGAAACCCCGCTTTTCGATGAACCCCCGGCTGCGCGGATGTGTGGAGTAGATCACCGGCATGCCGTAGGTCGCCGCCAGTGCGTTGATCGCGTTCATCAGCGAGAAGAAGTGCTCCTCGTCGTCGATGTTCTCCTCCCGGTGTGCTGAGAGAAGAAAGTAACCCCCTGCTTCGAGCCCGAGTTTCTCCAGGATGGGGGAGGCGTGAATGCGCTCTTTGTGGCGTGTCAGCACCTCGGTCATGGGAGAGCCTGTAACGTAGATGTGCTCCTTGCGGAAGCCCTCCGAGAGGAGGTAGCGGCGTGCGTGCTCGGTGTACGGCAGATTGATGTCGGAGATGACGTCGACAATGCGCCGGTTCGTCTCTTCGGGAAGATTCTGGTCGAAGCAGCGGTTTCCGGCCTCCATGTGGAAGATGGGAATCTTGAGGCGTTTTGCGGAGATGGCGGAGAGCGCCGAGTTGGTGTCGCCGAGAACGAGCAGGGCGTCCGGCTGTTCGCTCTGCATGATTTCGTAGGATTTCGAGATGATGTTGCCGATGGTCTGCCCCAGGTCCTTGCCGACCGATTCGAGGTAGTAATCGGGCTCCCTAAGCCCCAGATCTTCGAAGAAGACCTTGTTCAGCGTGTAGTCCCAGTTCTGGCCGGTGTGGACGAGGACATGCGCGAAGTAGAGGTCCATTTTTTTGATGACCTCGCTCAGGCGGATGATTTCGGGGCGCGTTCCCAGTATCGTCATGACTTTGAGGTGGCTGGTCACGGTTACACCTCCTGGAAAAGTGTATCGGGTTTTTCGGGATTCAGAATTTCGCTGGCCCAGAAGAGGGTGACAAGGTCGTTCTCGCCGGTGTTGACAAGATGATGCGTGTAGCCGGGAGGGATGTCGATCGGCTGCGGACAGTCGCCGGTCACGCGGTACTCCGTCGTTTCACCGCTGTCGATCTGCCGAAACCGGACGACGGCTTCGCCGCTGACGACGAGGAATTTCTCGGTCTTGGTATGGTGCCAGTGGTTGCCGCGAGTGATTCCGGGCTTCGTGACGGAGACGAAGATCTGTCCGATGGCAGGCGACTTCAGGAATTCCGCAAGCCATCCGCGATTGTCGGAACGCATCTTCAAGTCGTAGGCGAAGGCCCCCTCCGGCAGGTAGGAGAGGTAGGTCGCGTAAAGAGCCTGCGTGAAACGGTCGCTGAAGTCCGGAATATGGAGGTCCTCCCTGCTGCTGCGGAATGAGCGCAGAAGGCCGAGCAGATCGCCGAGACGGACGGGGTGCTGCTCGGAGACGGTCGCGAAACCGTCTGGGCCAACAGAGGGCGCGCCGCGTATGCAGCGGAGGAACTCTGCGACGACGTCGTCGATGTAGACCAGCGGCAGAATTTTCTCAGGGTCGTCGAGTCGGACGGGAAGATCGTTCGCGACAGCATGACACCATGTTGCGACCACGGAGTTGTAGTTTGGGCGGCACCACTTGCCGAAGGTGTTGGGAAGGCGATAGATGGTAGCCAAAGCGCCGGTGCGCTCTCCCCAGACCCTGACGGCTTCCTCGGCACGGCGTTTGCTGATGCCGTAGGGAGTGTCTCCGGCAGCGTGTATGGAGGACGAGAGAAGAAAACCGGGATTTTTTCCAGACTCTTCGAGGATGTTCAGCATATCCTCGGTGAGTTTCCGGTTGCCGAGATCGAAATCACGTTCGTCCCGGGGGCGGTTCACCCCCGCGAGGTGCAGAATGAAACCGGCTTCGAGGAGCATGCGGCGAAGGTCGTCGGGGGTGTGTTCCACGTCGTATTCGAGGAGCTGGAACTCCGGATCGTTTCGCAGCACGGCACAGATGTTGCGCCCCATGAATCCCAGGGCGCCGGTGACGAGGATCTTCATCCGCGGGATCTCTCCTTTCGGGCGATCGCCGCCCGGACGATATCGAGGCGCAGTAGCAGGGCTTCGAGTTCGTCCATCGACAGGCGATGCGTGTTGTGGGACGTGTACTCCCATCCACGGGATACGGTTTCGTTGCCTTCTTCGAAGTACTTTTCGTAGTTCAGGCCTCGTTTGTCGGCGGGAATGCGGTAATAGTTCCCGCGCTCCTCGGCATGGGCCATCTCCTCCCGGGTGAGCAGGGTTTCGCAGAGCTTCTCGCCGTGGCGGGTTCCGATGACGTGAACCGGATTTTCCGCTCCGAGCATTTTTTTAAGCGTTCCCGCCAGAAGTTCGATGGTGCATGCCGGAGATTTCTGGACGTAGATGTCTCCTGATTCCGCGTGGATGAATGCGTGGAGGACGAGGTCGACGGCATCCTCGAGGGTCATCATGAAACGGGTCATCTCGGGGTCTGTCACGGTCAGCGGAAGGCCATCCTCGATCTGCTGAAGAAAAAGAGGAATGACGGAGCCCCGCGAGGCCATGACGTTGCCGTAACGGGTACCGCAGATGACCGCTCCGTTGGGGGCGGTTTTCGACTTTGCGATGAAGACTTTCTCCATCAGAGCCTTGGAGAGTCCCATGGCGTTGATCGGGTAGACCGCCTTGTCCGTGGAGAGGCAGACGATCTTTTCGATGCCGTGCCGTATGGCGGCGTTCAAGACGTTTTCCGTTCCGAGGATATTGGTCTTGACGGCCTCTAGCGGAAAGAATTCGCATGAGGGGACCTGCTTCAACGCCGCGGCGTGGAAGACGTAGTCCACGCCCGGCATGGCCACTGAGACGCTCTCCTGGTCGCGGACATCTCCCAGAAAGAAGGAAACCCTGTCGTTTCGGAGCGCTTTCCTCATGTCGTCCTGCTTCTTTTCGTCGCGGGAAAAGATCCGCACCTCTTTGACATCTGTCGTTAAAAGTCTCTCCAGAACGGCGTGGCCGAAGGAGCCGGTACCGCCCGGGATGAGCACTGTCTTGCCGTTGAACATAAAATCCTCCCTCATGCGAAGTGCCGCAGGATAATGTCGGCCGAGCCGGACGCCGTGTAATGGTCGAGCAGATACTGCCGTGCCCTGGCTCCCATCTGCCGGCGAAGATCCTGATTTTGTACCAGAGTCTCAAGATACCGGTTGAAAGAGGTGTTGTCTCCGCTTTCGCACCAGAAGCCGAATCCTCCTTCGACGACGACGTTTCCGATGTCGGTGCTTCTGTCCGTAGCTGCAAGAACCGGTTTCCCGAGGTCCAGATAGTCCAGGAGACGGGACGGGAAGTTGGGTATGGTAAACCGGGGATCGAGAAAGATCAGCCCCGCGTCGCAGGCCTTCAGCAGATCATTATAGTCTTTTTTCGGGAGAAAGGGATAGAGAGTGACGTTCTTGGCGTTCAGCGCGTTGCAGAAGATGCGCAGCCTCTCGTATTCGGTACCGGAACCCACGATGAGGAAGTGGAGACCGGGGCGTCCGGCGTGCTCCCGGAGTACTGACTCCAAAAAGAAGATACCCTGTGGTTTGCCGATGTTCCCTCCGTAGCTGAAGACGACGGCGCCGGAAGGAATGCCGTATCGAGTCCGTATGGAACACGCGGCTTCCGGATCGTCGTCTAATTCCCGGGGCCGTATGCTGTTCGGACAGACTTCGATCTTTTCTCCTCGCAGAGTCGGATGATGCTGTTCGAGGTATCGCTTGTTGGCGGGCGACATGCAGCCGATGAAGTCCGACATCGCATAAAGCCGTTTCTCACGGGCCGAGAAGTAGCGGTGCGCGAATCCGTTTCGCTTCATCATGCCGATATCGACGGCGTTCTGCGGAAAGATGTCCTTCAGCAGAAGATAGCTTTTCGCACCGTCGCGCTTCTTGATGTGCCGTACCAGGCCGTCGAGGGTGATTGGCGGCGTTGAGTAGAGGACGAGGTCGAAACGGACGTTGTCCAGCACGCTATCGAAGGCCGTCTTGAACTGACGCTGCAGAAGAAGCGTGCCGACTCCTTTTTCGACGAGGTTTTTCGTCTTCTTTATGTTCCATGTCCGCACGCGAAGGATATTGATTCCCATTTCCTCAACAAGTTCAGTCTCTGTGCCGAGACGGCGTTCGGAGGCCGTCATCACGTACACCCGGTGTCCCCTGTCCCGAAGTTCCTCCATGAGATCCGTGTAGATGTTTCCTCCCGCAAGCGGGTCGAAAGAGGAAATGGTGGCGAATAGGATGTTCATAGGCTCCCGCAGGTTTTCCGTACGAGGGCGATGACGCGCTCCTGTTCTTTTTCCGTCATGTTCGATCCCGAAGGGAGGCATATTCCATTATCGAAGAGGGTGTCGGATACGCTCTTCCCATCTTCGGCGGAAAAGTATGCGCACTGCGAGAAGACCGGCTGGAGATGCATCGGTTTCCAGACCGGGCGGGACTCGATATTCTGTTCCTGCAGGGCCTTCATGATGTCGGCCGGAACGACTCCCGTTTCGGGGTCGATGATCATGACGGTAAGCCATCGGTTCGCCCTGCCGAAAGGCGCCTCCGGCATGAAAGAGAGACCGGGTGTTTCTTCGAAAGCGTTCCGGTAGTTCTCGAACACACGCCTGCGGGCCGCGACGCGGTCTTCGATCACCTCGAGCTGAGCCCTGCCGATCGCGGCCAGGATATTGCTCATGCGGTAGTTGTAGCCGATCTCGCTGTGCTGGTAGTGAGGCGCCGGATCCCTCGCCTGCGTGGCCCAGAATCGCGCCTTGGCGAGGAGTTCAGAATCGTCGGAGAGGAGCATGCCGCCGCCGCTGGTGGTGATGATCTTGTTTCCGTTGAAGGAGAGGACACCCAGCGAGCCCAGGGCGCCGCACTTCTTGTCCCGGTAGGTCGCTCCGAGCGCCTCGGCCGCGTCCTCGAACACCGGGACGCCGTACGATGCGCATATCTCCAGGATGGAGGAGTAATCGGCGCTCTGTCCGTAGAGGTCCACCACGATGACGGCTTTGGGGAGCCTGTTTTTGGCTGCCGCGTCTTCGAACGCGCGGCGCAGCGCGACGGGACACATGTTCCATGTCTCGCGGTTAGAATCGATGAAGGCGGGGGTCGCTCCCTGGTAGAGGACGGGGTTGACGCTCGCCGAGAAGGTGAGGGAGGAGCAGAAGACAACGTCTTCCGGGCCGATGTTCAACAGCTTGAGTCCGAGATGGATGGCCGCCGTTCCGGAAGAGAGCGCCAAGGCGCCCTTCGTGCCGACATAGGCCGCGATCTCCTTTTCAAAAGCGTCCACGTGAGGACCGAGGGGAGCGATCCAGTTGGAGTCGAAAGCTTCCTGTATGAAGCCCATCTCGCGTCCCGTCATGTGCGGGGAGGAAAGATATATCCGGTGACTCGTCAAAACAACACCTTCTTTATCGAGTGATTTGGCTCATGCTCTGTACCGGGGGAAAAAACCGCTCAGTTGGCATGTTTCGGAGGAAATTTTCGAATGTCCTTCAATCTCTCTCATTTCCAGAAGCCTATCGTATCTCGTTCCGTCGAGTATTTTCTTCCCGATGTAAAAGTCGACGATTCCGCCCGGCGCAAAGCTCTTCTTGTAGCGGAAGATCCCGTCGTCGGCGCCGTAACCGCCTCCCAGGACAAAACGTTTCAGTCCTTGCTCCAGCGCCCACCTCATGATTTCAAATTTCAGAAACTCGTTGGGGCGGAGGTGATAATACTCGCTCTCAGTGCCTCCGAGAAACGAGTAGCAGTTTTCGGTTCCGTAGAGAACCAGTTCCGTCGAGACGACTTTTCCGTCGTGAAGGACGTGAAAGTACTGGAAATTCCCTTTCATTCGCTGAAGCGTTTCAAAAAAATCCTTCGGGAAAAAGAAAGCGTTCCCCGCCTGGTTGCGTTGCATCGTGGCATAGTAAATCCTCAGGAAGTCCTCGATGCGCTCTCCTGAAGGATCTCGTTCTATTTCGAGGCCGGAGGCGACGGCTCTCTTGATGTTTTTCCTGACCTTGTGCTCGAAATTCCCGAAAAGCTCTTCGAGACCGCCTTTCAGGCTTCGCACCACGTTGCGCGAATTGCTTTCGGTGTACCCGTCGAACCGGAGGCGGGCGTCCGTAAACAGGTGGAAACGGACGAACTCGCTGATAAAGCCCTGTTCCCCGCAGAACATTCGATATTCCGCGTCCAGCTCGCCGGAATACTCCCCCTCGATCCAGAAACCGCCGTATCCGTAAGGCGTGGAGATATCATAGAACGTCTCCGGGGGCAGTTTTCCGGCGAAGGGAAAAGCCTCTGCAATGTCCCGTTTCATGACGACGTTGACGGCCCTGCAGCTTCCGTTTTCAAAGTATACCAAGAGGGGCTCCCCTTCCCCGTGGCGGGAGAAGGCTCGTGCATAGTCGGGAAGATAGCAGACATCGTACTGTCCGAAACTCCGTACGATGGAGTGCCATTTTTCGCTCTCTTTCAACGTGAGAATCCGCAGATGGTTCATTTTTATCCCTCTAGGAACCCGCGAACAAGCTCGGCGACGCGCTCCATCTCCCGCCGGGAATATCGCTGGTCGCATATCAGCGAGAGTTCGCTTCCGTACAAAGAGTCCTCGGAGCGAGGGTGCACGTCCGAAAGCGGCCAGTGCACGGGGCAGTAGACCCGGTTCTCTATGAGATGCTTTCGGAGGCCTTCACGACGGTGTTGCTCCCGGAGAAACACCGGAACGAAGAGCGGAGCGTCCTCCTTCTGAAGAAGGGGGAGCTCCAGAGAGGCGCAGTCTTTCAGACCCTCGACCAGTACCGCCGCATTCGCCCGCCGCACGCCCGCGATCATTCTGCAGTCGAGCGCGGCTATTTGCTCCGCCAGCTCTTCGGGGAGGGAATAATTCCTGTAGTCGTGTTCCAGCAGCTCTTCCGCTTGGTTGAAAAGATCGAGGAACCGCTCTTTCCTGCCTTCCTGGTCGCTGATAAATTGCTTTTTCAGTGCCGCTGCCCGGATTCTCATCTCAATGTACCGTTCATTGGTCTTCGAAGGAGGAGGAAGATGAAACTCTCCGTTCCGCTTGATTGCCGCCGATCCAGCGGGAATCCCCGTCCATTTTCTGAAGCTTGCCAGCACGTAGTCGGAGGAGGGGGAGTACGGCGTGCCGGAAAACCAGGAGTGCGTCGCGTCCTCGACGACGGTTTTCCTCATTTCGTTGAAGCGAAGGATGATGTTTTCGACATCCTTCGTGCAGAATCCGAAATACTGCATGACGAGCAGGGCGTCGCATGGAACGGACGGATCGATGTCGTAGGTGAATCTCCCTTCCGAAAACGAAACCCGGTAGAATTTCACGGCAACGCCGTTGTCGAGAAACGGCCGGATCATCGTTCTGCAGCAGTATGAGGGGAGATAGACCGAATCGAACGGTCTCTCTTTCCTGATATCCTGGATGATGAAATCGAGCGATGTTCTTCCTGAGAGGAGGAACGAGAAAGAACGTTCCCCTTCCGGAAATCCGCATTCCGTTCCTTTCTCGATCTCCCAGAATTCGCTGCCGATCTCGTTGTTATTCAATCAGCTCACCCTTCTGAATCGACCAGACGACGATATTGTGATACGAGCCGTTCTTGTAGACCCGGTTGCGCAAGACGGCCTCTTTTGTGAAGCCGCTTTTCTCCTTAGCTCTTTGAGATGCGATGTTGTATTCGAGAATATGGCTGTAGACCAGATGCAGGTTGAGCTGCTCGAAGGCGTACTTCACCAGTGCGCGGGTTGCCTTGGTGCCGTACCCTTTGCCCCGCACGTCTTTGCTCGTCGCGATTTTCGAGTGGAACTGGGCCGTCCTGTTCTTCCAGTCGATGTCGGTCAGTGCGACGAGGCCGACGGCGCCGTGCTCGCGGGTCTCGATGACGGTGCGCAGCTCTCTCTCTCCGGCCGGGAGGTTTTCGAACCATTTTTTCTGCTGGTGATGCGAGACCGGAAAAGAGAACCCTCCCGTCATGAGCTCAATTTCAGGATCGTTCATCATCTCCCGGAGCAGGTCCAGGTCGGATTCCTCGATGGCTCGTAACTGAATGTCCTCGTATTGGTAGATCATGACGCTTCCTCCGGTGAACTCTTCGAATTTTTCCGCCTGATGATGTGCAGGCTTTCGGGCGCTTCTTCCGCCTGGCCGATGCCGGAGCGATCGAATACGCTCGAGACGGTGCGCAGGAGAATGCGGATGTCCCCGCGAAAGGAGATCGAATCGATGTACTCGAGGTCGAACCTGAACTTATCCTCCCACGAGAGGGAATTTCTGCCGTTGACCTGGGCGAGCCCAGTAAGGCCGGGGCGCACCGAATGCCGTCTGCGCTCCTCCGGCGTATAGAAAGGGAGGTATCGTACCGACAAGGGGCGCGGTCCGACGAAGGACATATCTCCCTTCAGGATGTTGAGCAGCTCCGGCAACTCGTCCAGAGATGCGGAGCGAAGGAAGCGGCCGAAGTTCGTGAGTCGCCGGCTGTCGGGCAGAAGCGTGCCGTTTTCGTCTCTTTGATCGTTCATCGTCCTGAACTTGTAGATCGTGAAGAGATCCTCGTTCAGGCCGGGACGCTGCTGGCGAAAGAGGACGGGACTTCCGAGTCTGAGCCTCACAAGGAGCGCTGTGATCAGAAGAACCGGAGAAAGCAGAGCGATGAAAAAAAGCGCGAGGAGAAAGTCCAGGGGCCTCTTCAAGCGGAGCGCGTAGCATGTCCTCGAAGTGCCGTGCCCGTTTTTCCGTCCGTTTCCGGGAATCATCGTCAATTCCTCCCGCAGACCGTGCAATGGGGGATGATGTTCTTCAACGAATCGAGGATCCGCGGCCGGTCTTCAGCGTGCGCCGCGTCCCGAAGTTCTGCGAGGAGCGCGTCAAAGTCCGCCGGCAGGTCGTTGTTCCGTGCGAAGAGAATTTTTTTGAACGTCGTCGTTTCCGTCCCCTCCTCGGCGGTTAAAAGTTCCTCGAAGAGCTTCTCGCCGGGGCGGATCCCGGTGAAGGTGATTTTGATGTCCTTTTCAGGTTCAAGGCCGGAGAGGCGGATAAGATCGCGCGCCAGGTCCGTGATCTTGACCGGTTCGCCCATGTCGAGGACGAAGACGGCGCCGTTGTGCTTCATTCCGCCCGCCTGAAGGACGAGCTGGGCCGCTTCCGAAATGGTCATGAAATAGCGCGTCATGTCCGGGTGCGTGATGGTGACGGGGCCGCCTCGTTTTATCTGCTCCTTGAAGGTGGGGATGACGCTTCCGCGGCTGCCTAGGACATTGCCGAAGCGAACCGAGACAAAGGCTGTTCCGGAAGGCGATTTGGCCGCGGCGGCGCGCACCGTCATCTCCGCGACGCGCTTGGAAGCGCCCATGATGGAGGTGGGATTGACGGCTTTATCGGTGGAGATGTTGACGAACACTTCCGTATTGTGCTCCAGCGCGAGTTGCGCGAGGTTCATGGTGCCGAAAACGTTGTTGAGCACCGCTTCCTCCGGATTTTCTTCCATCAGGGGGACGTGTTTATGGGCGGCCGCATGGAAGAGAACGTCGGGTGCAAAGCGCCGGAAAACGCGGGAAAGGCGTTCCTTGTTGCGGACATCCGCGATGACTGCTGAGAATGAGGTGATTCCATGATCCGTGAGCAGCTCCTGTTCGATCTGAAAGAGGCTGTTCTCTCCGCGTCCGAGAAGCACCAGGTGCTTCGGGCCGAAAGGAAGAATCTGGCGGACGATTTCACTGCCGATCGAGCCTCCGGCGCCGGTGACGAGGATGGTCTTTCCCTGGATATAGCCCGCGATGCGCTGGAGTTCAAGGCGGACGGGATCGCGGCTCAGCAGATCTTCCACCTGGACTTCACGGATGCTGGAGATGGACACCTTGCCGGAAAGCACTTCCCAGATTCCGGGAATGATGCGTGCCGGAACGGCGGCGCGCCGGGCCTGTTCGATCACCGAACGCACCGTACTGCCCTGGGCGGACGGGATGGCAATGAGAATTTCATCCACTTTCTGGCTGCGTGCGACGAGAGGGAGGTCGGCAATCCGCCCGAGGACAGGGTAGCCCACGAAGGTGGTCGTGCGTTTTGCAGGGTCGTCGTCGAGAAAACCGACCGGAACAAGGCCCGCGTCCGGATGGCGGAGCATTTCGCGCGCAATCATGGAACCGGCGTCCCCGGCGCCCACGATGAGGATTCGCTTGGCAGGGAAGGCGCCGCTTTTTTTCGGAAGAGGAAGCAGGTTTCCTTCGTGGAAGAGGCGGAGGCCCATTCTCGATCCTCCCCAGAAGAGCAGCAGCAGAATGCCATCGATAATGGGAATGCTTCGCGGAAGCGGAAAATACGGAGTTCCCAGGAAGAACGACGCCGCCGAAGCGGTAGCGGTGAAGATCAGCGCACATTGCAGGTGCTGCATCAAATCCCGGATGCCGACGTTGCGCCAGGACTGGCGGAAAAGAGAGAAATAAAGGTTCAGCGCTACTTTGATTGTTGTGCTGATAACGAGATAGGGTAGAAGCATTTCGCCAAATACGAAAGGAATGGGAAGCCCAAAACGCAAAACAAAAGACGCCCATGCGGCAAAAAAAGCAAGAGTTGTGTCGATCGAGAATTTTATAAGGAGTCTTCGGGAAAAGCGACCGATTTGCACTACGGCGAACATCCTTTCGAGCTTTAGGGCCCCTTGAACTGGAAACAATGATAGCATAAAGCTCCGAAACCGGAAGAGGAAAGGGCCGTTAAGAAAATACAAAACAGGGACATGCGCTTTTTTTTCAGCAGGTACTGAACGTATGCCCCTGAAGAAATCTATTCGGGAACTGCGGGCGATTTACGGACTTCTTCCTCTCCAGCGGCGGTAATCAATCTTATCGACTTCCATTTGAACGCAAGCTCTCGAGGATCGTCGCCCGTGCCGACTTGCATTGGTGAGACCGCGTCCGGGTATTCCAGGTTTAAGGCCAGTCTGCCGCCTTCGATTGTCGACGCAGGTATGAAGACTTTGATTGTGCGAGTTCCCGATTCAATCACCTTGTCAAAAAGGATTTCCTCCCTTGCTGACAGAATAAGGCGCTGCCTGTTCCCGTATATGTTATGAACTTCGAATTCCATTGTCATATCATGTTTCGGAGATTCTTCGAAAGGTATGGAGAGACTTCCCTTTTTGCCCTCTGTCCAACATCCGTCGCTTTCCGGCGAGGATAACCCGTTGCGGTAGAACATCGATACCGGGGACTGTTCCTCTGAGAAATTCAGCTTTTCTCCCAAAGAATAAGACCTTTCATTATCGATCACCATTTCAGTGACAAGGACTCCCAGTTTGCGAAAATCCGCTGATTCCCTTATTTCTGCCGGAGACGTGGGGTCGGAAATTGTAAATTCGATCTTCAGGTTCCCGGTTTGTAACAGTTCATACGGAATGACAGCCTGATACCATTTCTGAAGATTTACCTGCCATGTCGCAATCCGCCGGTCGTTGACGATCACACCGACTTTCTGATGAGAGAGCCCCCCCCCAAGGTATGCTGCGGCCTTCATTCGGAGTTGAAGATCCTTCCCTTCCTCAAGATCCATGATGTTAAGAAGTATTCCTGAACGTGAACCGTCTGTCCAACGGTGCGTGTTTTCCTGGTGGCTCCAGCCGTACGTGGTGTACTTTGAACTTGTCCCGTCCAGGCCGAATGAAATCTTTTCACCGAGGGTGTACGGCATTCCGGTTCCTGTATCTGTGGTTTCGCGAAGTTTGATGGAGCTCCATTTGAAGGCCAGCTCGCGGCTGTCCTCGCTTTCACCGATGCTTTTCGGCGAAAATGCTTCCGGGTGCTCCAGGAGCAACTCCACGATATCGCCTGTAAGCAAGGATGCCGGGATGAAGACGGATAGCGATCCGGTCCCGCTTCTAATTTGCTCGTCGAAAAGCAGCGTCCCTTTTATCGATATTCTGAGTCTTTGACTGTCTCCGAAGATGCGCCCGACAGAAAGATCCAGGCTGAGATCATCAACGGGGGAGCGCTTCAAAGGAATAAAGAGAGTTCCGCTTTTTCCATCAGTCCAGGAGCCGTCCTTCTCAGGAGCGGAGAGGCCTTTGGTATAGAAGCCCGCCTCTGCGGCGATGACGGAAGTGAGGATGTCCTCTCCTAGCGGGTAACGCCGTTGCGGGTATATTACGAATTTACGCGCTGCTATGCCAAGCGCGCGTGAATCTCTCGACGGATCTCCAACATCCCTGGGTACAGTGGGAGAGGCGATGACAAACTCGAGATTCAGCATTCCGTCGGCCAGAAGATCCGACGGAACGAAGGCCTGGTACCATTCCCAATCTCGTACCTGCCATGTCGCAATCTGGCGACCGTTCACGACGACGCCTACTTCCTGGTAGGGGAGCATGCCTCCAAGATATGCCGATGCCTCCATGCGAAGAAGCAAGTCGTCAGCACTGTGGGATTCGGGTATCTTAAAGGTCATTGCGGCACGGGGGCCGTCTGTCCATCGTAGATCATCCTCCTGCAAGCTCCAGCCGTAAATTGAATACCGTGAGGCTGTACCATTTTTTGCGAAATCAAGAAGATCTCCGGGAGAATACAGATAGTCTGCGTCTTCAAGGATATCCAGTTCAGAAAGCGCTATTCCCAGTTTCCGGACATCTTTTCTGTCCATCTCCAGTTCGATCGCTTCCCTCCGGGACAGGCCCAGGTCAATCGGGGCGGTGGGATACGGAATGATGATGTCGATTATATTTGTATTTTCAATGTCATCGAACTCGACGTAATGCTCCATAAACTGGCGGCCCAATCGAATTTCCCGCCTTTGCCCGCCGACACGGATTGTAAAAGGTTCACCGATATTAGGACCGAAAGCCCTGGCAAGAATACGCATTCGGAAATTTCTTGGCAGATTGCGAAGGAGCTCTATTCTCATAGTGCCTCCGGAGGACCAGATCCCCCAATCCTCCCATTCGTCAAGAATAGAAACGCCGGTGACGTCTGCAACGCCGTGAAGTCGTGAAAGGAATTCGACACTCAAAGAGCTTTTTGAAAAGTTCAGGTGGATCGGCTTGATTTTCCCGTACATCGTAAATTTTGGAGTCCTCCATTCCAGCCAGGAGTCGTCCTTTGTGACAACGTGATCGCCTGTGACAAGGTACCAACGATCCGGCCTCGCAGTGGTAAGGTCAATTTTCCCAGGATTTCTCCCCCACGCTGCAGGCAGCGTATCAAACTGAAACATCGCTTTTAATTGATCGTCGAAGACGCTCCCAATGGATACCAGCTTGGAGGATACTGTCGCGTTGAAATTTTGCCGTACGAAAATGGCGGCTCTTTCCATGTCGTTCGGAAGTCGGCCGTGCCTGTACAGGTCAGGGTTTATCAGGGAATAGAAGCCCATTAAAGGCAGTGCTGCGAGGAGGTAAACCCGGCTTGCGAGTTTCGGTTTTTTTAAGAAGAGTCCCGCGGAGAGGACGGAGAAAATTCCAAAGGAAAACCAAGTAAAATGATTAAAAGCAATGGCTCTTAAATCCGGGCAATCATTCTGCTCTATTCTGTAGGAGAACATCGTGTTGCAAAGGACGTAAAGCATGAAAAGAGTAATACCCACTGCAATAAAACGGCTTGTCGCAGTTTGTTTGAACTCTCGGGTATAAATAAAAGAGACAATTATAATAAAGAAGGGGAAGACGACATTGTAATAACGCATCATGATTCGGTTTGTAGATCCAAAACCGCGTAAATAGGCAATACTTGCGAGGAAAAGCCAGAAAAACACGAAAAAAGCATAGACGGCAATTTTTTTCATATCCTTGCCATTGGAATCCCGCTTGCAGGATCTCGATAACAAGACGGAGAAGAAAATGATCAAGGGAAGACCATACATAATGGCGAGTGCCATGATATGTTTGTGGGCTTCTCTGTAAAGTCTTTCGAAAATGGTTATATAATAAGAAAACTCCGCTAAAATCAGTTCCAGGTAAAAGGAAAGGCCTTCCCCGGCAGGGGTGGCGGGGCGGACCGCCACCCAGTTCATTCCTCTTTGAATTTGCCTGGACATGTAGCCGGGTTCAAGTAGACCAGAAAGCGCTCCTTCCCCTAAAAAAGATACGAGAACTCCGCGCACTGAGAGCATTGCGATAAAAAAGGCCGCTGAATTGAGTAGTATCCGCGGAATATCGAAGGAAAACTTTTTTTCAGAGTCGTTTTTCGTGGTACGTGAGAGATGTGCTATGTATGCAAATGCGAGAGGGGAAAGAAAGAAAAGCCGTGGCGTCACAAAAACTGCGAGTCCCAATAGACCTCCGACAACGCTCCAGAATACAAGAGGAAACTTGCCGCGAATGTGTTCAGCTTTGAAAAAGAAAAGCGAAACGAGAGAAAAAAATAGGAAGGCGCCGCCGAGGAGAATTAATTTTTTAAGTGAGTCTCCAATAAAGATCCATCGAATACTCTCTCGTGTAAGAAGCATGAGGAACGCAAATGCTATGGAGAATACCGTACTCTGAAATCCTTTCAAGAGCCAGTGTTTTTTTCCGTCGGAGCTGTGGGATGTAAAGCATGAATACGCTATGAATGCCACGATTGCCGGAGCGATAAACAGCATTCGCTCTCTTATAAAGGAAGCAAGCCCCAAAAGCACTCCGGTGATTCCCCAAAAAAGAAACGGATACCTCTCTCTCTTTTTATCGCAGTACAGTATGAACCATGATATGAGCCAGAAAAAGAAGAGATACGGCATGTCCGCCATAAAAACCGTTGTGTATATGTTGATTGGGGAGGCGAAGACAAGGAAAGTCACCAGAAGCGAAACGGACTTTGAGCATACCTTGCGTGTGATCATGTAGATAAGAGGCATTGTTGCAGAAAAGAAGAAAATATTGAAAATTTTGGCGGCGTTGTAAAAGTTATCCCCGAAATAATTCGTGAAATAATAGATAAAATTGTAGAGGTATTCCGGGCGAAGAGGACCATGGGGGCCGAAAAGCAGCCTGGATGCCCTGCCGTGAGCCACTTCATCTCCCATTACATGAGGATAAGGGGCCGCGATGGCTCTCAGGACAACCCAGAAAAAGACTATAAAAAAGGCTGAGAGGAGAATGTTCATCTCCCTGTCGGTAAAATCGTCCCTGAGGAGAAGCTGTTGAGTTGGTTTTCTTTTGAAAAATCCCAAAAAGTCATTCAAAGTATTCATAGGGCCTCCTTGATAATTCTTAAAGCGAAAAAAGCTTTGTCATTGCTTTAACACGATCGATTTGATCTTCTCGGCGCTTTCTTTCCAGGTCAAGCACGGCATAGCGTCCGAATTTGGATGCTCGTTTCTATTATAGAGCTTCATCCATTTTTTTACGGCTGCTGCCAAATCGTTCCCCCCGGTACCTGAGAAATAGAAAGCATATGGACCTGCTACTTCACGAAAAACAGGAATTTCCCTTGCTATTATTGGCAGTCCATGTTTTGCCGCCTCAATCAGCGGGAGCCCGAACCCTTCTCCTTCAGAGGCAAAAAGAAGGCACGTCGAAGAATTATACACTTTTTCGAGATACTCGTCACTTATGTGCTGAAGCCAAAAGAGGCGCTTCTCCCGTTCTTCGTGGCATTGAATTATTTCGATCAGGGATTCCATCATCCATCCGGTTTTTCCGACGATGACCAGATTGCACTCCGTGTTTTCTTTCCAGAGTTCCGTAAACGCGTCAAGGGTCTGCCGGTGTCCCTTTCGCGGTTCTACGGTTCCGACCATCAGAAAAGTCGTCCGCTTTTTCAATTCTGCGAGCACTATACCGGCGTCTTCCGGAAGCCCTGTTGTGGGGGCGCTTCTGTCGAGATCGGCTCCGTGATGCGACCATTCGATCCGAAGGGAATCCAAGCGACCGGGAGCGTGTTGCTCCATCCAGGAGCGAAGTTCGTCAGCAGTCGCCTTCGAGACGCAGATGCAACCGTCCATCCCCACTATAGTTTTCAACCATTTCGCATGCGCTTCTCCTACACCCTCCTCGAAAAAGTGCGGCATCGTAATCGGCAGGATGTCGTGCAGCATAAAAAAAACTTTGACGCCGCGGTTTCGAAGCTGCCGGTACAGAGCGTCCTTGGAAGCTTCAATCGTCATGTCGACGGCAAGATCCGGGCAGAAAAGAATGTCTCCGTTTGCTATTTCCGCAACTTCGTCCGTCATGATTTCGGAAGGGCATTCGAGAAGATTCGTTGTGAATCGCCGTGCGTAGCGATAGTGCCAGCGGACTCCTTCGTTGAATAGATAGACCGGTTCTATCCGGTATCCTTCGGGAGGCGAGTCGAGAAGAGCAAGGAGGAGAGCCCGGACGACCCGCTGAATTCCGGTTTTGAAGTCGTCACGGCAAATGACCGAGACGTCTACCAGAAGCTGTTTCCCGGCAGTCCTGCGCGGAAAAGTTCCCGAGACCGCCCGAGCGAAATCGACGAGATCGTCTGCGTTGTGCGGAGTGTCGATCTCGGTTTTCACCGCGATCATGAGGTCCTGCAGGTTTCTCCCGTTCGGAGCGTACCATTTTTCGATAGCCCGCACACTTTTTGGAGGACATCCCTTGGGCTGCGAGGCGCCCATCGCCTCTGCGATGGGAATGTATTCGCAAATCGCGTCGTTGGCCGCCCCGTACAAATTTCTCATACGTTGTTTTGACTCTTCGGAGTGCACTATGACTCCGAGGGCGTTTTGAATGACGCTGAAGTTGATGGGGTATTTGCCGACGAAATCCAGTTCTTCCGTACGGAATTTTCCCTGCAAAGCCTTGTAGCCGTGCGACAAGTAGACGTCTTTTGTTCCGCCGAAAGGAATATGTCCGAAATGATCCCGATATCCCAGAAGACCTCCCAGTGCGAAGTCGTGCAGAAAGACCACGCCCGGTATTTTTTCCAGCAAGGGAAACATGAAGAGATGAACGGGCGAGTTTCCGAAGTGGTAGAGCACCCTGTCCATATCCTTATGATGTTCCTCGAGCCACTGTGCGTCCCGGATCGAACAGAAAAGCTGAATCCAGGTGTCGCTGACCGATTCCTGTTCGACAACAACGGTGATATCGTAGAAGTCGCCGAGCCGGCGGAGCAGTCCGGCACTGTAGGCCGCCACGCCGCTTTCCACATGAGGAAGCGGGGAGACGTAAGCGAGAGTCGGTTTTTTCGGCGGGTATGCAGCGCAGATTGTCGCTTCGGCAGCCTCACTACGGACCTGTTCAAAAATATCCAGCGTTTTTCTGCCCCAGCTTTCCGGAAAAACACCTGCTTTGGATCTGCAACCGGAATCTTCGCTTGCCGACAGCGGTTCCAACAGGTTTCCCGGCACGGAAAGTGCTTTCGAGAAGGATGAAATATATTCGGGCGACGGAACAATAACCCTCGCAGCCCTTTGAATGCAGGAGAGTTTCCTTTTCAGGAAGCATGCGTGAACGGCATCCATTTCCGTCAGCTCTCTCAAGGGAGACAGGGGACTCCGCTCCAGAAGCGCGACCACTGTCGGCGCCCTGTTTTTAAAATGTCCTATACTTGTGACTCCTTCTTCATGGTAGCCGATGAAAAAATCCGGCACGAAGATGACGTCCGGTTCCAGGCTTGCGAGGAAGGCCTCGCGGATCCTTTCCGCAGCCTCGCGGCGCCACGTGTTCCCCGGCAGAGAGTCGCGCACGGGAGCCGGAGCCTCCCAAATTCTGATCTCCTGCGGTGAAAGCAATTCGCTGAAAGCGTTCCGCAGGGGCTCTATCGTCTCCGGAAAAAGGGCGCTAAGGGTAAGAATGACGGTTTTATCCCCCTTGTTACCGACGATTGATTTTGCCCATGGGAGAAAATGCTCTTTCACTTCGCCGGAGAGAAGTTCCCGCTGCGCTCCCTGAAGGTCGATGACGATGCGCATTATTCTGTCTCCCGTGCATCTCTTTCGTTCCTGGTTTTCAGCTCGCTGTAGAGGTCTTTCGCATGAGGAGCGAGGCTTTCAAACTCGACCGGAGTAGAGGAGAGATCCTCTCCGGTCTTCAGGGATTCCTGTGACGAATCGGCGCATAGCTCCGCACCGGAAGTGGTCGATGGAATCTCTGCCTGAGGGGTGTCAGGATGTATCGTCGGCACGTTTGCGGCTTCGGAAAAGGAGTCGGTTCTCCATTCGTCCGATGTGGCCAGTTGCTCAAGCCTCGCCCTGAGACCGGGAAAAGGCCGCAGAAGGAAGAATATCGGCTTCCCGAGAAGGGGTTTCTCCAGAAGAAATCGGGTCGTTCTTGCCGCGGACGGCTTCAGGAAATTCTTGAATCGCCGCCACCTGTTCCGAGAAAAGTCGCCGAACGCCCTGTACGGGGCGGTAAGTTTCCAGGAGCGGCTGTTCACGATCATCTGGAACGCGGCTTCCATGGCCTGCGTTCGCGCTTCAACGTCCCGAAGTTTGCTCTCGAGCGCAAGGTCAATGCGAGAGTGATACGCTGCAGCCAGCGTTTCAGATTCTGAAATCCTGAATTGAATTTCGTTGCGGGCGGTCTCCAGTGAAAGATCAAGACGGGCTATGTCGGCACGCACTTCACCGATTCGTTTTCCGGCAGCGAGCTCAACGGCGTCAATACGAGCATGAGTATCGTTTAAGGCATCGTCGACGGGTTTCTGGACGGAACGGTCATACAGTTCCGCCAGATTGTCAATGGTGACGCCGTATTCTCTTTCGAATTGAGTGTCGAAAAGCCTCATACGCTTCGCGCTCGTTTCTTTTTGTGCGATGATTGCATAATCGGGACTGACACCCTTAATAAGATCGATCATCCTGGTTTTTTGCAGCTCTTCCTGTCTTGTTTGCTCGTGCAGACGGACGATTTTCGTTCGTGCGAACCCGTAATGCCGGGGCAGGAAAGAAAGAAGCTGGGGGGGCAGCGGAAAACGATGGGTTGGATCGATATAAAAGTTCGTAGTGCCGACGATAAGATTCTCCGGGTTTGGCGTCTCCAGAATAAGCAGACCCCCTGGCTGGAGAACTCGTAAGGATTCTCTGACGATCGACTGAAGTGTCTCGAACGGCAGGTGTTCCGCTATGTGAAACCCTGAGATGATCGTTCGGCTATCGTCGGGAAGTTCCTGCAGCGCGAGGAGCGCGTCCCTTTTTTCTGCCGGGAGACGGTGATTTTTACACTCGACAAGCATTCCTTCGTCCAGATCCACGCCGAAAACAGAAAAACCGTTCTCGGACATCAGTTCGAGCCATTCCCCCCGGCCGCATCCGAGGTCAAGGACGGAACACTCTTCGTAGAGCTCCTGGCAATGGAGGACAAACGGAAGATAGACTCGAAGTCTCGATTTGATAACTTCCCGAGAACCTCTGTAGCATGCTTCAAAGGAACTGTAGAAATTATCTTCTGCCGAGCTATCGTGATGGGGATTCGTACCCTTCTTTTCGGAGCAGGCTGAAACGCTGCACGAAATATTTTCTTTTTCCATATGACCTTGACACCTCCGAATATAAATAGGGTCGAATATCTTTCCTGTGTGTGACTTTTGGTAGAAAAAAGTGCTCCCTCTGCATATTGACAGGTATTTTACTTTGTTTTTCGAAGCCAGATGCTGCCGCCTATACTTTTGAGGCATCTCGGCATGTTCCGTTCAAACCAGGCCCGGTGTTTTTTCTGCATGTAATCCGCAAACAGGACGATCTCGAAGTGTTCGTTGTATTGAAGAAATGCGCGCAGTATGTAGGCCTCGTTCCAGTACCGCCCTTCCTGAAGCCAGGCGTCGATGTATTCAAACGGCCAGAAAATGTCGTGCAAATGGATGATGACACCGGGCTTGAGTGAAGGCAGAATCTTGAAGAATATATGGTTGACATCGCTGTTCAGCTTGGATACATGAGTGGAATCGATGAACAGGATATCATGAGCCTCAAGCGCTTGTATCGCTCCGATATCAAAATCCTGGAGTTTTTCCTGGTGGAGCATGTCTTCGAGGATATCCCCCGGTTTCAGCAGCGATTTTACGGCGTGAGGAAACGGATCGATCAGCTTGATGTTTATTTCCCCGTTGAAATGAATTTCATTTGTGTCCATCATAACGCACGAAGAAAGACCGGAACCTACTTCGATTATTTTACGCGGTTTGAAGTGCCGTATCATGCTGTATAAAAAAATGGCGTCGCTGTGGATGTAGGAATTGTTTAAAAAAAAGTACCTGAAACGGGAATCCCTGGTCTCCGGAAAAGGACACTGGTCGTGAAACGGCTGCAATTCACGCAGCATCCTGCGTTGAAACTCGTCGTTCATTTCCACGGCGAGCATATCTTCATACGTCTTGTATTTTGCAATGTCTTCGGACGATGGGTGCGTCGAATAGAAATGCCCCGACGGAACGAACTCCCTGTGATTTGTCAGCGAGCGGCGTTCCTCGCAGGTCAAAAGCACCAGCATCAGGTCCTGCCTGCTGATGGCCGCGCTGGACAGTTCCTCGGCGTAGTGTTTTTTGCCCTCTTCATCGGCTTTTCTCAAAAGGATTGATTGATAGCAAAAATCCACGAATTCCTCGTCCGACATTTTAGAAACTGCGTCGAGCATGAGAAGACCTCCGTTTTTGTATTGCGGTATCGCACATTATAATTCAAAGATGCAGCCGTTACGGTTTTCTTGTGAAAAGAACGCACGTTCGTACACCCGGATTATCGAGGGCATTCAAAGAGAACCTGCCCGAGAAGCTGCGCGGCGCTCTCCTCCCAGGTGAGCCGGCGCAATCCGGCCGATTGCGGATGCAAAGACTGTTTATAATGTCCAATCCAGGTTTGTATTGCCCGGGCGAGATCGTTTCCATCCGCACCTGAAAAGTAAAAGGCGTGTTCTCCCGCCACTTCGCGGAATACCGGCAGATCGCGTGCTATAGCCGGTATTCCGTGTTTCGCCGCTTCGACCAGCGGAAGTCCGAAGCCTTCTCCCTCCGATGCGGCGAGAAGGCACGTGGAGGCCTGGTATATTTTTTCAAGAAATTCATCGCTCGAATCTTCGATCCAGAAGAGTCTGGTTCCTGCCTGTGGATGTTCTCGCAGGCGGAGACAGAGATCCTCCGTCATCCACCCCTGCTTGCCGACGACGACAAGATTGAGGTCCTCTCCCGAAGCCCAGAGTTCCTCCATCGCCGCCAGTGCCTGGGTGTGTCCTTTCCTTGGCTCCACCGTTCCCACCATTACGAAGCTTGGATGCTTTCGAAGTTCGGTCAGGATTTTTTCGCCGTCTTCGGGCACTCCCTTTGAAGGGATCGAGTTCTCTACATCGGCGCCGAGGTGGAACCAGCCGATTCGAAAGGGAGCGGAATCCGCGGGAATGTTCTTTTCTCTCCAGGATCGCAGCTCCTCGGCGACGGAGCGGGAGATGCAGAACGCTCCATCGAAGCGGCATATCGTCCGAAGCCATTCCGAATGGGCTTCCTCCGTGCCGGGTAGGAAGCAATGGGGAAGCAGGACGGGAAGGAGATCGTAGACGACGAAGTAGACCCGTACCCCGGCGCGATGCAGTTCTTCCAGGTAGAGTTTCTGACGCTGTACCACGTGATGCTGCAGATCAAGCCCGAGGAAGACGTCTCCGGCGTGAAACTCGATGGGGGAGTCTTTCTCCTCTTGAGGGGCGCTGCCTTGAAAGGCCCGGATAAAGTTTTTCGCGCAACGGTATCCCGTCTCTTCAGTTGTTGCGTAGGCGGGCTGGAGAAGAACGTTTCCGGGAGGATTGTCGAGAAACTGCTTGAGGATGCTTCTCGTCACCCGTTGGACTCCGCTCCGGGCGTCTCTTTGGCAGAGTTCGGAGATATCGACGAACAAGCGGGAGGGGCCCGGTTCGGGGTGATTGATGCAGAGAGCCCATGCAGTCTGGAGAAGATCGTGCTCGGTCAACCGGTCACCGCAGCTTCGGATAATTTGCCCGGCCGTCGTCTCGGCTGTTATAGCCGGGATCCGGAGAGACGAGCCTATCTTGTTTCGTGTGTTCCATGCCTCGAAAAAATTGATGGCCCGTCTGGCGGTTGAATCCCACGAGAAGCGCTTCGACTGGGCTACCGCATTGCGGACGAGCCGTCTGCGGAACTCGCTGTCCGTCAGACCGAATTCTATCTTCGCCGCGATGGAATGTTCATCGAGAGGGTCGAAAAGCGCCTCTTCCAGCCCGATCACCTCCGGTATGCTGGACGACGAAGAGCCGATGACCGGGGCGCCGCAGCTCATGGCCTCAAGGGCCGGAAGGCCGAAACCTTCGTGCAGGGAGGGAAGGACGAAAAGGCTGCAGAGAGCATAGAGGCGGACGAGATCGTCGTCGGGGACGTACCCGGGGCAGATGAACCGGTCGTTTGTCAGTCCTTCGTCGGCAGCTGCCCGTCGCAGTTCGTACAGATTTCCCTCCGGGATCCTGCCGGCGAGGACAAGTTGACAGTTTTGCCGAATACTCTCCGGAAGGAGAGCGAAGGCTCGGATGAGCCGGGGGAGATTTTTTCTGTCGTCGACCCCCCCTGTATAGAGGACGAAATCCTTGATAATTCCCATGCGAGCGAAGAGATCTTCCTTTTCTTCCGAAGAAACGGAGATCGGACGAAAAACTGTGTCGCAAGCGGTGGAGATGACGGTGACGGCCTCTTCCGGCAGAGCGAGGGTTCGTTTTCCCTCGATCGCCGAAGCATTGGAAATGGCCAGGTATCCGTCAGCATCCCTCAACGAGGCAATTTTTCTTCTGTAATATTTTTCAAACCGGGGATTGGAGGCAAGATACTTGTCCGGATTCAGGAATGGAATAAGATCGTACAGAACCGTCATCACGGGAAAGGGCGGCTGGATGCGGCCTATGCTCGTGACAGCGTCGTCGGCGTATCCTTCGAACAGGCTGGCCACGAGCAGCACATCGGGCTGCAGCGACGCCAGAAATGCTTCCCTTATCTCTTCGGCGGCTTCCCTGCGGGCCTCGTTTCCGGGCAGTATCTCCCTGACGGGAGCAGGAGCGTACCAGGTACGGATACAGTGCGCGGGGAGCAGGTCCTGAAATGCCTCCCGAAGCGGTTTGATCGTCTCCGGGAAGAGCGCGTTCAGCGCGATGATGACTTCATGCTCACCCTTTCGGCGCGCAATGCCCTGCGCAAGGGAGAGGGAGTATCTTCCGATCCCCCGGTAACGGCTTTCTGATTGAGCGCCTTGAAGATCAATAACGATGCGCATCAGACCGTATTCTCCTTTTTTCGGCAAGCGCGGATTTAAAATGGCTGTAAATTTGTGCGGCATGCGGCGGGAGAGGTCCCAGGGTTGATATGATGTCAGAGGAAGCAGCGTTTTCGAAGGGGGAAAAGAGCCGGCGCAAGCGGGACGCAACGCCGGGGAAACAGTCAATAAGACGGATGGCGCGCTTTTTCAGCGCAGGATAGCGGACCACCAAACGCAAGGCAGGAGTCAGCAGTATTCTTACGAGTTTTTTTGCATTGTTCCGTGCCGTGTCCCGAGCTTGCCGGGTCAAACGGGATAGCAGTGTCATGCGTCCTCCTCCGGTTCCGGATTCTCCGTACAGGATATTGCAGGTTCAAGACGGGCGATCCCTATGAAAAAATCTCCTTTTATTCCGGCTACTTCAAAATCCGTCACTTTGTCCATCCAGTTGAAACAGGAATACACAGTACCTTCTTCCGTGTGAAGAGCCGCTGTTACGGTGTATTTTCCGGGCCCGATGTTCATGTGCATGGAAAAACAGCATGTGTACCGCCCGTCTTTGCGGCACCGCACGGGAACGCGCGAACGGAAGGTGTTTGCCCCGAAGACATCCTGGCCGAAGCGGTCGCGGATAAGGATTCCGACCGTGAGGTTGTCGATTTCAACGTTCGACTTGAAGGAAACGCTAATACTTGTTTTTTCGCCGGCACATACTATGGAAGAGTGCGACTCATTTCCGGTGACCGCTACATTCGTGATCTTCGCCGCCATGGTGCCGAAATCGGTCTTTTCGGCGCACGGAAAGCTGTTGTTCTGCCTCACTCCGTCGTCGTTCAGCCTCGAGATAAGGAAATTATAGCTGTTCACGACTTTTTCCGGGGTTCCCTCGTCGATGACGTGGCCGGAAGCAAGAAGGAGCGCTTTTTCGCAGAGGACTTTCACGGCGTTGAGGTCGTGCGAGACGAAGACGATGGAGCCTCCACGTTCCTTGAACTTCTGAATGGCCTTCATGCACTTCTGCTGGAAGTGCGCGTCGCCGACGGAAAGGGCCTCGTCCACGAGAAAGCAGGAAGGCTCGGCGTGGTAGGCGACGGCGAAGGCGAGGCGCATCACCATGCCGGAGGAGAAGGTCTTGAGCGGGTTGTCGATGAACGAGCCGAGCTCGGTGAACGAGATGATCCGTTCTTCCTTCTCCTTGATCTCGTCGTTGCTCATTCCCAGCAGCAGGCCGTTCATGAAGATGTTCTGCCTGCCGGTCATCTCCGGGTTGAAGCCGGTTCCCAGTTCGAGAAGCCCGGTGACTTTCCCCGAGATGGAGACTGTGCCGGAGTCGGGGATGAGGATGCCCGAAAGCAGCTTGAGCAGCGTGGATTTGCCCGCTCCGTTGGGGCCGATGATCCCCAGGGTCTCCCCGTCGCCCACGTGAAAGGAGACGTTTTCCAGCGAAGGGTAGAGCGTGTGGAAAGGCCGTCTCAGCAGGATCTCCTTCAGGCGGGCCGAAGGTGCGGGATAGATTTTGAAGCGTTTCGAGAGCCCCTCGACATGGATCATCGATCATCACCTTCGATGAGCAGGGGAATGCGCAGCGTGCGGGATGCGTGCGAACGGGCCGCGAACCAGAAGTCTCCCTCGCGGACCAGGTCGAATTCGGCGATGTACCTCCCGGGATTCAGCTTGAGGGTCTCGTTGTCGAATATCGCGACGACGGCCTGCTGCTGCTTCGGCCGAAGGGGGTCGGAGAAGGCGAAGCGCGGATTGTCGAAGAGGATCATCTCCCCTTCCGGGCCCAGGATGTGAAAGGAAAGGTAGACCGGGTTGCTTCTGAGCGTGCTGTCGAAGGCGTTCGTTCCGTAGTTTTCGACCAGGACCGGGACGGATGTCCTGTCGCCCGCGCGGAGCGTGATCGTCCCGGCTTCGCTCGACAAGGATGCCAGCCACGGTTCGTGGACGATGGTGATGTACCGTTCGGCGGCGAGCTGCTGGACGAGGAAGAAGAACGAGGAGAAGAAGAGGCACGACGAGAGAATAAGCCGTATCACGCGCCGGGACTGCGTTGCGCTTGTCGTAAGGCTCCGGCGGGCGAGCAGCAGTGAAAAGGCGAACAGCAAGGCGGCGGGGAGGATCATAGGAAATCCCTCACGTCTTTTTCCAGTCTTTTGAACACGACGTAGGCGACGGCGAGCACAAGATGCCCCAGCAGCGTCAGCGCGATGAGGTGCCTGAAGTTCGGGAGGCGGTTGTAGAAGAAGATGTCGTGGTAGGCTCCGATGAAGAATGTCGCCGGGTTGAGGCGAAGCAGCGACTGGACGAAATCGGGAAGCATCGTCCGCATGTAGACGATCGGGGTCGCCCAGAACCAGACCTGGATGAGGATGTTCACCAGTTCGCGGAGGTCCCTGAGAAAGACGTTGAGCGTCGCGAAGAGAAAGCCGAGCGCGTAGGCGAAGATCTGCTGCACTGCGAAGACGAAGGGGACGAAGAGGATGGCGGAGAAGGTGAGGTCAGCCCCTGCGATCAGGAGGAAGATCATGTAGAGAAACATGGCGACGACGAAGGTGACCGTTTCGGAGAGCACGACGTAGACCGGGAGCCGCGGCAGGTAGATGCGAATTTTCGAGATGAGGTGCCGCTTGTCCACGAAGACCGTGGAGGCTCTGGAGACGGTGTTCGCGAACGCCGTCCACGGAAGGATGCCCGCGATCAGGTAGATGCTGTAGCTGTAGATCGAGGAGATTCCGGGGAGCTTGGCCCCCATGATGCGCGAGAAGACCACGGTGTATATGGCGATCATGACGAGAGGCCATAAAAACATCCAGAAGACGCCGAGCACCGAACCGGCGTACCGTTCGGTAAAGTCTCTTTTCGTCAGTTCGAAGATAAAGCCGAGGTTCATTCAATCCCGTCCTGTCCGCTTCTTTAAACGCGTATTCAAAAACGCTGCGCGTCATTATACCATATGGCGGGGCCTCTGAAGCTCTGCGCGGAAAGCGGTTGCACCGAAGTCCTCCAAGTCGGCCGCAGGCGTGCCAGGATGGAGTTTGCTGGTATAATAGAAAAACGTATTCTGCTTTGCCGCAGAACAGGGAAATGCACTCTTTTCCGCTTTCTCTCCGGACCTGCGGTGAAGGTAATTTCCCTCGGCTTCCGCTCCGCTGGGAGCGCCGGCGCACGGAAAGGAGAATTCCCGGAGTGAACGAAAAAAAGACTTCCCTTTTTCTAGAGGACGCTGAGAAAGCCGCTCCCGTTCCGGGCGAAGACGGCGAAACGCCTGTTTCTTTCGCCGACGGAACGATTTCTGACATCTCATCCTCCTTCGTCGAGGCCGATCCTCCATCGACGGAAAGCGAATCCGTTCCGCAAGAGAATAAACACGATCAGCTCCTGGCACGGCTGCGGGATGAGGTCGAGCTGCGTTCCCGCGAGGATGCCGAGCTTCTCGCCGAAAGAAAGAGCGCTTCCCGAAAACGGGACGGACATGCCGCGGCGCCGTCGGAAATGCCGCGATCCCTGGAAGAGAGCGAACTCCTCGTTCCCGCCGCATCCGGCTCCGAAAGGCTCCAAAAGGCGGACGGAGGCGGACGAAAAAAGCCCTCTCCCGGAAGACGATTCGCCGGGGCCGCCGGCGCTCTTTTCCGTCGGATGTATCGCATCCCCGTGCTGGGCTATTGTATCGAGCTTCTGGTCGATGTGTTCGGCCTCCCCGTGCTGCTTCGGGATATGAAGTCCCGTTCGGCACGGAAGGAGAAGGTTGTCCAGGCACGCCTCGAAGGCGTGGGGAACCGGATCGCCTCGCTTCGGGAGGCTCTGGAAGCCGGCCGCAGGGAGATGGAAGGCAGGCTAGAAGAGAAGGCCGATGCTTCGAATGTCGCGCGTATCGAGGGTGAACTCTCTCGAAAGGCGGACGAGGAGCGCCTTGAATCGTTCGCATTGACTTTCGAGGCGGGGCTGTCGGCGAAGAGCGACTCCCGGGCCGTGGAGCAGCTTCGGGAAACCTGGGAGAGGGCCCTTCAGGAGCTGCGGGAGGATCTGGCGAAGAAAGCGGACGACGGACGCCTCGATGCAGTGGAGGAGAGCGTTCGCGCGAAGGCCGACCTCGAGCGGGTGGAATTGCTCGGAGAGAGGATCGACGAGCTGGCCGGGCGGCTGGACGCTCTCGACGGGAAAGCGGATTCCGACCGCGTGGAGCAGATCGAGACGCAGCTTTCCCGGAAGGCCGACCTCGAGCTTGTACAGCAGCTATTCCCGCTCAGGGATGACGTCGAGGAGCTGAAAACGTTAGGCGGCAGGCTGGAAGAGGCCGCCGGCAAGGCTTTCGATGCTCTGGATACAAAGGCGGACGCGGCCCGGGTGAATTCGCTCGAGTCGATGCTGTTGCTGAAAGCCGGAGAGGATGCAGTGAACTCCCTCCGGAAGCAGCTGGAAAACATCCGCGGACGCTTGGTTGCGCTCGACGGGAAGGCGGATCTGGAATCCCTGAAAACGCTGGAAACAAGACTCTCGATGAAGGCCGATGCCGATTCATTGGATTCGTTCGTCGAACAGCTGAGAGAACTGACGGATCAACTGAGCCTTCTCGAACGAAAGGCGGACGCGGGAAGAGTGGAAGTGCTGGAGTCGCAGCTGGCCCTGAAGGCGGGCGCGGACTCGGTCAAGTCACTCGGAGAGCAACTGGCCGCAATAGGGGAAAGCCTCGGTGAATTCGGGAAGAAATCGGACGTCGAACGCCTGGAATCCGAGCTTTCGCAGAAAGCCGACGCCGGAACGGTGAATACTCTCGACGAAAAGATTGATGCTCTCGTGACAGGACCGCTCACCGCGCTCGACGGGAAGGCTGATCTGGAATCCCTGAAGGCGCTGGAAAGAAGTCTCTCGATGAAGGCCGATGCCGATTCATTGCATTCGTTCGGCGAACAGCTAAGAGAACTGGCCGGACAACTGAGCCTTCTCGACGGAAAGGCAGACGCGGGGAGAGTGGAAGCACTGGAGTCGCTGCTGACCCTGAAGGCCGACGCAGATTCCGTAAAGTCCCTCGGAGAGCAACTGTCCGCCTTCGGAGAAAGCCTTGGTGAATTCGGGAGGAAATCGGACCTGGAACGCCTGGAATCCGAGCTTTCGAAGAAAGCCGACGCGGGTGTCGTGGACTTTCTCGACGAAAAAATAGACTCTCTCGTAGCCGAACAGTTCAGCCTGCTCGATGGGAAGGCCGATCTGGAATCCCTGAAGTCGCTGGAAAGAAGTCTCTCGATGAAGGCCGATGCCGATGCTGTGATTTCGTTCGGCGAACAGCTGAGGGAATTGGCTGGTCAACTGAGTCTTCTTGACGCGAAAGCGGACGCGGATCGAGTGGACGCTCTGGAATCGCTGCTGGTTTTGAAGGCCGGTACGGATTCCGTCAATTCCCTCGGGGAAAAACTGGCCGCGATGGGAGAAAGCCTGACCGGGTTCGGAAAGAAGTCGGACCTGGATCGCCTGGAATCGATGATTTCGCTGAAAGCCGACGCAGGGGTCGTGAATTCCCTCGACGAAAAGATTGATAATCTCGAGATAGAGCATTTCACCGCACTCGGAGAGAAAGTCGATCTGGAGCGAGTGGAGGAGCTGGAGTCAAAGCTTGCTCTGAAAGCTGATGCGGATCGAGTCGAAACGCTGGAGTTTCTCCTCGCCCTGAAGCCCGACGCCGATTCTATAAAGGTCATGGGTGAGCGGCTGGAGGAGCTGAGCGGACGTCTCGGCGCGCTCGATTCCAAGGCGGACTCGGAGGAGCTGCAAGCCCTCGAGGCGAAGCTGACGGCTTTGGGAGACGGCTTGAACGAACTTGGAGAGAAGATGAATCTGGAGCAGCTGGAGGCGCAGCTCTCGCAGAAGGCAGATGCGGGAGCTTTCAGATCGCTCGAGGAACAATTCGGATCTCTGTCAGGGAAGCTCGGTTCGCTTCCTTCGAAGGAGGATCTGGACCGCTTGGAGTCGCTGGAGTCGCAGATCGCTTCGAAGGCTGACCTCGAGATTGTGAAGTCGCTCATGTCGATGAAAATAGACGTTGAAATTCTGAAGTCGCTCGGAAAAAACCTGGAAAAAGCATCCGGAGACACTCTCGGAAGGCTCGATCGGAAGGCGGACGCGAAGACCGTCAGGGAGATAGGCGATCGGCTTTCGACGCTCGCCGAACATTTGGGTGCGCTCGATTCGAAAAAGGCCGACGCCGACGCCGTGAACGAAGCGCTTTCCTCGAAGGCGGAAAAAGATGTGCTGGAGGGGCTGCAGGAGTCCGTCGGAGACAGGCTGGACGAAATGCAACGGCGTATCGCCGACCAGGGACAGCGCACCGGCGCGGAGGAGCGGCGTCTCGCCCTCTTCCGCGAGGAGGTAAAAGCCCTCATAGCCACTTCGCTCGAAAGAGGGATGCGCGCGGAGGTCGAAGAGAGATTCCGAGCGCACTTTCCCTATGTGCGGAAGATGAAGGAGCGTTCCGCCGGGTTTTCACTTCTCGGTACCGGAGTTGGAGGACGCTCGCCGAAAGCCTCTGAAAGCGCGGAGAACGCAGCCGCCAAATCGAGGAAGAGGGTGAAAAAATGAGCAGGCGGATTGCTCTCGTAGCTGCTCTCCCGGGAGAGAACGGACACTGGGGAGCGCAGCATTTCTCGGAAGGCCTCTGTTCCGCGCTCGAGGAAGCGGGCGTGAACGTGGAGGTGGTTCCCGTCGTTCATGACGAGTCTTCGTACGAGGCGCTTCTTGCGACGTATGCCCGGTACGCGGATCTCGACCTTTCCTCCTACGACGGCGTGCTGTCCACCAATGCGCCGGGCTGCCTCGCACGTCATCCGAACCTCGTCTGCCACCTTCTGCGGACGGCGCGGCGATACTACGAAATGTTCGACGTGGAATACCCGGCACCCTCTCCGGATCTCCGCCGCCGGAGGCGGCATATCCAGGATATGGACAGGGAAGCGCTCCAAGGGGCGGCCCGCCTTTTCGTTCCGGGCAACGAAGGGCGGATACGCCTTCTGAAGTATCTCGGAATCGATTCGGAGGTGCTCTACCCCTTCGCGACTCTTTCCGGGCTGCGGAGCGAATCGTACGACCATCTTCTTCTCCCGGGACGGCTTCATCCGTGGAACCGCGCCGACCTGGTCGTCAGCGCCATGGAATATGTGAAAAGCCCCTTGGACCTCCTGATCTGCGGAACGGGGGAGAACGAGGACGCTTTAAAAACGCTCGCCGCAGGAGATCCTCGCATCCGTTTCCTCGGCCGCGTCAGCGGAGAGCGGCTGGCGGAACTCTATTCCCGCGCCCTCGGAGTCGTGTCCGTTCCGGTCGCGGCGGACTTCGGATACGTCGCACTCAAGGCCGGACTGTGCGAAAAACCCGTGATTACCTGCACCGACTCGGGAGAGCCCTCCCGGATTGTATTCAGCGGCCGGACAGGATTCGTCTGCTCTCCCGACCCGCGCGAAATAGCGAGCTGTATCGAAGTCTTTGCGCAGCACCGGGACCTGGCTGCGGCGATGGGCCGGGTCGGGCGCGGTTCGCTGGGGCACGTCTCGCGAAAGCATGTCTCCTCGGTACTCTGCGACGCGCTTGGATTCCGCGCCTCTCCTTCCTCGTCCGTCTCCTTCCTCGCCGGCGGGAGCAGAACTGCATCGCCTCTCACACTGGTGCTCGATACGCAGCCGGTCGATCCCCCGGTCGAGGGCAGCCGGGCAAGGGTTCTCGGGCTCTACGGAGATACCGGCTTTCCCGTGCGCTACACGGGGGCTATCGCGGAGGGCGGCGCGGAAGAGGAGCATCGTTCACTCACGGCAACGCTGGAAGAGCAGGATGTCCCCCTTTCGCCGGAACATCGCGACGAGATGGACCTTCTGCTGCAGCAGGCCGGCGACAATGCGGCCGTCGATATTTCGTTCCCCCTGCTGGGACACCTCTCTCCGGGGTATGCGGCCAAGGCGGCGGAGGAAATCGGGAAAGCGGGAATCGTGATTTTCTCCCGCCCGTGGAGCTATCCGCTCGTCGCCGGAACTCTCGCGGAGAGCGATGCTCTCGTGGTCTACGACGCCCACAATGTGGAAGGGGTTCTGCGCTGCTCCCTCCTCGACGATGGCGCATCCGGATCGGAGCTCGTCGGATTCGCCGGGGAGCTCGAGTCGACGCTCTGCACCAGGGCCGACCTGATCCTCGCCGCGTCGCATCGGGACAGACTCTCTTTCGCCCGGCTGTACGACATTCCGTTCGAGAAGATCCGGGTGGTCCCCAACGGAGTGTTTCCCGATTCCTCCGGGTTTCCCGACGAGGATGAAAAGAAGCGTCTGAAAGAAGAGGAGGGGCTTCCCGACATGCCCGTCGCGGTCTTCCTCGGAGGCGCATCCCCCTCCAATGTCGAGTCCGTGAAGTTCATCCTGACGGAAGCGGCCCCCGCGATACCGGATGTTTTCTTTCTGCTCGCAGGCGGAGCGGGAGAGTCGGCTGACTGTACCGTGCCCGGGAACGCCCGGCTGACCGGGATCGTCGACGATGAGCGGAAAAAGAGATTGCTCCGCCTCGCCGATGTCGCGCTCAATCCGGCCTCGGCGAAAGCGGGGATGAACATGAAGGTGTTCGATTATCTTGCCGCCGGACTTCCCGTGCTCGCCACTCCCGCAGGGATACGCGGAACCGTTCCCTGCAGGACGGGGGCTTTCCGGCTCTCCTCCCGCGAGGAGTTCGTCGAAGATCTGCGAAGCCTGCTGGGGAACCGTGAAGAGCTGCAACAGATCGCCTCCGCAAGCCGCTGCGCATTGAATGACGAACACTGCTGGAAAAACATCTCCCGGAATCTCGGGGCCCTGCTCTCCCGCCATTCCGGACACCGGAGAAAAAAGAAACCGTTCTTCTCCGTGGTGGTTTCCGCGAGCGAACAACCTGAAATGCTGGAGAGGCTTCTCCGTTTCCTTTCGATCCAGACGTTCCGCGATTTCGAGGTGATCGTCGTCGACGGTTGCCGTACCGGATGGAACGGCGCCGGGAAGTTCGACATGCTCGATCTGTTGTATCATCGAATCGGGACAGCGGATCCGGCCCGACTCCGCGAGACGGGGGCCTTTCTCGCCCGGGGCGCGGTGCTCGCTTTTCTGGACGGCGACTGCGAACCTTCACCGAACTGGCTTGCCGCGGCCCGCCCGTGGTTCGACGATCCGCGGAACGCAGGACTTGAAGGATCGATCCGCACCGACCTCGGATGGAACGATGAAAGGAGAAGAAGTCAGAGCGAACAGTTTTTAAAGAATAATTCCGCGCCGGCGAACTTCTTTGTCCGGATGGAGGCCTTCAACCGCACGGAAGGGTCGGCAACCTCGCGCCTTGAGAAAGAGACGGGTCCGATAGCCCGCCTGAAGGAGTTCGGCGAGATCCCCTGCTGCGAGAACGCCTGGGTGTTCCGCGCTCCGCGCTGAGTAAAGGCTCCAGGGTCCGGAAACAAACGGTTGTTTTCGAGCGATGCTTCCCGAAACCGGGCGAGTGCTTGGAATACGGGCAATATGCCGTTACCGGGCGAAACTTGATACTGGAGAATGCCGGGAGGATCGTGATTCCTTTGATAGAGAAGCGACAGAAAGGAGTTCCGGTCTCGATGAACAACGAAAACCCGTTTTCAGTCCGCAGATTTCCCCCTCGGTTCTGAAAGAGTCGAGGGTATATCATAAGGGGGTGTATTTTATGAGAAGACTCGGTTTCAGGTTTTTGGGCGTATTTTTGCTCTTTTATGCTTTCACTGTTCCCGCGAGTGCGGACGTGTTGCCTCGGACCACCACGGCCACTCGCGACATAGTGCTTATGGAGGACTACGAAGACGCCTTTGAGGAGGTCGCAACGGAAGGGGAGAAGGCGGTATCAATGGACGGTGAGGAAAAAGCCGCCAGGCTCGACGTCGAAGAGATTCACAAGACGGACTTTGTTCTTTCGCTGGAATCCGGGAAGTCCGCAGAGGGAGATGTCTACTCGATCGGCGACAAGATCGAGTTTTCGTTTACTTCCGACCAGGACTGCTACGTGACGCTGCTTGACTTCACGCCTTCGGGGAAGATCTACGTTCTTTTCCCGAACAAATGGGTTTCCGACAATTTCGTAAAGGCCGGCGAAACGATCCATGTTCCGGCCCAGGGACAGAAATTCGCGATGAAAATCGGGGGCCCTGCCGGGGTGGACGTGGTCAAAGCCATCGCTACGAACGTCGAGACGAAGATACTCGATCCGGAGAACCAGAGACTGATGGGACCCTTCACCGTTCTTGAGGATGCGAAAGCGGCAACCCGGGATATCATTCTCTTCGAGAAGGAACCTGACACTCATGCCGAAGTTCCCTTGAAGTGGGCGGCGGCTTCTCTCGCAGTCTTCACCAAGGGCGATACCCCGGAAAAGGGAGGTTTCGGTGTGACGATCAAAGACGGATGGATACTCAAAGCTTGGGCAGACAGGGATGCCTTCCTCACCGGGGAAGCCGTCTTTGTGAAGCTGCAGAGCAACCGCCCCGCCGCGATCATCTCTCTTCTGAACAAAGGCGCCAGCGGCAAAGAGAATGTTCTTCTTCCCGAGGGTGTGGAGAGAACGGTCGTGCCGGGCGCGATCACCGTGCTTCCGGGGAAAGAAGACAAGTGGAAGCTGATCGCTGCATCGGAGCCGGGACTGGATACTGTCACTGCCGTGTTGCGGGATGAGGAGGGCACGGAAGTCGCTGTTTCGTTCGTTATCACGGTTGAGGAGTAGAGGCTCGACATGAGGAGCGGACGCTGTTATCCGGCGGTGCTTCTCACCTTGAATTTTTTAGGGAACGGAACTGTACTCGCGGCAGGAAGAGGCGGAACGGATTGTCTTCTGGAAAGGGCGAAAGGGCTCTACGGAATCGATGATGCGCACGTGTTGCTCGAAGAGGCGAAAAAGTGAGGAACAAAGGATGAATTTGAGAGATGCTGTCATCCCGACTGTGTCCGGCGGACTCGATGGTTCCGTGCACGTGCATCTGTTCCTGGAACGCCGCGGATTCATCGAATCGAAAATGAAAGGGCTCTGATGTGATTATCATCGCCTTTCCTCCGGTTGAACGATCGAATTCGCCGGCGGAAAGGCGAACTCGTTTCCGGCAGCGGTGCTTTCATCTTATCATCGGGAGGTTGTGCAGAGTGTCGCGAAAAACTCTTTTTTGGACAGCGATCGGCTTTTTAATTCTATGCGCGGGAATTGTGATCGCACAGATGAATCTGACCGCTCTGACGGCGAACGAAACGGCTATGTCCGCCGAAAGCCAGGAATTGCAGGGGATTCAGGGAGCGGACGAGACGACGATGGTCGTACAGAAGACCAAGATGAACAAGAGCGGAGCGTCCGGCAAGAAGGCGGCGGTTTCGCTTGACGGGATTCACAAGCAAAAACTCCAGCAGTACCGGGTGATCAACGGGGCTCTCGATACCCAGAAGAAGCTCTACGCGGCCCAGAGGGCGGACGATCCCGGCGCATCCCGGCTTGCAGCGTCGTTGAAAAAAGAGATTCCCAAGGCCCGGGATGCTTTGAAGAAGCTTCGAAAACTCACGGACGACGAAGTCGCCCTGATCAGGTCCACCACGAAGGACGCCCAGGCGATCAAGGTCGCCGAGGCTTCGTACGCTTCCTGGAAGAGCGCGGTCGATCACCTGAAAGACCAGCCTCTGACCGACGGAGAGATGAAGGCTCGCAACGAATCCATCCGCAAGAACTCCGAGGTTGCCATCACCAATGCGCATGAACAGGCGAAGCAGGTGAAATCGAACGAGCTTGCTCCTGAAGATAAAACCCTGCTGAAGACGAACGTGGTGGCGAATGCACGCAATATCTTCGCGAACCTGCAGCAGATCATGAATCAAATGCAGTCCGTGATGCAGTCGATAAGCGGCGGAGCCGGTCCCGGAGGAATCGACGTGAACGCCCTGCAGCAGCTCGCTGGAACTTTTGAAGGAATGGGAAAGCAGATGCAGGGGTTCCTCGGGAACTTCGGCCCGTTCGCACAGACCGTGGGCGCCCTCGTTGGCGAGAACGTCTCCGTTCCGACGCTGGCGGTTCCGGATTTCTCAAGTATGCTGAAGATAGGGGCGGGTACGGGCGGCGTCTCGATGCCTTCCGTTCCGTCGATTCCGGGAGTGAAGTTCAAGCCGCCATTCTAGGGTTTCGGCCTTAACAGAACAATAAGGGGGGAGGATGCATGAAAACGAGAGCGGCCGGCGCAGGCGTTTTGTTGCTGCTTCTTGTTCTTGCGCTCTTCCCCCTTGGAAGCGCTTCAGCCGCTTCCAAGGGGGAAATCCAGATGAAAAAAGGGTTGGAACTGTACTCCGCAAAAAAGTACGCAGCCGCCGCCGATTCTTTCAAACAGGCCTCCGCGCTTCTCGAAAAAGAGAAGAAGCTGTTGCAGGCCGCCGATGCATCCTACAATGAAGGTCTTTGCCGGAGAAGTGCTCCTCCCGATGAACGTGAGAAGCCGGATGACCGATACAAGAGTCTCATGGCGGCATTCGACCGCGCCGCGGTCCTGTACGGCAAGGCCAAAGAAGGAATGAAAGAGGTCAACGCGCTGCTGCAGGGTGCGCAGATTGCGTTCTCCTCCGGACGTCTCTCCGAGGCTGAGAAACGATATGAAGAAAGCCGAAAGAAAGGAGAGAAGCTAAAGGCCCCGCTGCTTCAGGGGCTTGCTCTGGAGGGACTTGGGAAGACGGCTTTTCAAAGAGGGATGGTCGGAAAAAGTACAACTTTTTTGTCGGAAGCGCATGCCCGATTGAAGGAGGTTCCGTCGGCGCGCCTGAGAGTGGCTCTCCAGCTGGCGGCAGCGATACGGAAGTCGGGAGACCTTCCCGGAACGCTCCTGCGGCTGGAGGAAGCGGACAAAGAGGCTGCCGGGCTGGCACAAGACGAAAAAAACAAAAACCTTGCCGGGCTTTTGCGTTTTCTCATGCTCGCGGAACAGGGGCATACCTATCTCCAGCTGGGAGTCTTCCATAAGGCGCAGGAGTACCTGCGGACGGCCCTGGAGTTTGAGCAAGCGAATCCGCTGATCAGCGAAGAGAACCGCATGAACGTGGAAGGGAACAATCTTGTCTCCGAGGGAGAGCTCGGCAATCCCAGGTTTTCAGCCGATGCGCTGGAGACGCTGCGCCGGAGGGCAGGCGGCAGAGGATTGACCGAAATGGAGTGCACCAGCCTTATTTCGATGGGAAGAATGCTCATGATCGACGGGAAGTATCCCGAGGCGATGCGCTCTTTTGAAGATGCCGCAGGAGTCGCGCAGAGAGCGGGACTCGGCAACCGCTATATTCATGCTGTGATCGCCAAAGGGAACCTGATGTACTTCCAGGGAATGTGGAAGGCAAGCGAAAACGCCTACAGGCTGGCATTTCACGGCGCTCTCGAACAAGGCGACATGGAGTCGGTCCTCGTCTCCCTCCTGGGAGTTGAGCGGATCGCCCGCGCCAACCACCTCGGGTTGTCGGGAAAAATGGATTACAGAAGGATGCAGGGTGTTCCGTGGCGGGGAGCGCTGCTGCAGGAAAAGAACATCCTGCCGGTTCGCGGCGGCAGTGCGTTGCGCGGAGCCTGGACGGGACTGATGGATCTATCTCGCGGCTGGTTTCTCGGGTCCGAGCCGGGAATTCGCGGAGCGCTCGCCGTCGAGGCAGCGGCCGATCTGCTCTCATGGAGCAGGATGAAAATCCTTGGAGGACATCTTGTCGCGGAGGGCATCCTCAGGCTGGTCACGGGGCGGGAGGAAGTGCTTGCCCAGGTGACGGAAGCTCTCCTCGCCCTGGAGAAAGGGCATGCGGTCGATCCCGATGCGCGTGCAGCGGCATATGCCGCATGCTGGGACGTTCTTGCGCACGGAGCTGGCAAGGGACTTCTCGTGAAGGCGGAAGATGTCCCGGTGATTCAGTACGACGGATTTCGAATGCTCCCGGAAGGTCCTTCAGAAGAACCGAAAGGGAAAGGAAGCGTATCCTCTTCGGAAACCCGCCGTATGCTCACGGAGATAACGGACGCATTCGGCCGCCTTTCCCTGCGTGAGACGGATCAAAAAAAACTGGTCCGGGCGCTGATAAACGGCGAGCCTCTTCCGGATTTCCTTCTCTCGCTCCTCGCGGCTTCCGCTGGCTCCCGTGCGGTTGAGAGGGCGCATGCGATGGAAGGGCGTCTCGCTGCAGGAGGAGAGAAAGCATCCGCCGCCCGGAAGGAATTCGCCGGGATTATTTTGGAGATCCTCGATCGGCTGGGAAGTTCTCCATTGGATGAGATCCGCGGAAACGACAAGCTGGGGCGCTATCTTAAAGGGATTGAAAGAGTATCACAGCAGGAAAGGATGAACCTCGCGGAAAAACTGGCCGGTTCGACGCCTCCTTTCATCATCTATTCCCTCCGAGAAGCCGCTGCGATGGCCGATGTCAAGGAGGCGTGGAACAGCGTCTCCCTCCGTATCGTTCTTCTTCGCAATCTCGGTGTTCTCGGGAATGCGAAGGAGATGTCGCTCCGTCAGGGGGTGGACTACATCCTTTCCGCCCTGACCAGGGGCACGGAGATCTTCGAGAGGCGCTTCACCCTGTCGGAAAATGATTCACCAGCCGAAAGGGAACGGAAAATCACGCAAATGGTCTCCCTGGCGAAAGAATTGGCACGTGCCGAGCTTTCTGTACGATTGAGAGGGTGCAGGAGCATCGCGGAGGCGCCGGAGGGGCTGATCGGTTTCGACGACAGGCAGGCTGCACGGGAACTTCTGGCGCGGTACCTGCTCGCACTCGGTGAAACGCGGCAGGCCGCGTTGCTCGCGGAGAAAGTCAGGCAGAGTTTCGGATATTCAGCCAGAATCACCGATGGAGTGCCGAACCCCGAGGTTGTCTGGAGAACGCTCTCGGTATCCGCCAAGGCCGCTCTCGCTTCGGGAGACATCCCGGAAGCCCTCCGTTTTCTCGACCAGGCCATCGACGTGATCGATTCCGTCTCACCTTCGGACGGGACAAGCTCCCAGGCTACAGCCGACAAGCTGGAAGTCCACCGCACCGCCATAGAGACGGCATTCAGCGTGTGGAAAGCCTCTCCCTCGGACGAGAATGCCGCGCTGCTCTGGAGATACCTTGAGGGAATGAAAAGCCGCCAGTGGCGCGAAATGCTGGCGAGCACCGGGGCTCTCTTTCTTGACGGCCTTCCCGAAAAGGAAAAGGATCGCTACTACGAACTCAGAATGAAGGGCGCCCAACTCAGCGCGAAGATTTCCTTCATGGATCTGAGAGGGGTAACGGAAGAAGCCGACGAGGCGAGGGCCGAGCTTCAGAATGTGAGAAGAAGTATGGGAGAGCTCACCTCAAGATATACTGTCGATTTCCCGAGACAGGCGCCTGACCTCGACGAAGTCGCGGATTCGATTGCTCCCGACTGGGGAGTGGCGAATTACTATATTTCCCGAAATCTCTCCTTTGTCTTCGTCCTCGGGAAAGGGAGAAAACCGGAAGTGGTTCAGCTCCCGCTTGATTATGACAGCTTTTTCGTGTACACACACTGGATGAGAACGCTCCCCGACGCCGTCGAATTCCAGCCGGTCCGTGCGAACGACGCGGTGATGGCCGCAGGAATGACGTCCCCTCGTCTCGCGGAACAGCTCTTTGAACCCGTTGCCCGTTTTCTTGGAGGCAAGAAAAAACTCCTCGTCATTCCGCACGACCTGCTGTACACGTTCCCCTACGAGACAATGTCGGTGAAGAGTCATGACGGGGAGCGGCGGTTTCTTCTGGACGAAGGATGGACGTTCGCCGAAATTCCCAGCGCCTTTCTCTTCTCACGGGGAGAGTCCGGAAACAATCCGAACGAAAAAAAACGTCTCGTGGTGATGGCCGATCCGGAATACTACCCCTTGCTGCGAAAAAAATTCGGCGCGGCCGAAGCGCAAAAAATGCTTTTGCACGGCATTGACAATCCTCTTGTCCGGCAGATACGGGATGCGTTCTGCAGGTTTATGGCGCCTCTTCAGAACGCACGGAAAGAAGGGGAGTATCTTGTCGAAAAATGGAAGGGTTTCGGAGAAATTCAGCAGCTGATGGGGCGCGATGCATCGGAAAAGAGGCTCTACGATCCGACAATGAAGGTGTCGGAAGCGGATTATCTTCATATCGTCTGCCACGGCTATGACCGGAACAGCATACCGGACCTTCAGCCGGGGCTGGCGCTTTCTCCCGTCGACGACAAAGAAAACGACTCCTTCGCCCAGATGGGGGAGCTGGCCGCCATGAGATGGAGATCGGAGCTTGTAGTGCTTTCAGCCTGCGATACCGGGTTGGGAGATCTCTTCGTCGGTGACGGGATGATAGGACTAAACACGGTTTTTCTCGCCGGAGGAGCGAAAGGAATGCTCATCTCAAGGTGGAGAGTGCCGGACGAGAGCGCGCCTGAATTTATGCGGATGCTCTACGGCGATATTGTGTCGGGAGCGGCTCCGGTAGACGCCCTCTCATCCGCAAAGCGCTCTTTGAAAAAGACATACGAAGAGGCTTCTCACTGGGCCGTTTTCAAGTATGTCGGCGTTCCATGGTGATTTTCCTTATTTCCGCTGCGTCCCCTTCGGGACGTTCAACCGGCGATGCATAGGGGCCGGAACCGCCGTTTCCCCGGAAGCGGCCATTCTCTTCAAGGAGGAACAGAATCATGAAAAAAATCGGGGTGTTGTGCGCGGTTCTACTAGTTGCGACGTTCCTGTTCGGTGCCGCGGGAACCGCGTTTTCATCGGATCTTCTCCGCGAACGGGCCAAGAACCTCTACAGCGTTCAGGACTACAGGGGGGCGCTCTCCCTGTTCGACAGGCTGCTCGAACAGGTTCCGGGAGACGGAGAGGCTCTGGACTACTCCGCTTGGTGCCTGAGATACCTCGGTGACTGGAAGAGTGCCGAAGAGCGCTTCCACGAGGCGTTTGAAGCGCCTTCAGGAGCACTCGTCAGCTGGCTGTATGTCGGATTGGGCGAAACCTACCTCGGCGCCGGAGACGAGAAGAAGTCTGCCGAGTCTTTCCGGAAGGCCATGGAAGCCGCACCGCAGGATGAAGAACTGCTTCTCCGGTCATTGAAGGGCGTCCTCTGGGCAAAGGCCTTCCTTGGCGACCGGGAGGAATACGAAAAAACCCTCTCTCTTCTTGAGCGCAAGGACAATGTGTTTGCCGCTGAAGTTGCCGCCGATACCGCATCCATACTGGAAGAACGGGAGAGGGCGTTCACTGAAAAAGCGGTTGATGCACAAGAACCGGCCGAGCCGGTTCTCGTGCTGGACACGGTGGAACGACAGGCAAAATTGCTTGAGGATCACGAGCTGGAAGAAGAGCTGGAAGAGGTTTCTGCGGAGGCCGGGGCACAGCAAATTTTGCCTGAACCTGGCGCCGGGGCGGCGGAGGGGAAAGAAGAGCAGCTTGAAATCGTCGTTCTGGAGCCGGTAGAAGATGTCGCCGCAACTCCAGCTCCTCACGAAATGCCTCCTTGCGAGTCGTCCGAGGAATCTCTTCAGCCTGATGTTGCAGCAGCAAAAACGGGTGATGAAGCGAAAGATCTCCTTTCTCCGGCGCCCGCTTCCGATGAGGCTCCTGCTCAAGCTGAAACGCCTGCAGTTACAGCCGCGCCAGTGAAACCTCCGAAAAAAACCGTTCTCAGCAAGCCTGCCTCAAAGCCCGTTCAGAGCGGAGTGATAGCGTCCGCAGCCAAAACCGTTCCCGAGGTTAGGGGAGTTCGGCTGGGAGCGCCGCTCGAAGAGGAACTCTCCAGGATCGAAGCGGACGGAATCAAGCTCGATCGTGAAAACAAGGCCGAGAAGAATGGTTTGATAACGATTGCTTTTGTACCGATGAACAGTTTTTTCCCGGCGGAAATCCTTTCCGATGCTGCGTCCGAGTTCCACCATATCGAAGGATTCAGCGGATTTGTTCTGAAGGTTCAGGGAATGTTGAAGACGAAGCCGATGGCACGGCCACTCGAGTGGAAAAAGAACGTATTCGAGTCGATGGTAACCGAATTTTCGGCGCAGTACGGCAAGCCGACCATTCTTACGGACCAGGGAACATCTTCGGAGGCTGCCTGGCTTATTCCCGACAAAAGGGTGCTGTGGATTTTTGCGGATGCCGGACTGGATAATAAGTGCAGCATACAGATGTCCTATGTCGACAGGAGAATCCAGGCCGGTTACCTTATTAATATTCTGAAGTAGCGGAGAGTTTTTCCCGGAGAGGGAGCCGGATTTCCGGCCCCTTCTCCGCAAATGGGAAAGAAGCGGGAAAGGAAGGTTCCGCCCGATGAGATGATTTTTTACGTAGGCGCCGATTATCCGCTATACTGTGACAACAAGGAGCAGCGAAATCATTATACCCGTCGCTTGTCCGAGATATCCCGATGGATGTCGAGATTTTTTTCGCCTTTTGAAAGGAATGAGTTTCATGGAAAAGAAGGCCGGCAATGCCGGAGGGGCTATCTTCGTCCTGCTCGGCGCGATGCTGTGGGGGACGACCGGCACGTCCCAGGCGCTGGCGCCGTCTGGCGCGACATCTCTCGGGGTGGGGGCCCTCCGCGTCGTCATCGGCGGCGCTGCCCTTCTGGCCGTGGCGGCGGCGAGGCGTTCCTTCTCCTCGGGAGGCCGCTGGCCGCTTCTTCCGACGCTGATCGCCGTTCTGGCCACTGCGGCCTACCAGCCTTTCTTCTTCACGGGTACGGCGAAGACCGGTGTTGCGGTGGGGACCCTGGTCACTCTGGCAAGCGCCCCCCTGTTCTCCGGCGTCTTCGGCTTTCTTTTTCTCGGGGAGCGGCCGGTGAGAATCTGGTATCTCTCCAGCCTCCTCGCCATCGCCGGTTGCGCTCTGCTCACTCTCTCCGGGGATGCGGGGAGCGTCGTCAACCCGGCCGGAGTGCTCTCCTCCCTCGGCGCCGGTTTCTCCTACGCGATCTTCGTGCTGGGAAGCAAGCGCCTTCTTCGGGAACACACACCCGATGCCGTCAACGGTGTCGTCTTCTCCGGTGCGGGACTTGTGCTCCTTCCCGTTCTGCTGATGAATCCGCCCCTTTGGCTCGCGGAGCCTCGAGGTCTTCTTGTCGCGCTGCACCTCGGGCTGATCGCCACGGGACTCGCGTACTTTCTCTTTCTGAAGGGACTCTCGTCCGTTCCCGCATCCACCAGCGTGACGCTCTCGATGGCTGAACCGCTGACCGCATCGCTGCTGGGCGTTTTTCTGCTGGGAGAGCGGCTGAACGTGTTCGGAGGAATCGGAGTGGCTCTGATGTTCGCCGGCGTTGCTCTGCTGGCGTTCGGAGGATCTGTTTCGAGAAGGTAGGAGGAATACCATGGCTGCCGTTCTTTCTTTGCTGATCGTCGCAACCTTGTCGCTTCTGGTGATGCGAATCGCGGCGATGGCGCTCATGCTCACCGGTCTCTCGAGCGAAACTGCGCGTTTCCAGGCGAGATCCGCATTCACAGGAACTGGATTCACCACCTCCGAATCGGAAAAAACGATCAACCACCCGGTACGGAGGCGAATCATCATGCTGTTGATGTTGCTGGGGAATGTTGGAATCGCCACTGTGATGGCGACGATCGTCCTCTCCGTAATGAACGTTGCGGGCAGCGGCGGATGGCTGATCTCGGGGCTGTTTCTGGCAGGGGGTATTGCTCTTCTCATTGCTCTGGCGACGAGCCGTCGCATCGAGGTGATGATGAACCGTCTGATAGCCAAGTGTCTGAAGCGATGGACGCATCTGAATGTGACGGATTACGTTGCGGTGTTGCAGCTGCACAAGGGGTATGCCGTCTCGGAAATGCGAGTGGAGGAGAGAGACTGGCTCGCCGGAAAAACGCTCATAGAAGCTGCGCTTGCGAAGGAGGGAGTCCTCGTCCTCGGAATCGAACGCGCCGACGGAAGCTATATAGGAACGCCCGGCGCGAACGACGTTATTGCTCCGGGAGATAATTTAGTGCTCTACTCCACCATACAGCGCATTGAGGAACTTGACCGCCGCTCGGCAGGGCACGAAGGGGAATGCGCTCACTGCCGCGCCATTGTAGAACATCAGCACGACCTGGAGCTTCAGGAGTCCTCCGGGAATCCGCCGGAAGACAAAAAACGGAGAGAATCGTTGCCCTCCTTGGAGTGAGGATGACGCTGGACTATTGCACGAAACTTTCTGTCACTTGTTTTTAAGATTCAATCTCTTTCCGTCTGATGAAACGAGCTGCGCTTTCATTCGAGATAGTGTTTTATCTTGTCAGGCGCCCCTTCTTCGGAGATAATATCGGCTGATTCTCCAGAAACGGGGGCAATATTTTCGATGTCAAAAACACTTCCGCAGATGATCGGATCGTCGAACTCATGAGAGCCGTTCCTGCGATTCTTCTCTCTGATAAGGACAACGTCCTCACTCTTCTGGCGCCGGGGAGCGAGGGCGATTGTGCCTGCACGCCGGACGGGGGAATGCGCGTGCTGCTTCTTGATGAAATTCCTCTCTATCATAAAGCCGCCGGATCGCCCATACCGAAGGGCGGGCCGGTGATCAAGTACGGCGTGGTGATCGGGGCGGCGACGGAAGACATTCTTTCCGGCCGCTGGGTACACCTGCACAACATGCGAAGCCTGGTGGACGAAAAGTCCTCCGATCTCGACCTTCACACCGGTACCGACCCTTCAAGGCAGTACGCATGACCTCCTGGAGCGGATATCTCCGGTCGGACGGGTCGAAGGGAATTCGGGATATCCTCCTTGTGGTCTATACCGTGGAGTGCGCCCGCTTCGTCACAGAAAAGATCGCCTCGGGCGAAGAGGGAGTCCACTGCATCGGGTACGCCCCGTGCAACGACAACGACTACGCCATCCGGACGCTTCTCGCGCTCGCACGCCACCCCAACTCCGGCGGTGCTCTCTTCGTCGGGCTCGGCTGCGAGTACACGAGTCCCGAGCGTCTGTGCGAGATAACGCGTGCCTCCGGCCGTCCGGCAGACTGGTTTTTTATCCAGGAGGTCGGGGGGACGTCCGTCTCGGTAGCCGAGGGTAAGCGGAGGCTTCTGGAGCTTCGCAGACGCATGGAGGAAAACCGGAGGGTTGTTCCCATGACCTGGTGCGATCTTGTCGTAGGATGCGAGTGCGGAGGATCGGACGCCACGAGCGGCCTGGCCGGGAATCCGCTCGCCGGGAGATTCTTCGACCGTCTCGTGGACCGGGGAGGCACGGCCCTTTTCGAGGAGATGGCGGAGCTCGTCGGGCTTCTTCCGGAGCTTCGGAAGAGGGGGGCCTCTCCATGTGCGGAGCGCGAGATCGAGGCGGCCTATGACAATATGGTGCGGTACTGTCAATCCGTCCGGCAGTACTCCATTTCGCCGGGAAACTTTGTGGGCGGCCTTTCCACCATCGAGGAGAAAAGCTGCGGCGCTTTCGCCAAGTCCGGGAGCCGTCCGATACAGGGGGTGCTCCGCGTCGGGCAGCGGCCTCCGCGCCCCGGTCTCTGGCTGCTGGACAGCCTCCCCGATCCGTACTATATGCAGTTCGGCTACAGCAATCCTCACGACACGGAGGGCCTGACGGACCTTCTTGCCGCGGGGTGCGGGATTCTCATCTTCGTCACCGGACGGGGGAGTCCCGTGGGAGCGCCGCTCGCCCCCGTGATCAAGATCACCGGGAACAGCGGCACATTCCGGAAGATGCGCGATGATATGGATCTGGACGCGGGCCGGATTCTCTCGGGAGAACGCTCCTTCGCAGAGATGACGGACGAACTGGAGGCCCTTGTCGAGAGTGTCTGCAGAGGAGAGATGACCAGCAGCGAGCGTCTCGGGCACAGGGAGTTCTCGATTGAGTGCAAGTTTCAGGATTTCTCCCGGACACGTTGCGATGAGCATGTTTGAAACGGAAAGGAATGAGAATATGGACCTTTCGTACTTTTCCCTGCAAGGAGAGCGGGCCTTCATCACGGGAGGCGGTTCGGGAATCGGACTCGGTATCGCCCGGTGCATGCTGCGGGCGGGAGCGGAGGTCGTCCTGACCGGCCGGAGGAAGAAACTTCTGGACGAGGCTGTGAAGGAGCTGGGAGCCGGCGCTTGTGCGCTCCAGGGAGACGTGACGGATTTCGAGGCCGTCGATGCGCTCGCCCGAAGAGCCGAGGAGGAGTTCGGGCCGGTATCCATCGTGGTGAACAACGCCGGAATCCATCTCAAGGCGCCGTTCGAGGAGACCTCGATGGATGATTTCGATCGGGTGATGAGAACGCACGTCGGAGGCGCGTTCGCCGTATCGCGGGCGTTCGTGCCGGGGATGAGGGTTCGGGGGAGAGGGCATCTGCTCTTCATCGCATCGATGACGACGTTCATCGGCATGCCGCAGGTCATCGCCTATTCAGCCGCCAAGTCGGCCTTCGGCGGCATGGTGCGCGCGCTCACTGCCGACCTCGCTCCTTCGGGAATCCGCGTGAACGCGGTCGCGCCGGGGTGGATCGATACGCCGATGCTCCATAAGGCTGTGGACCACGATCCGGAGCGGAAAGCGAAGATTCTCGGCAGAACGCCGATGAAGCGCTTCGGTTCTGTGGATGATATAGGAAACGCCGCGGTCTTTCTGAGCAGCGCGGCGGCTTCTTTCATAACAGGAGTGATTCTTCCCGTGGACGGCGGCGCCGTGACGGGATTTTGAGCGGATACATGCACTGTATTTTCAGGATGCACGGACGCTTCCGGGGAAACGGAGACAGGGAGATCCAACAACAAAATCAGGAGGGGATATTATGTACAAGAAAAATTTCCGCATCGTCATCGGCCTCGCTCTTGTCCTTGCACTGTTCGTGTGCGGACAGGCGCTTGCCGCGCAGTATGAGATCAAGATCGCCTACGAGAACAACCCGGGCGAACCGACGGACCTCGGGGTCCATGAGTGGGCGCGCATTCTGAAAGAGATCAGCGGCGGCAAGGTCGAAGCCGTTCTGTACCCCAGCTCCCAGCTCGGCGCGAAGAAGGATGTCCTCGAGATGATCCTGATGGGGAGCAACGTGATCACGATCGCCGACGCGGGGTTCCTGATGGACTACGTTCCCGACATCGGCATCATGTATGCTCCCTACCTGACGGACACGTACGACGAGTACTTCGCGCTCGTCGAGTCCGACTGGTTCAAGAAGCAGATGGAGAAAGTGGCGGGGCACGGTTTCGAGATCGTCACCGCCAAATGGATCTACGGCGACCGTCATCTGCTGGCCAACAAGCCCGTGAAGAATCCCTCCGACCTCGCCGGCCTGAAGATCCGTACTCCGAACATGAAGATTCTCTCGAAGACGATCGAGTACATGGGCGGCATTCCGACGCCGATGCCTCTCGGGGAGGTCTATCCCGCGATCGCGCAGGGAGTCATCGACGGAGCCGAGAACCCCTACCCCGTGCTCTGGGGCGCCAAACTCTACGAGAAGGCGAAGTTCCTCACCCCGACGGGCCACGTGAAGAACGTCTCGATGTGGCTCGGAAGCCACAAGTATTTTGCCTCCCTGCCCCCCGAGATCTCCGGCTACATTCTGGAAGCCGCCGACAAGGCATGTCTCTTCGTGAACGACAACGTGAAGAAGGACGACATTCAGGCCATCGAGAACTTCAAGAACGCAGGCGTGGAGATCGTGGAGCCCGACCTGGCGGCGTTCAAGAAGGCCGTGGAGCCGATTTACGAGGAGCTCTGGGGCAAGGAGCTGTACGAAGAAGTCAAGAAAAACATGAAGTAGATTCTCTTTCCGGACGGGGCGCCCTTCTCCGGGACGCTCCGTCCGATTTCGAACGAACTCCTCCCCGGGAGTGCACCGGCGCTTTCTTTGTGTGATTTTTCCATATGTCTGGAGGTTCTCGGAAGGTGAAAATTCTCAAGAAGCTGCTCTATTCGGTGGACGATATCATCGCGTCCATCGCCCTGATCATCCTGGTCGGAAGCACCATCCTCGGCGTCTTCTACCGGTACGCGCTGAGCGATCCCCTGACCTGGGTGGAGGAGGTCAGTCTCCTGTGCGTCGTCTGGTTCGTCTTCATCGGCGGCAGTTCGGCAACGAAGCGGAATGCGCATGTCGGAATCGACTTCGTCATCGCGCTCTTTCCGCCCGCCGTGCAGAAGGCGGCCTTCGTCGTCGTTCATGCGGTCTGCTACGCAGCTCTCTCCTTCATGGCGTGGTGGGGGTGGCTTCTGGCGCTCCAGGCCAAGCTCAAGGTTACGAATATGCTCCGCATCTCCTACACGTACATTGATCTCGCCGTTCCGGCCGGATGCATTCTGATGATGATCCACCTGACGCTTTCGCTGCGGCGGAACTGGAATCTTCTCACACCATCGGGAAAGGAGGAGTCCCGATGATCGTCTCCCTGACTTTCGCGCTGCTCCTGGTGCTGCTCTTTCTCAACGCGCCGGTATTCGTGGCGATATTGGGAAGCTCCATCTTCTACTTCGTCGCCAACGACTCGCTCTCCTGGATGATGCTGGTTCAGCGCACCATCAGCGGACTGGAATCGATTCCGCTGCTGGCCGTCCCGTTCTTCGTCATGGCGGGGGTCTTCATGAACTACACCGGCATCACCAGCAGAATGATCCGCTTCGCCGAGGTGCTCACAGGACATCTCCCCGGCGGACTGGCGCAGACCAACGTCGTGTTGAGCACGCTCATGGGCGGTCTCTCCGGTTCCTCCCTGGCGGATGCCGCGATGCAGTCCAAGATTCTCGTGCCGGAGATGGAGAAGCGCGGCTACGGCAAGGCGTTCTCCTCTGCCGTGACCGGCGCCTCAGCGCTGATCACCCCGATCATCCCTCCGGGAATCGCCCTGATCATCTACGGTTTCGTGGGGAACGTCTCAATCGGAAGGCTCTTCCTCGCAGGGGTGATCCCGGGAGTGATGACCTGCATCTTCATGATGATCGTGGTGCACTTCATCTCGAAAAAACGAGGATATACCCCCATCTACGAGAAGCGGGCGAGCGTACGGGAGGTATTCACGGCGTTCCGGGAGGCCTCCTGGGCGCTTCTGTTGCCGGTCGTCATCATCGGAGGAATCCGCTTCGGCGTCTTCACTCCCACCGAGGCCGGGTCGATCGCGATTCTCTACTCGCTGGTCCTCGGGACCATCGTCTACCGGGAGATGACGCTGCGCGACCTGAGGACGGGGCTCATCGAGACCGTCACCACGACAGCCTCCATCATGCTCATCATCAGCGCCGCATCGGCTTTCGCCTGGATTCTGACATGGGAGAGGGTGCCGCAGGCCGCTGCCAACTGGGTGCTCTCGGTCGTCTCCACTCCGGGAATGTTCCTCCTGCTCATCAACATCTTCCTGCTCATCGTGGGGATGTTCATCGAGGGGAACGCCGCAATGCTGGTGCTCATCCCCATCTTCATGCCGATGGTGAAGGGGCTTGGAATCAACGAAGTGCACTTCGGCTTGGTCTTCATCTTCAATATGGCCGTCGGCTCGCTGACACCGCCCATGGGGACCGTCATGTTCACCACGTGCTCGATTACCGGAGCGAAGATAGGGGAGTACATCAGGGAGTCCGTTCCCTTCTACCTTGTGCTGCTCTTCTGCCTCTTCCTGATCACCTATATTCCGCAGATATCGCTCTTTCTGCCGAACCTCCTGTTCAATTGAACAGGACTGATTTCAAGGAGATGAAATCCATGAAAGCTTTCTGTATCGACGAACCGGGCAAGTATTCCTTTAAAGAGATCCCCGAACCCGCCCTGAGCGATGGAGAAGTGCTCCTCCGCGTCAAAAAGGTGGGGTACTGCGGCAGCGACCTGAACACCTGGCGCGGCCTGAACCCGCTTGTCAAGTACCCGCGCATTCCGGGGCACGAGATCAGCGGGATCGTCGAGAAGACGGCTCCCGGCGTTCCCGGCTCCATCCGGGCCGGCGATGTTGTCACAGCAATGCCGTACACGAGCTGCGGAACGTGCTGGTCGTGTTTGAACGGGCGCCCCAATGCCTGCAGGAACAACGAGACGATGGGCGTCCAGCGCGAGGGTGCGCTGACCGAGTACGTGGTCCTGCCGTGGGAGAAGATCGTCGACGGAAAAGGACTCGGGCTGCGGGAACTCGCCGTCGTCGAACCTCTCGCCATAGGAATCCACGCAGGCAAGCGATGCGCTCCGAAGGAAGGGGAGTTTCTTCTCGTCTTCGGCTGCGGAATGATCGGGATCGGCGCGATCGCGGAGGGGATACGGGCCGGCGCTCGCGTCATCGCGGTGGACGTCGACGACGAGAAGCTCGAAATGATCCGCTCCATCGGGGCGGCATATACCGTGAACTCGCGGAAGGAAAACCTCGCCGGGCGGGTTGCGGAGATCACCGGCGGACATGGCCCGGCGGTCGTTCTGGAGGCCATCGGATTGCCGGAAACCTTTGTCCAGGCGGTGGACCTCGTCGCCTATTCCGGTCGGGTGGTCTTCGTGGGGTATGCAAAGGCTCCGGTGACCTTCGACACGAAATATTTTATCTTGAAAGAACTTTCCATCCGCGGCTCCCGCGGTTCCGGGCGTCCCGATTTCGAGCAGGCCATCGGGCTGCTGCAGTCCGGCGCCTTCCCCGTCGACCGGCTGATATCGGCCGAATTTCCCTTCGAGGACGCGGGAAAGGCCATGGAGCAGTGGCACGCAAATCCGGGCGTCGTCTCGCGGATGCTCGTCAGTCTTGATTGAGGCGCACCATGAAGATCACCAAGGCGGAGACCTGGTTCTGCCGCCGAGACAGAAACTACTTCGACAATGCGCGTACCGGTTCTTCCCCTCTTCCGTGGGATGTCGTCGTCCTGCGCCTCTCCACGGAAGAAGGATTCTCCAGCGTCGTGAGCTTTCTGGGTGCGCGGTCGGGTCTGGTGACGGAGACCTACCTTCACGAGAACATCCTGCCGGTGGTACTCGGCAGGGATGCTCACGAGCGGGAGGCGATCTGGCACGAGTTCTGGAATTTGGACCGCCATCTGGCTTTTTTCCCGGTGTATCTGCCGGGCCCGATAGACGTAGCCCTCTGGGAGCTTGCCGCGCTTCAGGCCGGCCTGCCGCTCTACCGTTATATCGGCGCCTGCCGGACTTCGCTTCCGGTGTACGCCAGCGGTCTTTTTCACGAGACGGCGGAGGAATACGTCGCGGAGGCGAAAAAGTACGCTGCCGCGGGCATCAATGCCTATAAAGCGCACCCCTGCGGCCCCTGGCGTACCGATATGGACATCGCCTCGGCGCTCCGCGAAGGACTGGGAAAAGACGCCGTCCTGCTTCTGGATCCTGTGGGCGAGTATACTCTGGAAGAGGCGATTCGGGTGGGGCGCCACCTGGAGACGTTGAACTTCCTCTGGCTCGAGGAGCCCTTTCGGGATTTCGAACTGACGAAGTACCATAAACTCTGCGAGACGCTCGACCTCCCCATCGCCGCCACGGAAACCACCAGGGGGGCGCACTGGGGTGTGGCGCAGGCGATCGTTCATGGAGGAGTGGATATCGTCCGGGCGGATGTGTCGTGGAAGAACGGGGTGACGGGAACGCTCAAGATCGCCCATCTCGCCGAGGCTTTCGGGCTCAACTGCGAGATTCACACCACCACCATGGGGCTCATGGATCTCGCCAACGTCCACGTCTCGTGCGCCATCCGGAACTGCGAGTACTTCGAGTATTTCGTACCGGAGGAAAACTTCCGTTTCCCTCTGAAGAATCCGCTGAACATAACTCCGGACGGGAGGATCCACGTCCCCGAAACACCGGGGATCGGCGGGGATATCGACTGGGAGTGCGTGGACCGCATGTGCGTCTCGCACAGGATATCGTCGCTCTAGCACACGAAAGGAAGGATACCCAATGTCCGTTATTTCCGATGTACGCATCTATCGCGCGGTCTCTCCGCTGAGCCGCCCCATTGCCGACTCGACCCATTCTCTCTCGGAGATATCGTTCTACGTGGTCGAAGTGGAGACGGAACGGAGCGTCACCGGGCAGGGATATCTGCTCTCCTTCCACTATTCACCGGGAGCGATCTCCGGCGCGCTGAAAGACATCCGCCAGCTCGCGACGGGGCTGCACGCCAACGAGACCGGACTGCTCTCGACCAAGGCCGCAGCCGAACACGAATACTTCGGCCAAGAGGGGATTCAGAAATGGGCGCTCGCCGCGGTGAACGTGGCGATGTGGGACTGCTGGGGCAAGACGCTGGAGGTCCCGGTCTGGAAGCTTCTCGGGACGTGTGCCTCGCGCGTCCCCGTCTACGGTAGCGGAGGGTGGCTCTCCTACTCCATCGACGAACTCCTCGGCGAGGTGCTTGAGTATAAGATGCGCGGCTTCCAAGCGGTCAAGGTCAAGGTCGGCGGCGGCCTTGAAAGGGATTTGGAGCGACTCCGGAAGGTCCGCGAGGCTTTGGGCCCGGAAGTGAAGATCATGATGGACGCCAACCAGGGGATGACGCTTCAGGATGCGCTCGCGCTCTCCCGCAAAGCCGAAGCGCTGGATATATTCTGGTTTGAAGAACCCCTCCATCACAGGGACTACGAAGGGTACGCCATCCTCAGAAGCAGGAGCGCCATCTCGCTCGCCATGGGGGAGCGGGAGTACGACATCGAAGCGCTGAAAGCGCTCGTCGAACGCCGGGCCCTGGATCTCTGGCAGCCCGATCTCATCCGAATCGGCGGCGTGGAGGAGTGGCTGCGTTCAGCCGCCTTCGCCGGAGCGCATCATATCCCCGTTCTTCCGCACTACTACAAGGACTACGACGTGCCGCTCCTCTGCACCATTCCGAACGGCGTGGGGGCGGAGTCATTCGACTGGATCGACGGGATCATCGACAATACGATGAGAATAGAGAACGGCTACGCCTTTCCTCGATCAGGTCCGGGTTGGGGATTCTCGTTCAGAAAGGAATTTCTTGTTTCGGCGCAATGAAAATCCGGCCGGGGGATCTGCAAGGCGCTCTCTGAACATCTGAAATGCGCCGCACCGGACATTTCCCGGAGACTCCTCCAGCCTTACCTGCCCGGGCAATATCATCATGACGACACTTTTCCCTCCTCTCCGCCCGTTCTTTCGACGAGAGCAGTTCGGCCATGCAGAACAACGAATCCCTCTCGGTTATTCGTTCGCCTCCTGATCTCTCGTTCTTCCCGTCAGATCCTCTCATCTCCCCGCCTGATCCCATGAACACCCTGCCTGCACTCCTCTTAAACAGTCTCAGGTGTCGGCAGGGTATGGATACAGAATACAAATATTTTCCTCTTGTAAAAAAGTTTTTTTGTGGTAAAAATATCTTATCGAAGTAAAATTTTTTTCCTGCGATGATTTTTTCCCGCAGTGAAAAAATTTGCTCCTGGAGGTAGAAAGATGAAGACGGACGAAGAGATCCGAAGAAAGCTGAATACCTACATTCCCCTGACGAAATTTCTCGCTCGTTTCCTGGGGAGGCACTACGAGGTGGTGCTCCACGACGTGCGGGACATTGAACACTCCATTGTGGCGATCGAGAACAACCATATCAGCGGGCGCTCGGTGGGGGATCCTCTGAAGAACCTGGGGCGTTTTTTCCGTGAACAGGAAAAAGTTTCGGCCGATCTGATCAAGCCGAGGATCGTGGTCGATGCCAAGGGGCGGAAACGAAAGACATCGACCCACATCATCAAGGACGAGGACGGCGACGTCGTCGGGCTCCTCTGCATCAATACCGATCTTTCCAGGTTCGCCGAACTCAAGGATATTCTCGATGACTACGTTCTCGGGCCCGGGCTCGTGCCGCAGTCCGAACCCGAGCTTGTCAATACCTCGGAAGGAGAGGACGATTCCATAGAGGACCTGACGCGCTCCATCATAAAGGATACGATTCGGAGTTCTCCCGTTCCGCCTTCCCGGATGACCCCGGAGGAAAAAATGATCATCGTGGAAAAGCTGAACGGGCGGGGAGTCTTTCTTCTTCGCGGAGCCCTCGGCGAGGTCGCGCGGCTTCTTGAGACATCGGAGAACTCCATCTACAGGTACCTGAGCAAGCTGACGAACAACGGGGGGAAAGCATCCGCAACGCACTCCTGAATGTTTTTTCAACCTGCATCAGCTCTGAAGCAACGGGAGAGAGTCTCTCGAAAATCCTGTTTCAGCGTTGTGAAGCAGCGAACAAGAGCTCGTGGAGAACATTTTTGAGTATCGGAAGGATGGTTGTACGATGAACTGTTCCGGAGCATTGTCCCGCTATATCGTCGGTCTTGAATTCGGTCATCTCCCCGAAAAGACGGTGCTGAAGGCGAAACACAGCTTCGCCGACTGGCTTGCAGCTGTCTTCGCGTCGAAAGGCAGCTCGCTGGCGGATATCTATGTCGATTTTGCCGTCAGCATGGGCGGAGAGGGAACGGTTTCGATTCTCGGGCGGAAAGAGAGAACGTCTCTTCCCTTTGCGGCGCTCGCGAACGGCTGCCTCGGCCACATCGAAGAGGTCGACGACGGGCACAGGATGTCGATCATGCACATCGGCACGGTGGTGCTGCCAGTCGTTTTCGCTTACGGAGAGAAGCTCGGAGCCTCCGGGAAAAAGATGATCGAGGCGGCCGTCTGCGGCTACGATCTCGCCATCCGTGCGGGGGAGTGTCTCGGAAAGGATCACTACACCCGTTGGCACACCACCGCGACCGCCGGTGTTTTCGGCGCTGCGGCCGCGGCGGCGAAGATGCTCGGGCTCGACGAGGAGCGGACGGTCCATGCCCTCGGCCATGCGGGAACGCAGGCCTCCGGCCTCTGGCAGTTCCTGCAGGACGGCGCCGTGGCGGCGAAGCCCTTCCATCCCGGGAAGGCGGCCTTCAACGGCATTCTTGCCGCGGAGCTGGCTCTGCGCGGCGTTGAGGGAGCACACCGGATTTTCGACGGAGAGAAAGGATTCTGCCGTTCGACCTCGTCGGACTTCCGGCTCGAATTCCTGACGGAAGGCCTCGGCAGCACGTTCAAGATCGACGAGACGAATTTCAAGGGGTATCCGACCTGCGGCCAGACGCACAGCATGATCGACGCGCTGAAGAAGATCATGAAAGACCATCCGCTCGTTCCGGAGGAGATAGAGAAGATCGAGGCGAGGGTGTACAAGAAAGCCGTCGAGGTCGCCGGGATCGAATCTCCCTCCTCTCTCGAGGAGGCGAAGTTCAGCAACGCCTTCTGCATGTCGGCGCTCCTCGTGAAGGGCGATATCACGTTCGGCAATCTCTCGGAGGACGACCTGAAGGATCCGCGTATTCTGGACCTGATGCGGAAGGTGCGCCTGGTCGTCGATCCCGAGCTGGAGAAGCTCTTTCCGGCCTGCAGACCGTGCGGGATATCGGTATTTCGAAAGAACGGAAGTGTCCTGAAGGCTGAGAACCGTTTCCGGAAAGGGGATCCGGAGAACCCCATGGACAGGAGGGCGATAAGCGGTAAGTTCGAGGAACTCACAGGAGGAGTCCTCGAAAAGAAGCAGCGCGAAGATATTCTGGGGTGGGTCTACGACCTGGAGCGAATGCGGGAGTTCTCATGGTTCCGGTGGAACTGAGGACGCCGGGAAGAGCGGCTTAAAAGGAGTTTTCAGGAGGACAAGATGGCGCACATACTTGATTCCGAGTTCTACAAGAACGGTTGGGGCACCGAGGAGATGCGGGAAGTTTTCTCCGACAGGAAGCGATACCAGAGGTGGCTGGACATAGAAGCGGTCCTTGCAGAGGTGCAGGCCGGACTGGGCGTCATTCCGCAGGAGGCTGCAGCGGAGATCGCGAAAAAAGCGAAAGTGGAGCTCCTCGATCTTGATTTCGTGAAGGAAGAGCTCGCGAAGACCGGGCATTCCCTCGTTCCTCTCCTGCGGGGAGTCCAGAGGATCTGCGACGGCGGGCTCGGAGAGTATATTCACTACGGCCCGACGACGCAGGACATCGAGGATACCGGCATGGTGCTCGAGATACACGACGCCTGCCGGATTATCTTTCGGGATCTCCGAAGGCTCGAGAAAGCGGTGCTCGTTCTCGCGGAAAGGTACAAGAGCTTCCCGATGGCCGGACGGACGCACAACCAGCAGGGGCTTCCGATCACACTCGGGCTGAAGTTCGCCAACTGGGGCGCCGAAATCCGTCGCGATCTCGAGCGGATGAAGGAGATCGGCAAAAGGCTGTTCGTGGGCATGCTCCACGGCGGGACGGGCACCATGGCGGGGCTGGGGGAGAAAGCCTACCCCGTGATGGAAGGTGTCATGAAACGCCTGGGGCTGGGAGTTCCCGTCACGGGATGGGGCAGTTCCAGGGATACGTTCGCCGAATACCAGGCACTGCTTGGAATTATCGCCGGAACGCTCGGTCGGATCGCGAACGAGATCTTCCAGCTGAGCCGGACGGAGATTCTCGAACTCCAGGAGCCGCTGGGAAAGGACTACGTCGGCAGCAGCACGATGCCCCACAAGAGAAACGCCGAGACGTCGGAATTCGTCGTCGCGATGGCGAGAATCGTGATGCACAACGCGGGTCTCGGACTCCAGGCGATGATATGCGAGCACGAGCGCGACACGAGGAGCTGGAGACTGGACTGGCACTCCATTCCCGAGAGCAGCATCATGACGGCCAAGGCCCTCCAGGCGTGCGTCTGGGTCGTGGAGGGGCTGGACATCAACGAGGAGAGGATCACGTCGAATCTGGACATGCTGCACGGCATGCTCTTCTCGGAGGCGCTGATGTTCCACCTCGGCGGGAAAGTCGGCAAGCAGACGGCCCACCACCTTCTCCGCGATGCCGTGCTTGCGGCCAATACGGGCGGAAGGACTTTCAGAGAACTCATTCTGGAAAACACCGGGATCAGGGAACACCTCCCGGCCGATGAACTCGATTCGATCATGGATTACAGCAAGCACATCGGGATGTCCGTAGAGCAGGTCGAGGACGTGCTGCGTCTTTCGGAAAAACTTTCGGCAGGCGACAGCGCGTTCTTTGGATAGGCGCTGTTCTGAGAACAGTGTGCCGAGAGAGGAGGGAGAGCCGGGGAGAGTCCGGAAAAGAGAAGGTACGCGGTGGCGCACATACAGGTTGAGCGATGGAAATGGCGGGTCCGGTAGTTGAATATACTCCGAGGAGGGAATCTCATGAAAAAGCGTCTGTTTGTTGTTGTCTTTCTTGCGGTGCTGGTGTCGGTTGTTCTAGGAAATGCCGCGTTCGCGGCAGCTTCGTTCCCCGAAAAGAATCTGAAGATCATCGTCCCCTTCGCTCCGGGAGGCGGCGTCGATGTCACCTGCCGCCTGATGGCGGAAGTTGCCGAAAAACATCTCGACGGGAAAAGGATCGTGGTGGAGAACATGCCGGGCGGCGGCGCGGTTATCGGCCAGACCTTCGTCGCGAAGGCGAAACCCGATGGATACACGCTGCTGGCGTATACTTCCTCGGTCGTCTCCAATCCGATGACCAAGACGACAACGTACGACTACAAGTCCTTCGACACCGTGGCGATGTACTGCTTCGATCCGGAGATTGTGATCGTGCCGGCCGACTCTCCCTACAAGACGTTGAAGGATTTTCTCGACGCCGCGAAAAAATCCGAGATCAGCCTCGCGACGCCGGGGCATTCGACCTCGCACCATATCGCGAGCCTGATCCTGGAGTCGCGCATGGGCGTCAAGTTCGGCTATGTCCACAACGAAAGCGCGGCTATGCAGGTGCAGCAGATACTCGGCGGACATGTCGAGTCGGCAATGATGGCCCTTGGAGAGACCGTCGGATATCTCCAGGACGGATCGATGCGCGGGCTCGGCCTGATGACGCTGGAGCGCGATCCTGATTTTCCCGATATGGCGACCTTCAAGGAAGAGGGAATCGACATCGAGTGGGGTGCCTTTCGCGGCCTTGCGGCCCCGGCGGGTGTTCCCGAGGATGTCCTGAAAAAACTCGACGAGCTGTTCGCGAGGATCATCAACGATCCCGAGTACGGGGAGAAGATGAAGAAGGCCGGATTCCCTGTGGTGTACAAGAACGGAGCCGATTTCAGCGCGTATGTCGATGAAGTTGCCGAGGAGCTCGAGAAGATCATTCCCACACTGAAGCAGTAAACGGTCCGAATTCCACGGCAGGGAGACGTTGGACACGTCTCCCTGCTTTTCGAAGAGGTGCACAGATGAAAAACGGAACCAGGGATGCAGTTCTCGCGATTGTTCTCATTCTGGTCGGGGCGTACGCATTCTTCGAATCGGCGAAGTTTCCGAATATCGCAGCGCACTTCCCGCAGCGAATCTCCATGCTGCTGATGTTTCTGTCGGTTCTGCTGCTGCTTGCCGACCTGTACACGAGAAAAAGAGAAGGAACCGGGGATGCGGAGAAAACAGGATCTCACCGTAATGTCTTTCTCCTCTCGGGCGCGATTGCCGTCTATATTCTCATTCTCGACAAGGCAGGGTATATCGCCTCCACGATCGGGCTGATGCTCGCCGTGATGTACGCGCTCGGCTACAGAAGCGGAAAAAAAGCCGTCCTTGTGGCTGTCTGCTCCGTGCTCGCCGCGTTCGCCGTATTTCGCTTCCTGCTGGGAGTTCCGCTGCCGCTCGGCGTTTTCGCGGACGGATAGACCCGGTGTAGAGGAGGGTTCGTTTCCGAATGGAACATATTCTTGGTGCTTTCGCGGATGTTTTTTCACCCGGAGTCTTTCTCGCTCTGGTTTTTGGAGTATGCGTCGGCCTTGTCGTGGGAGCCCTTCCGGGGCTCAATGATACGATCACGCTTGCGGTGATCGTTCCTGTCACGTTTTCAATGGATCCGAGGTACGCCTTCATGCTGCTGGTCGGCGTCTACTGCTCGGCCTGCTACGGAGGCTCGATTCCGGCCATTCTTCTGAAGATTCCGGGGACGGCGTCGTCCGTGGTCACGACGCTCGACGGATATCCGATGACGCAGAAAGGACAGGCGGGGCTGGCGCTGGGGATTTCGACGACGAGCTCGGTCTTCGGCGGTTTAACCAGCTCGCTTGTCCTGATGTTTCTCGCGCCTGTCCTGGCGACATACGCTCTTCGATTCGGTCCTCCGGAATATTTCGCCCTCGCGGTGCTCGGGCTGAGTACCGTTGTCGGCATGTCCGGCGGGCACGTGCTGAAAAGCATCATCGTGTGCGTCATCGGGCTGCTGATCGCCACCATGGGGATGAGTCCGCAGACGGGATATCCGCGTTTCGACTTCGGCAATCCGTATCTCCTGGAGGGAATCCCCTTCGTTCCGATGCTGATCGGGCTCTTCGGGGTCACCTCCGTCCTCGAGGTCGCGTATGAAATGGGGGTCGCCGCCAAAGAGAAGATAGCATCCTCGGTCATCCCGAAGATCGGCAGGACCCTCCCGGACAGAAAGATGGTGCGCCGGCTTCTTCCCACGTGGATAAAGTCCTCCGCGATCGGGAACGTCATCGGCATCATTCCGGGAGCGGGCATGATCATGGCGATCTATCTCGCCTACGACCAGGTCGTCCGCGGCCATCCGGAGAAGGAGTTCGGAACGGGAATTCCGGAAGGAGTCGCCGCTCCGGAAGCCGCCAACAACGCCGTCGTCGCCAGCTCCATGGTTCCTCTGATGGCGCTCGGCGTTCCCGGTAATTCGACATCGGCGCTCTTCCTGGGGGCGCTGATGATCCAGGGGCTCCGTCCGGGACCGTCCCTTTTCCAGAACGCTCCTGAAATCGCCTATCTGATCATCGTCGGTTTCTTCGTCGCCAATCTCATTATGGGGCCGATCGGCATTCTTCTCGGGCGCTTCCTCTCCCGCGTCATCTTCAAGATTCCGAGGCAGATGCTCGCGGCGGTCGTCAGCCTCCTCTGCATTACGGGCGCCTTCGCCGTCGGGAACAGTATTTTCAACATATGGGTCATGCTCTTCTTCGGGATCCTCGGCTTTCTCTTCAACAAGGTGAAGCTGCCGCATTCGCCGCTGATACTGGCCGTCGTCCTCGGCGCCATGATGGAACGAGGTTTGTATCAGAGCCTGGTGCTCTCAAGGGGATCGTACTCCATCTTCTTCACCCGTCCGATTTGCCTTGTCATGATGATCGCGGCGTTCCTCTTCGCGGTCACTCCGCTGTTGAAAAAACTCAGGAAGAAGGCGTCGTAGAAAGAGCCGCGTCTCTTCCCGCCAAGGCGGTTAAGAGGAATGTGCCGCGATGCTTTACCACGAAACAACTCTATTCACGATACACGGAACGGCCGGAGGGCGAAAAAACCTCCGGCCGTTCCGGTGAAAGTTCCGGTAAAAATCCTTGCCGTGACGAAGCTACCCCTTCCGGATTTCCTTCACGGCCTTTTCGATCCGCTCCATGCCGTCCTTCAGCAAAGCCCTTGGAGTGGCGATGTTGAGCCTCACGAATCCTTCGCCGCCCGTCCCGAACCAGTGTCCGCCGTCCAGGGCGATTTTCCCCTTCTCCACGAGGAGCTTTTCCAGCTCCGGACCGGAGAGTCCCAGGGAACGGCAGTCGAGCAGGGGAACATACGTCCCCTCCGGACGGATCAGCGACACGAAGGGCATGTGCTCGCCGAGGAAGGTCTCGACGAAGTCGAGATTGCCCTCGAGGTATTCCAGGAGCGCGTCGAGCCATGCGTCGCCCCTGTCGTAAGCAGCTTCCAGCGCGATCGTGCCGAAGACGTTGCCGCCGTCGATGTGAAGAAAGTCGATCACCGACTGGTAGTTGTCGCGCAGGCGTCTTGACGGAATGATTGCGGCCGACGTGGCGAGGCCGGCGATGTTGAAGGTCTTGCTCGGGGCCACGGTGGTGATGCTGTTCTCCCGCATCGCGTCCGAAACGGTTGCCAGGGGGGTGTGCTTCGCTCCTCCGTAGAGAATGTCGCAGTGGATCTCGTCGGAGACGACGACGACACCCCGCGCGGCGCAGAGAGCGCCGAATCGTTCGAGCTCCTCCCTGCTCCAGACCCGCCCCGCCGGGTTGTGGGGAGAGCAGAGAAAGACGAGCTTGACCGATGAGTTGTCGAGCTTTTTCTCGAGGTCTTCGAAGTCCATCTCGAACCGGCCGTTCTTGAAGACCAGGGGGTTTTCGACGACCGTCCGTCCTCGCCCCCTGATCGCGGAGAAAAAGGGGTAGTAGACCGGGGGCTGCACAAGGATCCCTTCTCCCGGCTGCGTGAAGGCCAGGATTGCGGCGGCGAGCGCGGGGACCACTCCTGGAGCGTAGCGGACCCATCCCGTCTCGATGCTCCATCCGTGCCGGCGCCGGAGCCAGCCTGCAAGGGCTTCATGGTAGGGTTCAAAACGCCGCGTATAGCCGAAGATACCGTGCTCCACGCGCTCGCGGAGCGCCTCGATCACCTCGGGCGGCGCCTTGAAGTCCATGTCCGCGATCCACATGGGGAAAAGGTCGTTCGTTCCGAAGATCTGTTCCATTCCGTCCCACTTCGCGCAGGAGGTGTTTCTTCTGTCGATCACTGTATCGAAGTCGTAGAAGGGCATTGCGTATTCTCTCCTTTTGCGGTGCGTTTTGAACCATAATAGCATTTCTCCCGCGGAAAAGGCATGACGGAAGTACAATGGTGAAGAAAAAAAGGCGCTTCCAATAGAAATCGAGGATATTGCAAAGGAAGTCTCGGCGAGCGCGGACAATCAGGTGAAGATTCGCCGGGCAATGTCGCTCCTGCGCGCCTTTCCGCTGTTCCCGTCCTTCGGATCGCGGACTCGCTCATCGGATATCCGAAAAGAGAGTGCTTGAGAATCATATTCTTCCAATTCTGAAGTCACATTCCCCCTCTTGTAGGAAAAGGTGAGAAGTGGTAGTCTGGTATCCCGCTCCGAGAAATTCACTCAATATCTTGTGTGCAAAATTTTTCTCTTTTTATATATAGTGTTTATCACGGTTTTTGGGAGGGTTTTTTACGTGTCTTTATCCTACAAGGAACGCTTTCGATCTTCGTTTACACCGCCTGTGCCGGGAGGCGGCGAGCGTCTCTCCGAGAACGCCCTGTGGCTTCTTGACCAGCGGTATTTCGCCCGCCGTTACGATCCGGCGATCAGGGGCATCCGCAAGGAGAACACATTCGATGAGTTCGCCCGCAGAGTCGCTCGTACCGTGGCTTGCGCGGAGACCGGGTACCTTGCGGGGTCCGAAGAGGATCTGCGCTGGCTTCGGAGACTCGAGCGCAATATCTTCGAAGATATCCTGAACCGGCGCTTTCTCTTCAACTCTCCCTGTCTCTTCGGCGCCGGGGCGGGGCTGACCGTCGACCCGCTGATGTCGGAGAAGCTCTACTGCGATCCGGAGGACCTGGCATACGAAGACTACTCTCTGCTGCACCGCTCGAAGACGAAGGGACAGCAGCTCTTCGCCTGTTTCGTCATCGAGGTTCCAGACAGCATCGACGGCATTTTCGACTCCGTCAAGGATGCGGCCGTGATCAGCAAGTACGGCGGCGGCGTGGGCGGAAACTTCGGCCATCTCCGCGAGCGGGGCAGCGCGATCAGCGGCGGAATCGGCGGCCAGGCGAGCGGTCCCGTCTCCTTCATGGAGACGTGGAATACGATGGGCGCGGTGGTGGTGCAGGGGGGCCGTAGGAGGGCGGCCCTCATGGGGATGCTGTTCGACGATCATCCGGATATTTTCGACTTCATCGACGCGAAGATCGACGAGGGCAGACTGCCGTATTTCAACATCTCCGTCTGTGTCTCCGACAAGCTGATGTCGGCGGCGCGGACAGGAGGCGACTTCAATCTCGTCTCCAGGAGCGACGGCAAAGCCGTCCGGTCGCTCAACGGCGCCGAGCTGTGGAACAAGCTCTGCGAGAGCGCCTGGAAACGCGGCGACCCCGGCATCTTCTTCATCGACCGCGCCAACGCCGACAATCTGCTGAAGCTCGACGAGACATGGCGCATCGAGTCTACGAATCCTTGCGGTGAACAGCCGCTGCCGAATTATACCAGCTGCAATCTTGGCTCGGTGAACGTGGAGGCGTTCGTGGAGCGACGGGAGGACGGGACCGTCCGGTTCGACTTCGCGGCTTTCGCGGACCAGGTCTTCCGGTCCATGTACTATCTCGACCTCGTGATCGACGCTTGCTCCTACCCCCTTGAGAAGATCGGGGAGCGCACGAGGCGCATCCGCCCCGTGGGGCTCGGCATCATGGGGCTTGCCGACGCGGCCATTCTGCTCGGAATGCGCTACGGCTCCGAGCGGTTCAAGGTATTTTGCCGGACGCTCGCCGATTCGATGGGGAGCGCGGCCCTGTGCGCAAGCGTGGGCATGGTGGAGGAGATGGGAAAGGATCCGTTCCCGGAAGCGCATCTCGTCGAGGATCTCTTCAGGAAGTTCGCAGGCGAGCAGGGCGAGGAACTTTTCCCCGAAACGTGGTTCGCCTCGCTCGACCGGGACGGAATGCAGGCGCTCGTCGAGAAGATGCGTTCCTCTGCGACGATTCCCTACACACTGGCGAACGCCTTCGACTCGTTCTTCACCGCCGAGGGGATCGTCGGCGAGTCAGAGCGGCTCGCGCATGCCGCGAAGGTTCTCCAGGCTTTTGCGCGTGGAAAACTGCGCACCAGCAGACGTCTTTCCATCGCGCCCACCGGGTCGATCTCCATGCTGATCGACGCCAGCGCCGGTATCGAGCCGAACTTTGCGTGGAGCTGGAACCGCCGCATCGCAAAAGCCGACGGCGAGGGGCAGGAGACGAGAGAGTTCCACCACAAGCTCCTCTCGCCGCTGCAGGCCGCAGAGCTGCACGACACGGGACGGATTTCCGACCCGGTCTTCGTCACAGCGTACGACATTACTCCGGATGAGCATGTCGAGGTCACCGGCATCTTCGCGGGGATCGTGGACAGCGGGATCAGCAAGACGGTGAACCTCCCCAACGACGCGACCGTGGACCAGGTGAAGGAGATATACCGGCGCTGCTATCAGATGGGGGCCAAGGGGATCACGATCTACCGCGACGGCTCCCGCTCCTTCCAGCCGATCGAGACGACGAAAAAACCCGAGAAGGCGGAGCAGCCTGAGGAGAAGAAGCCTCTCTCCAGCAGGGTCAAGGAACGCCCGGGGCTTGTTGTCTTCGGCAAGACGATCAAGGAGACGACTCCGTGGGGGAGCATCTACGTCACGCTGAATTTCGACGGCAACGATCCGTTCGAGGTGTTCGCCACCATCGGCAAGAGCGGCTCGGAGCTGAAAGCAATGACGGAGGCGCTGTCGCGCGCGATCTCCATCGGTCTGCGCAGCGGCGGTAAACTGGAGGACTTCATCGCCACGCTCAAGGGTCTCTCGGGGAAAGAGTATTGGCTCTTCGAGTTCGACGACAAGCATGTCGCCCGTTCCATACCGGACGCCATCGCGGTGTTGCTTGAACGGTTGATAGGAAAGGATATCGGAACGCAGGGCGCAAGCAGCGGGGTAGAGTGTCCGGAGTGCGGCGCGCCGATGGAGATGATCTCCGGGTGCGAGTACTGCTTCAGCTGCGGATACTCGCCCTGCAAGTAAGTTCCCTCAATGAAGAGAAGGCCGGAAGGAGCGCGCAGCCCTTCCGGCCTTCCTGCTGTGCGTGGGAGGAGTTCTTCAGGCGACGATATCGAAGAGGAAGCCGAGAATCTCGTTTCGCCGTTCGATGAGGCGCACTATTTCGTCGGGAGGGATTTTACGGATGATCTTTTCCTCGTCGTTGCTTTCTTTTACAATCACCTGTACAAGGTCGGCTTCTTCTTCGATGTTGAACTGGAGATATCTGTTGTGGAGGGCCGCATGTTCCTGGAAGGAGTCGAGCGCGCGCGCAAGCGTCTTGTCGCCGCGGAGCACACGATCACGGATGCGTCCGTCGGAGAACGTCCGCTGCTCGTCGTATCGTCTTCTAGGGTAGGATGGTTCAAGATAATTCTTTCGAGTCCATCCCATAACCTCGACGGAAGGAACGGAAAAAGCAGAAAACATGCTTTTCACCTCCAGAATACACTTCGACATCATCTAAAATATACTCCGTAGCGAGCAATATGTCAAACGATTCCGTTTTGAAAGAAAGGCCTTTCCCATTGACTTGAAGCGAAAATCACGTATAATGCTTTCGGTGTTTTTGTTTTTACAATTGAGACTCTTATCGAGAGAGGTGGAGGGACTGGCCCGATGAAGCCCGGCAACCTGCCTGAAAAGGTATGGTGCCAATACCAGCAGCCGATGGCTGAGTGATAAGAGGGAGCGTTTGAGAATATTCAAAGGCCCTTCTTAGTGAAGGGCCTTTTTTAATTTCAGCAGGCAGCATCAATATTTCTCAAGGAGGAAAAACAAGTGACAAAAGAGCGTTATCTCTTCTCGTCCGAATCAGTGACCGAAGGGCACCCCGACAAGGTGGCCGACCAGATTTCCGACGGTGTGCTCGATGCCATTCTCGCCGAAGACCCCAGGGGGCGCGTGGCGTGCGAAGTGCTCTGCACCACCGGAATGGTGATGGTGGCAGGAGAAATCACCACCGAGACCTACGTGGACATTCCCAAGCTCGCACGGGAGATCGTGAAGGAAATAGGCTACACCCGCGCGAAATACGGCTTCGACGGCGATACCTGCGCCGTGCTCACGGCGATCGACGAGCAGTCGAGCGATATCGCCCAGGGGGTGGACAAGGCGCTCGAGGTGCGCGAGCACCTCGTGACGGAGGAGGAGATAGCGAATACCGGCGCCGGCGACCAGGGCATGATGTTCGGCTATGCCTGCAAGGAGACGGATGAATACATGCCGATGCCGATCGCGCTTGCCCATCGCCTCGCCCGCCAGCTTGCCAAGGTCCGCAAGGACGGAACGATTCCGTATCTCCGGCCGGACGGCAAGACGCAGGTCACCCTGGAATACGTGGACGGGAAGGCCGTCCGGGCCGATACGATCGTGGTCTCCGCACAGCATCACCCCGAGGCGACGCTTACGGAGATCCGTGCCGACATCATTGAACATGTGATCACCCCGATCGTTCCGGAATACCTGATGAAAGAAAATACGAGGATTTTCGTGAATCCGACGGGACGTTTCGTGAAGGGGGGCCCCATGGCGGATTCCGGCCTCACCGGCAGGAAGATCATCGTCGATACCTACGGCGGATGGGTGGCTCACGGAGGCGGCGCCTTCTCCGGGAAGGATCCGACGAAGGTCGACCGTTCCGGGGCCTACATCGCCAGGTACGCGGCGAAGAACGTCGTCGCGGCAGGGCTTGCCGAGCACTGCCAGATACAGCTGGCATACGCGATCGGTGTTGCGGAGCCTGTTTCCATCATGCTCGACACCTTCGGAACGGGGAAGCTCTCCGACGAGGAGATCACCCGCCTGGTCCGCAAGCACTTCGACTTCCGTCCGGCGGCGATCATCCGCGATCTCGAGCTTCGCAAGCCGCAGTACCGCCGCCTCGCGGCCTATGGACACATCGGGCGCATCGACCTTGACCCCCTTCCCGCGTGGGAGAGGACGGACAGGGCGGAATTGCTCGCCGCAGCCCTTAAATAAGGTCGCGCCGCATCCGGAAAAAAAGTTCTGCAGATGAGAGCCTTCGGTTTTTCCGTTGAAGGCTCTCATTTCTTTTATTCCTCTTCTCCCTGTGATATCATTTTTCACGCAGGATCCTATTTTTTCACAGGCGGGGAGTGAGAACGATAAAAGCGTTCAGAGAGATTATGTCGCTTCGCTTCAGCACGGTCGACGAATTCGCGCCCTTCCGGGAGTCGCTTCTGTCGCTTGCCCGCTCGCACTGCGGTCTGCGAAGAGGCATGTGTTTCTTTGTAGCTCTGAACGAAGCGGTCAACAACGCCCTCCTTCATGGAAAAAGCGAGGCGTCGGAACCCTCCGTGGAGCTTCTGGCGGTCGATGAGGAAGATGCCCTGTGCATCGGCGTCCGCAGCGGGGGCCAGGGGTTTTCTCACGACCTCAAGGCGGATCCCGAGGTGTTCGCCGATTCTTCAAAGGAGTCCGGGCGCGGTATCCAGATCATCATTCACGTGGTGGACGAGGTCAGCATCGAGGAGTCTGGAAGCCTGGTGACTCTGAGAATGAAGAAAGAAAAGCCGCACGGGAATCCGCCGTCGGTCTCAGTATGAGGTGAGTCGCATGAAACCTTCCATGTCCTCTCCGGCCTCTGCGTTGCCTTTCCCGCTGACGATGGAAGTCGCGGGATTTCGTTTCAACGGAATGAATCTCCTCGACATGTTCGGCGAGTCCCTCGTGATGTGGGAGACAGCCACCGGCAATATCGTCTACATGAACGAAGCGGCCCGTGTTCTCTACGATTATACGCTCGCCGAGGCGCAGTCGCTCTCCATCGAGGAGATTTTTCCCTCCCGCGAGGGTGTGCTGGACAGGACATTTTCCGTGACGACGACCTCGCATAGAAAAAGGAGCGGCGTCTTTTTCCCGGTACAGGCGACATGCCGCACGCTGGCGCACGATACGGAGGAAATCATGATGATGGTGGTGGCGGATATATCGCCCGAAACGCTCGCCCGCGACGATGTCGCGCTTGCATCGGATATTCAGCGCGGTTTTCTTCCTGGCGACCTTGTAGGCGAGCCAGATATCGAGGTCCGGAGCATCTATCGCCCGATGTTCCTGATCAGCGGCGATATGTTCGGCTACCACTGGGATCCTGTCAACCGGGTGCTCAACGGGTACATTTACGACCTGATGGGGCACGGCGTTCCCGCGGCGCTCCAAACATCTGCTCTCATGGTGCTCTTCAGGCAGGCCTTCGAGGACCAGGAGCATATAGGATCCGGACTCAGTGAGAAGCTCCATTGGGTGAACCAGGTCGCAGGGACCCGATTCCTCTCGGATTCGTTCGCGGCGGCGATCTGCTTTCGCCTCGATCTCCGGAAAAAGACGCTCTCCTACTGCGCGGCCGGGATCAATGCATTTCTTCGCGGGGAGGACGGCGAGCTGAGGAAAGTTTCCACGCCGGGCTCGCTTTTGGGACTTTCAAGCAACGTCGAGTTCGGCGCCGGGGAAATCCCCGTAAAGTCAGGAGACTACTTTCTCTTCGTGACGGACGGTTTTCTCGATCTGCTGGAGGGGACGGAGCGGCTTCAGGCGTCGTCGTTCACCGAGGCTTACGATCATCTCTTCCAGATAGGCTACACGGGCGCCAGCCGCGACGACCTCTCCGCTCTCTGCGTTTCCGTCCGCTGAAAGGACCGGGCAGATCATCGGCCTTTCGGGGAGGAGATCAGGGGGAGATTGCGGATGATGACGTCCACAAGCTCCTCGGGATCCACCGGTTTCGCGATGTAATCGTCCATTCCGGCATCAAGGCACATCTGCCGGTCTCCTTCCATGGCGTAGGCGGTCATGGCGATCACCGCCAGCCGAGCTTCCGTGCCTTTCTCGCGTCCGCGGATGATCCTCGTCGTCTCGAGTCCGTCCATCTCCGGCATCTGGATGTCCATGAAGACCAGGTCGAACGCTTCGCTTTCCGTTTTTTCGAGTGCCTCCTGCCCGCTCTCCGCAAGGGAAACCGCCCACCCCGGCCCGCCTTTTTTGCGAAGGATGGTGCGTGTGAGGCTGCGATTGAACTTGTTGTCGTCGACGACGAGAATGGAGAGTGCGGCCGGAAGGAGCGCCTCGTCGTTTGATTCTTTCCCTTTTTCCGGCGAGGAGTCCGCGGCGTTTTTCTCCGCGCCGGCAAGTTTGTCCATCTTCAGCGTGAAATGGAAGGCATGCTCGTCTCCCTTCCGGATCTCCGTCCATATCTTTCCTCCCATGGCCTCCACGATTCCCCTGGCGATGATGAGCCCAAGTCCCGCGCCTTCATATGCCCGGGAAAATTCGCTCCGGTTCAGGCCGGAGTAGTCCAGCATGGCGCCCAGCCTTTCGCCGGAGATTCCTTCGGCGGAGTGTGATACGGAAAACTGGAGAATCTGGAAGTTCGGACCGTCTTCCAACGGAAATACCTGGATTTCGATCTTGCCCTTGGCGGTGAAGGTGATCGCAGTGTTGACAAGATTCCGGAGCACCTGCCTGATACGAGCGCTGTCTCCCAGGAGAAATTCCGGAACTGCGGGGGAGATGGAAAGTTCCATCTGGAGACGGCGCTCCTGGGCCGCCATGGCAAGAGGCCGTACGGCCTGGGAACAGCAGGAGCGAAGCGGGACGGGGTCGATCTTCAGTTCGAGCCTTCCGGTTTCGATTCGGGAGAGGTCGAGGAGTTCCTCGACAAGCGAGAGCAGGTCTCGCGCCGAAGAGGAGAGCATCTCGACGAACTTTTTCTGTTCGAGGTCGAGTTTCGTTCCCTGAAAGAGATTGACCACCCCGACGATGGAATTGAGCGGCGTGCGTATCTCGTGGCTCAGGTTGGCGATGAAGGCGGTCTTTTTTCGATTCGCGTCCTCGGCCTTCGCCAGTGCTTCTTCCAGGGCGGCGATCTTCTCCGCGCCGCCGGTAATGCTCTCGCGGCCTGAAAAACGGGAGTCGTGCTCGTCCATTCCTCTTCCTCCTCGTATGGAACTTTTCTTCATCCACAATGATTATAGGGCCGACGGCGGAGAAACACAAAGGGGAGAAGTTTCCCCCTCCCCTTTGTGAACGGATTCGATTGGAGTGTCTGCTACCGGAAAGCGTAAACCTTCCCGTCGAAGCTGCCGAAGTAGACGACCCCGTCGACGACGAGAGGCGACGACATGATCTCCCTCTCCGATTCGAAGCGCCAGCGTTCCCGCCCGGTGGCGGCATCGAGAGCGAAGAAGACTCCCGAATCGCTGCCGAAGAAAACGAGCCCGCTATGCACCGCGGGATCGGAATGAATTCCTCCCGGGACGGGGAATTCCCAGAGCAGCCTCCCCGAGGCGGCTTCGAGCGCTACGAGCTTGCCGTTGATGGTGCCGAAATAAACCCGTCCTCCGGACACCGCGGCGGAGGTGGTGATCGATTCGCCGGCGCTGAACTTCCACTGGGGGATCACTCCCTTGATGCGGACCGCCTGAAGGATACCGTCCCAGCTTCCAAAGTAGACGATTCCGTCGGAAACAGTTGCCGCCGCGCCGATGGGGCCGCCGCTTCCGCCGCCCCACTCTTTCTTTCCTGTTTTGGCGTTCAGCGCGTGGAAGAGCCCTTCATACGCGCCGACGAAGAGCAGCCCGTCGTTGTAGGCGGGCGAGGAACGAAGTTCCCGTCCCGTGTCGAAGGTCCAAGTGAGCGATCCGCTCGACGCGTTGAGCGCGTAGGTCCTGCCGTCGGCGCTGTTGAAGAACACCTTGCCGTCTCCTGTTGCAGGAGAGGCCCAGATGGAGCCGGGAGTGTTGTTCTCCGGAGGGCTGTATTTCCACTGAACCGCGCCGGAGGTAATATCGACGGCGAAGAGCGTTCCGTCCGCTCCTCCGACGAAGGCCGAGTTTCCCAGAACGGCGGGAGCGCCGTTGATCGTGGATCTCGTGTCGAACGTCCAGTACGATCTGCCTGTCTGCCGGTCAAGGGCATGCAGCTTGCCCTCGCCGTCGCCGATGAGAATTTTGTCTCCAGCGGCGGCCGGCGACCCGGAGACGCCGGCATGGGCATCGAAACTCCACAGCAAAGATCCCTGCCAGCCTGCGGCCTCCGCCGCAGGGAAGGCGACGAGAAGCGAAACGCAGAGCAACGCGAAAGATCTTGCAAGAAAAGATCTGTTTGTTGTAGACATGGAATACACCTCTTTTCGGTATTCAGAAATTTGACTCTGAGATAATTATACACGATCATTCAGTCTTGGGCGCACCGTAAAAGGCGTATCCGGCCATCAACCGGCCGTCATCGTTGAAAAGAATGCCGCGGAGAGGTACAATACGGTGCGCTATCGAAGGGAGAGTGCTTTTTTGAAACTCCACACCGTTGCCGAAAAATGGCTGGCTGAATACATCGATTCGTTCCGGGATGAAAAGGGAATGTTGCACCCCATGATGGAGGTGAAACGGACGCACAGCCTCCGCGTCCGGGACAACGCCTCCCGGATCGCAGGGGAGCTCGGATGGTCGGGAGAGCTTCTCGACTGTGCCCTCACTGCATCCTTGCTGCACGATACCGGTCGTTTTCCGCAGTTTGCGGAATGGGGCACGTACTACGACGGGGCATCCCTCGACCACGGAGACCTGGGAGAACAAACCCTCCGGGGGAGTTTCCCGGAAGAGTCTCTCGCACAATACGGAAACGCCGAGGATATTCTGCTCGCGGTCAGGCTCCACAATAAAAAGGAGGTGCCGGAAGAAATTCCTTTCTCCGCTGCCCCATTAGTTCATATCGTCCGCGACTGCGACAAGCTCGACGTCTTCCGTGTCGTGCGACTGCATGTCGAAGAGGAGCGTATCAAAGACCTGCTGCCGAGGATCGAGACGGCGGGAGGGTACTCCGATGCGCTCGTCCGGGAGCTCGCGGAGGAAGGAAGGGGATCCTACCGCAACGTGCGTTCCCTCTCCGATTTTCTTCTGGTTCAGCTCTCCTGGGTGTTCGACCTCAACTTCGCTCCGTCTTTCCAGATGCTTCGCAGGGAAGGCGTTCTCTCCTGGATTGAGCGGACCCTGCCCCCCGACGAGGCTGTGAACGGATTCATCCGGTCGGTTTTCGACCACGCCGCAGCCCGGGAGAGTGCGTGATCTCTCGTCCAGGAGGCATGCTGTCGGTCTTATGAAGAGCGGGGGGAAAGCATGTTTTCTCTTTTCTTCCTTGCCTGATTGATTCGATATGAGATAGAATAAAGCGTCATGAATTGGACCTTCCGCTTTCCGCGGTCGGTGCAGAAAGAACGATTGAAGAGGAGAGAGCCTTTTGAGCATACAATTACCTGTTTTGAAACTAGGAAAACATGCGCCTCGTTATCCGTTGATACAGGGCGGCATGGGGGTTTCCATTTCCGGCCCGAGCCTTGCGGGGCACGTGGCCAAGTGCGGCGGAGTGGGAACGATCGCCAGCGTCGGGTTGGCCGCCAACTCGCCTCACTACAACGGGCGCAACTATTTCGAGGCGAACCAGCTGGCTGTTCAGGACGCCATCGCCGGCGCACGGAAGATAGCCGGCCCCGACGGAGTCATCGCAGTCAACTGCATGGTTGCCCTCACGGACTACGACAGGCAGATTATATCGGCCTGCAGGGGCGGAGTGGACGTGATCATCTCGGGAGCAGGACTTCCGCTTCGGCTCCCCGAATATACCCGCGACTTTCCGGACGTGGCGCTTGTGCCGATCGTCAGTTCGCTGAAGGCGGCGGCCCTGATCACCCGCCGCTGGGAGAAGACCTACGGACGGGTTCCCGACGGTTTCGTGGTGGAGACGCCGAAATATGCCGGAGGGCACCTCGGGGTGACGAAGATGGACCAAGTCGAAGACGAACAGTTCACCCTCGAACGAGTCGTACCGGAACTCGTAGAGTACGTGGAAAAAGAGATGGGAAGCGATATCCCTGTTATCGGCGCGGGCGGAATCTGGGACCGGGAGGATATGGAGAAGGTATTCGCGATGGGAGCCAAGGGCGTCCAGGTGGGAACGAGATTCGCCTGTACTTTCGAGGGCGACGCATCGGACCGGTTCAAACAGGCCTATATCGACGCGACCGAGGAGGACGTGGTGATTATCCACAGCCCCGCCGGACTTCCGGGACGGGCGCTTAAATCCCCCTTCATCAAGCAGTATCTCGAGGGAGACGTCAAGAGCAAGCCGTGCATGGCGAACTGCCTTACTCATTGCCGATACAAGACCGACAAGGAGACGTTCTGCATCGCCCAGGCCCTGATCGATTCTTTCCGCGGAAACTGGGAGGAGGGACTCTTCTTCTGCGGTTCCAACGTGGTGAAGGTCAAGGAGATTCAGCACGTCGAAGACATCATGAAGGAATTCTTCCCGGAAGGGTAGCCTCTTTGCTTCGCGTGCCCCGGAACACGGGGGATATCCGTGATATCGGGCGGGAGCGAGCTCCCGCCCTTTTTGCTACGGAGAGGGGGAGAGCAGTGAAGAACACTCGCCGATATGTTTTTTTCCGGAGGTCGATGTTCCCGGTCCTCGCTTTATTTTTCGGATTTTTTCTCGTTTCATTCGCCCCGGCCATTTCAGCGGCCGGAAACAGCGCTTCTCCCTCTCCTATGGTAATGGCGTCGGAGGACGCCCGTGCCGGCGCCTCCGGCTCGATACCGTCGACGACCGATGCCATGCGGGACCGCATCGGGGAGATACAACGGGAGATAGATGATCTCGTCGGGAGAAAGGACCGCATCCTGGCAGAGCAGAGCATCGAGGAGGAGGAATTGCATCGGGTTCTGGTCTCGCTCGGTTCGCTCCAGAACGCCTACTCGCGATATATCAGTTCACTGGAGACACTTGAAGAGGCGAGACAGGACGTTGAGACTCCCGACGCCGGAGAGGCGAATTTTGTCAAGCTCGATCCTCCCCCCTTCAATCTGTCCCTGTACGAGGAGATCCGCAATCGCTTTGAAAGCGTCGATCAGCGTCTGAATTCGCTGCGCTCCTCCGTCCGGCTTGCGGAGGGAACGATCGTCGCGCTGGAGGAACAGCTTTCGAGAGCGGAGGAACACCGAAAGGCGATCCTTGAAGGATACCAGGGGCAGGATCGAAACGACTACTTCAAGAAAAACTGGCAGCTGAAAGAGGTCGAGGCCGATCTCGAGACGATGAAGGTCTCGAAAATGGTTCAGCGGGTGAATATAGAGGCGAGGACGATGCGGCTCTCCCTGCTCGAAGCGGAGCATGCCGCGCTTCGGGATTCTCTTGATTTCATCAGGAAACATCTCGTCTTCGACGAGGAGGACCGCGCAGGACGGATACGAGTTCTCGGAGAGCAGGTTGTGGCGGAACGCGAACGGCTCGTCGAGCTGCGCAACGAGAGGGAGAAGGTGCGGGACGCCCTCGCCCGGAGCCAGGGAGCGCTTACTTCCGCCCGGAATGAGCGGGAGCGCCTGCTCGCCAGGGCAGGAGTCGCGGAACAGCAGGCGGCGCTCCGACTCTCCCAGGTATCGCTTGAGCAGACGGAGCAGCGGCTCGCCTTTCTCGAGGAGAAGCAGAAGATTTGGGACGCCCGGTACGCCCTCATCGGTGAAACTCTCAAGGGGCAGGCTATCTGGGACCTCCGCTCCAGCGTTCTTGTCCGTGTGAAGGACCTGGAGAACGCCTTTCTTGTCCGCCAGAGCAGCATGACCGAGATCCAGGCGGAGATTGTCGCCGCACAGAAGGAGATGGAGGAATACACGGGCAACAATTCCGTCCTTGCGCGGATACGCTCGAGAATCGAGCTGCTCAACAGGACGGCCGAGGTGAACAATTCCGCCGTCTCGCAGATGTTCACGCTTTTCAACCAGTACAGCCGCCTGAGAGAGGAGATCAACGACCGGATCGACACGTTCCGCATTGCGGAGAGGGTGACGGAGTTCGGCAAGGAGCGCTTCCTCGCGTTCTGGAACATTACCCTCTGGTCGGGCGACGGTTTCGACGTCACGATCGCCAAACTGATTCTCGCCGTTTTTCTCTTCCTGGCAGCCTTCTTCCTCAGCGGAAGGCTGACCGCGTTCCTGAGCAGAACGCTTCTCGCGCGCTTCGGCATGGATTCGACAGCGCGGATGGCAAGCCAGAAGATCCTCTTCTTTATTCTCATGGCGGCGTTCATACTGGGTGCGCTCGACCTGGTCGGCATTCCGCTGACCGCCTTCGCCTTCCTGGGCGGCGCCATCGCCATCGGCATCGGTTTCGGTGCGCAGAACATCTTCAACAACCTGATCAGCGGCTTCATCCTGATGCTGAGCAAACCGATGCGGGTCGAAGACACCATCGAGATCGACGGAATGTTCGCGACGGTCCAGGAGATCGGCGCCCGCGCGACCAGGATCAAGACGTTCGACAACATCGACGTCCTCATGCCGAACAGCTACTTCCTGAACAACAAGATCGTCAACTGGAACCTCACCGACCAGAAGATCAGAATTCGGATCAACGTCGGCGTTTCGTACCGCTCCGACGTCCGGAAAGTGGAGGAGCTTCTGCTGCTCGCCGCCAACGACCATACCCGCATTCTGCGGAATCCGGAGCCGTTCGTGATCTTCAGGGACTTCGGGCCCAGCGCGCTGGACTTCACGCTCTTCTTCTGGATCGACATGACGAACGCCTCCACGGTCAAGGTGGCCAGCGACATCCGTTTCCGCCTGGTCTCTCTCTTCGAGAAAAACGGAATCACGATTGCATTTCCGCAGATGGACGTCCATCTCGACGTCCGCACCCCCGTCGATCTTCGTATGAGCCGTTCCCGGCGGGAGGACAATAATCCGACCATACAGGAGGAATAGCGCTTCATGCTCTCGTTCGAGGAAAACGATCTCTACCGGCTGCTTCTGGACCTTGTCGCGATACCCAGCGTCTCCTTCTCCGGGGAGGAGAACCGCGCCGCCGAATTCATCCGCGCAACACTGGCCGGGCTCGACTACTTTCAGCGGAACCCGTCCCTTCTCCGTTTCCTTCCCGTGGAGGACGATCCTCTGGGCAGGAAGGCGGTGGCGGCGCTCGTCAGGGCAACTCCCCCCACGAAGAGGACGGTGATCGTCACGGGGCATTTCGACGTGGTGGACGCCGAGGCATGCGGCCGCTTGAAACGCCTTGCTTTTTCCCCGGAGGAGTACACGCGCCGGGTCGGGGAGCTGGAGATTTCCGAGGAGGCGCGAACCGACCTGGCCGGAGGAGAATACCTCTTCGGGCGGGGTGTTTCGGACATGAAAGCCGGGATTGCGCTCGAGATGTGCCTTCTCGGTGAAATTTCAAGGCTCGGTACCTTCCCCGCGAACGTCCTCTTCCTGGCTGTTCCCGACGAGGAAAACACGTCGGCCGGGATGAGGGGGGCCGTGCCCTGGCTGGTGAAACTCCGTGAGGAGTGGGGGCTCGAGTTTGCGGTCTGCCTCAACGGCGAGCCGTCCGTGGGAGGGCGGGGCATCCCCGCAGGAGGCGTCTACGTCGGAACCATCGGCAAGATCATGCCCTTTTACCTCTGCGTCGGCAAGGAGGCGCACGTCGGGGATTATTACGAAGGAATCAGCGCGTCGCTGATCAACGCGTTTCTGGCACTTGCGCTCGAGGGAACGGCCGGAACATCGGAACGGCTCGGAGACGTCAACTTTCCGCCGCAGGCGTGCCTCCGGTTTCACGACCTGGTCAGGAACTATTCCGTCACGCTCCCCGAGAGATCGGTTGCCTACTACAACTGCCTGACGGTCTCCAAGACCCCCGCCCGGATTCTCGACGAAATGAAGGCCGCGGCGGCCGACGCACTGGCGCGAACGCTCGATCATCTGGCCGGCGCCAGGGAGACTCTTCGATCCAGGGGGGGAATGGCTCCGGCTGAGCGTCGTTTCACACCCCGCGTCCTGACGTACGAAGATCTGCTGAATACGGCGGCGCTCCGGGCGAAGAACCTGGACGAGATGCTTTCGGATTTTCTGGAAGATCTTCCGAAAGGGCTCGACGAGAGAGAGCGCTGCATCGAGACGGCCTCCTTTCTCCTCGATCTCTCCGGAGAGAAAGGGCCGCTCATCGTCGTCGGTTTTCTGCCCCCCTACTATCCTCCGAGGCTGAACTTCGGAAAAAGCGCGGGAGAGCTGGCGATGCTCCGTGCCGTAGAGCGCCTCAAGGAGGCCGGAAAGGCCTTCGGCCTCTCCATCTGCAAGGTGGATGTCTTCCAGGGCATCATGGACATGAGCTACATGGGATTCCAGGGAGCTCCGCAGGATCTCGACGCCCTGGCGGCGAACATGCCCCTGTGGGGGAGGGAGTACCGCTTCCCGATGGAAGACCTGAAAAAACTCGATGTTCCCGTCGCGAATTTCGGCCCTATCGGCAAGGACGATCACAAGAACGCCGAACGGATTCACCTGCCCTATTTTCTCCGGACGCTGCCGCCGCTCTTCCTGCAGTTCGTCGAATTTCTCGGGGAGGAATCCCGGAACGAGAGTTGAGAAAAATACGATTATCAGGGATAATATTGTTCGATAGGAGAAAAACTGGAATAAAGAGGGGGCAGAAAGTACTTTTTGTAAACCATACTTTGGGTATGAGGGGAAGAGTGAAATAAAATTCAATCAAACTTTCAGAAAGAGGTGTCATGATGTCTCGAAACAGGTCGGAAGAGCTTATGGAGATGGAACATGAATATGGTGCACACAACTATCACCCGCTCGAAGTCGTTATCTCGAAGGCCGAGGGTATCTGGGTGGAGGATCCGGAAGGGCGCCGGTACATGGACATGCTCTCGGCGTACTCTGCAGTCAACCAGGGACACAGGCACCCCAAAATCATTCAGGCCCTGAAGGATCAGGCCGATATCCTCACGCTGACCTCCCGCGCGTTTTTCAACGACCGTTGGCCTCTTTTCGCCAAGAAGCTCGCCGAATTCACCGGCAAGGAGATGATCCTTCCGATGAATACCGGAGCCGAAGCGGTCGAGGCGGCCCTCAAGACCATGAGGAAATGGGGGTACATGGTCAAGGGCGTCGAGAAGGACAAGGCCGAGATCATCGTCTTCGAGAACAACTTCCACGGGCGCACCATCACCATCATCTCCTTCTCGGTGGATCCCGACGCCACGGAGCATTACGGTCCCTTCACGCCGGGATTCAAGGTCGTTCCCTATGACGATCTCGACGCGGTGGAGAGGGCCGTGACCAAAAATACGGTCGGTATCATGGTGGAGCCCATCCAGGGAGAGGCGGGGGTCGTCCTTCCGAGCGACGGTTTCCTCAGGGGACTGGAGAAAATCGCACGGAAGAACAACGTCCTTCTGGCCCTCGACGAGATCCAGACAGGCTTCTGCCGCACCGGTAAGAACTTCGCCTTCGAGCACGAGGGCATAAATCCCGACATCATCATCATGGGCAAGGCCCTCGGCGGAGGCGTCTTCCCCGTCTCGGCCATAGCGGCGGACAAGCATATCCTGGAAGTGTTCGAACCGGGGACGCACGGCTCGACATTCGGAGGGAACCCGCTGGCGTGCGCCGTGGCCGGCGCGGCCATCGACGTCCTCGTCGAGGAGAAGATGGTCGAGCGCGCTGCGGAGCTTGGCAAGTACTTCATGGACGGGATCAAGGCGATCAACTCGCCCAGGATCAAGCTGGTCCGGGGGAAGGGGCTTCTCATCGGCGTCGTGCTGCACGAGTCCGCCGGAAAAGCGCGCGTCTACACCACCGCGCTCAAGGAGAAGGGGCTTCTCTGCAAGGAGACGCACAGCTGGATCATCCGGTTCGCGCCTCCGCTCGTCATCACCAAGCAGGAGATAGACCTGGCTCTGGAAAAAATCGAGGAAGTTTTCTCGTCGAACCGAATACCTGTTTCCGCAGTATAGCGGTATAAAAGCATTCGTCGTAAAAATTCATACGGCAGCTTCGGCCTTCTCGGGCCGGGGTCGCCGTATTTTCTTTCGAAAAAAGCTGCAAAAAATTCATATTCAATGTATCATAGGACCGCTGTCGCTTCATCAGAATACCATGTTTACAGGACGAATCGGCATAGCATGGCAACATACAGGATGAGGCAGGCACGTCTCAGCGGCGCAGGAAAAAGGCATCATGCTCCGCCGGACGCCGCGGTCCTCCGGAAGAGCAAGGGCGGTGATAGCGTCGTCGCGGATGTCGATGGAAAAGAACACGGATTCGATGAAGTAGTATTTTCGCGCATCAGGTATTGGGGTTTTTTTTCATGCAGAAGGAGGCGTTCTTATGAATCGTGTTGGCAGGGGCTTGTTGTTTGCTTTGATGATTGCGGCCGTGTTCACGGGAGTTTCTTTCGCGGCGGCCAAGCCGGAGTATGTGATCAAGGTCGGATACATTCTGCCCGAGACACAGTCGGATCACATCATCATGCGGGATGTCTTCAAGAAAGACATCGAAGAGAAGAGCGGAGGGCGCATTTCCGTCGAACTCTATCCGAACGGACAGCTGGGAGGGGACAGGGAGCTCATCGAATCCGTGCAGCTCGGAACGGTCCAGGTCGCTATTCCCGCGACTTCGGCGCTTGCCGGGTTCGACAGGCGCTTTCAGGTGTTCGATCTTCCGTTCCTCTTCAAGTCGAAGGAAGTCGCGTTCAAGGCCCTCGACGGAGAACTAGGCCGGAAGGTGGACGAACTCCTCAAGCCCCTCGGCATGAGAAACCTGGGGTACGGAGAGAACGGTTACCGGCACATCACGAACAACCGCAACCCCGTCCGCAAGCCTGAAGACCTCAAGGGCATCAAGCTCCGCACCATGGAGAATCCGCTTCACCTCGCGTTCTTCAAGATGCTCGGAGCGAACCCGACTCCCATGAGCTTCGGCGAACTGTACACCGCGCTGCAGCAGGGGACCGTCGACGGCCAGGAGAACCCGGTGGTCCTCGTGTACACTGCGAAGTTCTACGAAGTGCAGAAGTTCTACTCCCTCACCGGGCACGTCTATTCGGCCACGATGCTCGTCGCCAACGACGACTTCTTCGGGGCGATGCCTCCGGAGCTCTGGAAGATCGTGGAGGATGCCGGAAAGCGGTATGTCGTCGAACAGCGAGTGCTCGCCGAAGTCCAGGAGCAGGAGTTTCTCGAGGAGCTGAAAAAAGAGGGGCTGCGAATCAACGAGCTGACGCCGGAAGAGAAGCGGCTTTTCATCGACGCGACGCTGCCCGCCTACGACCAGTTCAAGGATATCATCGGCGCCGATCTTGTCGAGCTGGCCAAAAAGGCCAACGAAGAGTAGGGAGACCCGATCTTTTTGCACGAAGGATTTGTTTGTTGCACGACCGCAGGGGGGAAGTGTCCCTTGCGGTCGTTTCAGGAGGGAGAAGAGTGAGAAAAGCGTTTGACAGGATCGAAGAGGTTTTTCTTGTATCGAGCCTCGCGTTCAATGTCGTTCTTATTTTCATCCAGGTGATCATGCGGTATGTCTTCCAGAATTCGCTGTCGTGGAGCGAGGAGCTGGCCCGATACGTCTTTCTCTGGCAGACGTGGGTGGGGGCGAGCTACGCCGTCAAAATGCGACGGCACTTCCGGGTCGAGATGCTTGTCGACCTGCTGAAGGGACGCCTCCGCAAATGGTACGAACTCGCCGTCCTTCTTGTATGGTGCGCCTTTGCGCTCTTCATCGCCTGGCAGGGGAGTGTGCTCACGCACTTTCTCATCCGCCGCTGGCAGGTCTCGGCGGCCATGCAGATTCCAATCGCATGGGCGTATGCGTCGGTTCCGGCTGGATGCGCCATGATGGGTGCGAGGCTGCTCTGGGAGATGAAGGACCTTCTCCGCGAACTGACCGGAAAGGAGACCGCCTGATGGAGACCCTGCTGCTCTTTTCGCTTCTGATCGTCCTGATCGCCACCAGCATCCCCATCGGAATCGCCCTCGGACTGGCCACGGCGATCATGCTCCACTTCACGACCAATGTTTCGCTGATCATGATCGCCCAAAAGTCTTTTTCATCGCTTGATTCGTTTCCGCTGCTCGCCATTCCTTTTTTTATCCTCGCCGGAGCGCTGATGAGCTACGGGGGCATCTCCCGAAGACTGGTGGCGCTTGCTGAAAGTCTTGTCGGCTACATTATCGGCGGTTTGGCCATGGTCACCGTGCTTGCCTGCATGTTTTTCGCCGCGATCTCCGGCTCGGGACCTGCTACGGTTTCGGCGATAGGCTCCTTCATGATCCCCGCGATGAAGGAGCGGAACTACGACGCCGGGTTCGCCTCCGCCCTCACCGCGGCGTCCGGAACCATCGGGGTGATCATTCCGCCCAGCATCCCGTTCGTCCTGTACAGCATCGTCTCCGGAACGTCGGTAGGGGACCTCTTTCTTGCAGGCATAGTTCCCGGGCTGATCATCGGCGTTCTGCTCATGCTCAACTGCTACGTCATCGCCCGGAAGAGAGGCTATCTCGGGGACGGCAAGGTCCATACCCTGGCCGATGCCGGAAAGGCCTTCCGCGAGGCCGTCTGGGCGCTTCTCGTGCCGGTTATCATCCTCGGAGGCATCTACGGCGGCATCTTCACCCCGACAGAGGCGGCCGTGGTGGCTGTGGTCTACTCGGTCTTCATCGGCATCTTCGTCTACAGGGAGCTGACGTTCGCCTCCCTCTACGAGGCGCTGAAGGACGCGGTTCTCGTCAACGGGGCCACTTCCTTCATGATAGGCTTTTCAATGGCCTTCGCGGCATACCTCGCGATGGCCCAGATTCCGGCGAAACTGGGAACGTGGCTGACGGATTTCTCGACGAACACCGTGATCATACTGCTTCTGCTGAATTTCATCCTTCTCCTGATCGGCTGCTTCGTCGACAACATCGCCGCCGTCATCATCCTGACGCCGATTCTGCTCCCCGTGGTTACCCGCCTCGGCATCGACCCGATCCAGTTCGGTGTTATCATCACGGTGAACCTCGCCATTGGGTTCGTGACGCCTCCGTACGGCATCAACCTCTTCGTGGCCTCAGCCGTCTCGGGCGAGAGCATCGAGAAGATCTCGAAGAACATTCTGCCGTTCGTGATCTCAATGGGTTTTGCGCTCCTTCTCATCACGTTCATTCCGCCCGTGAGCCTCGGGCTGGTCCGGCTCCTGAGATAGGGGAGACGAATCATGTGGCCTGAAAGAATTCCGTATGCGATTGAAGCGGGAGCGCTGCCCGAATTTCCGTCGATGTTTCCGGTGGAACAGGTCTTTCCGCGCGAACATTCCGCAGACGTCGCCGGCGAGGCCCGTTCCTCCATGCAGGCGCTCGATCTTCCGGATCTCTCCGGAAAGCGGATCGCTGTGACGGCAGGCAGCCGTGGAATTACCGACATCGTTTTGCTGCTTCGTTCCGTCGTCGGCTTTCTGAAAAGCCGAGGAGCCTTGCCGTTCCTCGTTCCTGCGATGGGGAGCCACGGAGGGGCGTCTGCGGACGGGCAGCTCGGGGTACTGGCGAGCCTCGGCATAACGGAGGTGTCGGTGGGAGCGCCGATTCGTTCCTCGATGGAGACGGTTCTCCTCGGGCAGACACGGGACGGATTTCCGGCCTGGTGCGACAGGCTCGCCTTCGAATCGGACGGCATCGTCGTCTGCAACCGGGTTAAGGCGCACACAGACTTCAAGCTGTCCGTCGAGAGCGGTCTCTGCAAGATGATGGCGGTCGGGCTCGGCAAACATAAGGGAGCGGCTGCGATTCACGGGCAGGGAGTCGCCCGGCTGGGGCAGAGCATTCTCTCCGCCGCGGAGGTCTTTCTCGAACGGGCTCCTCTCCTCTTCGGGCTTGCCGTCGTTGAAAACGCCTACGAGGAGACGATAATCGCCGAGGCGGTTCCTCCCTCGCTCATTATCGTGAGGGAGGAATACCTTCTCCGGAAGGCGAAGGCCGCCATGGGACGGATCCTGCTCACGGATATCGATATCCTCGTGGTGGAGGAGATCGGTAAGGAGATCAGCGGCGCCGGAATGGACCCCAACATCTCGGGGCGTCCGATGAAGGGAGCGCAGGGGTTCTCTGAGCTGATTTCGCCGGAAGTCGTCGTTGTCCTGGGCGTCACGGAACATTCCGCGGGAAACGCCGTGGGAATAGGCCTTGCGGATATTACGACGCTGAATGCCGTGCGGAACCTCGATCTTGCGAGCACCTACACGAACGGAATCACGGCCGGAGACATCCGCGGATGCGCTATCCCGCTGATTGCGAACAGCGACCGCGACGCGCTCGTGATCGCCCTCGCCGCTTGCGCCCCGAAAAACGCGAAAGCGTGCCGCGTGGTCCAGGTGCGCAATACGCTCGAACTGTCCTCCATCCTTGTCTCGGAGGCTTTCAGGGACGAAATTGCCGGGAGGAATGATCTCGTCGTCAGGGGACCTGCCTGGGAGTTCTCTTTTTCCCCGGAAGGCGCCGTAAAAAGAATAGAAATAGTTTGAGAGAAGGACGGCGTCGTAGTAGAATAGTTCCGGGAAACGCAGTGGGAAAATCAGTGCTGCACAATATTCTCAGGAGGTGGTTGGTGTTGAAGAATTGGAAAGTTCTTGTAGTTGTTCTTGTTGTAATCGCGGGATATTTTATTTGGCAGCAACAGCAGCAGCCGACGCCGCAGGCGCCGAAAGAGGAGCCTGTGAAGGAGGCTCCTGCGCCGAAGGCCGAGGAGCCGAAAGCTGAAGAACCGAAGGCCGAGGAGCCGAAAGCTGAAGAACCGAAGGCCGAGGAGCCGAAAGCTG
>CAYRPJ010000003.1:116197-143672 GCA_964426245.1 uncultured Synergistaceae bacterium
AAGAACCGAAGGCCGAGGAACCGAAAGCTGAAGAACCGAAGGCCGAGGAACCGAAGGCCGAGGAACCGAAAGCTGAAGAACCAAAGGTCGAGGAACCAAAGGCAGAAGAGCCCAAAGCCGAGGAGCCCAAGGCAGAGCCGCCGAAGGCTGAGGAAGCTCCTGTCAAGGTCGGATACCTGGCAGCGCTCACCGGCGATTGGGCCGCTTACGGCCAGACCGAAGAGAAGGCCGCTCGGCTGGCCGTCGAGGAGATCAACGCGAAAGGCGGAGTTCTCGGCAGAAAGATCGAGCTTGTTGTGTACGATTTCCGGACCCGGGCAGAGGATGCCGTGAACGCAGTCCGTCGTATGATCGAAGAGGACAAGGTCGTCGCCATTGTCGGCGCCAACGGCAGCGGAATCAATATCGCAACTGCGCCCATCGTCAACCGTCTTGGCGTTTCCCAGATCGGGACCGTTTCCACCAATCCTCTTGTAACCGTCGACGAGAAGGGGGAAGTTCGCCCCTACTCCTTCCGGATCTGCTTCACCGACCCCTACCAGGGAAAACTCATTGCCTACTTCGCGGCGAAGGAGCTGAGCAAGCTGAAGGCCGCTATTCTCTATGACGTCGGAAACGACTATTCCCAAGGGCTTCGCGAGTTCTTCATGAAGAGCTACGGCGAATACGAGGGGGAAGTCGTCGCCGACCTCGGATTCCGCGGCGGCACCGACGTCGACTTCCGGGCGCAGCTCACCGAGATCCGGGACAAGGGGGCGGACGTCCTCGTCCTGCCCAACATGGGCAAGGAGATGGCGCTCATCATGAAGCAGGCGCGCGAGCTCGGAATGGACGAGATCGTCTTTGTCGGCGGCGACGGCTACGGAGAGTTCATGTGGGAGATCGCCGGCGACGCGATGGAGGGTTCGTACTGGATCAACCACGTCGCACCCGAGGATCCCGCGATGCAGCCCTTCTTCGCCGCCTACAAGGAGAAGTGGGACGACGAGTGCAAGGAGTTCGTGAACGGTGTCCTGGGATATGATTCCGTCCATTGGCTTGCTGACGCCATCGCCCGGGCGGGATCGGACGACCCGAAGCTGATCCGCGACGCCCTCGAAAACACGAAAGATCTGAAACTGCATCATGCCACGATCACCATGGATCCGCAGACGCACAACCCGGTGGACAAGGACGGCGTCGTGCTCATCGCGAAAGACGGCAGAGGACAGTTCTTCACAAAGATCAAGCCGTAATGGACCGGCAACGTTTAAAAAATACAATATACCGGAAACGCAAAGTATGATATAGTTGTTGTATGACGAGGGTGGGCGTCGGTCGTCCGCCCTCGTCCATACGTGAAAGGGGTGATCCATATTTGGCAACGCTGATACAGCAGATCATCAACGGCCTCTCGCTGGGGTCGGTATATGCTCTTATTGCCGTGGGATACTCTCTGGTCTACTCCATCCTTCTCTTTTCCAACTTCGCCCACGGCGGCTTTCTTGTCATCGGCGGATACATCTGCTACGCGGCGCTTCGCACTCTCGGCACGGGGATTTGGGTAGCAGGCGCACTTTCTCTCTTCGGAGCCGGAGTCGCGGCGATTCTGACCGAACGCCTCGCGTACCGCCCCATCCGTGAACGTACCAACGTGACGCTCTATCTTCTCATCGCGTCGATGGGAATGAGCATCGTCATCGAGAATATTTTCGTCATCGTGGCCGGCGGACGTTTCCGTGCACTTCCTCCTGTCATACCGACTTCTCCGGTGAGCTTCTTCGGCCTGGCCACGACGAGCGCTTTCGACCTTCTCTCCTTTGTCGCCGCAGTGGTCTTCCTCGGAGCGCTTCAGCTCTTTCTGTCCAAAACGAGGTGGGGGCTCGCCATAAGGGCCGCCGCATACGATCTTCGGACAGCCGGTCTTATGGGGGTCAATGTGAACCGGCTGATCTCCATCGTATTTTTCGTCGCGGGTGCGCTTGCGGCAGTCGGAGGCATCTTCCTCTCCGTTCGCTATACCCTCTATCCGCAGCTCGGCGTCATCACGATCAAGGCCTTCGTCGCCGCCGTCATCGGAGGGCTCGGGTCATTGCCGGGTGCGGTCGTGGGAAGCCTGATCCTCGGGCTTGCCGAAATGCTCACCGCGGGCTTCATCTCCAGCCAGATGCGCGATCTGGTCGTCTTTTCCCTCTTGGTCATCACGCTTCTTGTCAAACCGACCGGTCTCTTCGGGAAGAACGTCAGCGAGAAAGTGTAGGTGAGCGAAAACCATGTCAGGATACGCGGAAGGCATTATCATCCTGTTGTGCATCAACGCAATCGCGGCCATGGGCGTCTCTCTCCTCACGGGATTCACGGGCATATTCTCGCTTGGACACGCGGCCTACATGGCTCTCGGAGCCTATACAACCGCAATTCTCACGGTGCAGCACGACGTTCACTTCTTTCCGGCGATTCTTTTGGGCGGGCTCGTCGCGGTCGCCGTGGCCTATTTCATCGGCGTCCCGACCCTCAAGCTCATGGGCGACTACTACGCCATCGCCTCCATCGGTCTCGGAGAGGCCATCAGGCTGATTCTCGAAAACTGGCAGTCGGTCACCCGCGGGGCCCGGGGATATCCCGGGATCGATCCGTACACTTCGCTTCCGGTAGCCGCCGGCTTTTTCATCGTTCTGGCTATTTTAATGTTCAACCTGATCAACAGCCGCTTCGGAAGAGCCTGCAAGGCGTGCCGGGACGACCACATCGCCTCGTCGCTGCTCGGGTTCCATGTTCCGCGGATCCGGGTCATCAGCCTGATCATCTCCGCCTTCTACTGCGGGGTGGCCGGAGCTCTCCTCGGCGGGTTCCTCTCCTTCATCCAGCCGGTCATGTTCGATATGCTGAAGTCCACCGAGCTGACGGCGGTCGTCGTCTTCGGCGGCCTGGGGTCGATGAGCGGATGCATTCTGGGAACAGCGGTCATCACGCTTGTCACGGAGCTTTTCCGCCCGATATCCCAGTATCGAATGCTTATTTACGGGGCCGTCCTCGTGATCATCATGGTCCTTCGTCCGGAGGGAATCATGGGCAACCGTGAACTGCTCTCCTGGGTCAAGGGCCTGTACTCTTGGCTGAAGACTCCGTTCAGGAGGCGAGCAGGATGAGCGCGATATTCGAACTTTCAGGCGTGACGAAGAACTTCGGCGGCGTCCAGGCGGTGAGCGACATGTCGTTCGCCGTTGCGGAGGGGGAACTGGCAGGGCTCATGGGCCCCAACGGCGCAGGAAAGACCACCATCTTCAACCTCGTGACCGGTGTCTACTCGCCCGACAAGGGGGCGATCCTCTTCCGCGGCGAGGACCTGACCTCTCTGAAAACATACCGGATCATCCGGAAGGGTATCGCGAGAACCTTTCAGAACCTCCGGCTCTTTCAGAGGTCCACCGTTCTCGAAAATGTGATGACGGCTGCCCAGCAGCATGTCCCGTACACTTTCCTGGAGGGGGTTACCCATCTCGGCCGTTGGCGCGGAAAAGAAAAGGAGATCCGGAAAAAAAGCATGGGTCTTCTCGAACGGGTCGGTCTCGCCGACAGAGCCGGCCAGGCAGCCGGAACGCTCCCGTACGGCTTTCAGCGCCGGCTTGAAATCGCAAGGGCGCTGGCGCTTGATCCGAAGCTGCTCCTTCTCGACGAGCCCGCGGCCGGTATGAACGCCGAGGAGGTCATCTCGCTGAACGCCCTTATCCAGGCGATTCACCGCGACTTCGACCTGACTATCCTCGTCATCGAGCACCACATGGATCTCGTGATGGAGATCTGCCCTCATATCGTCTGCATGAACTTCGGCGCGAAGATCGCCGAGGGAACGCCGGAGCAGATCCAGAACCACCCCGAGGTCCTGAAGGCCTATCTTGGAGAGGAGGAAGACGAATGAGCGGCCGGGTGAACGAGAACAAAGTCCTCCTCGAAGTGCGTGATCTTCATGTAAGCTACGGCGCGATCAAGGCGCTCTCCGGGGTCTCCCTGAAGGTATACGAAGGCGAGATCGTCAGCGTCATTGGTTCGAACGGAGCTGGAAAATCAACCATGATGAACGCGATCATGGGTATGGTCCGCCGGGAGAAGGGAGATATCCTCCTCGACGGAACGCTGCTCGACTCGAAGAGCTTTAAGGTAGTCCAGCAGGGCATTTCCCTCAGCCCGGAAGGCCGCAAGGTCTTCGCACCGCTCACCGTCCTGGAGAATCTCCGGATGGGAGCCTTTCCGCGAGGAAACGACGCCAAGGTTGAAGAAGATCTTGAATGGGTATTCTCGCTCTTTCCGAGACTGAAGGAGCGGATAGGACAGTATGCCGGAACGCTCTCGGGAGGAGAGCAGCAGATGCTCGCCATCGGCAGGGCGCTCATGTCCCGTCCGAAGGTGCTGCTCCTCGACGAGCCGTCTCTTGGGCTCGCGCCGATTATCATCAAGGATATCTTCAAGGAGCTCCGCCGGATCAACAGCGAGGGTGTGACCATCCTGCTGGTGGAGCAAAACGCCCGCCAGGCCCTTCTCCTTTCGAACCGGGGATATGTCATCCAGACGGGACACCTCGTCACCGAAGGCCCCTCCGACGAGCTGCTTGCGAACGCGGATATCAAGGCGGCCTATCTCGGCGGCGGACACGCCAAGGGGAAGACGACCCAGGCTCTCGCCTGATACTGCAGCATAAAAAAACCCCCGTCCGGAAACGACAGGACGGGGGTTTTTACTGTACCTTGTTACTTGCCGATCGGAAGGTCCTGAGGATTGCCCCTCAGAAATTCCGCCTTTTCTCCCCGTGCAAGAGGTTTCATGGCCCGCAGCACTTCGCACCGGGAATATCTTTCCCTTACTTCACGGACGACGAGAACCGCAGTGTATATTTTCTCCGTGTCGAGGACGTTCCCCTGCATGTCCTTGATCACTTTCCCTTCCCGGAACGCCGCGAGGAACTGCCCTTCCTTCACGCCGCTGTTCGCCCCGGCATCGACGAGCACCATCACGTTCCCGCCCTCGATGACGTTGAAAACCGCCTCGCTTGCCGGTCCGACCGTGGTGTCTTTCATTTCAAGGATTTTGGGTACGATCTTGGTGACCGCCTTGTACGTCGCGGCCGCCAGCACGCCTCCGGTTTTTCCTCCGCCGAACGCTCCTCCGTAAGCAGCCAGCCCGCCGATTGTCGCGTTCGCCGCCCCTTCTTCTCGGGCCGCGTATACGATCTCGCCGGTCTGCGCGTTGATCATCCGCGTGTCCAGGTTGACATACGCGGTGTGGCTGCCGATGGCGACTCCTCCGAAAGGAAGCGGGACGACGCCGCCCGCGGTTTCCGTCTTGAACTGGGTGATCGCTCCGGAAATGAGGAAGTCCACTCCGAGAAGCTTCCCCAGTTGCACTGCGCTGGAGGCATCCACGAAACCGTCTGAAACGAGCTTCTGTTCGGTGAGAAGCGCGTGAAGCCGTTCCCGCTCGATAATCCGAAAGGCGTTCGTATTGAACAGTTCCGTGGTCAGCATGTCCGAAATAGCCGCTCCGGGCGCCCCGGCGCCGCTTTTATCGGCGAAGTCGAGAATTGCTATCCTTGGTTTCGCGAAAACCGTTCCTGAAAAAAGGAACAGAAAGAGTACCGCAAGGAACAACGAGCGCACGTGTGTCTTCATGATGGACTCCCCCTCTTATTGTGTTCCTGCTCTCCTACAGAAGACTTTTCTGTATAGGAACCAATCATAGAGCAAGACGCTTCTTTTTTCAATGCCTTCGGAATTAAATCTTGACAAAAATAGTAGGATATAGTATCGTACTTTCAGATCAGGGCAAGGGAAGTGGTAGAAATTAAACTTTCGACAAAAACACGCTACGGTCTTCGCGCCCTGCTCTACATGGCCGAAAAATACGACGGCGAACGAACTGTTCCGGTCGGGGAGATCGCCAAGGAGCAGGGGGTTTCTGAGAAGTACCTTGAACAGCTTTTTCTGAAGCTCAGGAGAAGCAAGCTCATTACAAGTGTACGAGGGGCACAGGGGGGGTACATGCTCGGAAGGCCTCCGGAGGAAATAGCAGTAGCCGAGGTGGTGGAATCGCTGGAGGGTGATATCACCTTTGCGGACTGCCTTTCTTCGGGAGGATGCAGAAACAAGGGGTCATGCCCTACCCACGAGCTATGGAGCAGACTCAAGGGAAGTATCGACGAGATTCTTGAGGACACCACCCTCGAGGATCTCCTTGCTGAATCAACGAGAAAAAAACCGCCGGAGAGAGCTCCGGAACGGGATGATGTTCAAGCAGATAGAAGGGGGAAAAAATAATGTCCAGACAGGTCTATCTTGATTATGCCGCAACGACCTTTACGGCGCCGGCAGTCGTTTCCGAAATGACTCCGTTCTTTACCGACTCTTTCGGCAATCCGTCCTCGATCTACTCTTTCTCCGAGCGCAACAGGAAGGCTATGACAAAGGCAAGGGAGCAGGTAGCGGATGTTCTCGGCGCGACGAAGGAGGAGATATTTTTCACCAGCGGCGGCACCGAGGCGGACAACTGGGCGCTCAAGGGAGCGGCATGGAGACACCGTTCAAAGGGAAACCACATCATCACGACGAAGATCGAGCATCATGCGGTGCTTCACACGGCCCAGTTTCTCCAGGAGAACGGATTCGACGTAACCTATCTCGACGTGGATGCCGAAGGCAGGGTTCGCCTGGAAGACCTGAAAAAAGCCGTTACGGACAAGACGATCCTGGTTTCGGTTATGTTCGCGAACAACGAAATCGGAACAGTGCAACCCGTTGCGGAGATCGGGGCGTTCTGCCGGGAGAAGGGCATTCTCTTCCACACCGACGCAGTGCAGGCGGTCGCGCACATGCCGATCGATGTGAAGGCCATGAATATCGACCTCCTTTCCCTCTCTGCGCACAAGTTCTACGGACCCAAGGGAGTGGGCGCCCTTTACGTCCGCAAGGGAGTCAGGATCGAAAACTTCATGCACGGCGGCGGCCAGGAGAGAGGAAAAAGGGCCACCACGGAGAATGTCGCCGGAATCGTCGGTCTTGGCGCCGCCATAGAACTGACGGCATCCAAAATGGCCGCGGCTTCCGAAAGGATCGGAAAGCTCCGGGATATGCTGATCGAAGGCGTGATGAGGGAGATACCGCACGCGAAGCTCAACGGCGCCCCCTCCGGTGAACGCCTTCCGAACAACTCGAATTTCAGCTTCATCGGCATCGAGGGAGAGACTCTCCTGCTCGACCTCGACGGAGCGGGAATTTACGCTTCCACCGGCAGCGCCTGTTCATCCGGCTCGCTGGACCCTTCGCACGTGCTGATGGCAATAGGCCTCTCCCACGAACAGGCGCACGGCTCTCTTCGAATGACCCTCGGCGAGGAGACATCGGAAGAGGATATACACTATGTTCTTTCCGTGCTTCCAAGGATCGTGGAGCGCCGCCGTGCGATGTCCCCTCTCTGGGAGGACTGGCTGAAGAAGAATGAAGGAGGAAAATAGCACGATGTACAGCGAAAAAGTATTGGATCATTTCCAGAATCCGCGCAACGTAGGCGAGATCGAAAACCCGGACGGCGTAGGACAGGCGGGTAATCCGAAGTGCGGAGACATCATGAAGATCTACCTCCGCGTGGAGGATGAGGTCATCACCGATATAAAGTTCAAGACCTTCGGTTGCGCTTCGGCCATCGCATCCTCTAGCATGGCGACCGAGCTTGTGAAAGGGCGTCCCATAGACGAAGCATGGAGCCTGACCAACAGCGCCGTAGCCGAAGCGCTCGACGGGCTTCCGCCGGTCAAGATGCACTGTTCCGTGCTCGCCGAGGAGGCGATTCACGCCGCGATCAACGACTATCGCAGGAAAAAGGGCCTCCCTCTCCTCGAAGAGAGAGAGTACGACCACAGTCACGACCATTCCCACTGAGCCGTGAAGGGTCAAATCGCACGTTGTCCCTGGCCGGGCAGCGATCCCCTTTACATCGAATACCACGATACGGAGTGGGGCGTTCCCGTCCGGGACGACCCCGCTCTTTTTGAATTCCTTCTCCTCGAAGGGGCGCAGGCCGGTCTTTCCTGGATCACGGTCCTCCGCAAGAGAGAGGCCTACCGCCTCGCCTTCGACGGCTTCGACCCGGAGCGGATCGCCGGATATGACGAGAGGAAAATCCTGGAACTGCTGGAAAACGGAAGGATCATACGGAACAGGCGCAAGATCGAAGGCGCGATCAGGAACGCACGGGCCTTTCTGCGGATACGTGAAAGAAAAGGTTCGTTTTCAGCCTTTCTGTGGGACTTCGTGGATGGAGAGCCGATCATCAACCGCTGGAGTTCGATCGAGCAGGTTCCCGCGACAACAGCGCTCGCGGAAAAGATCAGCGGATGCATGAAGAAGGAAGGGTTTGTCTTCTTCGGTCCCGTGATATGCTACGCACACATGCAGGCGACCGGAATGGTGAACGACCACCTGGTCGGCTGTTTCCGCCACCCGGATAATAGGATCTGAACCGGAGAGAGGTGAAGCGGGAATAATGCGTCCCGTTTCATCTCTCTCCGGTTGCCTGTCTTCACCTAGCGCACACCTTCAAAAGGACCGCGCCACCGCATCTCGGTATGTGAGAACGAGGGTTCGGAAACATCCGCTTTTCGCGATGCGGAGAACCCTTCGAACGGCCCTCTCCAGCTGACCGAGAACATGTCGTCGAGATGCCGGTCGTTTCTTCTGAAGATTTCACCCTGATTTTCCGTCGCCGCCGTGAATCCGTGCTTTCTTGCCATTTCAAACACTCCCTTCGAAATTATAAAGACAGAAAAAAAACACTTCCCAATAAAAAAACCGGGAACCCCTTAAAGGCGGTCCCCGGTTCCGGTTTTTCGGGTGTGCGGCTTATGTGCCGAACCCACCGGAAGGGGGACCGCCAATAATGAGAAGTACGAGTACGAGGAGGAGAAGAGTACGCGAAACTATATTCGTTCTTCGTGCGTTCATCATAAGGAGCCTCCTTTCCAGTGGTGTGTCTGTCTGAATATTGGTAGGGATAATACCTCTCCGTTCCGACGCTGTCAAGGATATTATTTCCAGTCTTTTAAAGACAATTCAAGTGCGATGGGTTTTTTCTCCGGAATCGGCCGGTATCCGTGTCTTTTCGTCCGAAGGAGGAGTATAATCTGCTCCGTCGTCGACCATGAGACTGTGAGGTGCATCCAGAAAATGAACGCGATCCTGGTCTTTTCCGTTTTTACCGTCGTCTATCTCGGCATGATATTCGGACGCTTCCCCCGCCTCGCGCTCGACCGCACAGGCATCGTCCTTCTCGGTGCGATCGTGCTGCTTGAAACGGGGAACGCCTCTCTCCAAGGAGAGCGCTCGGGCATCGACGTGCCGACGATTCTGCTGCTCTTCGGGTTTATGGTGATCTCCGCCCAATTTCGCCTCGGAGGCTTCTACTCGGAAGTCTCCCGCCGTATTGGAGCGCTGTCCGCATCTCCCTCGCTTGTCCTGGGCGCGGTTATCGGGGCGTCGGCGCTGATGTCGGCGCTGCTCACCAACGACGTCGTCTGCCTCGCCATGACACCCGTCCTGGGAGCAGGTTGCATCCGCCGGCGGTTCAATCCGGCTCCATTTTTGCTCGCGCTCGCATGCGCCTCCAACATCGGCTCGGCCCTTACGCTCATAGGAAATCCGCAGAACATGCTCATCGGACAATACCTTTCCCTCTCTTTCGGAGGATACCTTGCCTTCGCCGCTATGCCGGTATTCCTGTCGCTGTTCTTTTTATGGGGAATTGTCCTCTTGCTTTTCCGGGGACGCTGGTTCCTCCAAATGGAGGAACAGACAGCGGAGGAGCGTCCTTTCGATTCCTGGCAGACGCTGAAAGGAGGTGTCGTCCTCGCAGTGGTCGTGGGCTTTTTTCTCTTCTCGTCGCTTCCCAGGGACATGACGGCGCTCGGTGCGGCGGGAGTCCTTCTGCTCAGCAGAAAAATGGCCTCGAGGCGGACTCTTGAGATCGTCGACTGGCAGCTTCTTCTCCTTTTCCTGGGCCTTTTCGTGATCAACGCCTCCTTCGAGGCCGCCGGCGGCCTCGTAATTCTCGAGAAGTTTCTCGGCTCGGCGGGTGTCTCGCTGTCGTCTCCGAACTGGCTCTACGCCGCGACGACCGTTCTCTCGAACCTTGTCTCCAATGTCCCGGCAGTCATGCTGCTCCTTCCGCTCGTGCGGGGAATTCCGCAGGCCGGGTATGTTTTGGCGGTCTCCAGCACTTTCGCCGGCAATCTCCTCCTCGTGGGGAGCATCGCCAATATCATTGTCGCAGGAGAGGCGGAGCGGATGGGAATTCCGTTCTCCTGGAAGGAGCATGCCCGGGTCGGCCTCCCGGTCACTCTCGCCAGTCTCGCCGCAGGGCTCGCGTGTACCGCGTTTTTCTAAACTCCCTTAGAAACCCGCGGATTTGGGGCCGGCTGTTTGCTTGTCTTTTCCCCTCCGAAACTGCTATATTAGCGGGAGAAGCAGACAGCTCCAAAGGGAAACGGAGGAATTTCTATGGGACTGAAACGGGGAACGGTTCGAGTCGCGGTTGTACAGGCGGCGTCCGTGATCATGGATAAGGAAGGAACTTTGAAAAAGATTGAAGAGCTCACGCTCGAAGCATCGGAAAGAGGAGCGAAGATCATCCTCTTTCCAGAGGCGTTCATTCCATGCTATCCGCGGGGGCTCTCGTTCGGGGCGGTGGTGGGAAGCCGCTCTCAGGCGGGGCGGAAGGACTGGGGACGCTATTACGACAACTCGATCGACGTTCCTGGTCCCGAGACCGATTTTCTTGCGGAGCTTGCGGGGCGCGCAGGGGCGTATCTTTCCGTCGGTGTCATGGAGCGCGAGGGCGGAACGCTCTACTGCACGCTCCTCTACTTCGGCCCGGACGGCTCGCTCCTCGCCAAACACCGGAAGCTGAAGCCCACAGGAAGCGAGCGTCTCATCTGGGGCGAAGGCGACGGGAGCACTCTTTCGGCGGTTGCAACGCCGTACGGAATCATGAGCGGCCTCATCTGCTGGGAGAACTACATGCCCCTCGCACGTGCCGCAATCTACGGAAGAAACCCGTCGATCTATCTCGCTCCGACCGCGGACCAGCGGGAGGGGTGGCAGTGCTCCATGCGCCATATCGCGCTGGAGGGGCGCTGTTTTGTCCTCTCGTGCAACCAGTTCGTCACAAAGGCGATGTACCCGTCGGATCTCGGATGCAGCTCCGACCTTGAGAATCAGCCGGAGATTCTGTGCCGGGGCGGCAGCGCGATTATCGACCCGCTGGGGAACTATGTCGCCGGGCCGGTCTGGGACAGGGAGGAGACCCTCGTCGCCGATCTCGATCTTGGAGTCGTCATTGAGGCCAGGTACGATTTCGACGTCGCGGGGCATTACGCCCGCCCGGACGTCTTCACGCTGCTGGTGGATGAAGATCCGCGTACGGGAGTCGATTTTTCCGGAGAGCAGCCATGTGCGGAGGATGAAGATTCATGCCGGGGCTGAAATCACCGCTGGAGGAAGACAGGAACGGAGCCTTCGTCGATAGTTCTCTGCTGGAGGAGACGGCGCGGCTGGCCCGCGAATGGCTCGACTCCCTTCCCTCCAGGAAGGCCGGCGCCGCGCTCGGCATCGAGGAACTTCGGCAATCTCTGGGAGGCCCTCTGAACGAGGAGCCGGCCCCTCCTCTCGACGTGATCAGGAACTTCGTCAGGGGTGCGGAAGGCGGACTGGTGGCCTCTCCAGGCCCCCGCTATTTCGGATTCGTGACGGGGGGATCGCTTCCTGCCGCGCTCGCCGCCGACTGGCTCGCTGCCGCCTGGGACCAGAACGCGGTTCTCTCCGTCTCCTCACCCGCCGCGAGCGTCGCCGAGGAGGTCGTGGCCTCCTGGATTCCCGAGCTGCTCGGACTTCCGGCGAACTCGTCCACGGGATTCGTCACGGGCTGCCAGATGGCGAATTTCACCTGCCTGGCGGCCGCTCGCCACGAGGTGCTCAAGCGTTGCGGATGGGATGCCGAGACGGACGGACTAACGGGCGCCCCGGCCATCACCGTCTTCGCAGGAGAGGAAGCGCATGCCACGCTTTTTGTTGCGCTCAGGATGCTCGGCTTCGGGACGGGACATGTCGTTTCCATTCCTGCCGACGAACAGGGGCGAATGCGCCCCGGCGCGCTGAAAAGAGCGGTGGAGGAGATCAGCGGCCCGGCGATCCTCTGCCTTCAGGCGGGGAATGTGAATTCCGGCTCTTTCGACCCCTGCGCCGAGCTCATTCCTCCGGCGAAGGAGAAAGGGGCATGGGTCCACGTCGACGGAGCTTTCGGTCTGTGGGGGAAACTGCTGCCCGAAATGGACATCCTTACCGGAGGCATAGAACTGGCGGATTCTTGGGCGACGGACGCCCACAAGTGGCTGAACGTCCCTTACGACTCCGGTATCGCGATCGTGCGCTCCGAAGCCGCCCACAGGGCGTCGATGACCTTGAAGGCGCCGTACTACATCGCTGCCGGGGGAGCTGTCCGCGATCCGTCCCAGTGGGTGCCGGAATCCTCGCGGAGAGCCAGGATATTCCCTCTCTACTGCGCTCTCAGGTCCCTCGGAAAGCAAGGAATCCGCGAGATGGTGGAACGCAACTGCAGGCAGGCGCGCCTTATGGCATCTCTCCTCGCAGAAGACCCCGGAATCCGGATTCTCAACGATGTTGTGCTCAACCAGGTGCTCGTGCGTTTCGAACGCCCGGACGGCGGGGACGCGGACGCCTTCACGAAAGCGGTCACTGCAAGGGTGCAGGAGGAAGGAACCTGCTGGGCGGGCGGAAGCGTCTGGAAGGGGCAGACGGCAATGCGCATCTCCGTCTCGAACTGGTCCACGTCGGACGAGGATATTTCCCGATCGGCACGGGCGATCAGGAACGTTCTGCGAGATGCCGCCCGATCTTCCGGAGGTGAATAGATGGATATCGCGCTCTTTCTCAGGGGGCTCGCGATGGGATTCTCGATTGCCGCTCCCGTCGGCCCGATCGGGGTGCTGTGCATCCGCCGCACACTGGCCGAAGGGCGGATTTCCGGTCTCGTGTCGGGGCTCGGCGCCGCTACGGCGGATGCTGTGTACGGCTGCATCGCCGGATTCGGGCTGACGTTCGTCTCGAACTTCCTGGTCAGCCGGCAGATGTGGCTTCAAATCGCAGGCGGACTCTTCCTCTGCTTCCTCGGCGCGAGGACGTTCCTCGCAAAGCCCGCGGAACAGTCTGCGAGAGCCGGCGGCAGGGGGCTCTTCGGGACATACGCTTCGACGTTCTTTCTGACGCTCACCAATCCGATGACGATTCTCCCCTTTGCGGCGATCTTCGCCGGACTGGGGCTTGCGGCTTCTGACGGGAGCTATGCCTCCGCCGGAATGCTGGTCCTGGGGGTGTTCATCGGCTCCGCGCTCTGGTGGCTTCTGTTAAGCGGCGGAGTCGGCCTCTTCCGCGAGAAGCTGGGCACGGGCGCCCTGCTGTGGATCAACAGGTTTTCAGGGGTCATCATAACGGGGTTCGGCGTTCTGGCTCTTATGAGCGCTTAAAAACTGCGGGGCCCGTATTTCGCGAAATCCGGGCCCCGCTTTTTTCTATCGCTTTTTAACCGGGGAGAACGAGAACGAGAGCACTTTCTTCGGGCAGACGTCGACGCAGGCAGCGCACGAGATGCATTCTGGCGAGTACATCTCCGACGCGCGCACCATGGCGTTCACGTCGAGGCTCATGGGACAGTTTTTCGTGCAGAGCCTGCAGTCGATGCACTTTTCGCTCTCCGCTTCCAGGTGAAGATGAGGGCTGCCGGTCTTTCTCGCCGCGGCCCTTCCTGCGATCATGAAGGGAGCGAGCATGCACCCGTAACGGCAGAAGGGGCGCCGTCCGACGGCGAGGGAGAGAACGACCATACCTCCCATGGCGACATAGAACATCAGGTACGAAACGGGCGTGGCAAGTGAAAAACCGCTTTCTATGCCGTAGAGGGGTTCCACGGAGAGGATACCCCCCGCCCGGACGAAAAAGAAAACGAGGGCGGCGAGCCAGGCTGCAGCGATGCCGTACTTGATGCGATCAAATTTTCCGCCAGGAACCCGTTTGTCGTTCGCGGGGAAGAGCACTTCCTGGACCGCGCCTCCCGGGCAGATCCAGCCGCAGAAGACTCTTCCGGCGAAGAAAGCGAGAACGGCCGAGAGGAGGACGAAAAGGAGACTCGAGGTGACGATGCCTCTCCACGCTCCCTGCAGCGTGAGCAGCGGGGAGAGGTAGAACATGGTCACCGGAAGCGAGAGGACGAAGATGACCATCAGGGCTTTGCGCAGGTTCTGTCGTTTCACGGATTATCCCTCCATTTTTGAATTGGCACGTATTATACCATCTTATACCCTTATGAGGTATAATTTTTTTAGTGGAAACGCTGAAATTTCTGATGCTCTTTTCGCGCCGAAGGCGTACAATAGGACAATATCCAATGCGAGGGGAAGGGAGGATCTGCGGGTATGGAGCATATTTCCAGCATTATCATCGCTTTTATCGAGGAGAACATGAAAGAGAGAGGGCTGTCTCCCTACCGGACCGACGACGAGAAGATCCTGGTTCTTGACGGGGATTATGCGACGTGTTTCAAGTTCGATATCGTCTTTTCGGACAATGATTTCAGCTGTTCGGTTCTTTCGAAGGGCGAAAACGGACTGCACTTGAGAAGACATTTCAACATCTCGTGGACGAATGCGGCCGAGATCCGTGAGTTCATGGAGTTCGTCCGCGCCCTGTAAAGGAGGGTAAGAGAATGAAATTTTTGATTGTCCCGCTGTTGTTGTGCACGCTGCTTCTTTTCGCCTCGCACGCCGGGGCGGCGGAGAGAGTGGAGAAGACGGACGAGGAGTGGAGGGCGATTCTTACTCCGGAACAGTTCGAAGTGACCCGCAGGAAGGGGACGGAACGAGCCTTCACCGGGGTCTATTGGGATCATCACGAGAAAGGGACGTACGCCTGCGTCTGCTGCGGAGCGCATCTTTTTTCATCGGATGCGAAGTACGACTCCGGCTCCGGGTGGCCGAGCTACTGGGCCGCTCTGCCGGGAGCCCCGATCGTGGAGAAGCGTGATTTTTCCTTCGGCATGATACGGACGGAAGTCCTCTGCGGACGATGCGACGCGCACCTGGGGCATCTCTTCTCCGACGGTCCTCCTCCGACAGGGATGCGCTACTGCATCAACTCGGCGGCGCTCAGCTTCCTTCCGAAAGAAGAGTAAGCCCGTTCAGGGAACGCCCGCCGGCTTGCCGGGCACGGCGGGTCTTCCTTTTGCCCTGCCGGTGCGTTTGTCCTCCGGTGCGGGCTGCCTACAGATTGTTCAGGCTCCCCATCCGGTAGCCCGTGAGATCCAGTGCGACGCATGAAAAACCGAGGGCGAGAAGGGCCGAGGAGAGCTTCGCCGCGGTCTCCGGGGCGGCGAGCAGGGGGATCGCTGAGGGCGCAGTCTCGATTCTCGCAAGGAAGCCGTGGTGGCGGACCCTGACCTGGATGTTCGGCGGGCAGAATGCACGAACGATTTCTTCGGCCCGCTCTACCTGGAGCAAATTTTCGACGGTGATCTGCGTCCCGTAGGCGATTCGGCTGGCCAGGCAGGCCGCTGCGGGTTTTTGCCACGAAGGCAGCTTCCACTCCTTCGAGACGGTTCGTATTTCTCTCTTTGTCAGCCCGGCTTCCAGAAGGGGGCTTCGAACGCCCTCCAGCTCGGAAATGGCGCGCATGCCGGGGCGGTAGTCGTTCAGGTCGTCGGTGTTGGAGCCGTCAAGCACCCAGCGGAAGCCGGACTGTTTCGCCCATGCGAGCAGCAATTCGAACCGGAATTTCTTGCAGTAGTAGCAACGGTCCTTGTCGTTGGCTGTAAAACGGGGATCCTCCAGTTCGGAGACCGGAAGAACCGCGTGGCGGATGCCGATGGTCGCGGCATAGTGTTCCGCGTCGTCCCGCTCCCATGAGGGAAGCGTGGGCGACATGGCGGTGACCGCGACCGCACGTTCCCCGAGCGCACGAAACGCCGCCGCCGCCAGGAGCGTGCTGTCCAGCCCTCCGGAGAACGCCACCGCGACGCTCCCCATCTCTCTCAAAGCTGCGTCGAGTTTTTCCATTTTTTTCATCGCGGCGTAATACGGCATGTCCTCGCCCCTCCCTTGTGAAGAACTTTTTTCTTCTCTATACTACACGAGAAGGAATGACAATCCAATGCCCGGAGGAAAAATTTTCTCATGAACATACGACCCTCAACCGGCTTCTCCTCTCCTTTCCCCTCCTTCGGCCCGAAAAGCGTCGCCGTCCTGATGAGCGGAGGGGTGGACAGCTCCGTGACCGCGTGGCTCCTCCGGAAATCCGGGTGGCATGTCGTCGGCGTCACCATGAACATTCCCGGAACGGGCTCTTCACCGGGAAGCTGCTGCGGACGGGATGCGGCGTCGGTTGCCCTGGGGCTCGGCATTCCTCACTACACGGCGTTCGTGGAGAAAGAATTCGAAGAGATCGTCGTCGATCCGTTTGTGGAGAACTATCTCCGGGGGAGAACTCCCAATCCCTGCGCCGATTGCAACGCGTTCCTGAAGTTCGGCCTCCTTTGGAAAGCGCTTGAGGATGCGTTCGGAGAAGTCCGGATCGCTACCGGGCATTATGCCCGGATCGAGAGAGAAGGGAATTCCTTTTTCCTCGCGCGGGGAAAGAACCCAGTAAAGGACCAGAGCTACTTCCTCTACGGAATCGCCGCACATCGCCTGCCGAGGCTTCTGCTTCCCCTCGGCGGCTTCTCCAAGGAAGAAGTCCGCGCCCTGGCGAGGGAAGCGCGCCTTCCGGTCGCGGAGAAGCGCGAGAGCATGGAGATCTGCTTTGCGGGAGAGGGCGACTACCGGCGCCTTCTTGAAGGGCGCTCCCTTCCGTCCGGCCTGATCGTGGACGAAGACGGGGAACCGCTGGGAACGCACCCGGGTATTGCGCACTACACGACGGGGCAGCGAAAGGGGCTCGGAATCGCGTCCCGGGAAGGACTCTACGTATTGCGCATCGATCCCGGGCGCAACCTCGTCGTTGTCGGCCCGAGAGAACGCGCGTTCAGGCGTCGTGTATGCGCGTGCGACGTGAATATCCTGGCGCCCCGGCTCTTCGGGCAGGGAAAACGCTTCTTCGGCAAGACCCGCTCGCGTGGAGAACCGCTCCCCTGCGAATTGCTGCTCGGGAACGGGGAGAGGATTGAAGCGCTTTTCGACCAACCGCAGTTCGCCCCCACGCCGGGACAGCGGCTGGTGCTCTACGACGCGGACGGCAGGGTTGTCGCCGGAGGCGTCATCGAATACAGCGAGGAGGCGGAATGATGGATATCGCAATATCCCGGCGACTGGCCGGACTCTACGAAGAAGGACTGGCGGCGGTCCTCTGCATGGTGGTGGAGGAGACCGGATCGACGCCCCGGAGCATGGGGTCCTCCATGCTCGTCTTTCCGGGGGGAAAGATCGAAGGGACTGTCGGAGGCGGTATCACCGAGCATCACGTGATCGAAAAGGCGCTTGAACTCCTGGAAAAGGGAACGGGCGCGATGCTCTACAGGGAAACGCTCTCGGCGAGCGAAGCTGCCCTCGACGGGGCGGCCTGCGGCGGCTCCATGGGCGTCTACCTCGAGGTGATCGGAAGGAAGCGGGAGCTCGTGATCTTCGGCGCGGGACACGTGGGGAAAGCCATCGCGCGCCTCGGAGACATGACGGGTTTCGCCGTCACGGTCTGGGACGAGAGAGCGGAGTTCGCCAACGAGGAGAACATCCCATGGGGAAGGGCGATCTGCTGCCCGCTGGAGAGTTTTTTCCACCGCTCCGGTTCCTTCCACGGGGATACCTACGTGATCATCGTCACCCGGGGGCACGCGCTCGACGCGGATGTCGTCAAACTGCTCGAAGGAAAGCCTGCCGCCTACATGGGGATGATCGGCTCCAGGAAGAAGATCGCCTTCGTCCGTCAACGCCTGCTGGGACAGGGGGTTTCAGCGGAGCATATTGACCGGATCCATCAGCCTGTCGGTCTGCCGATCCGGGCGGAGACACCGGAAGAGATCGCCGTCTCCGCGATTGCCGAGATCATCGCCGTTATGCGGGGAGCGGACCTGCAGGCACTTCGTTCGTCTCTCGCAGTGTAACAACGAGAAAGATGAAGGAAATCGGGGGAAATAGCCCGATTTGCTGTATATTTTCTTTTTTTTCGTATTGAGAAGACCGAAAAAAGTTGTATACTGTATAGGTCAGTATTGGTTAAATTTATAAAATCGGCAAGAAAGGCGTGGTGATGGGTATGGCCGTCGCATACAAAGACTATTACGAAATCCTCGGTGTGAGCAGGACGGCGTCCCAGGACGAGATCCGGAAGGCCTACCGGAAGCTCGCGAAGGAGTATCACCCCGACGTGAACAAGGGAAGCGGCTCCGACGAGCGGTACAAGGAGATCAACGAGGCCTACGAGGTTCTCAAGGATCCCGAGAAACGGCAGAAGTACGACACCTTGGGGCCGAACTGGCAGCAGGGACAGGATTTTACGCCTCCTCCCGGATGGGGCGGGGGCGTGCACATGGATTTCGGAGGCGACGCCGGAGGTTTCAGCGACTTCTTCCGGACGATCTTCGGCGGCTTCGCCTCGGGCGGCAGGAGCGTCTCGATGGACGACCTCTTCCGGTCGCAGGGACGAGGAGGCGACGAGGAGATGTCGCTTGTCCTCTCTCTCGAGGACATTCTTCGGGGAGGGGCCAGGACGATTTCCATGGAGCAGGTCGTGCAGGGAGCCGACGGACGCCCGGCGCGAAGCCGGAGGACGCTCAACGTCAACCTGCCGCAGGGTGTCACCGAGGGGTCCCGAATCCGCCTCAAGGGGCAGGGGAACCGGGGCGGTGATCTTCACATCGTGATTTCCGTCGCTCCTCACCCCCGTTTCACGGTGGAGGGGTACGACCTGATCACTCCTCTGAAGGTCTCTCCGTGGGAGGCCGCGCTGGGAGCCGCGTCGATACCCGTCCAGACGCCCGACGGGCTGGTGACGATGAAACTCCCTGCAGGGACCCAGCACGGAAAGCGGCTTCGCTTGAAAGGCAAGGGACTGCCCCGGAGGAAGGGAGCCCAGGCGGGCGATCTCATCGTTCGGGTGGAGATCGTCATCCCGGAAAAACTGGACAGCCGCGAGCGCGAGCTCCTCGAAGCGCTGGCGAAGGAGTCGCCCTTCAATCCACGGGAGTGAGCGGCAGCGCGGGAAGGCCTGATCCTTCAGGTCCTCCCGCTCCCGGCGCGCTCACGATCACTCTCGAGACCGCCGTCCTTCCGGCGCCGTCCACGAGCGAGACTGTGTGGTCTCCCTTTTTCAGGGTCCAGAAAATGTTCGCGACGCCGTCCTGCCTTCCGGCGTACTCTCCTCCGACAAACCAATAGACCGGCGTCCGGGCGCCTTCCGCCCGGAGCGCCACTTTCTGTTCTCCTCCGAGAGGCGTTATAAAGTAGCGCGATCCCGGAAGCGGCGAGGTGATCGTAACCCTCTGTTCCGGTTGTATCGACAGCGACCGCCTGAGGGCGAACTCCTCGAGTTCCGCGGGCCAGACGATCTCCGCGGCTCCGTTCCGGATCACGTGCAGAGGACACGGTGCGGTCGAGGAGACTCCTTCGAGGGCGTAGTCCGTCCTTCCGACCGGGCATGAAGGGCCCATCGGGCGCCCGGAGAGTGCGCAGACCGTTCGAGTGACAACCCGCGGAGGAGGAGCGTACCAGCCCGCGGGCGGAAGGCTCCGGAGAATTTCGACGATAGCGGGAGCTGCTGCCTGGATGCCCACCAGTTCCGGATGCGGCGTGCCTGTCGGATCGCCCATCCAGATCACGACCGTGTTGCGGGGCGTATATGCCGCTGTCCAGGCGTCCCGGTAGCCGTAGGATGTTCCCGTTTTGAAGGCGAACCACTCCCTTCCGTGTTCGATTCGTTTTCCGTGAACCGGAAGAAGGCGTCCCGTGTCCTTCAGGATATCCGCAACCAGGAACGACGCTCCCTCGGAGGCGATTCGCTGCTGAAAGGTCTGCTCGTTCCTGAGAAAACGGGGAGTGCGCCGTACTCCCAGCGCAGCCAGCATGCCGTACGCCTCCGCCATCTGCAGGACGCTCGTTTCGCATCCTCCCAGGATCAGCGAATCTCCGTAGTGCGATGTCGGCATGGTCAGACCGGCGAAGCCCGCGTTGCGGAGAAGATCCAGCACGAGTTCCGGGCCTGCGGCACGCAGTACGCGGACCGCGGGGACGTTGAGGGAGTCCGCGAGGGCCGTCCGGGCGGAGACGGGGCCGCGGTACGTCATGTCGAAGTTCCGGGGCGCCTGCCCCGAAAAGGCGAGGGGGGTGTCGGCGAGGAGGGAAGCCGGGGTGAGAATCCCTTTCTCGAAAGCGGCAAGATAGGCAAAAGGTTTCAGGGCCGATCCGGGGGATCGGGGGCGACGTGCACAGTCCACCCAGCTCCCGGTTTTTCCGGTTCCCAGGCGCGCGTTGCCGACATACGCCAGGATGTCGCCCGTAACGTTGTCCGTCACGACGCCGGCGGAGGTGATCTCCCCGGGCAGGGACTCCAGGGAGGCGGCCAGCGTCCTCTCGAGAAGGTCCTGGAGCATCGGGTCCAGCGTCGTCTCCAGAACCCCTCCCCCCCTTCGTTCTCCGAGCGCGGAGAGAGTGAAATGGAAGGCCTTCGAAGGAAAAGAACCCCGTGCTGCGGGAATCTGCTCGGAAATGGAGAACCGGTACTGTTCCTCCGTGATTTTTCCCCGTTCGAAGAGCGAGGCGAGGATGAAGTCGCGCCTTTGCCTCGCGGCGTCGGGGTTCCGGTCAGGACGATAGAGGCTCGGTCCTTTGAGCATTCCCACCAGGAGTGCGGCCTCTCCGAGAGAGACTTCCTTCGCGCCCTTCGAAAAGTAGATTCTGGCCGCGGCTTCGACGCCCCGTATGTTGCCGCCGAACGGAGCGCGGTTCAGATAGAGCTCCAGTATTTTCTCCTTTGCGAGCGCAGCTTCGAGTTTCTGCGCCGCGGTGAATTCGATCAGCTTTGTCTTCAGGGTCCTCGGGCGCGGAAAGGAGAGGCGAACGAGCTGGCTCGTGATCGTCGACGCTCCCGAGACCACCTTGCCGGCAACGATGTTCTGCCATGTCGCCCGGAGAAGCGCGGTGTAGTCGATCCCTCCATGCTCCGCGAAACGTCGGTCCTCAACCTCGACCGCGACGAACGGAAGCCATCTTCCCATCCGGTCGAGCGGAACGGGAACCGACCATTCGGAATCCTGCGAGAGAAAGACGGAAAGGACCTCCCCCGTGCGGTCCATCAGCACGGGGGAGGTCGGCCATTCAAGAACGTCCTCGATATCGAGGGGAAGGGATGCTGTCCGGAGAATTCCCCCTCCCGCCGCGAGGAGAAGCGCAAGAGAACAAGCTGTCAGTGCGCGGCGGAGGGGGCGTTTCATGATCAGTAGATCTCGACTTTCCCGGGAACTCCGACGCTTGCGGTGTCGGGAGCGTACATCCCCTCGGCCGCGACGGGCGGCAGCGTGAAGACGCCTCTGGAGACCGCCCGGATCAGGTACTTGTATTCCACGGAATTCGTCAGAGAGTCGACGAAGAGGATCAGGCGGTCATCGCGAAGTTCGGCGCGGATGCCGCTCCGGTCCGGCGAGTCGCCCTCGCCGGAGAGCCGGGTGTTCTCGATCTCCATGCCGCCGGGGAGCATATCGACGACCACCAGGTCGCGCAACGGAGCGGACGGGGTGAGGATGAGCGTCACCGTGATCCGTTCGCCTCTGGAGACCGGTGTCCCCTCCTGGACCGGCTTCCCTTCGCGGTTTGTCCAGGCCCGTTTGACGGCGATGCCGCTGCTGAAAGGAGCAGGCTCTTTCAGAGGCACTCCCGCCGATGTCCACGCGAAGTAGGCCGTCCCGTTCCCTGAGAGCGTGAGTGTCATCGCTCCTTTCGGCAGTTCCCCGAGATCCAGCGAGAGACGTTTTCCGTCGCTGAACGACGCGATCTCATTTCCCGAGGCGTCCTTGAGCACCGCCGTGAAGGGCTTGCGGGCTTCCCGGGTCTTTTCCATCCATCGGCCGAGCGCGAGCACGGCCATGGCATTGTCCTGCGTCGTTCTCCACGTATTGCGGCGCGCCTCCTCGAGGAGGCGGAATGCGAGCTCCGCCGCCGGAGCGGAGAGCGGATCGACCTCCGTCCACATCAGCAGTTTCAGCGCGGTATTCCGCGAGACCGATTCGAAGGTCTCCGCACCGCCGCCCCGGAGCGAGGGGGCGCCGGTTCCGAGCTGACGGAGAGAATCCGGCGTCCCTGATGCCAGAGCATGCGCCCCGGCCAGGAAGACTGTTCCGGAGCCGTAGAGAGAGTCCTTGTGCTCTCCGAGATGCGCCATCCATCCCAGCGGAGGTTCTCCTCGAAGGGAGAGGATATATGCGGCGTAGGCCTTCAGCGTCATGTTTGAGCGGAAGGCGGAATCACTGTCGTTCAGAGGCGCCAGAGGCAGCATCGAACGGACGTTGGAGAGCGCGATCTCGAGCAGGTCGTCCGGCACGGGAGCGCCGCTCTTCTTTGCTTCAACAAGGAAGTGGGTGGCGTAGAGGGAACCCCATTGCGAGGGGATCGAGCTTCCGGGCCAGTTGGCGAATCCGCCGGTGTAGAGCTGCATGGCCGAAATCTGGCGTATCTTCAGTGCCAGTGCGGCGGCGCGTTCCTCTTCGTTCACGAGCCGGGGATCGATGTCCCGGACCAGTTCGCCGAGTGCGAGCAGGGGCCAGGCTCCCGAGACCGTCTGTTCGAGACAGCCGTACGGGTATTGCAGAAGGAAGGTCGCTGCGCCCAGGAGGTCGAGCGCAGGAAGATCGGCGAGCAGGAGTTTTCCTTCCTCCGTGCCGGGGAACCACTCCCTGGGGATCTCAATTGTGCCGGGAGCGTCTCCCCGCACCACGCCCGAGCCGGAAAGGGCGACCCGGGGGAACGCCGGCCGGACGGGCAGGTCGAGTTCCTGGGTGAAGGCGCCGTCCTCCCATTCGGTTTCGACGGAAAGAAACGCCGTCCCCGCCTGCGGACCGGCGGTGAAGGGGACGCTGAAGAGCGCTTCCGCTCCGGGAACGAGGTCCGCAAGGAATTCCTTCTTGCCGGAGAAGCTCAGCGGACCGTCGATGGAAACTTTCACCGAGACGCGCGTCTTTTCCGAAGCCCCGGAGAAGAGCTTCAGCGGTGCGTGGAACGCGTCGCCGGGCGACACGGCCCGGGGCAGCGAGAGTTCCGTCGTCACGTCGCGCGCGATCCGGACGAACGTTTCCCCCTTGCCGAACGCGCTTCCGGCGGAGGCGACCGCCATGAGGCGCCCCTTGCCGCTGAACTCTGGCACGTCGAAAGTCGCCTCGAACGAGCCGTTTTCGTCTGTGGCGACGCTTCCCAAAAAGATCGAGAGCATCCTGAACGTGCGCGCGGAGACAGGGGACATTCCCGCGCGAAGTGCAGCCATTGCCTCTTCTCCTGCGCCGCCGCCCGCCCTGAGCAGCGGAGTTTCCCTCGATTCCAGCGGAAGAAGCTGGTCGTAGAGGTCATAGACGGAGATTCCCTGTGCACGCTTCGCCATGAAGAAGGCCCACGGATCCGGAGTCTTGTAGCCTGTCAGGGAGAGAATGCCCTCGTCGACGAGGAAGAGCACAACCTCTCCTTTCCGCGGCGTTCCCGTTCCGTCGGTCAGGGTTCCGTTGACGGAAAGCGGTTCGTCGGGAAGCGTCCGCTCCGGGCTGAGGATGGCCACCGAGAGCCGGTGCTCCTTCCGTTCGACGGGAATGGAGATGGTCCCGATCGCGCGGTGATTTCCCCACTCCTGTCCTTCGACGACCGGGCGGATCACCGATGCGGAGACGTAGGCGTTGGGGATCATTGCTTCCGTGACCGGGATCTGCAGCGTCACTTCCCCCTTGTTCAGCGGAACGACTTTGCGGAGAAGCTCCTTGTCGGTCTCGACTGTGACGAGAAGGTTCCCCTCGAAGGGGCTTCGAAGCGAAAGGGTCGCCTTGTCGCCCGGCTCATATTTCTCCTTGTCGGGGGTGACGACGACCCGGTCGAGCAGGGTCGAGCCCTCTCCTTCGCCGCTCCAGTAGGGCGTCCAGACCATCATCGATGCGGATGCCATGCTGTTGGACGTTTCGTCGGAGATACGGAGCACGAACTCGCCCTGACCCTTCGGTGTAAAGGCGAAACTGCCGATGCCGTCCGTGAACTTCACCGTTCCGTCCGAATGCGGGACCAGTTCGCGCTGCACCTGCATCCGTGTCTGGTTGCCCATTCTGACCAGGTTGTAGTGGTGCTTGACCATGTAGACCTCCGCGACCGCCATCTCAAGTTCGGACGGTTTTCCTTCCGGCGTCACCGCGGCGATTCGTGTCCTGATCTCCCGCCCGGGAACCTGGTCCCCCTTGGGCATCTCGATGCCGAGGTAGACGGGGTAAGGGTGGAAGGGGATCCTGAGGGCTGCGGGCACCCAGCGGCCGCTCTCCTCCATCACCTTGACGAAGAAGGAAAGATCGATGGACGCCGGGGGAAGCCACCCTTCAGGACCGGAGAATTCGAGCTCCCCCTTTCCCTCCTCGTCGAGCGTGCCGTTGCCGATGTAGTCCGTCACGGTCTCGAAAGACCGTTCCGGGTCGCCGAAGGTGAAGGCGCTCCAGCCTTCGGGGCGGAAGGGAACCGCCACGGCCCGGACTTCGCCCTCGAAGGGCAGTCCGGCAGCCGGTGCTCCGAAGAGGTACGAGGACGCGATGTCGATTGTGAGCGTCTCGCCTTCTTCCAGGAAGGTGCTGTCTGATGTCGCCTTTACTTCAAGACGGGGTGCGACGAAGTCCTCCACGAAAAACTCGGTTCTGCCGAGTGGCGTGCTTTCTCCTCCGGGGAGAGAGACGATCGCGCTGTACATGCCCGTCGGGGATGCCGGGGCAAGGCGTGCCGAGAAGGAGGCGATTCCCTCGGGAGAGAGAAGCGCCGTTCCGCGGGTTACTTCGCGCCCCAGGGAAGAGCGGACGACGTAGACCACCGGGAAGGGCTCGGGCGGCAGCAAGTCTTTCGTACGGACGAGCGCTGAAAAGTCGACCTTTTCGCCCGGGCGGAAGACTCCCCTCGGCGCGAAGAGCAGGGCGTCGTACTTCTCGCTCCTCGGGCGGCCTCCGATGTCGAACCCCGCATCTGCCAAAAGATTTCCTTCAAGCTTCAGGAAGGAAATGTCGTCGTCCTTTTCGACCGTCACGATCGAAGGGGTCAGCTGGCTGTCCCATGGATCCTTTCCGTGCCAGGTCCAAAGGCCGTCACCGTCCGTCTTCCCCGATGCCACCATCTGGTTGCTCCGGGAATAGACCCGGACGACGGCTCCGTTAACCGGCCTGATGCCCAGAATCGTGTTCACCCAGACCGTGATGCCGTTCGGCCAGACGCGTGCGACGATGCCGAGGTCTGTCACGGCGACCAGCTGTTCGGCGTCCGCCCAGTATTCACCGGAGGATTCCGACGCCGTCAGGAGGAAAACCCCCTTGGATTCTCCCGCCAGTTCTCGGAGATCGATCGCCCGCCGCACCGGCTCGTTGAGCCTCCCTTCGGGACGTGCGGTGCGGGTCGCCACCCTGCGTGCGAGGTCGCGGGGAATGGAGTAGCTCGACAGCATCGAGACCGGGATGTTGTTCTCGTAGACCCGCCAGAGGTTCAGCGAGATCTCTTCGATGTTCACCGATTCGATCGGGATGCGCAGGTCCCCCGCCGGCGAGAGGAATGTTCCTCCCGAGGGGAAGGAGAGCGAGGGGTAGAGGTCGGGGAAGATGACCGCTCGGCTGAAGTCCCTCTCCAGCTTATGACCGTCCCTGGAGGGTAATCCCTTCCTGATGGTCAGTTCGACGCGCCGGCGGGGTTTGAAGTCACCGAGGATGGTGAATCCGTTGTACCCCGGCTCCACCGTGAAGGGCATCTTCGGAGAGAGTTCGAGAAATCTCGAGACGACCGACATGTCGGCTCCGACCGACGTGTTCACGTTGATGATGCTCGTCGCGGGGTAGCGGGTGTCGGCGTAGACGCTCCGTATCTCCATCTTCCGGGTGACGGAGATCTCCTGGCGGAATTCCTTTTCCACGCCAAGAGGACCTGCGTCGCTGGTCAGTCCGGGAGCAAGGAGTATCGTGAGTCTCCGCCCGTCATAAGCGTTCGTCGAAATTCGAAGCACCGAGGCGGGAGCCTGCCCCATCGGAAAGTAGTTCATCTGCTGCTTCTGTTCGTTCAGGATGGAGAGAAAGCCTCGCATTCTGAACGGAGAAACGGGAAGATTGAACGTCAGCTCGATTACCACGTTGTTGTTCTCGGTGAAATCCGTCTGCTGGGCCTTCAACAGTTTCAGAGGCTCGGTGTGGAATTCGAAGTCCTGCTTTCCTGCGAGCCGCCTGTTCTTGAGATCCCGAAGAGACTCCTTCGCGGTCGCCCGGTAGAGCGTCGCCTGCTGGAGGTTCGCAACAGGGGTGAAGACGAAGGTCTTCTGGTCGGTCCACTTGCCCGCTCCCCGGATGTCCGGGGAAAATTCAACCGGCATATTCTGCCGGGACACCGTCTTGCCGACGGCATCCCGCTCGACGACCGGCTGTGAAAAGACGACCTTTACCGGCATCCTTCCTTTGACCATCCCCCCGGGAGCAAACGAGAGAATGGTGAATTCATCAGCCGGCGACGCCTCCGCTCCGCACGCTCCGCCGACGATCAAGAGCATCGCCAGAAGAGCCAGACACAATTTTTTCATACAGATCCTCTCCTTTTTCTCCGGAATGGGTGGCGCTGGTCCACGCCTGTCCTTTCTTTCGGAATTATACCGCAAAACTCGTCGCGAGCGTGAGTTTTGAAGACACGATAAAGAGGATCCGGCCCGAAAGAATGCAGGATGTCTCAAAAAAAGGGTTTACAACATCGAAAACAGAAGAAAAACAATGTATTAAAACGATAACCTGCGAAAAAAGGCAAAAATAGAGATGTATGCTCCTTCCTGCGTCTTTCATATGGTCGAAAAGGTCGTTATAATCTTATTGGTTAGCATTGGTCAAAAAGGAGTGATCGCGATGGATTTCGCAAAACTGACGACAAAATCTCGGGAAGCATTTTCCGATGCACAGAACAAAGCTGTGACCTTCGGTCATTCGGAGGTGGACGGAGAGCATCTTCTGCTTGCGCTCGCCGAGCAGTCCGAGGGGCTTATACCGAGGCTTCTCGCCCGCATGGGCATCGACTCGAAAAGCCTCGTCCGGAAGCTGGAGGAGGAGCTTTCGCGCCGCGTCCGGGTTACAGGGCCGGGAGTGGAGCCGGGGAAGGTGTACGTTTCGCAGCGCCTCTCCCGAATGCTGGTGAAGGCCGAGCAGCGGGCGGAGCAGCTGAAGGACGAATACATCTCGG
>CAYRPJ010000004.1:0-135721 GCA_964426245.1 uncultured Synergistaceae bacterium
CTTGCGTAGCTCCCTTCGCCGTTCAGGCTCCAGCGGGCTTCGGAGGGACCTTCGACGGCAACGACGACGGAGCCCCGGTGCTGTTCATAGAACGCCTCAGCCGTAGCAACTCCGTCCTTAGCAACGGCAACAGAGATTTCCTCCGGGGTGTACCAGTTTGGAACATCCGAGAAGGATACCGAATGCTTTCCAACAGGGATTTTCTCGACCGCGGCTCCGCTTTCAAAGAGGACGTCGCTCCCTTCAATACTCCAGCGCGCCTCCTTCGGGCCTTCGATCGTGACCGAAACGGAACCGAGATGTTTTCTATACTCCTGTTTCACCGTCAGTTCTGAATCCCGGGTCACCGTCACCTGCAGAGAAGGCGGCGCATCCCAGTCCCTAACGTAGGAGAAGGAGAGGGTGTGCTCTCCGACGGTGATATTTTCCGCCGTCTCTCCAGTCGAGTAGAGTCCTCTTCCGTTGATGTTCCAACGGGCCTCCTCCGGGCCTTCAAGGGTCACCGTGATCGAGCCGGTATGCTGAACGTAGGCGGCTTCGGCGGATACGTCCTCATCCTTCCCGACGACAAGGGCCAGGTCCTGCGGCTTCGTCCAGTCTCCGACCTCCGAGAAACTCACCGTGCGGCTGCCGACAGGGACATCCGCAACCGTCTCGCCGCTGGCGTACGATCCCGCTCCGTCGAGACTCCAGCGAGCCTCCCCCGGTCCTTCCAGTTTCACGGTAACAGATCCGGTCTGCCGCTTGTAGACGGCGGTGAAGGCAAGTGGCGCGTTCCTTGGAACGGTGACCATCTCCTCTTCCGGCGTGTCCCAGCCAGGAACATCCGAAAAGGAAACTGCATGTTTGCCTGCGACCTTTTCCAGTGTACGGTCGCTCTCATACGTCTCCGTTCCGTCGAGACTCCAGCGCGCTTCTGCAGGGCCTTCGATCGTGACCCAAAGGGACGCGTTCTGCTGGCGATAGACCGCAGCGGCAGCAGCTTCAGCATTCGCCGCAACGGTGACCGTCATGTTTTCGGGCTTATTCCAGGCCTTTACATCGGAGAATGAGACGACATGAGTGCCTGCAGGCAGGTTCGTCGCGGTAAAACCGCTTGCATAGCTCCCCTTTCCGTTGACGCTCCAGCGGGCCGCCGCAGGACCTTCCATATTGACTGTCAGCGATCCTCTTTCGTTCTTCAGCGCGGCGCCCGCATTGAGTGAGCCGCCCGAAGACAGCCTGCCTGACAAACTTTCGTGTTTGTCGACGAACTCCAGAATCCGCTCCTTCAGTCGGGCAGCGCTCAGTCCGGGCTCCGAAGCCGCAAGAAGCGCCGCTGCGCCCGTGACATGAGCAGCCGACATGGAAGTCCCGCTCATCTCAGCATACGCTCCGTCGCCCACAGTGCTCAGGATATCGGCGCCGGGCGCTGCGAGATCGATGTTCGAACCGAAATTGGAGAATTTCGTCAATGTTCCGTCCTGAGCCGCCGCAGCGACGGTAAGCATTCCGGAAATCGGGTAGGAAGCGGGATAAATACGGTTCCCCCTGTATCCTCCTCCCGCATTGTCGATATTATGCCCTTCATTTCCCGCAGCCGCGACGAGCAGAACTCCCGCGTCGGCGACGGCTTTGCATGCAATTGCCAAGGGATCGGTATCAATGTCTTCGACGGGCGCGGTCCAACCGCCGAAACCCATGTTCGCCACACGGATGTTCAGACCGCGTTTTTTCTGCTCGAGGACGTAGTCGAGTCCGGCGAGGACGTGCGCGTAACTGCCTGCACCGCTGTGATCGAGAACCTTTACGCCCAGCATACGGACAGTCCAGCTGACTCCGGTCACGCCGATTCCATTGTTTCCGACAGCGCCGATAATTCCCGCCAGATGCGTTCCGTGGCCGTTGTCGTCCAGTGGATCAGGAACTTTCGAGGCCAGGGTGCTTACCAGGTTTTTGCCGAAGTTTCCGTCCTTGTCCCGGCCCATGTTTGCTGAAAGGTCCTCGTGATCGTACCGTATCCCGGTATCGAGAATGGCGACAAAGATTTCTTCGCTTCCGGCGGAGACGCTCCACGCCTCGGAGGCTCCGATACGGTCCATCGCCCACTGCAGAGCGAAGTCCGGATCATCGGGAGTTCGAAGAGCCCGGACGATGAAGTTCGGCGTTGCGCCGATCACTTCCGGAAGCTCCCGCACTTCGGCGACCAACTGCTCCGCCGTCTTGCCGGAAGCTTTCAGATGGACGATATTCCTTCCGGTGGCAGCGGCGATCGCGCTGTAGGTACGTATTACCTCCGAAGCGGTCGAATCGGCGATTCGATTCGCCTGGTTCCGTATCCCGGACGCATCGCCTGCGGGATTCTGCAGGACAACAAGAACATCCCCCCGAACATACTGGAGGTTCGGCGCTTTCCCCTGGGCAAAAGCACCTCCGGCGCACAACAGCATTAAGAGCACAATCCACAGAAGTTTCGTTTTCTTCACTACCATCACCATCCATTCGTACCGTATTAGAAAAATCTTTTTGCTTATTCAGGATAATAACCGGACGCTCACAGAGAGCTTCTGCCGTGTTGCTCAAACCACGACAACAGTACCGCCCGGCGAAAAAAACCGCCGATCCCCGGATTTCGGGATAATCCGACGTGCGCTGTTTTCCTCCTCCCCCTTTCCAGGAAAAGAAACATTTCCTCTTAAAACCGATTCGAGAGCGTTCCGTGCTTTTCGGCGCTTCATTCCATAAGGGTGTTTTTTCTCATCGTTTAATTGTACCAATTTTTTCCTTCTGTAGAGAGGTCGTTTTTCATATTTCAAAAAAAAAATAAAAAGACTCCGCCAAAACGGCGGAGCCCGGTCTGTCCCACAAGCTTTCATCACAATCTTTGACGGATGACATCGATGACTCCGCCATCACGGTATTCCACAACGCCGACAATCTTTTCGCCGAATTCCGGCGAGCGAGGAACGCCGGTGATGCTCTTTGCCTCTCTCTCGAGATCGTGTATATCCAGGAGCCGGAGTCCTTTTCCGCGGAGGTTTTCAAGAAGATCCTTTCTTATAGGATTGACCGCCACTCCGCGTTCGGTGACGACCACGTCAACGGTCTCGCCCGGAGTCGTCACGGTGAGGACCCTGTCCACCACCATCGGCATTCTACCCCGGAGGAGAGGCGTCACGATCACCGTCATTTTCGCTCCCGCAGCCGTATCCATATGCCCCCCGATACCATGGAGAAGCACTCCGTCGGACTCGGTATTCACGTTGACGTTGAAGTCGGTGTCCACCTGCGTCGCCCCGAGGACCGCCACGTCGAGCATATCCACCACGCACCCCTTGGCCGCCGTGTTCGCATAGAACGAGGCGCTCATCTCGAGATGAGCCGGGTTCCTTGCAAGGGAAGCCGCCGCCGCGAGATCGAAGGACTGCACATCGAGAAGCGCTTGAAACAATCCTTCTTCGAGCATTTCGACGCTCTGGCCCGTGATGCCGCCGGAGATGAAGCTGCCCTGTATTCGAGCCGCCCTCATCCTTTCCCGGATGAAATCCGAGGCGGCCAGGGAGATACCCCCTGCTCCGGCCTGCATCGAGAAGCCGTCCCGCAAGAGACCGCTCGACTCCACCACCCGCGCCACCTGCTCGGCGATGACGAGCCGAAGCGGATCGCGGGTGATCCGGAGCGTTCCCGAGACGATCTGTTCCGGGTCCCCGATACGCTCGACGGGAACCACCCAGTCCACAAGCGTCTGGGGAAGAGAGTACGGGACTGCGGGGTAGGGAACGAGATTATCGGTGACGGCGATGACCTGCCTGGCATAGCAGGCATCGGAAAACGCGTATCCCAGAGAACCGCAGGCCGAAGGACCCGAGACGCCGCTGATATTCCCCATGCAATCCGCCGAGGGCGCCGCGATAACTGCGATGTCCACACTCAGTTCTCCTGCCTGCATGGCGCGAACACGCCCGCCGTGAGAACGCAGAATCACGGGGAGATCGAAAAGCCCTTCGGAGACTGCCCGCCCGACGGGCCCGTTGACGCTCCCCTGGATCGCGCGGACCGTGCCGCTTTGAACATGGCGCAACACTTCCCGATGTACCGGGAAAAGAGCCGACGGCGCCAATACGAGGTTCCGGATCCCCATCCCGGAAAGGACGTCGAGCGCCATATTGACGACGAGATCGCCGTTCCGGAGATGATGATGAAAGGAGATCGTCATGCCGTCGCGGACATCGGCCTTTCGGAACGCCTCTTCGAGGCAGGCGAGGACCTTGGGTTCCCGTTTCGGGACCTGGAAAACAGATGGTCCCGAGGGACCGGATCCGGCCTTTTCGAAAGGACGGAACACATCCATTCCGGGAATGGACTCCGGCAGTATTCTTCCAATTCCGTTCGATCTCATGGGCGGCTCTCCTCAATTCGATGAACTCCGGCAGCTTCAGCCAGTGCAAGGACCTTTCGGGCCTTTGCAACAACCGGGGCATCGATCATGCGTCCGTTCAGGGCCACTACACCCGATTTGCGCACTGCAGCCTCTTCGATTGCCGCGACAACCCGCCCGGCATACTCGATCTCCTTTTCGGAAGGGGTGAACGCCCTGTGCACGATTGCAATCTGCCGGGGATGGATAACCGACTTGCCGTCGAAACCGAGACGCCGGACACGGAAGGCCTCTTCGAAAAGCCCTTCCGAATCGTTGACATCCGCGAAAACGCTGTCAAGCGCCTGAATTCCAGCGATACGCGCGGCTGCCACGATCCGGGAACGGATATCGTCAAGCTCGCGCCCTTCCTTCGTCCGCTCCGCCCCGAGATCGGCCGTGTAGTCCTCCGCTCCGAAGTTCAAAGCGGCCACACGAGGGCTTGACCGGACGATCTCCGGAAGATTCGAGGCGCCGAATGCGGATTCGATGATCGGGATAAGCTTTACGGATCCCGCGGGCACACCGGACTTTTCCTCCAGTTCGCCGATCAGCTTCTCCGCGCGCAGAACATCGTCAGCGGTTTCGCACTTCGGCAGGCGGAGAACGGAAGGAGCCAGCGGCACGATCTCTTCGAAATCCTCCCGGCCGAAGGGGGTGGACAGGGAATTGACCCTGACGGTCACCTCAACATCGCGGTACGAAATGGAACGCAGCGCATTCCGTACCAGGATCCTTGCAGCATCCTTCTCCGCGACGGAAACGGCGTCTTCAAGGTCGAGAACGATACTATCCGCTCCGTAGACCGCGGCATTGAGAAGCATCCCCGGGTTGTTGCCCGGTATGTAGAGGGAGGTACGCCTGAGCGTCATCCTTCGACCCCCGCCTTTTCCAGCACAGCGAGCGCCCTCCGGGCCGCGGCCTCCACACGCGCCCGAAGGGTGCAATCGAGTGCTCCCCGCTCAGAGAGCCTGACCTCCGCATCCGAAATTCCGAGCGAAGCAAGGGTTTCGGAGACAGCGACCCGAATATCCTCCTCGAAAGAGACCAGGGAAGGACCGTCCATTTCGAGAACGATCCCTTCCTTTCCCGCATCCAGAAGCACCATCACCAGGGCATCGCAGGATTCAAGCGTCCCCGCCTGTCCCAAAGCCTTTGAAGACATATCGGTTCTCCCGCTCACCGGGGCGACGGAGCGGCGTCCTTCTGAATCCTGAAGTTGTGAAAGACGACGAAGGCTAAAAGGGCGAATCCCGCAGCATCACCGAGAAACCCCGGAATAATGAGGCTGACCGCTCCCGCAAAGGCCAGAACCCGCGCCCATAAAGGCACCCGGCGCACGATAAAACCCTCCGTGGCGACGGCCAGACCGTAGACTCCGACACACGCCGTGAAAAGGGCCAGAATCGTAACGGGCCAGCTCGTCACGTTGGGAAGCATGATATCCGGCGAGTAGATGAACACGTAAGGGACGATGAATCCGGCCAGTGCCAGCTTGATGGACGTGTAGGCCGTCTTGTTCGGATCGGAGCCCGCGATTCCCGCCGCTGTGTACGCCCCGACGCAGACCGGCGGCGTCACCGAGGAGAGAACGGCGTAGAAGAAGACGAAAAAGTGGACGTCGAGAGGCTTGCATCCCAAAAGAATCAGGGCAGGGGCAGCCACTGCGCTCGCCATGACGTAGCTTGCTGTCGTCGGCATTCCCATTCCGAGGATCATGGAGAGGAACATGGTGGAGATCAGCGTCAGCAGCAGATTTCCCCTGGTGAATCCGAGGATCACGTCCCCCACTTTGAGGGCGATTCCGGTGGCTCCCATCATGCCGATGACCACGCCCACGATGATACAGGCGATCGCTACCGAGAGGGCGCTTTTCGACCCCTCTTCAAGCGTGGCGATGAAGGATTTCGGGTCGAGACGATCCTCCTTTTTCACGAAGCTCAGAACCACGGAAAGGCCGATCCCCCAGCACCCGGCATAGAGAGGATTGTACCCCTGAACGAGGAAGTAGATGATCCCGAGCAGCGGTATCGCCTTGTATCCGCTCTTGAAGAGCACATCCTTCACTCTCGGCAGCGTCTCCCTCGGAAGCCCCTTCAGCCCGAGCTTCGCCGCCTCGAGACTCAGGCAGCACCAGATTCCCCAGAAATACAGGGCTGCCGGAACCACGGCGGCGCTGAGGACCTTGAGGTAGGAGATGCCGAGCGAATCGGCGATGATGAACGCCGCCGCTCCCAGGACAGGCGGCATGATCTGCCCTCCCGTCGATGCCGCCGCTTCGACGGCCCCCGCGAAGTGGGCCTGGTAGCCGATCTTCTTCATCAACGGAATGGTGAAGGCCCCGGTAGTGGCGACATTGGCCGAGGTACTGCCGCTGATGGTTCCCATGAAGGCGCTTGAGACCACCGCGATCTTGGCAGGTCCCCCTTTCAGGTGCCCGGTCAGGGCCATGGCGAGATCGTTGAAGAACTGGGATGTCCCGGTGGAACCAAGGAATGCGCCGAAGAGGATGAAGAGGTAGATGTACGTCGCGGATACGCCCGTGACCAGTCCGAAGAGACCGTCGGTCGTGAGATAGAGCTCCTCGATGATGCGCGGGATAGAGAGGCCGAAATGCCGGAACGGCCCCGGCATGGAGCGTCCGTAGTAGGCAAAGAAGAGAAATATCGAACAGAATATCGGAAGAGGGTACCCCAGCACCCGCCGTGCAGCCTCGAAGACGAGGAAAATCATCGCGGCGCCGAGATAGAGTTCATAATCCCTGTACATCCCCGCCCTGTTCGCAATATTTTCGTACATAAAAAACACATACAGTGTGCACGCGGCCGCTGCAACGGCGAAGAGCCAGTCCGTCGCGGACGGGCGACCTTTCGGCGACGATTTCCACATCGGGTACAGCAGGAAGATGAGAGGCAGTACGAATGCCATGTGAAGGCTTCGTTGCTGCATCGCGGGAAAAAGGCCGAAGAATGCCGTATAAAGCTGAAACGCCGCCAGGGCCACTGTAACAACGGTGATCAGAAGCTTCAGACCGCCCTGAAAGGAACGTTTTTTGCCGCTTGAGGTTTTCTTTTCACTCGTCACGGAAACGGTGCTTTCCATCATGTACCTCCCCGATACGGAAAAGACGGGGGGAGGGCGTCGCAATCGCCCTCTCCCCCGTCGAAAACAGGTTCTATTCCTTGATCAGACCGGCTTCGATGTAGAACTTCTTCGCGCCGGGATGAAGCGGAACAGACATGCCAGCAAGGGCGAAATCAAGCGTGAGATTCTCGAAATAATTCAGCCTCTCCCGGAGGAACTGCGTATTGCCGTGGATCATCTTGGTGATCTTGTAGATCACGTCCTCGGGCATGTCCTCGTAGGTAAGAAGGGAGCCCACCGCCGCAACGACCGGAACGGGATTTTCGTACCCCTCGTAGATGCCGCCGGGAATCACCGATGCCGCATAATGGGGGAATTTTTCCACGATCTCCTTGATCTTTTCCGATTCTATTCCGATCAGGCCGACCTTTCCGGACCGGATCATATCCGTGACCTGGGCGTTGGGAGCGTTGGTGGTCCAGATATGGGCCTGCGAGTCGCCGACCTTCAGAGCTTCGGCCACTTCGGAGCGCCCGAAACGCTCGATGCGGACATCTTCATCCTTGAGTCCGAAAACGGACATCATCTCGCGGACATTGACCTCTATCCCCTGGCCCACGGAACCGTAATCGACCCGTTTGCCCTTGAAATCGGCAATACTCTTGATACCCGCGTCAAGGTTGACGAGGATATGAGCGGGCATCGGATAGATCGCCGTGACGTAGCGGAGCGTCTTGATGGGCTTCTCGAAGGATCCGGTGCCGTTCCAGGCGTCGTTCACCGTCGAGGACTGCACCATGCCGAGTTCGACATCCTTGGTTCCGAGGTTCAGACAGTTCTTGATGGAACCTCCCGTCACCGCGGTGAAATTGATCTCCTTCAGCTCCTGGGTTCCGAGCTGGGCGAGTGTATTGCCTATCAGATAGAAGCCTCCGCCGACACTGCTCGTTCCAATCCGGACGAAGACGTCAGCCGCCGCGGCAGGAGCCGCCGCGAGAAGCACGCAAAGAACCGCCAGAACCACAAACCGACTTTTTTTCATTGTACAACCTCCCCTTCGCATGATAACGATTTCAGATAATGATTTCTGATATTCCCCGATGGAACGGAACACGCTACTTCTTTCCTATGCTCTCCTTCATCATCGGAAGCGCAGCCTCGACCATTCTGTTCGTGGCCTCGTGCAGCTTGTAGTACTCGTCGCCCGCGGCGACCAGCATGGGACGGTCGGTCTCGGCCGCCCACTTCGCAATTTCTTCCGAGTTCAGCGCCTTGAGAATGCCCTCGATCAGGATGTTCTTGACATCTTCGGGAAGGTTGGGCGGAGCGCAGATGCCTCTCATGTTGTAGACCGCAACCGGCGGATATCCCATTTCGGAAAGAGTCGGGTAGTCATAAGGGGGAATGCGTGTCTCGTTCAGGGTGGCGAGGGCCTTGATCTTGTCGTCCGCGAGCAGCGCCTTCATCTCGCTGTACCCGGCGATCCAGAACGTTATGTGGCCTCCGAGGAACGCGGCTTTCGAGGGAGCGGTTCCGTCGAAGGGAACGATCCGGTGCTTCAGGCCGGCAAGGATCAGCTGGACGCTCGCAAGGTGTCCGCTGCTGCCGAGGCCGGAGACGGCGCAGGAAATATCCGTCGTCTTCGAGGCTTCGACAAGCTGATCGAATGTGTCGTAGGGAGCGCTCTTCAGGACGATCAGGTATCGCGGATCCTTCACGACGTTGACGAGGTACGTGAACTCGCTGCCCTTGTAGCGCCCGTCGTAGAGGTACTCTCCCAGCTGAAGGGCCGGCTGGTTATTGTAGAAGAGTGTATATCCGTCTGCTTTTTCCCTGTACATCCTGTCGTAGGCTATACGGCCGCCGGCTCCCGTCATATTTTCCACAACGACGGGTACCCCGAAATGCTGCTCCAGAATCGGAGCCAGCACCCGCAGCTCCACGTCTCCGGCTCCTCCAGCCGCAAACGGATTGACGATACGGATCGGTTTCCCGTCGGGAAAACCCGCGAAAGACGGGGTAACGGCTAAAAGAAAAAGCAACAGCACGCAGAAACTCATTCTGAATCCTCTCGACATTGAACGAACCTCCTCATTTCTTCAGAGTTTGTGTGGCACGGTCTCCGCGACGAGACGCCGTCAACAGCCCCGTCGCTTCCAGTCACAATCCCGGCTGTTATTTAAAAGCCTCCGTGTTTTTTTATGTACGGAACAACCCCTCCCTCCTTGAGAATTTCGACCATTATCTCCGGAAGCGGCGAAACTGCAAGGTCGATATTCCTGGTCGTGTCGGACAGCTTGTCGGAGCCGATCCGGTACTCGAGCACATCGCCGTCCTCGATGACGTCCGTGTCGCATTCTACGAGCGGCAAGCCGATATTGATCGCGTTCCGGTAGAAGATGCGTGAAAAGGTCTTGGCGACGATGCAGAGCACTCCGGCCTCTTTGAGAGCCACCGGCGCCTGCTCTCTCGAGGAGCCGCATCCGAAATAGGAGCCGGCAACGAGAAATCCGCCGCCCTGGATTTTTTTTCCGAAATCAGGATCGAGATCCTCCATGGCATGTTCCGCGAGATCCTTTTTGTTGAGCGTCTTTGTGTATTTCCCCGCGATGACGAGGTCCGTACTGATATTGTCGCCGTACTTGAGCGCGCGTCCGCGTATCTTCATCATTCTGCCTCCAATTCTCCGGGGTCGGTGATACGGCCTTGAAGAACCGACGCGGCGACGGTAGCGGGAGATGCCAGGTAGATCAAGGCCTTGTTGTTTCCCATTCTCCCCTTGAAGTTCCTGTTGGACGTCGAAATCACGACCTCTCCGTCGGCCGGAACACCGCCGTGCGTTCCGACGCAGACGCCGCATCCCGGAGGGAAGATGGTCGCTCCGGCTTCGATAAGTGTCTGCAGCGTCCCGTCGTTCATCGCCTCGAGATAGATCGTTCTGGAGGCGGGCGTGACGATCAGCCTGGTTCCGTCGGCTATCTTCCTGCCTTTAAGAATGCGCGCCGCTACGCGGAGATCCTCGATCCTCCCGTTCGTGCAGCTCCCGAGAAAGCCCTGGTGTACCGGAACGTCGCTCCGGTCTTTGGCGGGGCATATGTCGTCGACGGCGTGCGGCTGTGCGACGACGGGGACAAGCTCGTCGAGGTCGATCTCGACATCCAGAACGTACTTCGCGTCCTTGTCGGCCGCGATCCCCAGGTCGGGGTGGCAGAGGTAGCCGCACTTGCTTCCCATCTCGACGACCATGTTGGCGAGCGTCAATCTGTCGGAGAGGGATGAGCGGTCGATCCATTCGCCGTAGAACTCCACGCTTCTGTAATTGGCGCCGTCAGCCCCGATAACACCGATGGTCTTAAGGATGACATCCTTTGCGGAACAGCTCTTCCGCAGGGATCCCTTCAGCGTGATGCGGATCGTCTCCGGAACCTTGAACCAAGACTTTCCCGTGAACATGGCGGCGGCCATGTCGGTGGAACCGACTCCCGTCGCGAACGCGCCGAGCGCTCCGTAGGTGCACGTATGGGAGTCAGCTCCCAGCACCAGGTTTCCGGGCGAGACGAACCCCTTCTCCACGACGATCTGGTGGCAGACCCCCTCGCCGCCTTCTATCAGGGGAATGCCCTGGGCTTTCGCGAAACTCCTCATCATCGCCTGCATGTTCGCAATTCTCTCATACGGGGCAGGCACGGCGTGATCCATGATGAAGACGATTTTCGAAGGATCGAAGACCTTGACGCCTCCCATGTTTTCGAACGCCTGGACCGCCATCGGTCCGGTCGTGTCGTGGCTCATCAGGAAATCCACTTCGCAGAAGAGGATTTCTCCGGCCGAGGCCTTCTTTTCCGGGGAAACCGAATGGCTTGCGAGTATCTTTTCCGCTATGGTCTTTCCGGGACCTGAAGCATTCACTCTGCTCTCACCTCGCTTTCGGCGAACTGCTTAAAGGTTGTTCTCGACGAAGGACGGAAGATATTTCTTCTCAAGATCCCGGAAGTCGTCGTAGCCGACGATCTTCTTGAAATCCACGAACTCGCAGACCAGGTCGTCGCGCCCGACTGCGACCTGGTCGTTTTTGATCGCCTCCAGGTAGCTCATCATGCCCCGCACCGCCGCGAAGAGCGGCCCGACGGGAATGCTGACGCGGGCGACTCCGAGCTCTCTCAGCCGGTCGATCGACATGACCGGAGTCTTTCCTCCCACGACCGCGTCGAATATATTGATGCTGACAGGAGCCTTGATCCTGCGCACGGCATCCCGTATCTGCTCCTCGCTGCGGGGAGCCTCAAGAAATATCAGATCGGCGCCGGCTTCCGCGTAGGCGTTGGCACGATCGATCGCGCTGTCGAATCCTTCGACGGCGATCGCGTCGGTCCGCGCGTTGATGATGAAATCGGGGTCGAGCTTGTCGCGGACATCCCTGCACGCCGTCACCTTCAACACCATCTCCTCTTTCGAGACGAGCTGCTTGCCTTCCATATGGCCGCACCGCTTCGGAAAAGCCTGGTCTTCGATATTCATTCCGGCTGCCCCGGCCTTGATAAAGTTTTCGGTGACATACATCGCGGAGATCGCATTTCCAAACCCCGTATCCGCATCCACAATAACAGGTATCGATACTGCGTCGATGACATTCTTCGAGAAATGAAGCACGTCGGCGAACGAGAGGAACGCCATGTCCGGAAGCCCAAGATAGCTGGCGGAGAGCCCGAAACCACTGACCTGAAGGGCCTTGAACCCATAATTCTCTATCATTTTCGCCGATACCGCGTCATGCGCTCCCGGACATACCAATGCGGAACGCTCATTCAACATTTCGCGCAACTTTGCCGATTTTTTCACTATTACTCCTCCTTGTTGGATATGACTGCACGATATACTCGGTTCGGTTCGTGCATTCTTTTTTATCTCCTGTTCCCCGACATTTTGCGAAAAAATCCGGCGAGAGGATACAGAAGGGAAAGAAGCGTGATCGCCAGAATGGTCTTGGATATGGGGCTCGCCCAGAAAATCGAAAACGATCCGCCTGAGATCATCAGGGACTGGTGATATCCCCGCTCCATCATCGCGCCGAGTATGATCGGGAGCAGAAGGCAGATGAGCGGGTATTTCAGCTTTCTCATGACGTACGCGAGAACTCCGAAGGCCATCGCCACGACGGCATCCCCTGTATTGTTCCTCATGGCGTAGGATCCGATAAAACAGAGGCTGACTATTATAGGGATGAGAAAACCAACGTCGATGACGGTTATTTTCACCAGGAAGCGCACCGTCAGGACGGTAAGGAGCAGCATGAAGATATTCGAAAGGGCGAGTCCGAAAAAGAAGGTATACGTCACCTCTCCGTAGGTCGTGAAAAGGGATGCCCCGGGAATGAGCCCGTGGATCATCAGCGCGCCCATCAGCAGGGCCGCGGAGGAGCTGCCCGGGATCCCCATGGTCAGCGTCGGAATCAGCGAGGTGCACGTCACGGCGTTGTTCGACGCCTCCGGCGCGATCACGCCTTCGGGACTCCCCTTTCCAAAGAGTTCGGGATGCTTCGACCTTGCCTTGGCAGCGACATAGGCGATGAGATTCGCCGCGCTCACCCCGATTCCGGGGAGCGCTCCGATGACCGATCCGATAACTGTCGACCGGATCAGCGTCGCAGGGTACCGGAAGGTCGCCCTGAAGCCGTCGGACAGTCCCCCTTTCGCCTCCAGCGAGTTTGAAATAGTGCCTCCCATCTCGACGAAGGCGAAGACCTCCGATATGGCGAAGAGTCCTATGATCGCCGGAACAAGCTGAATTCCGTCCTCCAGGTAGGAGAGGCCGAACGTGAAACGCAGCGCTCCCGATATCGGATCGTACCCTATTCCGGAGAAGATCAGCCCCAGGCCGAGAGCGATCAGCCCCTTCATCACGGATTCCTTCAATACGGTCACGGAGATGATGGTGAAGGTGAAGAGCGTCAGGAGGAAAAGTTCCGCCGGGCCGAACTTCAGCGAGATTTCAGCGAGAAGAGGGGAAACGGTGAAGAGCAGAACAAGTCCGGCCGCGCCCCCTACAAAGGACGCCATCGCTGCGATTCCGATGGCCGCCATTCCCTTTCCCTGCTGGGCCATCGGGTATCCGTCGAACGACGTCGCAGCCGACGCGGGCGTTCCGGGAGTATTGAGAAGAATGGCGGAGATCGATCCTCCGTAGGTCGCTCCGCAATAGACGGCGCCGAGCAGGATAAGAGCCCCTGCAGGGGACATCCAGAAAGTGAAAGGAAGCAGAAGTGCCATCGTCATGGACGAACCTATACCGGGAATTGCTCCCATGACGATGCCGAGCGCCGTGCCGAGGAACGCGTACAGAATGTTGACAGGAGCCATTGCCGAAAGAAAACCTTCCCATATCATCGTCAAGTCCCCCTTAGAAGCCTATGAGGCTGTCGGGCAGCGGCATTCGAAACCCCACGATAAACACGAAATAGACGAACAGAAGATATCCCGACGTGATCAGAAAGACCAGCCACAGCTTCCGGTGTCCCATCCAGTACATGCAGAGCGGAATGAAAAGGGCGCTTGCAAGCATCAGCCCTGCCAGGTACACTCCGACAGTATATCCGACGAGCAGGAACACGAAGACGAGCGCTCTCTTTTGAACCTTGAGGACTTTGGACTTCAGGGAATCGCCCCGCCAGATCTGCAGAAGGCGGAATGCCGCGCAGCACAGCACAAAGACCGAGCAGATCCGGGGAACCGCCTTCGCGATTTCGTTGTAGGCGGAGGAAAGGACCAGGAACAGGATCGAAACGGCCCCGCAAAAGAGCAGGAATACGCTCTCCGCGTATTTCATCCTGATCTCCATCTCAGGCACCTCCTTCAAAAATTTACGGAAGTTCACCAATCATCGGAGAACATCGTATTCAACCGGCGCATCACGTTTATAAAAAGACCGCCGGCATTCATGAATCATTGAGTATCAGCGATACAGTCCATCCACGATTTCACACTTCTTCGCTTCAAGCTGCTTCAAAACCCAGCTCCTGTCAGCGGTCCCATCGATGGCGGCCTGAAGCTTCCGGCGGTCGTTCTGCTGGAAGATCAGGACTTCCTCCAGAACTCTCTCAGCGTCGAGCCTCGGTATAACGATGACGCCGTCAGCGTCTCCGACGATGATATCTCCCGGATGCACATGAACACCGCCGCAGGCCACGGGAACGTTCACCTCTCCCGGACCTTCCTTGTAGGGGCCTCCCGGAGTGGAACCCGTGGCATAGAGGGGAACCCCGCCTTTGTAGATAGCCAACGCATCGCGTATGGGCGCGTCGAATACGAAGCCGGCGATTTTCTGGCGCTTGCCCTGTTGGTACATGATCTCCCCCAGCAGGGAGCGGTCTCTCCCCTGCTCGTTGGCTACGACGAGCACATCTCCCTCGACGGCCATGTCGAGCGCCTGGTGAATCATGAGATTGTCGCCGCACCGCGTCTTCACGGTCAGGGCGACTCCCACCATATTGTACTCCTTCGGCTCCGTCATGAGACGAATCTGCGGGGACATCGCGTTATGTCGCCCCATGCAGTCCGCGATGTTCGCCGCCGGGATCGTCCGGAATCGTTCCACAAGCTCCTTCGAAGGAAGCTCTCTCTTCAAAAAGACTCGAAATCCTACAGGCATTCTTTCGGCCAGCTCCTTTTTCTGTATAGTTCACCGCAACCGGTTCAGTTATGTCCTTTTTGCATCCAAATCCCGTAAACTTCACGGAGAGTTTTGGGAGGAACTCCTCCGAGCTCTTCTCTCGTTCCCAGGGCCGCGGATTTCGAGAGACGCCTCACGATCGCCTCGGCCATGATGGGCTCCACGTCGAGATCCTTCATCAGTTCGATGGACTCGCCGACTTCGAAGGCCCTCCGCTCCGCGTGGACGAGATCGGCGGCGATCATCCGCTGGGCAGTCTGCTGGAACGGGACCTTCAACGTCTCCGCGATCGATTCCAGCACCACATCCTCGGCCCCGCTCTTCCGCGCGAACAGGAAGGACTCCACCAGCAGCGCTTCGAGCCCCTTCATGAATACGCTGCGGACGAGCTTGATCGAGGATGCGGTCCCCGCATCTCCCTCGGCGATTTCGATCTTCATGCCGAAAGGATTCATTCGCTTCGCCCATTCTGCTGCGCCCGCTCCGGAAGCGAGAATAGGCACGGTGTGCCCGTACGTCGGCAGAGGGCCGAGCATGGCACAGTCCACGTACTTGATCTTTTTTTCGGCGAAAAGCGACTCCAGTCGTCTTTTCTCAGCGGGTTTCGCCGTGGTGACGTCCACGAAAAACTCCGTTCCCGCCAGATGCTGAAGAGCGTCTTCAGCCACCGAGGGAGCGAATTTCGCCGGAAGCGCCGAAATGACGGCGTCCGACTCCCGCACCATCTCCGGGAGCGACTCTTTCAGCTCGACGCCGGCTTCATCCGCCCGTGAACGGATGGTAGCGGCAAAAGATCCGCCGTCGGCGAAGGCCTTGTCGAAAGCGAGAATTCTCCCGAAACCAGCCTCCTTCAGCCCTTTCGACATAAAATAACCGACTTCCCCAAAACCAAGGAATCCCAACGTCATGCTCAAGGGAAAACCCCCTTCTACGATTTCTTATAAAAACGGGAAAACCATGTGAACAACCTATGCCCCGTGCATCCGGGCGGTTCATTTCCAATCGCCGAGAGCGGAAAGGAATGCGATCGTGCAGCAAGCGGCCAGGCATAAGCTTTTCGCAGGTGAAGCCCTATTTGAACAATTTGCGATCATCTACTTCTACAATATGGAAGTAGATTTCATATTATGGTATACTCATCTTACACGATCATCCCGTCTTGTCAATGCAAAAAATATCATGTTTCCGGGAGATGTGAACGAGGATGGAAGAAAGAATGAACAGGACAGAAAACGGGGCGACCGCATTGAAGAAGGGGCTGTCGATCCTTTCATGTTTTTCGTGGACGAAAACCCAGCTCACACTCTCCGAGATCGCGCGCGAAAGGCGGCTTCCTATGCCCACTGCGGCTCGGCTGACCAAGGCCCTTGAAGAAGAGGGATTTCTTGAAAGAAACGGAAGAACCAAGCAGTATCGCCTCGGCTTCAAGTGCTATCTCCTTGGTTCGATCGCCAAAAAGACGGGCGTTCTTCGGACGATAGCCCTACCCCACATGGAGGGGCTGAAAAATCGCTTCAACGAGACCGTCAACCTCTATATCCGGGAAGGCCATTCCCGGATATGCCACGAACAGGTGGAGAGTTCGCTCAACCTGAAGCGGGCGGCGAAACTCGGAGACCGTTTCCCTCTCTGGGCGGGAGCTTCTGGGCGATGTTTTCTCGCCTTTATGAGCAGGGAGGAGACCGAGCGTATTCTTGAGGAACTGGAGCCGCTCACCAGGAATACGCTCCTGGAGAAGAACGTGATTTACGAGAAGATCGGGGCGATTGTGCAAAACGGGTACGAGATCAGCGTCGCGGAGCGCGAGGAGGGGGTCTCTTCCGTAGCGGCTCCAATTTTCGATGCCTCCATGGCCCCGGTTTCCTGCATGACGCTCTCCGGTCCCACCTCCCGCTTTTCGGAGGAAATGATCCGGAATCTCATTCCCGCGTTGAAGGCGGCCTGCCTCGACATCTCCCTGAAACTCGGCGCCGAGAGGGAAAACCTGAAGCTTCTGGAATGACGAAAGTCCCCGCACGCGCACGCCGATACTGCACAACGTCCGGACAACAGCCTCCGATTCCGGACGAACAAGACCGTCTTTTTTTCTGTTTTGGCCGAAGCGCAGGCAAGAGTGCGCCTCAGGGCTTGTATTTTTTGAACGAGATCTTCAGAGCCCCGTCATCGCCTTTCCGATAAAAGAAGTTTCCAAAGAACCCGGTTTCGCTTTCCGGAAAATCCGACCTGTAGTAAGCGCCCCTGCTTTCCCTTCGCAACAGGCTTCCCTCTATCAGCATGCGGGCCGTAACGAGCAGGGAGTTCAGGCCGCGAAACTTTCGTAAATCCGTCGGATTTGCGATTTCCGCTGAATTCGCGGCATCCGCGACCGCTTCGATCTCCCGCCGGGCATCGTTCAATGAAGCCTCGCTCCGCACGATCGAGGCATTTTTCCACATCGTCTCGCGGACAGCCGCCGTCAGTTCGTCGATTTTTGTTTCCCCTGCGCGGAAACCGGGCTGATCGTCCGCCTCGGGAAGCATTCCGGAGGTGCGTCGCTCTCCGGCGAGAAGGGCGGCCGTCCGGCCCGCTATCCGTCCGAAAACCGCCGCCTCGGCCAGGGCGACACCGGCGAGCCGATTGGCCCCGTGCAATCCCCCCGCCGCCTCGCCGCATGCCAGCAGGCCCTCGACCGACGTCCGGCACCCGCCGTCGATCGAGATTCCGCCGATGTAGAAGTGCGCGGAGGGCGCGATCGGAATCAGATCCCTCTTCATGTCCAGATGGACTTCCCGGAGCCTGTCGGCAAGCTCTTTATATTTTTTGTCGATTTCATCCCCGTCCATCCCCGAGCAGTCCACGAAGACATATTTCGGATTTCCCCTTCCGGCGTCGATCTCCGATTTGACCGCCCGTGACATCACGTCCCGCGTCGCCATATTTCCCTGATCGCTGTAGCGGTGCAGGAATTCCTCTCCGGCAACATTCCGGAGAACGGCGCCGTCGCCGAACAACGGATTGGCGATGGAGAGTTTGACGGGCTCGAACATCATGGTGGGGTAGAACTGCACGATCTCCATATCCCTCAGAAGAGCCCCCGCCTCGTAGGCTAGGCTGTAGGAATCACAGGAGACGTCTGCCGTGTTGTTGTTCACGGAAAAGAGCGTGCACCCTCCTCCCGCCGCCAGAACGACGACACCAGCCCTGAAAATCGTAAGCTCGCCCGTCCGGTTCAGCATCGCGACCGCGCCGCAGATGCCGTTGTGGTCCGTGAGCAGGCGGAGGACGGTCGTATCGTTCAAAAGAACGATTCCTTGTCGCCCCGCCTGTTCAAGAAGAGGCTTGGTGAGCGCGAGTCCCCGATTCATATATGAGAGCGCGCTGCAGTCGGTCGAATAGTACCTCCTCACTGAATGCCCCGGAGGCCGCTTCGCCGCAGCTTCTCCGTCGACAGTTTGAAACCGTACCCCGTATCCGCGCAGCATATCCAGAACTTCGGCCGACCGGTCGAGAAAAAGATCCACCATCGGACGGTCGTTTATTCCCGCTCCCGCGTTCAGCAAATCGTCCCTGAACTGTTCGGGGGAATCTCCGTACCCGCCGTCCATATTCAAAACGGAGAGAGACGATCCGGAGACAAGTGTATTGCCGCTTCTCCCCGCTTTGCTTCTGCAGAGAAGGGTTACGGACACGTTCCCTTTTTTCGCCTCGAGGGCCGCTGTCAGGCCCGCCAGGCCTCCTCCGACAACGAGGATGTCGGTTTCGATTGTTTTCAATGCATTCCACTCCTTCTCCCGCCGCGCCATATCATTGCCCGGCCTGCACTGTCCCGTACCGGGATCCGTGCGGCAGGCTGCCGATCAGACCCGAAAAGGTCCGTTCGTCCGAATGTATTCGACCAACCCTCCGGCTTCCAGAATACGCGCCATTACTTTCGGGAGATGAACTCCGCCGCAGAGATCCGCCCCCTTCGTCAGATTTGTTGCCGTCATTTTCTCTCCGTCAACCGCTATTTCAATCGTATCGTTCTCTTCAACCGATGACGTATCCGCCGGAACCAGGAGAATTCCGTTGTTGATTCCGTTCCGGTAGAAGCTCCGGGCAAAGGAACGCGCTACGACTGCAGGGATGCCTGCACCCTTGACGACAAGGGCCGCAATCTCCATCGCCGACCCGCATCCGAAATTTTCCCCTGCCACCAGGATGTCCCCCGGACAGACCCTGGATGCGAACACGGGGTCGAGATCCTCCATCAGGAAGCGGGCGAGCTCCCGCTCGTCGAGGGTATCCCGTTTTCGACGGGAGGAAATGATGTAATCCGTGTTGACATTATCGCCGACGACTCTCGCCGTTCCGACGAACTTCATTGCATCAACTCCCTTGGATCCGTTATTCTTCCGGTAACGGCCGATGCCGCCACCGATTCCGGCGACGCCAGATGAATATTGGACGCGACATTTCCCATCCGGCCGATAAAATTCCTGTTCGCCGTCGAAAGGACGTTGACCCCGTCTCCCGGAGTTCCTGCGCTGCTGCCGCAGCACGGGCCGCATGAAGGCGGCAGGACGATCGCGCCTTTTTCGGCGAATCTGGCGAGCATTCCGTTGTACGCCATCTCCGTATAGATTTTTCTTGAAGCGGGCACGACCATGAGCTGAAACCCCGCCGCGACAGTCCGGTCCCCCATCACATCGAGCGCCGCCTGAAAATCCTCCAGGCGCCCGTTGGTGCAGGTCCCGAGGAGTCCCATTCCTATCGGCAGGCCGGCAATCCGGGAGAGGGGGACGACATTATCCGTCTGATGAGGGAGAGCGATCATCGGCTCCAGAGCGTCAAGATCCATCTGCTCGGACCGGCAGTACTCAGCGTGTTCGTCCGCCTTTCCACCACGTGGACCTTCCGCGTCTCCGAGATACTCCAGCGTCCTGGCGTCTGCAGGCATCAGGGCGCATTTCGCGCCCGTCTCGGCCATGAGGTTGCAGACAGTCAGACGATCCGCGATGCGAAGCGATGAAACTCCGCTCCCCGAAAACTCGATCGCCCGGTATGAGGCTCCCGAGGAACCCAGGATTCCGACGATGAAAAGGGCCAGGTCCTTGGCATTCACGCCGGGAGGAAGGGCGCCCCGGAGATCGACGCGGATCGTCCCCGGGACGCTGAACCAGAGTGCGCCCGAGATGGCCGCGGCGGCCAGATCGGAGGAGCCTATGCCGATGCCAGCGGCATTGAGAGCACCGTACGTCGTCGAGTGGGAATCGCCTCCGACGATCAGTCCGCCCGGCCGTATATATCCTCTTTCGGGCAGGAGCTGATGGCAAATCCCCTCCCCGATCTCCAGAATTGTGCCGAATCCCCGGGCGGCGAATTCGCGCATCGAATCCTGAAGCCGCGAGACCTTGTCGTTGGGGCAGGGAACATAATGATCCAGAACAAGGAGGACCTTTCGAGGGTCGAACACGGATTGCCCGTTCATTTTTTTAAAATACTCGAGCATCAGGGGCCCGGAGCCGTCCGTAGCCATCACGACATCAACGGCCGCGACCACCAGGTCTCCGGCTGCGACCGTCTTTCCGGCATGAGAAGAAAAGATCTTTTCGATAAGGGTATGTCCACGTATTTGCGACGATTCGAAAGACATGTATCCAATACCTCCATGCCGGCTTCCATCCGGCTCCGGCCGGAACAGCGGCCGCTAAATGCAACTGCGGGATCCGGGCGGTTCGAAATGGCCGGCCTGTATCCTTCATATCAAACGGCGGAAGGAATTTCCCTTCCGCCGTTTGTCTCATCCGCCGTCTATTTCAGGACGCCAAGCTCCCTGTAGTACTTCTCGGCCCCGGGATGAAGCGGTGCGATGACCGCGCCGACAATATTCTCCGGAGCAAGATCCTTGAAATAGTTATGCCGCTCTTTCAGAAAATCCCTGTTCTCCAGGATCGCTTTCGTGACGTTGTACACCAGATCGTCGCTCAGGCTTTCGTGGGCTACGACGACCACCCAGTTGCCGACGGTTCTGACTTCTTCCGGCTGTCCCCTGTACGCGTTGGCGGGGATCTTCGCCACGGAAAACTCCCTGTGCGCAGCGGTTATTTTCGCGATATCGTCGTCGCCGAGCGAAATGAGCTTGAAGTTCGAACCATCGCCCAGGATATCGCCGATCCAGGAAGCGCCGATTCCTGTGGCGTCGATGATCGCGTCGACTCTTCCCGTCTTGAAGGCGGAACTCGCCTGAACCCGGTTCCCGCTGTATACGGGCTCTATGTTGTCCCAGCCGATTCCGAGCGTTTCCATGAAGAGCTTCGTCGCAGTTTCAATACCGTCTCCGGCGGCGATCACTTCGATACGCTTTCCCTTGAAGTCCGCGACCGTCTCGATACCGGACCCTTTCCGGACGAGGATATGCTGCGGCGTCGAGTTGTAGTTCACAATAGTCCGGGCTTTCGTCGAAGCACCGGAAGCGATGCCCTGGGCAACCGCCGGCCCCTGGCATAGAGCAAGCTCCTGCTCGCCGTCCTCCATGGCGACCAGGTTGAAGGAGGAACCTCCCGTGGCCTGAGCGGTCGCCTTGACATCCGGGATTTTCTCCTCGATCAGCACTCCCAGGGCGGCCCCCATTGGGAAGTAGTTTCCCCCCAGGCTCGCCGTGCCGATCCTCAGGTATTTCGGATCCGCCGCTCCGGACGCCGCCGCCATTCCCAACACACACACAAGAACCAACACCCAAATACTTCGCCGCTTCAACATACCAACACCTCCGTTTTCTTTGCTATTGAACTTCCACCCTGCGCTCCCGTACTCCTCTTTTGATAAGGACGTAACAGAGCGCGACAACACCGACGCCAGCATAATTCGAGACGCTCTCCGGCGCGATGAGCAGGAGAGCTCCCACGCCCAATACAATCCGCAAAGGCGGGCTCAACCGGACGATCCACACGCCCTCCAACACCGCGCTGATGAAATAGACGCCGACGGCTGCGCTTGCGAAAACCTGAAAAACCTGCAGCCAGTTCGAATCGAACGTCATGAGCAACTCCCTGTCGAACATGAAGAGAAAAGGGACGATAAAGCCTGAAAGCGCCAGGCGAACTCCCGTAAATCCTGTTCTCGTAGGATCCGCTCCCGCAAGCCCGGCCGCCGTGTACGCACCCGTACACACGGGCGGGGTCAATGCCGACAGCACACCGAAGTAGAAGACGAAGAGATGAGAATGCAGCTCGGGCAGTCCCAGGCGCAGCAGAACCGGAACCGCGCTGATGGCTGTCAGCACGTAGGCCGCGGTGGTGGGCAGCCCCATGCCGAGAACGATCGCGACGAGCATCGTCATCAGCAGCCCAGGAACAAGAGAACCTCCTGTCACCTTAAAGATGGCGTCCGCGATGGTCATGGTCACCCCCGTCAGCGAGGCCACGCCGACCACCGTGCCGACAAGAGCGCATGCGACCGCGAGGTTCATCGCAGTGCTGCACGCCTTCGTAGCGCAGTAGACAACCTTGGCCGCATTCAGCCTCGTCTTTTTTTTGAAGAAGCTGAGAAAGACGGCCAGCACGATCCCTCCCCAGAAGGCTGCGAAGACGGGAGTGTAATTCCTCAGCATCAGGACGACGATGCCGCAGAGAGGAAGCATGAGATAGATGTCCTTCACGACATGCCTGAATTTCGGAATTTCATCCTCGGGAAGCCCCGACAGGCCGAGGCGAACCGCACGGAAATGAACGGTGCAGAAAACACCGGTAAAATAGAGCATCGCGGGAAGGAAGGCCGCCATGGCCAATGTCATGTAGGGAATTCCCAGAGCATCGGCCATGACAAAAGCCGTAGCTCCCATGACAGGAGGGAGAATCTGCCCCCCTGCGGAAGCGGCGCACTCCACGGCGCCCGCGAAATGCGCCGGATAACCGACTTTCTTCATCAGGGGAATCGTAAAAACACCCGTGGTGGCGACGTTTGCCGAGGTCTCTCCGCTTACCATGCCCATGAGCGCGCTGGAAATGACCGCTATCTTCGCAGGCCCGCCGCGGGTGCGCCCTGTAAGGGCATTGGCAAGGTCGTTGAAGAATTCGGCGACTCCCACCGTATCCAGCACGGCTCCGAATAAGACGAAGACGATGATGACCTCCGCGGAAACTCCGAGAATGAAGCCGAATACCCCTTCACCCGTCAGGTAAAGGTGCTGCACAATCCTCCTGACGGAATATCCCACATGATTGAACGGATCGGGAAAACTCTGCCCGAAGTAGGCGTAGATCACCATAAACGCCGCCAGGTAGACGAGTCCCGGGCTCACGACGCGGCGCGCCGCCTCGAAGAGCACGAGGATGCCCAGGATGCCCATCCGGATGTCGAGGGGGGTGTAGCGTCCTCCCATCCGGACGAGAGAGTCGTGGCGGAAAAAAGTATAGCCCATCGCCGCCACGGCCGCTGCAATCCAAAGAAAGTCGAAAAGCCGGAGGCCGCCTTCCCTGGAGTTCTTTTTGAAAGGTACGAGCACAAAGATCATCACAAGCGCCGCGCCGAGATGAATTGCCCGCAGCTTCACGGAGGGAAGCCGAAAAAGATCGGCTGCGATCACCAGGTGGAAGGAAGCCCAGCAGAGGCAGAGAAGAATCAGAAACTTCTCCGCCGCCGGCGAAACAGATCGAAATCTGCTGGACAGAAAGGGACTTTTTTTCCCCGTACTTTTGTCATCCGTCATGTTTTCTCCGTCAACTCCCGGTTAAATACTCGTCATCGTCCGAGCGGCCCTTACCTCAAATCGCGGACGAACGCTCCGAATCGTTCGAGTCCCTCCACAATATGTTCGTCCGAACAGGAATAGGAAAAACGAACATATCCCGGGTACAGGAACGCCGAGCCGGGTACAAGCCCCACTCCTTTCTCGCGGAGCAACGCCTCGCAGAACGACACATCGTCTTCGATCATGAAGCCGTCGAACGACTTTCCGAGACAGGACGCTATCTTGACGAACACATAGAATGCGCCTTCGGGGAGCGAACATTCAATGCCCCGGATCTTTCCGAGAATCTCCATCATCAAAATCCGGCGCTTCTCATAGACCTGTCTCATAATCTCGACCCCGTCATCGGCTTCCGTAAGCGCTCCGACGGCGGCCCACTGTGAAATCGAGCTGGTATTGGATGTCAGATGCCCTTGCAGCGACGCCATGGCTTTTACCAGTTTCTGCGGTCCGAGAGCATACCCCAGACGCCACCCGGTCATAGCGAAACTCTTGCTGACACCGTTGACGTTGAGAACATGACCGCGCGCCTCCGGAACAAGTTCGAGCAGGTGCGGGCCGAAGGAGACGCCGTAAACCAGGCGCTCGTAGACCTCGTCGTTGATGATCACGACATTGTGCTTCAGGGCGATTTCGGCAAGAGTCTTAAGAAGCGAAGAAGGATATACCGCTCCGGACGGGTTGTTGGGGTTATTGAGGACAACGGCCACCGTACGTTCGGTGATCGCCGCTTCGAACGCCTCCGGAGAAGGAAGAAACTCTCCTTCCGCTGTGTTCAGGACTACCGGAACGCCGTCGAAAAGCCGAATCTGCTCGAAATAGCTCACCCAGACAGGAGCGAAGAGAATCACTTCGTCGCCGGGGTCGATCAGACACCCCAGGGCCTCGAACAAAAGCTGTTTCGCTCCCGTGCCGGTGATGATCTCCGCCGGATCGTAGGCGAGGTTGAAGTGCCGCAGGTAATAGTCGGCCACCGCTTTTTTCAGCGGCGCTATTCCGCCTGTCGGCGTATAGTGGGTCTCTCCTCGTTCCATCGCGTTCCGGGCGTAGCGGAATGCAGCCTCGGGAGAATCGAAGTCGGGCTCTCCCGTGGTAAAGGAGATGACGCTTTCACCGCGTGCCTTCATCTCCTTCGCTTTCGTCGCCATTGCGTTCGTTGCGGACGGGACAAGACGGTCTATCCTCTTGCTCAGCTTCATGCTTTCCTTCATCCTTTCACAGGGTGTTCTCATGTCCGACGACTGCCGCCGATTCGTTCGGGGCGGGATGTTACGACTTCATTTCTTCGATCGAGGAGTTCGTTATGTCTCTTGAGCCTTTCGAGAGCGGAGGCTCCCAGCCTGATACCGACCCCTGTGGCCAGCGCATTGAAAAGAGCCATGGCGCAGACGCAGGAATTGAAGAAACTGAAGGACTCGTAGGGGATAAAAAGAGCCACATGGGCAAAATGAGCCAACGGAGAAGCCGGACTGTCCGAGACGGAGATCACTCCGCACCCGCGGTTCAATCCTTCTTGGACAATGTTGACCAGGTGCTCGGAATATCGGGGGAGCGTCATCGCCATCAGGAGATCGCCCTCCTTCAATTCCAGTATCTGCTCGACCGTCCGGCCTTCGTCTTCCCGGATCACATTGACCCCGGGGCGTATCTGGGCGAGAATGAAGCTCATGAAGGAAACCGGGCCGTAGGAGCTTCGCGAGCCCGCTAAAAAGACGCGGGGGGCCTCGCTTAAAAGCGAGATCGACTCGACAATCGATTCATCCCTGTTCATTCCGAGAACGCGGGAGAGATTTTCCTGGTCCACTCTCAGAGATTCCCGATATCCGAAAGATCCCTCCGGGAGTTTTGCGCTCTCAAGGCGCTCGGTCGGCGCCATTCCTCGCCGGACCACTTCCCGGACTTCTTCCTGAAGGCCGTGATACCCCTTGAAACCGATCTCCGAAGCCGTCCGGGTAATTGTCGACGGACTCACTCCCGTCTTTCGGGCGATGTCCTCCAGAGTCATGATGGCGACGCTTTCCAGGTGAGTGAGGAAAAAATTGCCCACTATCAGCCTGGATCCTTTGCTTCGCCGGCAAAAAGAAGAGATACGTTTGAGCAGCTCCGTCATCCTCTTTCTCCTCCTCCACGAAACGATGCTATCACGCTTTTCAAATATCAGCAAGTTTTTTTTCAGAAAAAAGCGTTTCAGCAAAATTTATTTACGTCCTGCATACGGAATTCAGGCCTCTTTCGAGAGAGGGCTTTGACTTGGGAATGATGAGTCCAGTGAGAGGATACGGAGGTTTTTCGAGGAAACCGTTTTATCGGAGGCACTGCAGAACGCCCACGCTCCAGGGGCATGAACCGCATGTCAGGAGATTCCCGAGGCAGTCCTGCTCGAAGTCGTGCCTCTCGATGTAGTCGCACGGGGCAAGGCTGCAGTTGCCGCAGTGGGGGAAGTCGTACCGTCCGATCTCGTTGCGGTAGGCCGAGAACTCCGGGCCGTTCCAGATGTCCAGCAACGGAATATCGTGTACGGAGCCGAACGAAAGAGCGTCCACGGGGCGCACCCTCCCGTCCGCGTGGCAGATGAAGGAGTGCCAGAGGAAGTAGCAGGGGTGGACCGTTCCCGAGGCGGAGACGAAGGCGCTCCCCTCCTCGATGAAGTCGCACCGCCTTTTGTAGCGCGGACCGAGCGAGGGGAGCCGGAGTTCGATCCCGGTTCGGGAGGCCAGTTCTTCACAGGATTGAAAGAGTTCCTCCATTCGGCGATGCTCCGCTTCGTTGTGCGCCACGAGATTGGGAACGTGCTGAGGCAGTCCGCGGACGGAGATCTCGGCGATCACCTTCTCCATGAAGGCGACAACCTCCGCCCTGCGTTCCACCGGACGGAATCTCCACCTTGCCTCGATGTAGCGCGAGAGATCAAGCCCCTTTTCCTGAGCCTCGCGGCTCTTTTCCCGGTAGAAGGCCAGCGTCTCGTCCACGTTCGGATTGTACGCGACGCCCTGGACGGACTCCTTGCTGTAGGGAAGAAGGTGCGTGACGAGGAGAAAGGAACCTCCCCTGTCGCTCACCCATTTGACGACGCGGGGGAGTTCGTCGAGAGTCTCCCTCGTGAGAACAAGTTCAGCCCCCCAGCGAAAGCGCGGCGACGCCGAAGTCTTCCGGGCCGCATTCAGCGCTTCCGCCGCGCGGTTCACATCCTCGGCAGCCCCCCCCTCCCTCATGCTCTGAAAAAGGGCGGGATCTTCGGCGTCCACGGACAGGCAGACGACATCCGTTCCCGCGTCGAGAAGAGACCGGGCGCGCTCGGGGGTGAGGAGCGTCCCGTTCGTCTGGAATGCAACGGTTGAAGTCTCGGGAAGATATCCCCTCGCCGTCCTGACGAACTCCTCGAGAAGCGGGTGGAGCAGCGGCTCGCCGATACCGTTCAGAACAAGCGTTTCGAGTGTCGGAAATGCCGGAACGAGACGATGAAATGTCGAGTGGTCCAGGTACTCGTCCTGTATTCCAGCCCCGGACTGCTTGACGCACATGGAGCATCGGAGGTTGCACGCTGTGGTGACCTCGACGAAGAGTTTGGAAGGATAAGGGCGTTGCATAGGGGGAACGGCGTCAACCATGCGATCTGCCTCCGAAAGATAAAAAGATTTTTGCCCAAAATTAATTCGTAAAGCCGAGACGGTGTTTCACTCTCCAGACCAGCTTGTACACCGGAGGAATGACCATGAGAGCGAGAACGCCTCCCGCGATAAGCCCTCCGATGGCGACGATGGCCATCGGCGACCGGAATGCTCCTCCCGCACCGACGCCCATCGCGAGGGGGATCATTGCGATGACGGACGTGGCGTCCGCCATAATGATCGGGCGGAGGCGGACTTTACAGGCTTCGAGAATGGCCTCGGCCGGTTCTTTTCCCTCTTTGCGGACGATCTCGGCATAGTCCACGATGACGATGGCGTTGTTCACCACCAGCCCCACGAGCATGATGACTCCCATCAGGCCGTAGATCGAGAGAGGCGTCTGCGTGATGATGAGCGCGGGAATCACGCCGATCACCGAGAGCGGGACCGTGAGCATGATGACGAAGGCGAAGAGGAACGACTCGAGAATCGCCGCGATCATCAGGAAGGTAAGGAGCACCGCGAGTCCGAGAGCAAAGTTCAGCGAGGCGAAATTATCCTGAATCGACTGAATTTCTCCTGCATAAGTGAAACGATACCCCGGAGGAAGCGGGATATCCCGGAGGCGCTGCTCGATCGTCTGGTAAACCTCGCCGACTGTAACCCCCGAGACGTTGCCGTCGACTGTGATGGAACGCTGCCTGTCCTTACGGAGGATCTGCGTCGGCCCCATGGTATCCCTCAGGCCCGCAAGATCCCGGAGCGAGACGAAACCGACTCCTGTCGGAAAGGGGAGATCGGGGAGCTGAAACGGGCTGGAGACCTCCTCGGAACGGAGCTTCACGAGAATATCGTACTCCTTGCCCCCCTCGCGGAAGACTCCTGCCTTCAGGCCGGTGACGTATCCGCGAAGCATGTCCGAGAGATTCTCGGAGCTGAAGTTCAGACGGGCCATCCGCAGGCGGTCCGGGATCATCTGGATCTCCGGACGTCCGGTGCGCCAGTCGAGGTCCACGTCTACCACCCCGTCTATGCCGCGCAGAACTGCCATCACTTTGATGGCAAGATCGTTCAGCACGTCGACCTCGTCTCCCCGGATCACGACCTGGATCGGTTTGCCTCGCACACCGCCCCGCCGGCCGGCGGCGGTGACGCTCGCCTTCATGTCGGGAAGGGAGGCGAGAAGAGGGCGCAGCGGTGCGGCGAACTGAAACGTTGAGGGCCGCTCCGGTATATCATCGAGATAAATCCGCATCGTGGCACGATTCAGTCCCGACCGCGATCCGCCGCCGCCGATGACCACATCGAGTCCGGCGACATGCGGTAGCGTGAGGACATGATTTTCCATCTGCCGCACCAGGCGGTCCGTCATTGCGAGCGACGCCGAAGCCGAAGTCTCCATGGCGATGGTGATCTGCCCCTCGTCGGTGGCCGGCATAAACTGGAATCCAATGCGTCCGGCAAGCATTATCGAGCCAACCAGAAGTCCTCCGAAGAGAAAAAGAGTCGTAACGGGAAACCGGAGCGCTCCCTTCACCAGCACGTGATGTAGTTCTTCAAATCCCTGGTAGAGCCACTGCCACCATCCCGTGAGCACCCTGCTGACCCGGGATGGCCCCGATGAGCTTCCGATACGTGCGGCAAGCATCGGGGTGAATGTCAGGGCAACCCAGAGCGAGAAGATCGTCGAGAAGACGACCGTCATGGCGAACGGATTGAACATCTGCCCCATTCGTCCTCCGGAGAGCGCTATGGGAATGAAGACACCGAGGTTCGTTGCCGTGGTCGAGAGCACTGCTACGGCAATCTCCTTTGTCCCCCGCTCCGCAGCCTCAAGCGGATGATATCCCATCTCCTTGTAGCGGATGATGTTCTCTATGACGAGAATGGAGTTGTTCACGAGAACGCCCGTTGATATGGCAAGCCCTAGTGTTGTCATCATGTTGAGCGTGTATCGCGCCAGCACCATCGGCATGAAAGTGGAAATCACGGCCGTCGGCATGACGATACCGACCAGCAGAGTCACAGAGAGCCGCCGCAGAAAGAGAAAGAGAACCAGTCCCGTCAGCGCCGTCCCGATGAGCATGTCACGGAAGACATTCCATATCGAGTCGGAGACGAAAATGCCGTCATCGAAGGGAACGGCCATGGAAAACCCCGGTGGGAGGGTAGGCAGAATTGCATCGAGCATCTGGCGGGCTGCCTGGCTGGCGCGCACCACGTTCCCGTCTGGAACCGCCGTAAGCGAGATGATGAAAGATTCCCGTCCGTTGTACCGTGCAAGACGCCGAACTTCGGCAGTCGTATCGGTTACGGTGGCGATGTCGGCAAGCCGGACCGAGACGCCTTTCGCGAGAGGAATCTGCAGCTCTTCCAGCTCCCTGACAGAGGCGGATTCGCCGACTACCCGAAGGATCGACTCCTGGTCGCCCAGCGATATCCTTCCGGAAGGGGAGCTGTAGTTTCCGCTTCTGAGAAGGTTGGTCACCTGCCGGATGCTCAGGCCGAGGCTGCCGAGAGCGACAGGATCGAGGTCGACGTGGATCTCTCTCGTCAGTCCTCCGTCAAGGGAGACGTCGGCGACATCGACAATCTGGGAGAGCTGTCGCTGCACCCGGTCTTCGAGAATATCGCGCGCCCGCTGCGGAGGCAGCGTCGAGGTAAAGATGACGGACATGAAGGAGCGGGCGTTGATGTCGAACTTGCGGACCACGGGGTCGTCGGCATCCTCCGGAAGATTGACGGTCCGGACCCGGTTCGCCACATCAAGCGCAGCATCGGCGAGGTTCACGTCCATGTCGAACTCGACGAAAACGTAGGAGAGCCCTTCGAGCGATGTGCTCTCTATTCTTCGCGCTCCCTGAACCTGGCTGATCGCGTCCTCCAAAGGCTTGGAGATCAAGGTCTCCATGTCCTCGGGACCTGCGCCGGTATACCGCGTCACGACCGATACGAAAGGGATCTCGATCCTTGGCAGCAGAGAAATCCCCATCCCCTGCATTGCGGAAAGCCCGAGCAGGACGGCAAGGATGACGATAACCAGCGTCAAAACAGGACGCCGGATGGAAATACCGATAATACCCATGATTTACTTGCTCCCGGAAGCGTCCGGACTTGCCGGCTGCGTCGGAGCAGCGGGAGTTTTTCCTCCGGAACCGGAAGCGCCGCCCGTTCGCAGGAGACCGTTCGATATCACGACCTTCGCTCCCTCGTACAGGCTGCCTGCCCCGATCTTCACAACCTTGTCCCCGGGAGAGAGACCGGACGGAATTTCGACGTACCCACCGCTCCCCTCTCCTGTGGCGATATCCCGCCGCAGGGCCTTGTCATCCTCCACGACGAAGACATAGGGTTTTCCGTCCTCGCGAAGAATGGATTCGTAAGGGACCGCGATCGTATTCTCCTTGCGGACCATTCTGACTTCCATCCTGACGTAGTCGCCCGGAATCAGAGAGCATTCAGGAGGAAGGCGCACGATCCCGCGGAAAAACCCCGTCGCGACATCCGCCTCCGGGTCCATCCGGAATATCGTTCCCATCGTCTCGCCGCCCCAGGGCGCCTTCACCATCACATCCATACCGGGCCTGATAAGGCCGCGTATCGTCGGCGATATGAGCATCTCCACCTCGCGGCGGTCGAAATCGGCAACGGCAAGCAGCTCCCGCCCGGGTTCCGCGAATTCTCCCCGCTCGGCCGTCCGGCGCACCACGACACCGTTGAGCGCCGAACGAATCTGCGTTCTGGAGACCGTCGTCCGGGCGTCTCGAAGCTTCGCGAGCTCCTCCTGGACTGCCACATTCGCCTTGTCCAGCTCCTGCTTGGAGGTTCCGCCCGCCTGAAAGAGGTTCTGCAGACGCTCGTAGCGCGACTTCGCGTCGTCGTATGCGGCCTGGCGGGCGCTTAAAACAGCAACCTGGCTCTGCCCGGCGAGGGAGATCAGCACATCGCCCTTCTTGACCCTGTCGCCGACCTCAACATTGATCTCCTCGATGACTTCGCGAGTCTGCGACGTCACCTTCTGCACCTGGGCGGAGCGCACGGTACCGTAGAAACTCCTCCATATCTCCCAGATGCGCGGCTGAACTTCGTAGACCGTCACCGTCATGCCGGCGGAAGGGGGCGGTATCCGCTGCTGCGCTCCCGAAGGAGCGACGACCCGGTATCCCAGGAATCCGACGGCTCCGCCGAGAACAAGAATCCAAAACAGGATGTTCGCCTTTTTCAATAAAAACATCATAACCCCTTCCTTCTACGGCAAAAGAAACGAAAAAGCGTAAGCACTCTTTCAACAGACAACGTTTTTCATTCCATTGTACATGCAGGCAGACATTTATTACTATGTGCAATTACTGAAAAAAACATTGTCATTTCTTTCAACGGCTTTCTCACTCTTCTCTGAAACGGTCCATGATGCCGCCTTTCTCCGAAAGCGGAAGCATCCGGTCCAGGAGATACGCCATCAGCAGAATTCCGATCAACGAAACGAAGTAACGCGAAAGCCCGAAGACGAAGCCGAGGTTTTGAATCTCGAAGAGAATCATGGGGATCCGCATCGTCGACCAGGCGCCGATAAAAACAAAGATGTTCCGCAGGCTCGTCCCCTTCCGGAGCATCACCTCGGCCACCGGAAACGCGATATAGAGGGGGCCTGCCGAACAGGCTCCAAGAAGTACGGAGAGCGCGGTCCCCTTGGCCCCGGAGGACTCGTCCATATGCGGAGCGACTCTCTCGCGCGGAATCCATACGTCGAACAGTCCCAGAAGAATGAAGACCGGAGGAAGGATTCCGAGTACCATCAGGATGTTCTCGCCCAGGAGACGCACCGCCTCTCCTCCGAGCGACGGTCTCCAGGCGGCCAGCGGAAGGACAAGCGCGATGGAGACGAACACCATACGCCATCTCCTGAGTTTTTCCCTGAACGTCATAGAGTCACCGCCGTCCAGACTGCGTAGCCCACGATAAAAGAGTAGAAGTACGCCATGCCGTTCCGGAGAATCGTGGCTTTCCAGCCGAAAAAGGAAGCTTCCAGAGGCGCCGTCATGACCCCCACCATCATCAGCGTGGAGACGAAAACCGCCATCTGCGCTATTCCCGCGCCGTTTTCGAGCAGCATCTTGGCCATGGGAAAGGCGATGAATCCCGGAATGAGAGTCAGCGAACCGAGAACGGAGGCCAGGATCTGGCCGGTGAAACCGCTCTCGTCTCCTATGAGTGAGGCGATCACTCTCTCCGGAAGAAAGGCGATGGAAAAAGAGACCAAAAGCAGTACGGAAAAAAATGCCGGAACGATGTTGACGAAACTTTTCCATGCCTTGAAAAGCGCTCTCTTCGTCTTCTCTCGGCTTGAAAGCGCCGATGCGGCGAGGAACGCCCCCGCGGTGATATACAGAAACCATGTCATCGAAATACTCACTCCTTCAGGCTCTCCGGAAACGCGAGACCGTTGTGCGCGCCCGTCATACTGTGCACGATATACTCTATCAGATTTATTACGAGCCGACCATGCCGGCGACGCATTCCTTCCATGAACCTGCGGATTTTGCCGACGTGGTCCGATGCCTTCAGAAAACACCGATGCTCTTCTTCGGGCAGCTGGTATAATACCCTCAGGGGGTGATTGTAGTGGAGCAAAAAAAGAATGCGTCCCGCGGTTTCGTCTGCCCTCCGTGAATTCTCGTCCTTTTTGCTGCGGCGGGTTTCGCGGCTGTATCATGGATCGTTCGGTGGTTTCGCGGGTAGTGCTTTTCGCGGCGGAGAGAATCTCCGCCGTTCTTTCGTCTCTTTCGCCGTATAGCTGATCTCCTGGATGTATTTCTCAAGGCGTCGGCGGAAGGGGGGAGAATTTCCCGCTTCCGCATCGTCGCGAAGACGGCAGGCGAATCGATCCATGAGCGGACTGTCGTCCGGATTGCGCAAACCCCGAACCATCTACCCGGGAGAGAGTACGGAGCAGGGAGCCCCGGCGGTTTTCCGCCGGGGCTCCCTGCTGTTCATCGGTATCTTCTCAAGAACCACTCTTCAAATGCGAGCGCTGCTTTTTCAATCCGCGAGGAGCACTCCGGAGTCGGCTCGTCTCCGAAATCGAACGACTCCCCCTCGACGCTCACGAGTACCGCGGGGGGAACGCTGCCGCAAATACGTGAAGCGAGCGCGAGAATCCATTCAGGCCCCACGGAATGAATGTTCAGTCCTTCGGGAACGGGGTCTGGCGCTACTTCTTCCAGCAGGTACCCTTCTCCGGAGCCGGCCGTTCCGGGAACCCGCGCATCGGCGAATATCAAAAGATCGAAAGCGGGAAAATCCTCGGCCATCTCGGGAAGAAGCTGATGTTCAAGCCGCAGCTCGACATCTTCCCCGTATTCTTCGAGCAGTCCGGCGAGGAGCGGGGCCAGCGCATGCCCCGCTCCGTCGTCCGTTCGGAACGGATTTCCGTATCCGCAGACAAAGATCTTCACTCTTTCGTGACCGTCCTCACAAGGTCGCCCTTGCTGTTCCTGATCTCGAGCCGCAGGGGCATCTTGCCCACGGCGTGGGTCGAACACGAAAGGCAGGGGTCGTAGCAGCGGATCACGTGCTCCATGCGGTTGAGCGCCCCCTCCTTCACGTCGTGTCCCTTGATGTAATCCCTGGCTACCTGCTCCACGCCCCGGTTCATCGCGTAGTTGTTGTGCCCCGTCGCGACGATGAGATTCGCCTTCTCGATTGCGCCGTACTCGTCCACCTCGTAGTGATGGATGAGCGTGCCGCGGGGAGCCTCCACGACGCCGATTCCCTCGCGGTTCGTGACATTCGCGGTGATGTGAAGATCGCTCTTCAGGACATCGGGATCGAGCAGCAGCTCCTCCAGGCGCTCCATGGCGTACAGGATTTCGATGAGCCTGGCGTAGTGGTAGTAGAGCGTGTAATGGACGATGCCGTCATCGGTCGTCTTCCGGAAGGCTGCAAGCTCCGCGGATGCTTCCGGGGTCGGGATATCCTCGCATGCGTTCAGACGGCCGAGAGGCCCGACGCGGTAAGAGCCGTTCGGGAAACCCATCGGTCGATAGAAGGGGAATTTCAGATAGCTCCATTCTTCCACATGTTCGCCTATGTGAGCGCAGTAATCTTTATCATCGAATTCGTCTGTTATTCTTCCGCGCGGACTCCGCAGACGGATACGGCCGTCGTACAGTTCGAGATTTCCGTCCTTCACGAGGCCCATGTAGGAAGTTTCGAGCGTGGCGAAGCGCGCGGCGAGTTCGGCGTTTTCCGCGAGGTAGTTCTTCACCAGGTCCAGCGCTTTTCGCAGATTATCCTTGTGCGCCGGCAGCGCTGCGAGCATCGCGTCCTTCTCCTCCGTACGGAGGCTTCGGTTCACTCCCCCCGGAATGCTGTGCCAGGGGTGGACCTTCTTGCCTCCGAGGGTCTTGATGATCTCCTGCCCGTACTTTCTCATGCCGATTCCGGCGACTGCAAGCTCCGGATATTCTCCGGCGAGTCCCGCCACGTTGCGGACAGCCGGGTCGGCGTCGAATCCGAACAGAAGGTCGGGGCTCGATAGGTGGAAGAAGGAGAGGGCGTGCGACTGGATGAACTGCCCCATGTGCATGACCTCACGGAGTTTGGCCGCCGGCGCCGGGAGCGTGACGCCGAGAATGGCGTCGCATGCCTTTGCGGAGGCGAGGTGATGGCTCACGGGGCAGATGCCGCAGATGCGCGGCGTGATCACCGGCATCTCCCGGAAATCACGCCCCCTTGAAAAGACCTCGAACCCGCGGTACTGCGTGACGTGGAAACGGACGTTGTCCACAGCACCGTCGTCCGTCAGGTCGACGGTGATCTTCCCGTGCCCCTCGATACGGGTGACGGGATTGACGACTATTGTATTTTTCTTTGTATTCTCCATGACTCGGTCCTCCGCTAATCGTAGCGCATGATGTCCGTCGGAACGGAAGGTATCCGCCCCTCGAGAATCTCGCTGAAGACATAATAGATGGTGTCGGCATCCGGCGGGCATCCCGGAACGTACACATCGACCTTCACCGCCCGGTCCACGGGTATGGCGTGCGGAAGAAGCGCCGGGATGTCCACCTTGGGCAGCACCCCGTCCGGGTTCACCGTGCTGGCCGTATTGACGTACCCTTCCTTCAGCACCTGTTCGGCAGGCATGAAATTCCGCATGCAGTTGATTCCTCCGAAGACGGCGCAGTCTCCCCATGCGATGAGAATTTTGCACCGTCCGCGGAGTTCCTTCGCCAGGTGAAGCTCCTCCTCGTTTCCGAGAGCCCCTTCGATAACCCCCACCTCCACCTCGGGAAATTCCTTTATGTCGGTGATGGGCGTGGCGGTAAGCTCCACCTTGCCCAGAAGGTCGACAATGCGTTCGTCGATGTCGAGAAAGGACATATGGCATCCGGCGCAGGCCTCAAGCCAGACCGACGCGATTTTCGGTTTCGCCATGATCATCGCACCTCCTTCAGAAAGACTGTTCTGGCCGTTTCGGGCGCCGCCTTCGCCTCGTAGACGTTCTCACAAGGAGCGGCAGAGGCCGACTGCAGCTCGTATCCGAGCTTCCCTGCAAGTTCCTTCATGATGACCGAGAGTCCCTTGAGATTCCCCTTCGGAGGGGTTACAAGGTTCATTCTCCGCCGCTCGCCCTCCAGCGTGCAGTAGTGGCCGCTCCGTTCGAACCATGCCGGAGCGGGGAGCAGTATGTCGGCCATGTTCACGAGGGGATGGATCATGAAGGGCGTGTGGACCACGACGAACCGGGAACGGTTCATCGCCTCCATCGAACGCGCATCCTCGTCAACCATCCCCGTCGAAAGAACGTAGAGGAAGTCGAGTTCGCTTTCCGCGAGCCAGTCGCTCTCCCCGGTTATCGTGTTCAGCGCTCCGAGGCTGTTGCTTGCTCTGAGCATCGGGACAATGCCGAGCCCGTCGTCGAAGAACGCCTTGGAAGCAACCGCCAGATTCACAGATTCGGTCACAAGGAGAGAATCCTCTTCCGCGATCTTCGAACCGATAATTACAACGGGTTTTTTCGCCTCGCGCAGAATACGGGCGGCTTCCTTCACATTCTCGGGGGCGTTTTCTTCGCCCTCCTCCACGGCTTTTCTCAGTGCGGAAAGGAGCGTCTTCATTCCCTTTTTCGTCGTCCGGATATCGGCGTCGGTAAAGCAGTCGAACGGGTTTTTCTCGGTGGAAATATTGATGAGCTTCGCCCGCTCGATAATGGCGGAAACGCGAATGTAGCTCGCCGCGACAGGAGTCTCCTCCTGGGGGTTGGCCTCTATGAGGACGATCGCGTCGCTTTCAAGGATATGGTGCGCGCTTGTGAAGGGACGGACGCCCTGGTCCGCGAAGGGTTTGAAACCGCGTACAAAACCCCGAAGCATGTTGCCGTAGTAGCCGTCCACCTTCTCCATGTTCAGCGTGTCGCGGAAGAAGGAGGACATCACGGTCAGTTCTTCGTCGGTAGAAAGTTCGCTGATAAGCGCTCCGGCTTTTTCTCTCTTCAGAGCCGGGGACATCTTCGAGGCGATAAGGTCGAGAGCTTCGTCCCAAGATGCCTCGCGGAATGAGGATCCGTCCCGGATCATAGGAACGGAGAGGCGAGTCCTTTCCGTTGATTTCGGAAGCCACCAGCGGCCCATGTGGCAGAGCTGGCCTCCGTCCGGGCTGTCCGGGGAGAGCCCCTCGACGCGTGCGATGCTCCCGGTCCGGACGTAGGCCTTTATTCTGCAACCGAGCGAGCAAAGCGGACAGATGCTCTCCACCTGATCGTCGCAGTCGTGACGCCGCCCGCGGTATACGAAGTCCCTCAGCGTGATCGTGCCGGTGGGGCACACTTGGGCGCAGGCGCCGCACGAAATGCACGAAGGGCTCTCGCCGAGCTGCCGGCCGAGATCCGCGGTGATGTTGGTTCCCCAACCCCGCTTCTCGAGATCGAGTGTATGCGCCCCCACTTTCTCGGCACAGACCCTTATACAGCGCAGACAGAGTATGCAGCGGTTATGGTCGATCTGCATGTGAGGGTCCGATGCGTCGTTGTGGAAAGTTTCGTACAGGAACGGATAGCGCACGTTGTCCATACCGTGCTCGATGGCAAGCCGCTGCAGTTCGCAGTCTCCCGTCTGGGAACAGAACATGCAGAAATGGTTCCGGCCTGCGAAGAGCAGCTCCAGGATCTGGCGCCGGTACTTTTCGAGCTTTTCCGTCTTCGTCGAGACCTGCATGTTGTTCTCCGCGGGCGTCGTGCACGCCGTGAGGAGCTTGGCGTTCCCCGCCACCTCGACGACACACATCCTGCAGGAGCCGATCGGAGTCAGCCCCTCCATCCAGCAGAGAGTCGGGATATATATATTGTTCTTCCGGGCGACCTGGAGGATGGTCTCTCCTTTCGACGCCCTGCATTCCACTCCGTCAATGACGAGCGTTATTTCACTCATGGTCTTCCTCCTCCACGACTACTTTTTCTCTATTGCGCCGAAGGGGCACTTCTCGAAACACGTCCCGCAGCGGATACAGCGGTCGTTATCGATAAGGTATCCCGAAGTCCGGTCGCCGGGGATGCAGTGGACGGGACAGTTTTTGGCGCAGATGCCGCACTTCTTGCACAGATCCTGCAGGATTCTGTACTCCAGGAGCGCCGTACAGGCCCCTGCGGGGCATCTTTTATCCAGTATGTGCGCAACGTACTCCTCCTTGAAGTAGCGGAGCGTCGTGAGCACCGGATTGGGCGCCGTCTGCCCCAGTCCGCACAGGGACATGTCCCGGACCATGTAGGCAAGCTCCTCCAGGGTGACCAGGTCCTCCATGGTCCCCTTGCCCTCGGTGATCTTCTGCAGGAGCAGAAGCATGTGCTTCGTTCCTTCGCGGCATGGAACACACTTGCCGCAGGACTCTCTCTGCGTGAATTCGAGGAAGAACTTCGCCACGTCCACCATGCAGTTATCTTCATCCATGACCACCAGCCCGCCCGAGCCCATGATGGCACCCAGGGCAGTCAGGCTTTCATAGCTCACGGGAGTGTCCAGATGCTCCTCGGTGAGACAGCCTCCGCTGGGGCCGCCTATCTGGACCGCCTTGAACTTCTTATCGTTGAGGATGCCTCCTCCGATATCGAAAATGATCTCCCGGATCGTGATGCCCATCGGAACCTCGACGAGTCCGGTGTGCTTCACCTTTCCCGTCAGGGCGAAGACCTTGGTTCCCTTGGACTTCTCGGTTCCCATGGAAGCGTACCAATCGCCGCCCCTGACGATGATCTGTGGGACGTTGGCCCATGTCTCCACGTTGTTGATATTGGTCGGATACCCCCATAAACCGGAGTTCGCCGGGAAAGGAGGTCTCGGCCGGGGCATTCCGCGCCGGCCTTCGATGGAGGCCATGAGCGCGGTCTCCTCGCCGCAGACAAAAGCGCCGGCCCCCTCCTTGATGTGGAGGTGGAAGGAAAACGGGCTGTTCATGATGTTGTCGCCGATCAAGCCGTACCCTTCCGCCTGGGCGATGGCGTTTTTCAGGCGCTCGATCGCCAGCGGATATTCCGCACGGCAGTAGATGTACCCTTCATCGGCCCCCATGGCGTAGCCGCCCAGCATCATTCCCTCGATAATGCTGTGCGGGTCGCCTTCAAGAATGGAGCGGTCCATGAACGCGCCGGGGTCGCCCTCGTCGGCGTTGCAGATGACGTACTTTTTCTTTCCCTGCGCATTGGCGCAGAAACTCCACTTCAGGCCCGTGGGGAAACCGCCGCCGCCGCGCCCGCGGAGGCCGGAGATCTTGATTTCCTCGATCACCTCGACCGGCGTCATGGAGGAAAGCGCCTTGCCCAGCGCCTCGTACCCTCCCCTGGAGATATACTCGTCGATATTCTCCGGATTGATGTATCCGCAGTTGGCGAGAGCGATCCGAAGCTGTTTTCCGTAGAACGGAATCTCCTTGTAGTGCGGGACGACGGGCATCTCTCCCGTTCCCTCGTACATCAGCCGCTGCACCGGACGTCCCTTGTAGATGTGCTCCTCAACAATCTCCGGAACATCGTTCCTGGCCACCTTGCAGTAAAAGGTTCCCTCCGGGTAGACCACCACGATGGGGCCCATTTCGCACATTCCATGGCACCCTGTCGGTACCACCAGCACCTCATCGTCGAGTTTCCTCCGGGCCAGCTCCTTCTTGAACGAGCCGATAATCTCGTTGGCCCCGCTGGAAATGCACCCGGTGCCGCCGCAGATCAGAACATGAGATCGAAAAATAGCCATTCGTCCTTCTCCTCCCGCTCAGTCCGCCCGCCCGATGGCGAGTTTCTCCACGACCCGGCCGTTCACGACGTGTTCGGCGACAATCAGGGCGACGTCTTCAGGCTTCACGCGGCCGTAGGTCACTCTATGCCCGGACCGGATCACATCGAGAAGAGGCTCATCCTGGCACATCCCGATACAGCCGGTGGTCTGCACCGCGACGTCGTCCAGGTTGCGCCGGGCGAGCTCCGTCATCACCTCGTTCAAAATATCACGCGCGCCGGCGGCGATACCGCAGGTTCCCATTCCGATGATCACGGTGGTTCCTCCTCCGGAACGGGCCGAGGAAAGATCCTTTGATTTTTCACGGATTTTCCGTAAGTCCTCGAGACTCTTGATCTTTATCTGTTCCATTCGAAAATCCCCCCGTCTTCTACTCGAACTTGTCGAGAATGCCCTTCACCATATCGGGAACGAGGCGCCCAAAAGTCTGGGAATCGATCATCATCACAGGAGCGAGACCACAGGCGCCGATACAGGCCACAGGTTCCAGCGTGAAGCGAAGGTCTTCCGTAGTCCCGTTCTCCTCTACTCCGGTGATATCCTTTACTCTTTCAAGTATTTTCAAACTCCCTCTCACGTGGCAGGCAGTTCCCCTGCACACACGGACGATATGACGTCCGCGCGGCTTCAGGTGAAACTGGGCGTAGAACGTCGCAACGCCGAATATTTCGGACGGCGGTATTTTCAACTCCCGGGAAATGGTCTCCAGAGCCTCTTGTGGAAGATATCCTATTTTTTCCTGAACCGCCTGCAAAATGGGAATAAGCCCCCCCTTACTCTCCCGCCAGGGCTCGGTGATATTCCTGGTCGTCTCGCGAATTTCTTCAACGCTGAAAGCCATGATCCCCCTCCTTTATCAAGAAGACATCTATTTGTGTAGAATATCACAATTCACGACATCCTACCATAACTGAAAGCCAAAAACAAGGAACCGTAAATTGTATACAGTATGCGCTCATAGAGAAGACGGCGTGCTATAATGAAGCCAAGATATAGGTGAACAGACGCTTTCCAGAGGTGAGGGGAGAAAGAATGGCGAAAATAGAGCATGTGAACATTGAAGACGCTGTAGGGATGACGCTTTCGCACGACATGACCCAGATCGATGTCAAGTCCGGGTACAAAGGCGCACGGTTTAAAAAAGGACACGTTGTAAAAAGCGAGGACCTTCCGGTTCTTCGAAGCATGGGAAAGAGCGCGATCGCAGTTATGGAACTGGAGGAAGGCGAACTCCACGAGGACGACGCGACGCTTCGCCTTGCCTCCCGGCTTGCGGGAGAGGGACTCCGGATGAGCAGCCCGGAAGAGGGAAAAGTCTCTCTTTTCGCCGAGTGGAACGGTCTCGTCGTCTACGACGAGAATTCCATACATTCAATCAACTCCGACCTGGACTGGATTGTCGCGACCCTTCCGAACAAGGTTCCCGCAAGGAAAGACGAGACCGTGGCGGGCATACGCGTCGTTCCGTTGACGATGAGCGCGGACAAGGTCCACAAGGCCGAATCCGCGGCACTCCCGATCACCATCTTTCCGTTTCATCCGCTGAAAACAGCGCTCGTCACCACAGGGCAGGAGATCGTGGAGGGGCGCATTCGCGACGCATTCGCACCGAAGCTGATCCGCAAGCTCGCGTCCTACGGCTCGACGCTCATGGAACAGGCTGTGACAGGAGACGGAAAAGAGGAGATCTCCAGCGCCATCCGGTCGTTCCTCGAGAAGGGAGCGGAGCTGATCATCGTCACCGGCGGAATGAGCGTCGACGCCGACGACCGTACAGGCGCCGCTATAGCGGATGTCTCCGACAGCGTCGTGTTCAACGGGATTCCCGTTCTTCCCGGAGCACGCCTGATGCTCGGTCTTCATGAAAAGACAAAAATCGTGGGAGCGCCGGCCTGCGTGGTGCACGATGAATGGACAAGTCTCGATATCCTGCTCAACAGGCTCTTCGCCGGCCTCATTCCCACGTTGCCGGAGGTCCGCCGCTGGGGAACAGGAGGCTTCTGCAGAAAGTGCCGGAACTGCAACTATCCGATATGCGCGTTCGCGTCGAGGTAATGGAACCCGCCGCCCTCTTGCTCGAACGGGGGGTCCGCCCCACGCCGCTCCGGAAGACAACAGTCTCGCTTCTCTTCGAGGCGGGCATCCCGCTGTCGCTGAAGACCCTGTCGGACCGCTTCCCCGGGAAACGGCCCGACAGGGTCTCTTTATACCGTACGCTCGGATTGCTGGAGCTTAAAGGGATCGTGCACAAGGTGCTGGGAGCGGACAGCGTCTGGCGGTACTGCGCCCATCCTCCGGAAAAAACGGGATGTCCCGGAAACCACGCCCACTTCCTCTGCCTCGCGTGCGGAGAGATGCTCTGCCTCCGTGACCAGCAGATCCCTGTCGTCCGTCTTCCCGACGGATATGTCGTGGAAGGAAAACAGCTGCTGGCCTACGGCCTGTGCCCCGACTGCTCCTCCTCCGGGAAGAGTGCGTCTCAGGCCGGCAGCTAACGCACCCGGAGCAGAAGACGCCTCTTCCCGTCCTCCGAAAGACCGAGCAGATGGAGATATCGCGTCAACTCCTCCGCCGAACCGACGCCGGACATAAACCCGTTGGCCTTCGCGGCCGCCGGGGAATTCACGAAGTCCTCGAGTTCCGGATAGATTCCCATGAAATCCGTCATCAGGACATGATCCTGCTGAAGGTAGTACTTCTGGTGGTACCCCTCGGCCAAGTAGAAGCGCCCCAGCGGTTCCAGGGCGGTATGGACCTTGCCGCCGATCGACATCTGCAGGCGGGCCGTGCTTTTTGCCGCGATTCCGGCCTGTTCGTCGTCCATTGTGAAGATCGCCGAACGATACTGCGTCGACCAGGAGCGTGCCGTCGGACTATGACTCTTCCAGAAAATCTCGAGAAGCTCCCCGTAGGAGATTACGTCCGGGTCGTAGTCTATCTGAAGCGCCTCGGTATGGTCGCCGATATTTTCGTACGTCGGATTTTCCGTCGTTCCGCCCGCATAGCCGACACGGGTGCGCACGACGCCTTCCAGAAGCCCGAACCGGGCATCGGGTCCCCAGAATCAGCCAAGAGCGAAGGTCGCCGTCTTCAGGTTCACCGGAACATTCTCATCGAGAGGAGGACGTCCGGCCGCAAAGGCCTTCCCCCCCCACAACAGGATCAGCGCGAGGAAACATATTCCCAGGAATCTCATCTCTCTCACCTCCGAAAAACATTTCTTCCTGATACTGATTATACACTAGAGAGATCCTTTCCGATACAACACCATTTCCCTGCCACGGCGTGAATGGTAGAATATGCCGGATTGCGAGTCCTCGAAAGGGGACAGGAAGGAGGCATCGCGTGAAAGAATCATCCGTGGACCTGTATTTTTTTTCCGGCACCGGAAATACGCTTCTCGCCGCACAGGCTGTTGCAGGGGAGCTTCGCGCAGGAGGAAAAAGAGTGCGCCTGCGCCGCATGGAAAAGGGCTTCTCCCTCCCCGGGCATGATACTGCTCTCGGGTTTGCCGTCACAGTCGCATGTTTTTCAACGTATCCGTTCGTCTGGGATTTTCTGGAGGCTCTTCCCGACGGAGAAGGCCGGAGCGTGTTCGCGCTCGCAACGATGGGAGGTTTCTCCGGAGGCCTTCGCGCTCCCCTGAAGAGGCTGCTCGAAAAAAAGGGGTACGAATCGCTGGGCTACGCCGAGTTCGTCATGCCTTCCAACTACGCCAATGAGAGTATTCCCGGGGAGGAGAACCGCAGGAAAATCGAAAAATGCGAAAAGCAGGGAGGCGTCTTCGGCCGGGAACTCCTCGAGGGACGTGCCCCGTGGCGGGGAGGAGGTCCGCTCTCCCCTCTCTTCTACTGGATGTCACGGAAGAATTCCCCGTGGAAGCTCATGAGAAGGAGGCTCTCCCTCCGGATTGAAAGAGAGAAGTGCATTCGATGCGGAAAATGCGCCCGCCTTTGTCCAGTGAAGAACATCGTGATGGAGGAGTACCCGCGTTTTCTCGACCGGTGCGTCTCATGCCAGCGGTGTGTCGCTTTCTGCCCTCCCGGCGCCATCGTCGTTCCGGGCAAGAACTACGTGCAGTACCGCGCCGTGGAGTACGGCACTCTCGTTTCGGAAGAATTATGAGGTGGGATCGAATGGCACGACAGCTGAAGATCTACATGGAGAAACCGGTCTCGTCCGTCTGCTGAAGCGGTTTTCCGTACGGGGAAGAGGAGATGGCATCCTTCCCCCAGGCGGCCGCCCGTGTGGCGGTGGGAGAGTTGCTTCGCAATATCAGGGACAGGTACGGTAAGAGCGTGGAGGCGAATATTTACGATCCCCGGTGCTTCTTCTGGCTGTTCGATCTGGTGCGGTTCAACATCCGCGCCGAGCCGACCTGGGTGCTGGACGGAACGTTGATCTACCGGGGCGTTCCTTCGTGGGACGAATTGAGGGAGCGGATGGACGCCGCCGATCGAGGCCCCCGGCAAAACGCGGCTTTTTAGAAAACGACCGGAAAAACTGCGGGAGGAAGGAAGGGCGGTCCTGATATTTTCCGTCTTTTCTTCCTCCTGCAATCAGGTTCAAGGCTGGGCACGGCACTCCTTGTAGACGGGCTGCCAGTTACCTTCTCCGTCCCGCATTTCGACGTAGGCATCGTCGCCTTTAACCCACCAGAGGAGCTCGATATCGTCCGTATAGCGGGCTCCTGAGGCGGAAACAACCTGTGGAAGGGTATACTCCCTCCCGTCGGGAAAGAGAACCTTGACGAACCGGAGGCTCTCGTCCGAGAGGACGTAGTAGCGGGCCACGAGCCGGTCCCCGTTGTCGCAAAGATAGACGAGCGGATCTCCTCCCTTTATGGAGAGAGCCTCCTGCGCCCCGACGAACGGAACCTGCAGCAGAAGCGCGGCGCAAAGAACCGAAACCAGAATAACACCGTTTTTTTTCACCCTCATAGCGATCCCTCCTTTTCCCCCGGGGGGAATTATCCCATCTTATCAAGAGATTTCGCTTCATGATACGAGCATGTGCCGGGAGAATCAAGGGGAAGTTCGTATCCCGAATCCGCACGGTGGAGAGAGGCGCTCCCCGGAAGGAGCGCCTCTCTCTTTTTGTACCGAAAACCTGAAGGTGCGGAAACGGCGCCTCGGAGAATCCGAAAAAACTACTTCGCCAGCGCTTCGATGAACTGCCCCAGGTATCCGGCGAGAATGACGGAGCCGATGGTGACCGTGGTGAATCCGCCCACGAGCATCTTCGGGAGAAGATGGCTCATGCAGTACTCCTTCTCCTTCGGATCGGCACAGCCGGCGGTGGTAACCTCGTCCGTGATGATGAAGGTCGCCGGGAAGCCGAAGAGACAGGTCACGGCTATGGCCGTAGCCATAGCCCAGGTGTACCCCAGGATCTTCGAGGTGATGAACGTCGTTGCGACGATGCCGACGAGCGAGACGCCGAAGCAGACAAGCACGGGGAATACCAGCGAGCGGACGAGCTCCGGGGTCGCCTGGGGAAGGCTGACGAAGACGAAGATGAGACAGAAGAACATGGCGTATCCCATCGCGTTGGCCTTGTCGAGGACCTTGTGCTCCAGGAAGCCGGTCTCGTAGAAAGCGATGCCCATGATAAGGGCAATCACGAACTTGTGAATCTGGAGATAGGGCATTCCCGCACCGATCACCATTCCGTTGTAGTGCTGGGCGACGATAAGGGCCACCCAGCTGACGATCGCCGTCTTGGCGAGCAGGACAAAGGGTGTCTGCAGCGGCCTCGGAAGGGCAGGAAAGACCCGAAGGCTGGGAGTCTCGGGATCGCTCTTCACCTTCGCTCCGGAAACTTCCTCGACCTCTCCCTTGCGGAACTTGCCGAGCAGGCGGCGGGTCTCGGACTTCAGGCAGAGGGACGCGATGGGAAGGCCGACGAAGTTCTGCAGAACGAGAAGCAGCGTGGCGAAGACGGCGAGGTGCTCAAAGCCGACTTTTTTCGCCGCCTCGGAGACGATGATCGTCGCCACGATACCGCCCGAAATGGGACCGGCGGCGGTCAGTGCCATCTCACCGCCGAGCAGCGGGCCGGCGATGAAGTAGAGTCCGATGGAAAGGCCGACGAGGCCCGTAAAGGCGATGATGACGGTCTTCCACTCCTCCTTGATGTCCCTGAGCTTCATGAGGGTTCCCATGTGCACGAGGATGAAAGGAAGGCTCACTGCGGCGTACTTGAACGCTCCGGTTTCCTGGAAGATGTTTTTGGGGAAGCCTATCCAGAAGCCGACGAGGAAAATGATACCGGTTACGAAAATCATGGAGAAGACCGCTTTTGTCTTGTAGGAGATGATGTCTCCGAGAGCATAGGCAATCATAATGAGCATCAGCATGCCTGTGGTGATATCCGTCGCATTGGTCAATCCGAAGTGTTCCAGAAAACCCATAATACCCCTCCTCTTTCTTCATTCCATGCAGCCGACAATAGGCGCTTCCAAAGATGAACACGCTCTCCGTTCCTGCCGGAAACGGCACTCTGCTCCTCCCGTCTACTCGAGCACCACCTCCAGCGCGATTTTTGCCTTCAAGGAGTTGCTCACCGGACAGACGCTCTCCACGTAATGGAGGAACTCCTCCACCTGTTCCTTGGAGGAGGAAGATGCAACCAACGCCCGGATGGAAATGGCGGAATAACCGTCCGAAGTATACTCGCCCTCGAGATGAAGGCTGATGTCGCGCAGATCGATTCCTTTAAGCGCCGCCTGTCCCATGGCAACCATGGTGATGCATCCTCCCATCGCCGCGAGGAGAATCTCCATCGGCTTCATGGTGTTCTCAAGGCCGCCGTTCTTTTTCGACTGGTCCATTCTGAGGCTGTGCTCTCTCGCCTCCGCGACCACCGCCCGGTCCTCCCTGCGGACATGCGTTGTAGCAGACATAATTGCCATGGATATTCCTCCGTTTTCCAAAAATACAATCGAGGATGTCGATTTGACGATGAGCCATTCTACCATACTTCTGCAAGAGGCGAGAACAGGCTGGAAAAAAATCAAAAAAAGAAAGGCTGTCCTGGAGAGCAGGCAGCCTTTCTTTTCATCCGTGCGCGCAAGGGGAAATTCGACCGTCTAGTCCCAGTTCGTGATATCCCTTCCGGCGCCTTCTCCGCCCTCTTCACCGTCCGCCCCCTTCGAAAAGAGGTCGAACTCGCCGCGGTCGCCGGGCATGCGATAGACATACGGGCTCCCCCAGGGATCGACAGGAAGTCTCCTCATATATCCGCCCTGCCGGTACCGCCGCGGTTCCGGAGGAGAGGCCGGCTTGCTCACAAGGGCCTGGAGCCCCTGGGCCGTCGTCGGGTACAAGCTGTTGTCGAGCCTGTACATTTCCAGCGCCTGTTCGATCTCCCGGATCTGGACAGCAGCCGCCGTTCTCTTGGCGTCCTCTCCCTGCCCCACCACGCGCGGGGCCACGAGGGCCGCGAGAAGACCCAGGATCACCACGACCACCAACACTTCGACGAGGGTGAATCCGCTTCTTCGTCCGCTTCGAAAAGTCCTTTTCATTCTTTTTTCCATAAGCATTTCCTCCATTTCCTTTCTGAAAATATTGCAGTATTTAACCGGCGAGGCTGGAGAGTTCGAATATCGGGAGCAAAATAGCGAGCACCACGAATCCGACCGAGAAACCCAGGAAGAGCACGAGAACCGGTTCGGCAAGGGTCGAGAGGCGTTCCATGCTCTCGAGAGCCTCCTCCCAGTTCATCTCCGCGACCTGTCGTATCGCCCCGGGGAGATCGCCTCCCATCTCGCCGATACGGAGAATATAGATGATCTCCTCGGAGAAGGCGCCCTGTTTTTCGAGCGCCCTGTCGAAACGGAATCCTTCCTTGACAAGGCGGGCCGCGTCGATCCACCGCGCGGAGTTCGCATCCATCGAGGACGCCATTGTGAGCGCCTGCACCAGAGGAATGCCGGCCGAGAGCAGCGTGGCGACGTGCGACATGACAAGGGAGAGCGTGATGTTCTCCCGGATTCTCCGGAAGAACGGAAGTGATAATTTCTTCTTCCGTTTCCTGAGGTAGAAAACGAGAAGGATAAGGACGAGAAGCAGCGGAATGCCCCACGAACGGAGAAAACCCGTCATTGCGAGCAGAATACGGGTCGGAAGCGGAAGAGCCTGTCCCATTTCCGCGAAAAGTTCAGTCAGCTTCGGGACGACATACGTCAGCAGAAAGACCACGACGCCGATGCCGATGATCGACATGGCGACGGGGTACGTGAGCGCCGAGCGTATTTTTCTGCGCTGCCGGTCCTCCATCGCGTACTGGCGCGCAACCTGCTCGAGGATGCTGTTCAGCGCCGATGTCCGCTCTCCCGAATCGATGACTCGCACAAGGTCGTCCCTGAAAAGCCCCGTCTCCTCGAGCGCCGCGGAGAGGCGTTTCCCAGCCTGCACGCTCTCGTGGAGATGGAGGCACGCCGCCGACACGCGCCGGTCCGACGAGTGCCGGCTGAGAAAGCGCAGCGCCTCGGCGAGCGGGACGCCGCGGTTGAGATAGGAGGCGAGTCCCTTGCAGAAGAGCGAATGATAGGCAAGGCCGAAAACCTTTCCCTTCTTCACCGAGTCCGTAGCACCCTCGACAATTTCGACCGCGATCAGCCGCTGATCCGCGAGAAGCTCCCCGGCCCTGGTGCTTGACGGCGCGTCGATGACTCCTTTTCGGAGCTTTCCTGCTTCGTCGTATGCGGAATAGCGGTAGGACGGCATCTATCAGACCCCCCCTTCGTCCGACGCGAACTCGCCGGCGGAGACAACGCGCAGCAACTCCTCCGGAGATGTCCTTCCTTGCCGGAGAGCGTCGATTCCAAGCTCCCAGAGCGTCCGGAAGCCATGACCGCGGGCTATGGCCCGTATCTTCGACTGCGGGAGATTCGAGGCGACCGCCTCCCTCAGATTGTCGTCGAGCAGGAACTGTTCGTAAAGACCGACTCGTCCTTTGAACCCGGTACCCATGCACGCCGGACAACCTCTCCCCCGCACGACGCGGGTAAGGCCTTCTTTCCGGAAGAGAGCGGGCGCTTCATGTTCCTCGGCGCATTCGGGGCAGACCGTCCGGACGAGGCGCTGGGCCACAGCCCCGAGAAGGGATCCCGCCGCGAGATACGGCTCGATTCCCATGTCGATGAGGCGCACCACGGCGGAGATGGAGTCGTTCGTATGCAGCGTCGAGAGGACGAGATGCCCCGTCAGGGAGGCCTGGACGCCTATGTGAGCCGTCTCGTAGTCGCGCATTTCGCCGATCATCACGATGTCGGGGTCCTGGCGCAGAATCGAGCGGAGCGCGGAGGGGAAAGTCACTCCTGCCTTTTCGTTCACCTGGATCTGTCCCACGCCGGGAACGGCGTACTCGATCGGGTCTTCGACGGTGATGATGTTGACCGCAGGCCGGGCAAGCGCCTGGAGAATCGCGTACAGCGTCGTCGTCTTTCCCGATCCGGTGGGACCGGTGAACAGGATAAGGCCGTGCGGCGTTTGAATAAGCCTCTCCATCGCTTCCCTGGAAGCCGCATCCATGCCGAGCTGCTCGAGAGAGAGAAGGCCGGAGCCCTTGTCGAGAAGCCGGAGCGCGATGCGTTCCCCGTGCTGGACGGGGATGGAGTTGACACGGATGTCCACGGCACGCTTGCCGACCGTAATGCCGATGCGGCCGTCCTGCGGAGCGAGCCGCTCGGCGATGTCCATCCTGGCCATGACCTTGATGCGGCTCGTCAGCGGGGCCTGCTGGTTGCGGGGGAGGCGGAGGCGGTCGTGGAGCACTCCGTCGACACGGAATCTGATGAGAACTTCATCCTCGCACGGCTCCACGTGAATATCGGTCGCCCGAATCTTCAACGCTTCCCGGAAGAGACCGTTGACAAGCTTGATCACGGGGACATCCACCGAGTCGCTCTGGACGTCCTCCCGCAGGAGGTCGTCCCCGTCGTCGATGCCCGTCATCGCGGAGAGGGTGTCGTCTCCGACTCCTCCGCGAAGGTCGTAGAGGCGGCCGAGCAGATTATCGATCGACTCGCGCGAGTGAATCTCCCAGTCCGCTTCCTTTCCGAACGACGCGGCGAGAACCTGACCTCCCGGAAAGGAGTCGAGGGTTGAGAGCGCGACGACCAGCCGATCCTCGTCCTCCCTGATGGGAAGAATTCCCGCCGCCTTCAGGGCATCGAGGCTCACTCTGCCGCGAATGAGCGGGGCTATGGACTCCACGTCGGGGAGCCTGGCATTCATCACAGAAGTGTCACCTCCCGTCATTTCGACTGCTGCCTCACCGCTTCGCGGTACTCTTTCTCCATGCGCTCCCAGAGGCTCTTCTCCGGTGCGCTCGGGCCATGCTGGCCTGCGATGATCTCGCGGGTCATTTCTTCGGCCTCCTGCGGCGTCTCCAGGATGTAGGGGGTGAGGAAGATCATCAGCTCGATCTTTTCGCGCTGTTTCACCGTACGGGAGAAGAGCCCGCCGAGGAGAGGAATATAGGAGAGACCGGGGACACGGCTCCGGATGCTCTTCTCCGCCTCCTTGATGAGGCCGCCGAGGATGAGCGTATGACCGGACGCCACCATCACGTTCGTCTTGATCCTCCGCTTCGCGGTCACCGGCGTCTCGGCGGTCATCGCGGTCAGGACGTCCTCTATGATCTGTTCAACGTCCAGGGAAACAAGATTATCGCTCCGTATGGAGGGAGTCACGTTGAGGATGAGTCCCGTATCCTTGTAGTCGTAGTTGCTCTGCATCGCGCCCGAACTCGCGATATCGGCGAGTTTTCCCTTCAGCTGCGGAATCACCTGACCGACCTGCAGCTCGCTCGGCATGTTGTTGGTGCACATGAGGCGCGGCATCGAAAGGACGTTGATGGCGTCGAACTTCTTCAACAGGTCCAAGTAGGCGTAGACAAGCCCCATGCCCTTGTACTCCGTCCTCAGGCCGTAGGTCCCGTCGCCGCGCTTGTACTCCGTCTCCGTCTTCGAGAGGTTGGCGAACCAGTCAAGAATCGATCCCGGCACGGCGCCGCCGCCGAGGTTCAGCTGCCCCGCGATGACCGCGTCCCCCATGACGGAGCCGCCCCACGTGGCCCAGTCGATTCCGGCATTGTCCAGTTTCGTCAGGTTGACCTCGGCGATGAGTCCGCGGAGCAACACCTGGCGGGGCAGAGAATCAAGAGTTTGAATAACCTGCACCAGGGACTGGTACTGCGTGGGAGAGGCAGCAATAATGAGACTGTTGGATGGAATATCCGGCACTATGGTTGCGGAAAGCCTCGCACCGCCTTCGGCAGGCTGGCCTGCCTGCGATCCGAGAACTTTCGAGAGCTGCTCCGCGATAACGACGGCGTCCGCGTTCTGGAGCGGGTAGACATGAAACTCTCCCACCTTCGGCACGATATCGAGCTCTCCGATGATCTTGAGCGCCTGCCGCATCTCACGCTCCTCGCCGGCGAGAACGATCTGTTTGCCGGCTACGTCCGGAATAACAGCCAGCCCGAAAACAGGGCTGCCGGGAACCTGGGCGAGCTGCGCGATATGCGCCGCTATGAGCTCGGGCGACGCATTCATCACTTTCACCGTCCGCGAATTGAAGATCTTGTCGGGCCGGTCGAGCGCCCTGACGACGCTGACCGCACGGCTCACGTCCGTTGCCCTGCCGGTGAGAAGAATATCGTTTCCCCGCCCTATCGCCTGGGCGGCGACGAATTTGCCCGACGCCTGCACCACCGCCGGCAGAATGAAGTCGGCGGTCACATAGTTGAGCGGGACAACCTGCGAGACGACCTGCTCTCCTTCGCCCGGACCGCTCCTTCCGCTGCGGACGTCCGTCTCGGCCGACGCTCCCGGCTGGAGCGGAATGACCTTGCTGAACTGTCCTGCGGGCTGAAGCGTGAAGCCGTTCATCTCGAGGACCGAAAGAAAGACCTGGCGGGCCTCGCGCAGGGGGAAGGGCTTCGGCGAGATCACCGAGATCGAGCCCTTGACGTTGGGAGTGAGAACGAGGTTTTCCTGGAGGAGCTCGGCCATGAAGCGGATGAATTTCACGACATCCACATCCTGGAAGTTGAACTGGACGTTTCCGGAGGCGCGCATCAGCCGTGCCGATTCGAGAAGCGCCATCTCGTCGTCATTTGCCTTGGGCGCCTGTCCGAAGGCGCCCGAAGCCGTCATGATAAATAGAAGTATGCCCAGAAGTATAAACAGCATTCTCATCTTGCGGATCATTCTTTTCTCTCCTTTTTAAGCTCCAAATCCGGAACGTAAAAAACAAACGCGTTCCTCTCGATTCCAGGCTGCCGCGACATCGGGTCCCCCTGGGAGAGCACGACCTTCCGGCAATAGAAGCCTTCCGGAACATCCTGCTGACGATCGAACGAAAAGCGTTCCGTCACCCAGGAATAGTCGCTCTCTCTCCCCCTGTCCTTGAGCTCGCCGTAGGAAGCCTGCAGCCAGAGGGACCGGGCCAGGGAAAGATTCCGCCGCTCATGGCGGACCTGCTCGACAGCCCGCGCCGACATGGTGAGAAGGCGGAGGCTGGCCGCGGAAACGAGTCCCAGAACAGCCACGGCGACCATGACCTCCAGAAGCGTAAAAGCGGATCTCCTTTTTTTCATGTTCTCCCCCCGGTCCTTACTTGATGTTGTAGTTCAGCATCTCCTGCTTGCCGTTCCGGATCACCTGCACGTCGAACGTGTTGCTGCTCATGAGGGAGTTGACGACATTGACCACGTCCCCCATGTTCTTGATCTCGACGCCGTTCACCGACTGGACGACGTCCCCCTTCTGCACGCCGAGGGAGGCCAGGACGCTGCTGTTATGCAGCCACTGGACCTCCACGCCCTGCGCCTCCCCGCCGTCGAATTTCGGCCGCATGCGGAACTTGTTCATCTCCTCCAGCGGGTCCATCAGGAGCTGGTTGACAAGCTCCCTGGAGACGGCTCCCTGCATGCCGGGGCGGGCCGCCGACATCGTCGTCATCGCGGGAAGGGGCGGCGGAGGGCCGGAAGCTCTCGACGCGGCCCTTTTGGGATCAGGTTTGATGCTGTAGCGCAGATACACGGTCAGCGTGTTCGAAGCATTCTCGAGAATGATCCTGTCGTCTTCGATGATTGCAACTTCGTACCCTTTCAGCGTCTGTCCTTTCAGCACGACGAACTGTTTTCCATCCTCCTCGACCCAGACCGATATATCGGGCATCGTTCCGGTGAGACGGATTTTTTCAAGTTCGAACAGCTCCGCGGCGGTAATCTCGCGCTTCTCCTCCTTGACGGGCTGAGGAGTCTCTTCTGTTTTTGGGGGATTGACCCGGAACGGGTCTCCTCCTACGAATTCTCTCAGCGTCAGCGGCCGCTCCGAAGCCTCCGGAAGGAGGGAGCGGGCAACCGGCACGTTCAGGAGGGAGCTTGTGCCCTCCATCTCCTCGATCAGAAGACGTTCACCGAGCGCCGAGGCCGTCCAGTATCCTCCCATGCCGAAGAAAAGCGCCACTGCGGCCAATCGGAGGAATACCGCCAGAAAACGTTCCATTTGCATCCGGGGAAGAAGGTGGGGCAGCTTGGCTTTCAAGCGCGAAAAGAAAGGCCCTCGATTCATTTCAGTTTCCTCCTCCTCTCATTTTCAGGGTCCATGCACCCGAAGCGTCTTTCGAAAAGGGCAGCATCCCCTTGACGTATTCGATGAGAGCGGCCCGGTCCCCGCCGATCGAAAGGTCCGCCTCCTCCGGCATGCCCGTACGGGAGTTCATCTTCAAACGCCCTTCCATGACGAGGTCTCCGGAGCTCCGGATGGACGAAACCTCGGTGCCCGAAGGGCGCAGCGCCGCCTTCGACGAGAAGAAGGAGAGATAAACGGGCTGCTGCCCCGGGAGAGGAAGGTTGAGCGACACCCGTTCAAGGCGCAGCTCCGCCGTCGGAGCCAAGGACAAAAGGCTGTCGAGGAAGAGCGGAACGATCTCGACGACGCCCGCCTCGGCGGAGAGGACCGGAGCGACGACACGGGTATTCCTGAGAAGGATCCGGAACGGGAAGTATCCTTCCACTCCGAGGGTCGCGGCCTCCAAGGTCACGCCCTTCTCCGCGGCTGCCAGCACTCCTTTGCGCCAAAGATAACCCGCGGCCGTATCCCGCGGAAAGAAGAAATATACCCCTGCGAGAAAAGAGACGAGTGCAACGAGAATAATCGTCAGGACCGAAGCGAAGCGTTTCATGACGAAGCTCCCAGCATCAGGTAGACGGTAAGAGTCCGCTTTTCATCGCTTGCCCGGGCCGCACGAAGGTCGGCAGAAAAGGCCTCTATGCTCCTCCGGTCGATTTCCTGGAGAAATCTCGCGAGATTCTCGCCGGAGACGCCCTCAAGCGTCAGCGAGACGGAGCTCGCCCCTCCGCGGGCCGCCGATGCGCTCAGGCTGATCATGTTCTCTCTCAGTCCGAGCGAGGAGACGACATTCGATACCACCGTAAGAAGATCTTCGCCGGCCACAGCGGCAACCGGTGCGTTGGCCGACCCTTCGCCGCCTTTGAGTTTCCGGAGAGCGGAGTACTCGCGAAGGACGGACACGAGGTCGTTGTAACGCCCCCTCTGAAGAACGCGGCGGGCGCGAAGTTCTTCGGCGTCGCTCCAGAAGGAAAGAGCGGCCGTCCAGGCAAGAAGGGCAAGGAGAAAGACATAAAAGGTTTTTTTCTTCCAGGAAGCATCGCTGAAACCGCCCGCATCGAGAAAACGCCCCCAGAGATCCGAGAAAATCTTCACTGTGCATCCCTCCTCAACGAGAGCGTAAAGCGCAGACCGCCGCCGGGGATCTGCTGGATGTCCCCGAGCGCGGCCCGAAATCCTCCGGTGTCGGCGGCCGTACGGAGCGCCTGGATCGACTCCATGCTGCCGGCGGTTCCGGTGATGTCCGCCCCTTCCGCGCTGTATCGAAGCTGTTCGAGCACGGGGAAGTCCTTTCTCTGCACGTCTCCGTCGAGCCAGGTCCTTCCAAGATGAGAGAGCGTCATCGAGAGCGTGTTCTCGCTCCTTCCGCTCCCCCGAAGCTCGGCCAGCTTTCCCCTCGCCTGCGACAGGGGGTCGACGATGCGCTCGCCGGAGCCGAAGATCTCAGCATAAAGCGAAACGCTCTCTCTGGAAAAGCGATCCATCGACGAGCGAAGCTGTTGAAGATGCGTGAACTGGATCAGGGTGAAAAAGAGTCCGGCAACGGCTGCCCAGCCGAACAGTTTCACCAGGAGCATCGCGGTCCGCTCCCTGGCGAGCGACGCGGCGAGAGCGGGACGGGAGATATTGATCCCGAGGAGCCGTGGATACTGCCGGACCGTCTCCCGGGCGGCCTCAAAGAGGCGCCGTTCTTCAGTCCCCGTCCAGACCGACTCGGGCGCGAGCTCGTGCCCTGCCGCCTCCGCACACTCCACGAGGCGGCGTATCTCTCCCTCGATGCCGCCGTCGTCGGAACGGGACTGACGGCAGCGGATGAAAACCGGCAGGCCGTCGCGGAAGATAACGGAAGCACAGACCGTATCGTTCCGGAAGACCGCTCCTCCGTCGCCGTTCACGGCCGATGCGAGAGCAATCGGAAGCGGCCATACCACATTGTGCCCAAGGGGAAGGGACGGACTCTCAGCGGGAATTTCGTCCCCCCAGACACACATGACGATCCCTTCGGATCCGCCCTTCGACCTCCCCGCGAAGAGAGGAATGATCTCGACATCCTGCTCTCCGGAGAGAAGGGGCCGGAACTTCAGGGCAAGGGCATTCCGGACATCTTTCGCCGAGCGGAACGGAAAGGAGAAAGTGTGAATGGAGACCGTCCGGAACTGATACAGGAGCAATGCCCCTGCCGACGGCACCGCGTCAACGGTGCTCGCATTCTCTGTGCCGGATAAGGCCGAGGGGACGAGAGGACGCCATCCATCCGGCCGCTTCAAAAAAAAGGTTGATATCTGCATAATTCCTGTCTATGGCTCCTCCCATCGGACCGTGTTCCATGACATCGGTTTTCCGTTCAGTATACAGTGGAGATCAAGGATTTCTCCATCTTCGAAAAGGACCTCGAAAGAGACGCGAAACCATTCGCTCTTGAAAACCGCTATGTTCATGAGCTTCGGCGCCGCCGACGAGGGAAAGTTCGGGATCGCGGAAAGACCGGACAGCGATGAAAAGGGGCGCTCCTCCCTCACCTTGACGATTTCGGCCGCGAGCCTGGCGTCGATGCCTTCGAGAAGGACAAGCACCTCAACAGGGGCGACATTGAGATTGATCTTCCCGGAGGACCAGATGGTCGCCATCGACTCGATACCGGGCCTTCCGAGCACTCCGGAAATGATCTCCGGCGTGATCCCCGGAACGAGGCGCAATTCGTCGACGGAGAGCAGCTGCCTGTTCAGAAAACCCGGTCTCTCGGCGCCGCCGAGGCGGGGTTCCGTATCCTTGTCAATAAAATCCAGCACGAGCGTCTGCAGCTCCTCCGCTTCGACCGCGCGCCACATGGCCTTCCACGGCTCCTCCAGCTCCCTCCTGAGCGTCTTGCCGTCCGGCAGGAGCAGCTTGTTCAGCGGAATCTTGTCGTCGAGAGGTTCGATCCTCATCGTGACAGCAACGCCCGCATCCGGAAACCCGAACGTCCTGCCGGCGAAGAGAGGGTCCGCCGCGGAATGATAATTCTCCTTGTGGAGCGAAAGAATCACCTTCGCCGCGTCGAGGACGATCTCGGAGGCCATGCGCGCCGTAAAGAGGCGCTGCTCGCGGTCGAACCTCCTCGACGTCCTGCGCGCAAAGATCGCAAACCCGGTCGAGGCGGAAACGAGAAAGACGGAGACCAGCAGGACGGAGAGGAGTACCATGCCCCGCCTTCTTCCGCCGAAGGAGCGTTTAATCCGGAGGAAGCCAGTCTTCATGGACAAACTCCTCCTCGTCTATTTTTGCGGTTATACGGATGCCTCGGGGGCGGAGCCCGGCATACTCGTCGCTCCACTCGGTTTCCCCGAACGGCAGGACGGAAAAACGGAGGGAATCGGCTTCGGGGAAGATGAGCCTTCCCCGTTCCGGGTCGAGAGCATCCCAGTTCACCGCCTTTGGTGAAGTGAGCGGAAGTATCCACTGATACACGCCTTGTTCGCCGCTCTTGCCCGCGCTCGGAAAGAAGAGGCGGATCGCGCGGACGCCCGGCTCTCCTCTGCGGTCACTCCAGAAGGCGAGGCGGTCGTCCGCCGAGCCGCCGAGCCTGTCCTTGCGGACCAGCACCACCGCAGGCTGCTTCTCGAGAAACTCCTTCGGCGACGCCCGCATCTCGTCAGGGATACGCCGCATAAAATACTCCATGCGCTGCTCCCGCGCTTCCTCGGCACGGACATCCTCGAAGCGCCGCACGACCGCGACCGAAGGAGCCAGTGCGACCGCGGCGATGACCCCGAAAAGGGCCACCACGACGACCACTTCTATGAGGGTGAACCCGGTGCGGGCTCCGTGAATCCGCGGGCAGGTCAGCGCGGAAACCATGAGAGTGTGCACTTCCTCAAAAAATCGACAGGATGATACGACATCTTCGCTACCCTCATTCCTTCGTTCCCGAGGTCCTCTTCACGGTTCACGATCGTAAAGGATGAGGCCGACTTCTCCAGGAACATCCTGTTGATGGCCTGGTAGGCGCCGTTGTAACGGGCCAGGGCTTTTTCGAAATGGATCACGATCGTGTCGTTCGAGAGAGCCTCTCCTATTGTATAGGCCGCGGGCCGGCCCCCCACTTCGAGCCCGCCTCCGAGAAGACCGGGAATACGACTCCACTGATTCACCATCTCGTGTACCGCCAGGTTTTCCCGCTCAAGAGAAGGAGACGGAGGCTGCTCTTCCATCCAGAGGCGCTGTCCTTCGAGAATAAAATCCCTGTCGGGTTCCCCCAGCGAACGGTAATGAAAAGGGTGGTTCCTGACGAACTGGACGATATGGCTCCTCTTTCTGGAAAAACGGTTTCCCTTCAACTCGACAAGCTCCCGCACGGAATGAAGATACTCCCACTGGGAACGGTCGTCTCCTGCAGTAACGTCGCCCCGGAAAATTTCTTTCCAAAGGGATGCGAGCACGTCGGGCACATAGAAAAATACGCTGCCGTCAGGAAAGAGACGGGGAAGAATTTTTTGCCAGTCGACGGCGTCCCATGCTCCCACCGGAGCCCAAAGCGCGCCGTTCCTCGTGCGGATCCAGCACATGTCATCCTCGAAGGCCCACTCGAAACCGTGGATCGCACGCCACGCCCAGAGGCTTCCAAAGGAGTACCATGCGGATTTCCGAGGGCACCGGGCGTAAAGTTGTCTATATTCGTCCACCCTCTCCAGAGAGAGAGGCGCAAAAGAAAACGGCATGCGACATCGTCCTTTCAAAGCGGGCTGTAAAGGCCCGGAGAGGTTCCGGGACCTTTTTTCAGCCATGGCGTATTGTATCATATTGAAAAGGCCGGGGCTTCCCGTTTCTCCGCAAACGGAAAGCCCCGGCCGCTATTTCAGTAGAAATGCCGATGAGGAAAATACTTACCCTAAACCCAGTAGTTTTCCTCCCTGGTAGACCAGAACGGCGCCGCCGTACCCGATCAGCGTCGTGTAAGCGACCATGAAGAAAGTCCATCGCCAGCTTCCCGTCTCCCTCCGGAATGCCGCCACGACAGCGACGCAGGGAACATACAGAAGCACCATCACTAGGAAGGCGTATGCCGAGAGCGGTGTGAAAAGAACCGGAAGCGCAGCGGCAAGCCCGGCTTCCCCTGCGCCGAGAAGGGCGCCGAGTGTTCCGACGACCACTTCTTTTGCGAGAAAGCCGAAGAAGAGCGCGACCGCTGCCTGCCAGAAGCCGAAACCTGCCGGAGCGAAGAACGGAGCAAGCACATGGCCGATACGGCCGACGAAGCTCTCCGAGGAGCCGTACTCAACGCCCCATGGAAAGCTCGCCAGGAGCCAGACCGCGATCACCGAGAGCAGGATGTACGTTCCGGCCTTCTGCAGGAAGAGGAATCCGCGCTCCCAGGCGTGCCGAAGCACCATGCTGAAGGAGGGAACGTGGTATGGAGGCAGCTCCATGACGAGCTGCGAGGACTCTCCCTTGAAGAGTGTGCTGCCGAGCACCTTCGCGGCGAGCACGGCCACGACGATGCCGAGCACGTAGAGGGAAAAGACCGCCGTTCCCGCGTGCGCTCCGAAGAAGATCCCCGCGAAGAGCACAAAGACCGGCAGCCGTGCCGAACAGCTCATGAACGGAAGAACGAGGAGCGTGATCATCCGGTCGCGCGGCTGTTCAAGAATCCTGGTCGCCATGATTGAGGGAACGTTGCAGCCGAAGCCCATCAGCATCGGGATGAAGCTCTTTCCGTGCAGTCCCATGAGATGCATGACCCGATCCATGACGAATGCCCCCCGCGCCATGTATCCGGAATCCTCAAGAAGCGCGATGAAGGCGAAGAGGATGAAGATGTGCGGAAAGAAGACCACCACGGACCCCAGACCGCCGACGAGTCCATCCTGCACAAACGACGAAATGATTTCGGAAGCCCCCGCCGAAGCCAGGAATTCGCCTGCATGCTCTCCAAGCACTTCGAAAAACCCTTCCAGGAATTCCACGAGAGGATCGCCGAGCGCGTACGTCAGGCGGAAAATAGCCCACGTCACCAGGAAAAAGAGAGGAAGTCCAAGCGACCTTGATGTCACGACCCGGTCGATCCGGTCGGAGATGGAGAGACGTGCCTTCAGCGACAGATCACGCTGCACCGCTTCGGCCGTCACGCCCGAGACAAAGCCCCAGCGTCTCTCGATCACTGCCGTCTGGAGATCGTACCCCAGCTCGTCCTCGATTTTTTTCCCCTTCTTTGCGACCAGGTCTTCCATCCCATTCCGGAAGCCCTTGGCATCTGCCGCTGCGAGGACTACCCTGTCCCCTTCGGTGAATTTCACCGCGGTCGCTCGCGGAGAGAGGCCGGGAAGGAATTCTCCCCTTTCCGTGAGGAACGCTTCAAGGTCATCGAAAAGAGGAGTGAGTCTTTCTCCGTACGGAAGGGAAAACTGCTCCGGAGGTCCGCTTTTCTCCTTCAGGGCGATAGCCACCCTCTCCTTCAACGCCTCTATCCCCTCTTTTCTGCGCGCAACCGTCGGAACCACGGGAACACCGAGAAGCGCCGAGAGCTTCTCGACATCAATGACAATTCCCTTCTCAGCAGCCGTATCCATCATATTCAGCGCGACGACGAGCGGGGTGCCGATTTCCAGCATCTGAACCGCCAAGTAGAGACTCCGCTCGAGATTGGAAGCGTCCGCAACCACGATAGCGAGATCGGGGCGATTTCGAAGAAGGAAATCCGCCGCAATCTCCTCATCGAGCGAAGCGGCTCCCAGGCTGTAGATGCCAGGAAGATCGACGAGCGTCATCTCGGCCCCGGAAGACCGGAAACGCCCCTCCTTGCGCTCAACGGTCACTCCCGGCCAGTTTCCGACGTGCTGGCTCGCACCCGTCAGCGCATTGAACAGGCTCGTCTTCCCCGTATTCGGATTTCCTGCGAGGGCAACCGTCCAGCTCATCGTGCACATCCTCCGGAACAGCCCGCACATCCTGCGGATCGAACAAGGACAGCGTTCGCTTCCTCGACCCGAAGGCTCAGTTCATATCCCCGAAACCATACGGAGACAGGATCGTTCAGCGGCGCCTTTCTCTCGACGCGGATCTGCGTTCCCGGCACCAGGCCCATTTCCAGGATCCGTCGTTTCAGACCGGCTTCACCGGTAACTTTCGACACGATGCCGCTCTCCCCGATGGAAAGGGAACTCAAAACTCTCTCGTTTTCATTGGAACAACCGCACGACAGTCCCATGATCTTCCCCCACTCCTTGTTATTCTTATCTAACTTTTTCCCCGGCAGAAAAAAAGAACCTTTCGGCTCTTCTCCCGATCTTCTAACAATTTCCGTCGACGAACACTTTCAGCGCCATTCCCTGACCGAGCGCAAAACGGGAATCACCCAGCTTCAGAAGCAGCGGGCCTCCGCCGTTCTGTACAATCCGGACACGGGCGCCGGGAACGAGCCCCAGCTCCGAAAGCCTCCGCATCGATTCGCCGCCGCCCACCAAACGGGCAACAGTCACTTCCGCTCCTTCCGACATCACCGAAAGTGGACACATGCCGAATCATCCCTCTCTCTTTTTCTCATTGTATTCCGCCGTGCGGATTTCATCCTCTACGGGACAGATCCAAACGGAAATAGCCTCAATTTTGCGCAGGGCGACTTCCGTACCTCGAACAGTAATAAGCAAAGGATCTCCGAGCGGAGCGATTCCGGAATGACACACCACGGTTCCCGGAACAAACCCCATTTCAAGCAGGCGATGCCGGAGCGCTCCTCCCGCGGTAACACGGGTAATCAGGCCGCGATCTCCGACAGGTATCATCGAGAGCGGTCTCGGAAGCTTCCGTTCGTCCCCCATCACGGAGAGAAGGTCCTGAACCCACGGCCGGCCTTCCCTCCTGGCTTTCACGAGATAGTCCACAAAGCCCAGGATACGCCCCTCCGCCTTCTCATCGAGTTCGTGCTCCATGGCGCAGGCAATGGACATAGCACGCTCTGAATCAAAGCCGAGGACATCGTGGAACAGAAAGGTGAGGTGCTCGTGCCTGCGATAGATGTCCAGAGCACGGGCCCGGCCGGTATCCGTCAAGGCAAGGGTTCCATATCGTTTATGCGTTGCGAGGGAGGCGGCAACAAGGCGGCGCACGGCTGCGACCACTGTCGCCTTGGCTACGCCGAGCGTATTGGCCAAGTCGGTGACGGTCGCTTCCCGCCCTGAAATTTCGATGGCGAAAATCGTCTCCATGTAATCCTCTATTCTCGACGAAACCGACACGGACACCCCTCCTTTCCAAAAGTAAGATCGACCTTACATTTGGTTAGAGTTATCTTACTTCAGCCTTCGATTTCTGTCAAGAGGTATTGGAAAGCGAGGTATTGGAAAGCGAGGAAGGGTGATGGGGGTATTTTGAAGGGCGGCTGCGAATATTATGCTCTTTTGATAAAAAAGCAGTCTTGGGTCTCCTGTTTCCCTGCAAAAGATTAAATTATGCAAAGGCTATCGAAAACCTCGTTTTTGATGTAAGATTCCTTATTCGCGGGGCTCAGCCCGTGCCGGGAAACGGGCATTTCGTTGTCCGCAGCGGTCCCCCCGCCATGTAAAAGAGAAAGGAGGACGTCCAATGAACGCAAAAAGAAATTCAGACTGTCCGGAGACTCCCGCCATGCTTTCTTCCCGGCACGCTCACTTCCTGTTTCTCTGCCTGGTTACCGCGTACTCCTTCTCGTTTTTCTTCCGGATATCCGCCTCGGTAGTGCTCCCTGAACAGGCAGAAAGGCTGGGCATGAGCGCGGCCCTTACCGGGTTCATCTCGAGCCTCTACTACTACGCCTACTCTGTGATGCAATCGGTCGCCGGAGCGCTGCACGACAGGTTCGGCCCGCTTCGCGTCGTCGCGGGAGGGATGGCCGTGACCGCCGCGGGAACGCTCCTTCTCGTGCTGCACCCCTCTCCGTGGACGCTTGGCGCCTGGCGACTGCTCACGGGCTTCGGACTGGCGCCGATGTACGGGGGAGCTCTCGTCTACCAGGCCGCCGCATTTCCTCCCCACCGGTACGCATTCTACTCCAGCATGACCATCTCCATCGGTGCCCTCGGCGCCGTGGTCTCGGTCGCACCGCTGGGATCGGCCCTCGATTCTTTCGGGCTCTCGCCGACCTTTGCCGGACTTGCCGCGGTGAGCCTCTCAATGGCGTGGATTCTGTGGAGAGAGCGGTCTTTCGATCCCGTCGTCCGATGCTCCCCCTTTTCAGAACAGAAACCCCAGTCCATTCCGTCACGACTGAAGGAAGCGTTGGGAATCATTCGAAACTCCCCTTATCTTCAGGCGCTTCTCGTCATCTGGTCCACGTCCGCGGGAGCCCTGCTCTCCCTGCAGGGGCTCTGGGCGGTCTCGTGGTACCAGACCGCATACAGCGTGCCTCCGGGAACAGCGCGGAACTGGGCGTCTCTTATCAGCGTGGGAATGTTCATCGGAACGGCGCTCCTCGGAGGCTTCTGGGGGCGCGCAGAGGACAGGTTCCGGGGGATCTGCTTCTGGTCCGTTTTTTACGGTGTCTCTTGGGCCGCCTTGTGGGGCTCCATATCGCTGGGACTTCCTCTTGCAGTTCCCGGCGTGTGCGGCCTGCTCATCGGCGCCACTCACGGCCTCGTCGCCGTACAGGCAGTGTCGGGAGTTAGAGACCGGGTGGAGACGTCGAAAACGGGGGCGCTCCTTGGAACAATGAACATGATCGTGATCTTCATCGCGGTTCTCTTCCAGTGGGGGACGGGAATCATCATCAACTTCTTCCCGGGGGAACGTCCTGGCGAGTTCACGCCGCAGGGGTTCTTCGTCTGCTTTCTTCTCGTGACGGTTCTCATCCTGGGGAGCCTGGCCGCGCTGTTCCCTCTGCGGCGCGCGGGTTCCGGAACAGGAACAGGCGCTACGTCGGGGTGATAATGCCGGGGGTTTCCTCTAAAAGCGCAAGGCATGCATCGACGACGTCCCGGTCGTAGAGCACCCCACGGTTCTTTTCGATCTCCTCTCTCGCGGCCTTCAAGCCGAGCGAAGGTCGGTACGGACGATGCGACAGCATCGACTCCACAACGTCGGCGACCGCCAGGATTCGCGCCTCAAGAAGGATTTCGTCCCCCTTCAGCCCTCTCGGATATCCCGAGCCGTCCATTCTCTCGTGGTGCTGGTAGGTGATCTCCGCGACGGGCCACGGAAATTCGATCTCGCGGAGAATCTCGAATCCCGAAAGGGAGTGCGTCTTGACGAGCTCGAACTCGATAGGAGAAAGACGCCCCGGTTTGTTCAAAATCTCCCCGGCGATCTCGATCTTTCCGACATCGTGGACCAGCCCCGTGACCCGGACGCTCTCGCATGCATCCTCTTCAAGCCCCATCTTCCGCGCGACGGCGGCGGCAAGTTCGGCCACGCGTTCCTGGTGCTCGATGGAATAGGGATCTTTCTTTCCGACGATCCGTCCCATGGTGGAGATAACGTCGGTGAAGATCTTCCGGAGCTTCTCGTACCCCCCGGTCACACGCTCCTCCGATTCCCACCGGAACACCGAGGCGGCAAGATTGTAGGCCGCGGCCCGGAGGACATCGAATTCCTCGGTCTTGAACCGGCCGCGTTCTCCGGGGAAACAAAACGCGAGGACTCCCCAGAAACGGGAGCGGATCCGTATCGGAATCGCCGTCACCGAGACCGATGAACAACACGATGAAAATGCGGTCCCGGCGTTCCCGAAAGCGGCCATTGTTCCATGGAAAGGAATTCCCTTTGCAAGCGACTCGTGGATCTCCGGAATGCTCTTCTGTACCGGGAAAGACTCCGGGACGCCGGCCGTTTTTTCGCATTCTCCCGCCGGGAAGACACGGGCCAGCACCCTGGCGGATATCGTGCCGTCGGCCTCTGCCTGATTGCGGAACAGGACCGTCTCGCAAGAGTTCACGGCTTTCCCGAGCGAAAGAAGGGCCCGCGGCAGGGCGTCTTCCGTACGGTTCGACGAGAGGAGCGCTCCCGAGGCGTATGCCGCGGCTTCCACCAGCTTCGCATGGGAGCGGAGCTGTCTCTCCGTTTTCGTACGGTCCTCGAGCTCCCTGCGCGACATCTCGTAGAGGCGCGCGTTTTCCAGCGCGATCGAGGCCGCTCCCGAGAACTGCTCGAGAAGGGAGAGGAAGCCGTCGTCGAAAACAGGGATCACCTTGCAGTAGGCTACGGAGAGAACACCAAAAAAATTCCCGCCCTGAAAAAGCGGCAGCCCGATCACGGTACCCAGTCCCGCCAGGCGGGGATCGTCGATCCGCCGGGAAAAAGTCCGGTAGTCATGTATCACTACGGGCGCTTTCTTTTTCAGCACTTCTCCTGCCAGGCCGGCATCGCTCGGACGGGTCTCCCCGACCATCGAGGCCATGACCCCCACTCCGAGGATAAGCCGAAACTCCCTCCCACCCGGCTCCAGGACGGAGATCCTCCCGTGTTCTGTACCGGCGAGCTCGACAGCCTTTTCGAGAATGCGCCGAAGCAGCTCTTTGGTATCGATCTCCTCCATGAAGGCGAGCGACAGGGAATGCAGCAGTGCAAGACGGTCGTTCCGCCGAACGATCTCCAGCTCCGTTTCCTTCAACCGGGTGATGTCGATATTGAGTCCCGGCAAGCGAAGCACGTTGCCGTCCGCCCCGCGGACAGGAAAACATTTCGAGAGCATCCATCCTCTCGTTCCGTCGGAACGGATTGTCTCGGTCTCGTACTCGAAAAAATCATTTCGTCCGGAGAGGATATTCTTCAGCCGTTCCTCCAGCGCCCCCCGCGCGTGCTGCGGCACGACCCTGTCCCACAGTTCCTTCCGCGGAATGAGGCGATCTTGATTCTCTTCGTCTCCGAACAGGACTCCCCTGCCGATTGCGATCGTTGCGTCCTTTTCCGGAAAATACTCCCACAGGCTGATTTTGGAGGCTTTCAGAACACGCCCCAGCCGATCCTCGCTCCGGCGGAAACTCGCCTCGACGCCCTTTCTGTCGGTGATGTCGAGAAGGCTCGCCTGGTATGCCACGACCTTCCCCGTCTCATCGCGGTGAAAGACCGATCGGTCCTCGACCCATCGGACATCTCCGCTTTTCGTGATGATACGGTATTCGATCCGCAGGCCGGGGCCCGGTCCGTTCAGTCCGTTGCGGAAGGCTGCCAGAAACGGTTCCATGTCTTCCTCATGTAAAAGAGAATTGAAGGGAATATTCCCCGCCATGATATCTTTTGCGTCATAGCCGAACTGGGAGATGTTGCGGGTGACGAATTCGACCGGACGGCTCTCTTCGGGCGCGCCCCACAGAACAACCATCGGACTCGAAGTCACTACCTGGTCAAGGCTGACCAAATCGTTCGGCATCATGTTCCCCGCCTCCTCTCCCGCACAGGCTACTGCACAGGAATAATGCCGGGACGCTCCTCAAGAAGCGCCAGGCAAGCGTCCACCACTTCCGGGTCGTACAGAACTCCCCGTTTCGCCACGATTTCCTTCCTTGCCGCCTCGATACCGAGAGAGGGGCGGTACGGTCGGTGGGAGACCATAGATTCCACAACGTCCGCCACGGTCAGAATTCGGGCCTCCGGGAGTATTTCGTCTCCCCTGAGCCCTCTCGGATATCCCGAGCCGTCCATCCGTTCGTGATGCTGGTGCGCGATTTCCGCCACGGGCCACGGGAATTCCACCTCCCGAAGGATGTCGTACCCGGAACGGGCGTGCGTCTTGATGAGTTCGAACTCGATGGCGGAGAGCTTTCCCGGCTTGCTGAGGATCTCGCCGGGAATCTCGATCTTTCCGACATCATGCACCAGTCCGGCGATCCGTATTCCCTCGCACCGCTCCTCGTCAAACCCCATCTTCCCGGCGATCGCGGAGGCGAGCACACCGACGCGCTCCTGGTGTTCTATGGTGTATGGGTCCTTCTTGCCGACGATCTGCCCCATGGTGCGGATGACGTCTGAGAATGTCTTCCGGAGTTTTTCGTACCCCTGTTTTACTTCGTGCTCCGACTCCCAACGAATCACCGATGCGGCAAGGTTATACGCCGCGGCCCGGAGAACGTCGATTTCGTCCGTCTCGAATGGAGCCCGCTCCTCATCGAAGCACAAGACAAGAAACCCCCAGAACGCCGATTTAATCAGAATCGGAATGGCCGTGACGGTGACGGAAGGATCGAGCGAGGCGAGACGGCTGTCCTCGCCTCCTATCGACGAGAGACTTCCATGAAACGATACCCCTTTCGAGAGCAGCGGATACAGCTTCAGGAGGTCTTTTTTCCATATCAATCGCTGCGGCAGGAGGATCTTCTCCTGCCCTTCGGATACGACGGCCCGCTTCATCACTTCCGCTACAAGTCCGTCATGCGGATCGGCGCTGTTCCGGAAGAGCACCGTCCTCCGGGCGTCCATCGCGTCGCCGAGTGCGCGCAGCGCAAAGAGCATCGCCTGGTCGGTCGACTCGAGGGAGAGCAGGAAGCTCGCCCCCTCGGCCGCCGCTTCGACGAGAGCCTGGTGGAAACGGAGTCGTTCCTCGGCCTTTTTCCGTTCCTCCACCTCCCGGAGGGAGTCCTCGTAGAGACGGGCGTTCTCCAGAGCGATGGACGCGGAGGCGGCGAACTGGTCGAGAAGTGCCGGAAGGGATTCGTCGATCTCAGGAATCTCGTCGACATACGTTATTCCGATGATCCCCAGAAGCCTGCCCCCTCTTTGGAGGGGCAAGCAGATTATCGTGGTCACGTTCTCAAGAATGGGGTCCGTCATCCTGTTGCCGTACGTGCGGTAGTCCCGCAGGATCTTCATCCGCCTCTCCCGGAGGACCTCGCCGAAAAATCCGGTATCCGCGTTGCGGGATTTTCCAATGTACCAGGTATGAAATCCGACTCCCCAGCGATGAATCAAATTTTTGCCCTCGTCGTCGAGAATCGAGATAACGCCGTTTCCGGCGCCCGCTAGCTCCACCGCGCTCTCCAGAATTCTCCGGACGAGCATCTCCGTATCCAGCTCCTCCATGAAGGCGAGCGAGATGTCGTGCAGAAGCGCAAGGTGCCGGTTCTGCCGCAGCAGTTTCCGCTCCGCATTCTTGAGCGAGGTTATGTCCACGGTGACCCCCTGCATACTGAGGAGGGCTCCGTTCTCGTCCCTGACCGGAAAACCTTTCGTCAGCACCCACCCGGAGGAACCGTCGCCCCGAATAATCTCGTGCTCCCTGTCGAGAAGCTCCAGTCTCCCGTCGGCAATATCCCTCCACATCCGCTCAAGATCCGCGCGGGCAGAAGGAGGAATAATCCGGTCCCAGAGAGCGCTCCTCGATACAGGGACTTCCCGCTCCCGCATTCCGAAAATGGAGGCTCGTCCCGGACCGGTGATCTCGTCCCTCTCGGGCAAATATTCCCAGACGCCGACATGAGATGAGGCGAGCACCCTTGCAAGACGCTCCTCGCTCTCCCGGAGGCGCATTTCGGCAATCTTCCTGTCGGTGATATCCAGCAGGCTTGACTGGTACAGGACCGCGCGCCCCTCGTCATCCCGATGAAATGCGATCCTGTCCTCCACCCAGCGGATATCCCCCGAGCGTGTCACGATACGGTAGTCGCTGACCAGGAAATCATCCCCTCGTTCCATTGCATCCGCGAACTCTTGCCGTACATGCTCCCGGTCATCCGGGAGCACCACGGAAAAGAAAGGGGTTTCCTCGAGCACCATTTCAGGAACCGTGTACCCGAATTGATCGACGTTGCTGGTGATGAAATCGACAGGACGATGCGCAAAAGGCTCGCCCCACAGCACAATAACCGGGCTGGAAGCAATTACCTGATCGAGATTCACCATCTTTTCCGGAAGCACGCGCCTTCACCTCGCCGTTTTTTTCCTGTCGCCCATAGAGCGATAAAACCGTCTTCTGCATTGTACGCGAAATAAACCTCTTTGAAAAGTTCTCTTCGCCCGTAATGTTCTCTTCGCCCGTAAGGCAAGGAGGAAATTCAGAACATCTGATATAATGTCACAACGATTTGAAACCATTCTGGAGGTCATAGTCATGTCGGCCCGCACTTCGTCTCCCGTGCTCTATTTTTCGGCCTATGCCGCACTCTATATCATCTGGGGCTCCACCTATCTCGCCATCCGCTTCACCGTGGAGACCATCCCGCCCTTTCTCAGCGGTTCAATGCGATTCTTTCTCGCCGGAGGCATCCTGCTGGCATGGTGTATCTTTCGCGGGCAGGAGCGCCCGACCCTCTCCGGATATATCGCCGCTTTCAAGGTCGCCGCAATCATGCTGCTCGGAGGCTACGGCGGCGTGGTCTGGGCACAGCAGACCGTTCCCTCTTCCATGGCGGCGCTCATCATCTCCATCGAACCGCTCTGGTTCGTCATCTTCGACTGGCTCTTCTTCAAGTCCCGCAAACCGTCCCGAGCCGAAACGCTCGGAGTCGCGCTGGGCTTCGGCGGCACGGTCTTTCTCATCCTCTCCCAGTCGGGATACTCTCTCTCTCTGAAAGGAGAGTACACCTTCGGCATGCTGATCGTCCTCGCCGCGACGTTCAACTGGAGCATGGGAGCGCTCTACTCCAGGAAAGCCCCTATCGCGAAGTCCGGCTTGCTCGCGACCGCGATGCAGATGACCGCGGGAGGCGTTCTGCTGCTGCTCGTCGCCACGATCGCGGGAGAACCGGCACGTCTCTCGATGGACGCTGTCTCGCTCAAATCGATGCTCGCGCTCTCCTACCTGGTTGTCTTCGGCTCGCTGATAGGATTCACCGCGTTTCTCTGGCTTCTTAAGGTGGACAGGGCCTCGCGCGTGATCACGCACACCTTCGTAAATCCCGTGGTGGCCATCTTCCTCGGATGGTCCCTGGGAAACGAGACGATCACGCTGCCCATGCTCGGAGCGGCCGCAGTGATCATATTCTCCGTGGTGCTGATCACCAGGTACCATCCGGACGAGAGCGCGACGTCGGCGTAGCGCCCGTCAGCGGCCCAGCAGGCGTCCTATGGCGAGGGTCAGTTCGAAGAGAAGGTAGAGAGGAACTCCGAGCAGGATCTGCGAAACCACGTCCGGCGGAGTCAGAAGCGCCGCAGCGAGGGCGATGCCGAGGATGATCCAGGGGCGCAGGCGGGCGACGGCTGAGACGGAGACGACGCCGCAGGCGATGAAGAGAAGCAGGAGAAGCGGAGCCTGGAAGAGCAGCCCCGCAGCCAGCAGCATGGCGAAGAGAAAGGATGCGTAGTCGCCGAACCCCCAGAGGGGGAGCACGTTGTCCCCCGCTCCGAAGGAGAGAAAGAAGCGGAGCGCGAGAGGAGCGATGATCCGGTAGGCGAATGCGGCTCCCGCAATAAAGAGGACGGGAACGACCGCTCCGGCGAGCACCAGATACTTGATTTCGTTCTTCCGGAGAGCGGGCATTACGAAGAGACCCGCCTGGAGGAGTGCGAGGGGCGCGCTCAGCGCCACGCCCCCCCAGAAGGAGAGCTTCATGTAGGTAAGGAACTTCTCGTACGGTTTGAAGTAGTACAGTGATACTTCAAGCCCCTTCAGCGGCGATTGAAGAAAGAGCAGCGCCCTCTCCGAGAAGATGAAGAGCAGCGCCGTCGCGCAGCAGAAGAATACCAGGACGGAGAGAATCTTCCGCCGCAAATCTTCGAGGTGGTCCAGGAAGTCGCCGCTATTTACTCCCGTCGTCCTCTCCATTCTCTTCCGCCGCCTTCTTTTCGGATGGTTCTCCTGATTCAAGTCCCTTCTTGAACTCCCTGAGAGCGCTGCCGGCGGCCCTGCCCACTTCGGGCAGGCGCTTCGCTCCGAAGAGCAGCAGGGCGAGCGCGAGCAACAGCAGAATTTCGCCCATTCCAAGATTCACGACACGTTCCTCCTCTCAATCGACACGATCAAAACGGGAATTCCTCCAGCGGAGCGACGACCGGCCCCTTTCCGTCCTCTTCTTCCCGTTCGCGAATTCGCCCGTGAACGGCGATGCCCGAGACCGTGATCGCCTTCGGCGTCTCCGGACAGGCGTATTCGCATGCGCCGCACCCCAAGCAGAGAGAGGTGTCGACCTCCGGTATCGTCAGCTCTCCGCGAAAAGGGATCATCCGGACCGCCTGTGTCGGACAGTGTTCCGAACATGCGCCGCATGCCTGGCCGTATTTCCGTACGATACAGTTGCGCTGCAGAAATCGCGCCTTCCCGACCGCGATCTTCTGTTTCTCCTCCAGGAGGAGAGGTTCTATGGCCCCGGTGGGGCATGCCAGAGAACACGCGACACATCCGAACTGGCAGTAGCCCCGCGAAAAGTCGAGTTCCGGCTGGAAGATTCCCTTCGCACCCCAAGCGGTCAGCGAGGAACGGATAATACCCGCGGGACACGCCGAAACGCAGGCCGTACATGCGACGCACTTTTCCGTGAAGTTGCCGTGACTCCTGGAGCCCGGCGGCGATATCGGGAGCCTCTCGTCCCACGACGCAGCCGCGGCAGGTATCGTGCCGTCCGGACGCTTGGCCCGCAGGAACACGGCGAAAGCAGCCAGGGCCCCCAGTCCGGAGCGGAGCACCCTCCTCCTGCCAAGCCCCTCGTTCACCGCCGCGAGACCGAAACGGAGAGCTCCCGCCGGGCACTTCTCCAAACAGCGCAAGCAGAGGACGCAGCGATCAGTCTCGATCCGGCGCTCCGCTGCCGAGATGCACCCTTCCGGACAGACGGTCTCGCACATGCCGCACGATACGCACTTCTCCCCTTCGTATCGGATCGACGCCAAGGGTGCTGCGGAGAAGAGTCCCAGGAATGTCCCGACCGGACAGATCGCATCGCAGAAAGGACGCCCTCGGAAGAAGGCCCAGAACGCTAAAAGCGTGAAAAAGAGCGCCGTTCCGAGCACCAGCTCCGGAAGGAGAGAGGGCTGAGCGATCCGGTGGAGGAGACTGTAGGTCCCCCGCTCTTCCAGAGCGGTTGCAAGGAGATTGTTTCCTCCGAGCACAATCGGCCGCAGCAGGTGGGTTATCCCCCGTCCGAAAGCTGCGTACGGATCGAAGCCGGCCAGCGGCAGCATGTACCCGACCCCGGCTGAGAGGAGAACGCCGCCGAGAATCCAGTACCGGAGCACCGAAGGGCGGACATAGGATCGAGGACGGCGCCCGGACCGCCAGATCAGCTCCTGAAGCGTTCCCAACGGGCAGAGTACCGAACAGTAGACCCTTCCGGCGAGGATTGCACTCGCTGCGAGGAGAATCCCGCCCCCCCACCATCGAAGAGAAGCGGGAACGGCCTGGAACCAGGGAAGCCCGCCTCCGCTCTCTCCGGCGAAGAAAAGAAAGAAGAAAATAAAAATCGCGAGTACGATCAAAGAGAGAAGACTGCGGGTCTTCCGCACTCCGCCCGCCCTCTTCCGCGTCGTCACAGCGCGATACGCTCCACGCCCACCGAGTCGAGGTCCATCGTACCTGCGCCCTGATCCGCACCGATTCGGATATGGCCGACATTCTGCGGGTCGATTCCGAAAATCCGCGCGCCGGCCGTATCTCCGGCCACAATGTCGGTTGAGAGTATCTGCGCCTTCATCACCGTGACGTCACGCTCCGACGTTCCTCTCGGGCCGTTGCGGGTCATCACCCGGTAGGCGTCGATGACCGTAAGATCCGGTTTCCGAAAAAGACTCAGGTCGGCGATGCACTGGTGCAACCCCTTGGAATGCAGTTCTCTGCGGTTCCAGACAGTCCCCATCAGGTTCTTCATTCCCATCGTGATCCCTGCGCCGCCGTGGTGCTTGAGTACCGGGACATTGATGAAGACGTCGCATTCCAGCAGGAGCTCGTGGACGGACGGTTCCTTCAGCGACTTCGCTCCCGCGATCGAGACCTTCTGATAGTATCGCGACGCCTCCGCCGGTGAGACTATTCCGCCGGCCCGTTTCACAGCCGATTCGATACCGCTGTTCACGTAGCAGTTCCGCCACAGGTCGCAGGTATGGTCGAAAGCATAGACCTTCGACGCTCCCGCTTCGAGACACCGCTTCACGATTCTCTCGACCAGTTCCGGGTTCGTGTTCGCCGCCAGCTCCGGGGGAACGTCCCATGACATGTTCGGCTTGAGAACCACCGTCTGCCCCTTCTTCACGAAACGCTCCAATCCTCCAAGGGCAGCGACGCCCCGGTCGAACATCGCGCCCGGTTCGCCTCCTCGAACCGCGGCAAGACCGGGCAGCTTGCCGGAAGCGGCGAAGACGCGCTTCACGCTCCCCGGGACCAGCAGTGCGGCTCCGCCCACACTCATCGCAAGGCTTCTCTTCAAAAACTCTCTTCTGTCCATACTCACACCCCCTCGGATACTCTTGAAGGTATGGTATCATACTTTCAATTTTCGATTGATCAGTAGTCTTCGCCATATTTGCGCAAAGCGACGCCGCCGGAAACCGGTCATTCCGGTCATTCCGGTCATTCCAGCCGGTACATAACGAGGAAACCGCCGGAAAGAGGCGCAGCGGTATGCTGCACACGCTTTCCGGCGGCTTCCGAAATTCGAAACCGGCGCACGGACTCAGGTTATCTTCGTTTCCGCCAGCATCTCCTCAAGAAGGCGTCGGGTCTCGTCCGCCTCCTCATCGTATTTTGCAATCATCTCGCGGCGTTTCTCCTCGGGTATCGTCGCAGCGGCAGGATCATCCTGAAGGTATTTTTTCTTTTTCTCCAGGATCCGCAATAGCTCCTCCCTGTCCCGGAGAAGTTTCTGCCACTCCAGGTAGCTCTCCTGATCCTCGTTTTCCTTGATAAAGGCTCTGCTCACAGCTATCCCCCCTCTCGACAACGAAAAGCGAAACAATACACAAGGCCACGGATACGATCCGGGGCCCTGTCGGCTCTTCATATTACGACAGAAAAAACTGCTTTTTCGCGTATATTATCGCCCATCCGAACCGCTTTTGCAAGCTTTGGAACTGCGATCGAAAAAGCCTTTATCTGTATACACAAGGCGGGAGGACTTCTTTTCGAAGCCTCCCGCCTTGACTGCAACTCAAATTCCGTCCTACAGGTTCTTCAGCACCATCGCGACGCCCTGGCCGCCGCCGATGCACGCGCTGACAATGCCGACCTCTTTCTTTTGACGCTTCAGCGAGTACATCAGAGTAGCGAGGATCTTCCCGCCCGTCGCGCCGATAGGGTGTCCCAGTGCGATGGCTCCGCCGCAGGGGTTCAGTTTTTCCATATCGAACTTCATCTCCCTGTGGCAGGCGAGAATCTGGGCGGCGAAGGCCTCGTTGATCTCGATGATCTCCATGTCCTCCAGCGACATTCCCGCCATGGCGAGCGCCTTCGGCACGGCGACGATCGGGCCGAGTCCCATGTGCACCGCGTCGAGGGCGCCCGAGGCATAACCGATAATCTCGGCCAGAGGCGTATAGCCGTTCGCCGCCGCCCAGTCGCTGTCCGCCACGATATAGGCGCTTCCGGCATCGCAGAGAGCCGAGCTTGATCCGGCGGTGATTGTCCCGTCCTTCTTGAAAATGGCGGGAAGCTTCGCCAGCGACTCGATCGTGGTGTCGCTCCGCGGGATCTCGTCCGTGTCGAAGAGAATGGTCCCCTTCTTTTTGTCCTTCAGCGGGACGGGAACGATCTCGTCGGCGAAGAATCCTCCTTCGATGGCCGCGACAGCCTTCCGGTGGCTGTTCAGGGCATACGCGTCCTGTTCCTCCCTGCTGATGGAGTACTCCTCCACCAGAACCTCCGCAGTCGCGCCCATCAGCATGTCGGCAAGGGGACAGTGGAATCCGTCCTTGTGGAGGGCATCGAGGGCCTTCTTCTCGCCCATCCGGTACCCCCAGCGGGCATCGGGAAGAATGTACGGCGTATTGGAAGCGCTCTCCATACCTCCCGCCGCGACCGCGACCATGTCGCCGAGACGGATCTTATCCGCCGCGAGCATGGCGGTCTTGAGGCTCGAACCGCAGCGCTTGTTGATGGTGAAAGCCGGTATGGCCTGGGGCAGTCCGGCCCGGTACAGGGCGATTCGAGCCGGATTGGCGCCGACGCCGGACTGCCATCCGTTCCCCAGGATGACCTCGCCGATATCCTCGGGATCGACTCCCGAACGCTTCACTGCCTCCGCAAGAGCCGACGCTCCGAGGTCTGGAGCCTCCAAACCTTTCAACGACCCGCCGAACTTTCCGCCGGGCGTTCTGCACGCGCTTAAAATAACGGGTTTTCCCATGATCGGTCTGTCCTTTCCTGTCACTCGATGCCCTTCATCGGGGCAAGATCCGGCGAGACATCGTAATCCATGGTGGTGTCCGCCTTCAGTTCCTCCTGGGTCACCTCGGGGGCGATCTCGCAGAGCACCATTCTTCCGTCGATCTTCCGCATGACGCAGAATTCTGTGACGACGACGCTCACGACCCCCTTGCCGGTAAGCGGAAGCGTGCACTCCTTGACGAGCTTCGGGCGTCCCTTCTTGTCGCAGTGGGTCGTGGCGACATAGACGGCCTTGGCGCCGGTGACCAGGTCCATTGCCCCTCCCATGCCGGGGACCATCTTACCGGGGATCATCCAGTTGGCGAGATTTGCATGGCTGTCGACCTCGAGCGCTCCGAGCACCGTCGCATCGAGGTGTCCCCCCCGGATGAGCCCGAAGCTCGTATCGCTGGCAACAAGGCACGAGCCGGGCAGGAGGGAGAGACAACGCCCACCGGCCCCGATGAACCGGAGGTCTTCCACTTCGGGCTTCGGCCCTGCCCCGACGACGCCGTTCTCCGTCTGCAGCAGAACGTGCACATCCTCCGGAAGATAGTCCGAAACCAGAGTCGGGATACCGATGCCGAGATTGACCACGGCCCCGTCTTCAAAATCGAGCGCGATTCGTTTCGCTACCCTGTGGCGGATAACTTCTTCATCAAGTACGGGAAGCATAGTATCCGTCTCCTTTCAGAACGAGTATGTCGACGAGCATTCCGGGAGTGACGACGTCGTTGGGGTTGATATCTCCCTGCTGAAGAACCGCGTCGACTTCGGCGATGACCAGTTTGGCCGCAGTCGCCATTGCGGGGTTGAAGTTCCTCCCCGTGCCGAAGTAGGTCAGATTCCCCCACCGGTCGGCCTTGTATCCTCGGATGATCGCCACGTCGGCTTTCAGCGGAAGTTCAAGAATATATTTCTTTCCGTTCACTTCCAGAACCTGTTTTCCCTCTTCGTGGATGGTTCCTACGCCTGTCGGCGTGAGGAATCCGCCGAGCCCGAACCCTCCGCAGCGGATGCGCTCCACGAAGGATCCCTGCGGGACAAGCTCAAGTTCGAGCTTTCCCTCGTTGAACAGCCTCTGCGTCGCCTTGTTCAGTCCGATATGCGACGCGGTCACCTTCCGGCACTGCCCGTTGACCACGAGCTTGCCGTGGCCGATCCCCTCCGGGTGCTGTTCGTTGGCGTACATGGTATCGTTCGCAATGAGGTGCAGGTTGTCCGTTCCCTGCGCCACGAGAGCGTCGATCAGGGTGTACGGGACGCCCGCATAGTTGAATCCACCCACCATGAGCGAGGAGCCGGGTTTGATGTGCGTTGCGGCCTCCTCGGCGGACATGACGGGCTTGATAAGCTTTTTCGCCATATACAAGACACCTCCTTAAGATTGAGAAGCATCGGACGGCGCCGCTTTTCGAGCATGCACCGCCGCTTTCCTCTTCTGCAGCAGAAAGACTCCCACGAGAATTGCAAGTGCGATGACATCGGTGACGATGTTCGGAACAATGAGCAGGAAAGGGACCACCAGAAGCAGAGCCCTCTCAAAAATTGTAAGCGCCGAGAAGTAGTAGCCCTGGACCGCCGCCGCGAGACCGATGATAGCCATCAGCGCCGTTCCGAAGGCGAAGACGATCTGGAAGAGATTCCCCTGGAAGAGCAGATGATTATTATAGATGAACATATAGGGGACGAGGAAACCCGCCATCGCGGTCAGCAGCGCCGTGAACCCCGTCTTGATCGCGTTGCTCCTGGCGATTCCGGCTGCCGCGTAGGTCGCGAGCGCCACGGGAGGCGTCACATCGGCCAGCACGCCGAAGTAGAGGCAGAAAAGGTGCGCCGACATCAGCGGGACTCCCATCTGAAAGAGCGCGGGAGCGGCGAGAGTCGAGGTGATGATGTACTGCGCCGTGGTCGGAACGCCCATGCCGAGGATGATCGAGCCGACCATCGTGAGCATCAGGGCCATCGGAAGCACTCCTCCCGAAAGGCTGATGACGAAGGAGGAGAACGCCAGGCCGACGCCGGTGATGCCGATGACGCCTATGACGAGGCCGGAGCAGGCGCATGCGGCCGCCACTTCTATCGCGCCCAAACCGCCGTTGATGAGAGCGTCCAGAATGCGCTTCGGCGTCATCCTGTACTCTGCCTTGCCGAACCAGGAGACAGCGACCATCAGCACGATCGACCAGAAGACCGCCTTCACGGCGGAGTAGCCGTAGGCCAGGAAAACGACGAGCGTGATGATGGGGAGCAGAAGGTGCCACCCTTCCCTGAGAACCTTGCCGACGCGCGGCGCAGTTTCGGCGGAGAAATTCTTGATGCCCAGCTTTCCCGCCCGGAAGTGCACCATCGCGACGATGGAGATGAAATAGAGCGTCGCCGGAATGGCCGCCGCCACCACGATATCCCAGTACGAGATCCCCAGAAACTGGGCCATGATGAACGCCGCCGCTCCCATGACGGGCGGCATGACCTGCCCTCCCGTCGATGATGCGGCCACCACGGCGCCGGAGAACGCCGGACTGAAGCCGGCCTTCTTCATGAGGGGAATTGTAAAGGCGCCCGTCGTCACGGCATTCGCCACCGAGCTGCCCGAGACCGTTCCCATGAGGCCGCTCGCCACGACCGCAGCCTTGCCGGGGCCTCCCTGGCTGCGTCCGGTAAGGGCGAGAGAGAGGTCGATGAAAAACTGCCCCGCTCCCGAGACGCTCAGTATCGCGCCGAAAAGGACGAAAAGGAAGATGAACGAGGCCGAAACACCAAGAGGCACTCCGAAGATACCGTCGGTCCTCAGGTACTGGAAGGGAGCCAGCTCTTCTATCGGGAAACCTCCGTGACCCAGGATACCGGGAAAGTACGGTCCGAAAAGTGCGTACATCGTCGCGAGAATAGCGACGATGGGCAGCGGCCACCCCATCGCGCGGCGCCCTCCCTCGATGACGAGCACCACCATCATGACGCCGAGATAGATGTCGGAGGGGATCGGCATCCCTTCGCGCATCGCGATCGCGTTCCAGTTGAGAAGGATATTCAGACAGCCGGCAACCACCATGCCGGCGAACACCCAGTCCCAAAGATCGATCTTGTTCTTCGGGCGGGACTTCGTCGCCGGATAGAGCAGAAAGACGAGGCTTCCCATGAACATCCAGTGGACGGCTCTCTGATACATCGCCGGAAGAAGACCGAAAGCCGCTGTATACAGGTGGAAGAGCGACGCCGAGAGCGCGATGCCCGCCACCACCCAGTACTGCCACCCTGAAAGCTCGCGCTTTCTTCCCTCGACAATCTCTTTCTGGAGAGGCGGGGAATTCTGTTCCACGGGCGGATTGTTTTCAATCGTCATATGCAGACCTCCAGACGGAGCGAATTTAACGTTCGGGGAGTTTCCGGCCGCTCCCGGGGGGGCGACCGGAAACCATACGGCGCACCGTGCGCGCATTCAAGCGTTTTTTACGCTTCGCTTACTTCATCTCGACTCCCTGTTCTGTAAAGTACTTCTTCGCCCCCGCCGCGAACTCTGTGATACCAACGCTTGCCGATTCGGGAACGAAGTGTGCGGCCTGCGTGGTGATGTTCATGAACTTGTCGCGATTCTCGATGATCGTCTTCACGAGATCGTAGGAGAGCTTCGGATCCATATCGTTTTTCACGACGAGATAGTTGCTGTCGGCGATCGTCCGGACGTCCTCCCGGATGCTCTCGTAGGTTCCGGCCTTGATCGTGTAGGGGATGAGGAAGGGGTTCGCCTCGATGATCTTCTGCACGAGATCTTCCTCGAGCGGAATCAGAACGACATCGCGCTGGGCCGCCACTTCGAGCACTGCGGAACCGGGAGCCGCGAAGTTCCAGAAGACCGCGTCGACGTTGCCGTCCTTCAGCGCCATAACGCCTTCGGGCTGGGTGAGCTGCTGTCTCGAAAAGTCCTTTTCAGGATCGATGCCCGCCGCGGCCAGGATGAGATTGGTGAGGATCTGGTCGCCGCCTCCGGGAGCGCCCACGGAGACTCTCTTTCCCTTGATTTCCTCGAGCTTGGTGATACCGCTTCCCCTCACCGTCACGAGGTGCTGCGGCGCGGGGTACATGCTCATGAGGATCTGCAGGGGGAGCTTGCCGTCCGGCTCGAAGGCCTCGGTACCGGTGATCGCCTGGTAGAGCGCGGACCCCATGGTCATGCCGATGTGGGCCCTTCCGGACGCCACGAGACGGCAGTTCTCACGGGAAGCCGAGGTTGAGCGGGACGTCGCCCGGACACCTATGCCCGCATTGGTCAGCACTTCGGCCATGGCTCCGCCGAGGGGGTAGTACGTCCCGCCCACGCCGCCGCTTCCGATGGTGATGAAGGTGTCGGCGAGCCCGGGGGCCGCGAACAGCAGAATACCAATGAGCGCGAGCGTCAAAGTTCTCTTTTTCATGAACAGTTTCCTCCTTTATTTTTTCGGATTGTGTATCAACGACCGATCTGGTCAATGCCGAAAACGTCGCGGAAAGAGAGCTTTCATCAAGAGCGTCTTTTGACGGGGATCCGTTGCAAAGAACACTGCCTCGTTCCCAGCCCCTCCTTTCTTCGGAAATTGAAGAGAGCGATGTGAAGCGCTATTATTGCCGCTCCGCTCTCCCGGGTACCATTCCACGGAATCCCCTCCGTTTGGAAATACGATGCCTCCATACGACCTTCCCGGCTCGAAGTGTTCTGAAAAAACTCAGTGATGGTCTTTCCGTTCCCCGATCTTCCAGTGCTTGTATTCGCGGACAAAGGCGACGAGACTCTCCACGGCCGCGTCGAGGAACGCCTTTCCCGTCTCCGCGTCGGCCACCGTGGGATCCCCCACGACGCCCGATTCGCTCATACGGGACCACCAGTCCATGAACTCCACCTTCGTCTTCCCCACGTCGATTCCGTAGAAATCGGACTCCTGAAGCGAGTATTCCTTGACGGCCTTGTCCATCTGCACCAGTTCCGGGCAGATGTGGAGCAGCATCGACGTCTCCTGCTCGCAGGCGTGGCTGATGCCTCCGGGTCCCGACTTCCGGATCTTCGAGACGGCTTCGCTCCCCGTCAGCATCAGGGGAGTGGTCGCCACGCAGAGCGCGTTCGTCTCCAGGACCGTCCTCCTTGCAGTAATACCCACGTAGTGTTTGTTCGAGCCGTGCGCGTTGAGAAGGATTATCCTCCGGAATCCATGATGGGCGAGACTCTTCGTAATCCCCATCAGAAAGCCGATGAAGACGTCCCCCGGAATGTCGATTGCCCCGGGGAAATCGAAATGATGACAGTTGATTCCGTAGGGTACCGCGGGAAGAACGACAACGTCCTCCGGAATCTGCTCGGCAGCCCTCTTGGCTACCTCATTGGCGATGATGTTGTCGGCTTCGATGGGCAGATGGTACCCGTGGTCCTCGATCGTTCCGATCGGCACGATCGCAACCCTGCCCTGCTCGACGACCTCGTTCACCTCGGGCCACGTAAGCTCACCGTAAAGATACTTGTTCTTCTCCATGACATCCTCCCCGGCAGTGCGTTCTCTTTCGAAACTATCGTCTCAGCTTCGGGTCCAGAATATCCCTCAGGCCGTCTCCGAACTGGTTCACCGAAAGAACCGCAGCGGAGATGATGATACCCGAGTACAGCGTGATCCACGGAGCCCTCCGGATGAAGTTCCTCCCCTGGGCCAGGATGTTCCCCCAACTTGGAATTTCAGGCGGAACGCCGACGCCGAGGAAGCTGAGGGACGCTTCCGCGAGGATGGCATAGGCGAAGATCATCGTCGCCTGCACGATGATCGGGGCCATGCAGTTGGGGAGGATATGCATCAGGATGCGGAAATCCCCCGCTCCGAGGACCCTTGCCGCTTCCACGTACTGCTGCTCCTTCTGCACCAGCACCGCGCCGCGGACGATTCGCGCCATTCTCGGAGAATAGCTGAACGTCAGCGCGATGACGACGTTGCGGATGCTCGGTCCGAGTGCCGCCATGATGCCGATGTTGAGGATGATCGACGGAAACGCCATGAAACCGTCGAGAACCCTCATGATGATATTGTCGAGTTTCCGGTAGTACCCTGCGGCCAGTCCGAAGAGGATGCCGAGGAGCGTCGAGGTGACGATGACCATCCCCCCTACCTGGAGCGACAACCGCGCACCGAAGAGCACCCTGCTGAAGATGTCCCGCCCGAGCCCGTCCGTCCCGAAATAGTGGGTCGAAGAAGGGGGGCGGAGCTTCGCCAACGCGTTGATGACGCCGGGATCGTGCGGCGAGAGCAGGGGGGCGGCCAGGGCGGCGGCGATGAAGAAAAGGAGAATGATTCCTCCGAGCGTGGCCCCCTTGTTTCGAAGAAGCCTCCTCCCCATCGATTTGAGTTCACCCAGGTAGACCGCCGCCGGGTTTTCGGCCATCACAGGACCGCTGTTCTTTTTCAAGGTCTCCATCTCCGGCTCCCCCTCCCTACCCGTAGGTGATCCTGGAGTCGATCCAGGCGTACAGGATGTCGATCGTCAGGTTGATGAGGATGTAGATGAACGCGATGTAGAGCACTACGCCCTGAACGACCGGGTAGTCCCTGTTGAACACGGAGAAGATGAGGAGTTTGCCGAGCCCCGGAATGCCGAATATCTGTTCGGAGACGACCGCGCCTCCCAGCATGTTCGCCATGGAGAGGCCGATGACGGTCAGTATCGGAACAGCGGCGTTTTTCAGGGCATGCTTGAAGAGAACCGGCATCTCGCCGAGCCCTTTCGCCCTTGCCGTCATGATGTAGTCGCTTCGAAGAATCTCCAGCATGCTCGACCGGGTCATCCTGGCGAGTCTCGCCGCCGCTCCCGCGCCCAGTGCCAGTGCGGGCAGCGTCAGGTAGAGGATGCTCTGAAGCGGTCCCTCCGAAAATGCGACGTAGCCCGATACGGGGAAAATCCGGTAGTGCAGCGAGAAGGCGAGCATCAGGACGAGACCGATCCAGGATATGGGAAGAGAAAGCTGGATCGAGGCGATGAACATGAGCGCGTTGTCAAGGAGCGTGTTATGGAACGCCGCAGCGAAGACCCCCATCAGAAGTCCGAGCGCGATGGTCACCGTCAGGGCCAGCAGGGTCAGCTGGATCGTCGGGAGGGCGTGACCGAGCACGATCGAGAGCACCGGCTTCTGGTAGTAGATCGACTCGCCGAGATCTCCCTGCAGAAGATGGCCGAACCAGCGCCCCAGCTGTACGATGAAGGGGCGGTCAAGTCCCATCTTTTCTTCGAGCGCCCGGACCTGCTCCTGTGTGGCCTCCTCTCCCAGGATGATCTCCGCGGGGTTGCCGGGAGTCATGTGCTGGATGCCGAAGACCACGGAAGCCACCACCAGCATGACGGGGAGCAGAGCGAGAATGCGTTTCAGAATGTATCTCCGCAAGAGGTACCCTCCTCGGTTATAAGGATCCTTCCGGCCGTTCTCCGCGGCGGTGCGATGCCGCGGAGAACGGCGTGCGTCCGGGAATCAGTTCTCGAGCCAGACGTTCCAGAAGAAAATATCGCTCAGGTTCTTGAAGTTCTTCACCCGCTCGTGGAGAAGCCGAAGGGTGGCGTAATCACCGATCTTGATGTAGGGGGCGTCCTCGTAGAACAGCTCCTGGATCCTCTCGACCATCGCGTAGCGCTTGTCGAAATCGGTCTCAAGCCCCAGATCGCGCTTGAGCTGCTCCACCTCCTCGTTGACCCACCATCCGGGAACGGCGGAGTTGAAGAACGTGTTGAGGAGAGGATCTCCTCTCATCGTATATCCGGTGATGCTCGCGTCCCACAGTTCGGAGTTCCTTCGGCGCGATGCCTCGGTCGCCGGCTCGAAACGGTTGAGATCGATCACGAACCCTGCCGCCTCCAGCTGGCTTTTCGCCACGAGCACCGCGTTGTAGTACCCCTCGTAACTCGCCATCCATCGGATCGGCTGTCCGGTATAACCCGCCTCTTTCAAAAGCGCCTTCGCCTTGTCCGCGTTCTTCTGGTTGTAGAGTTCCTTCCCCTTGTCGCTCCACCAGATCGTCTCCTTCTGATGAAGGCTCGGATCCATCCGCCAGACATCGGGGTGCCCTCTCGAAATAAGCAGAATGGGCTCCATGTCGAGCGCGGCCTGCATGGCCCTGCGAATCCGGACATCGGACAGGACGCCCTCCCTGGTGTTCAGGATGAAGGCCAGCCATGCGCGCGGCGGCGAGACGACGGCCCGGACACCGGGAGTCTCCTTGAGACGTTCATACTCCTCCGAATCCACTGCATAGGCGTAGTCGAAATCCCCGGCCTCGACTCCGACCGACTGGACGGTCTTGTCCGGCACGAACGAGTAGTGGATTTCGTCGGCGTACGCCGTCTTTCTGCCGCCGAAGCCGTTCGGCTCCTCGCTTCTCGCCGCGTACGTGTCGAACCGTTTCATCTTGATGAAGCGGTTCGGCTGCCACTCGACGAACTGGAAGGGACCCGTTCCCACAAGTTCGCGCATCGGACGCTCTCCGGCCTCGGAGGCTATCTCCGCCGGAACAATGATGGCGCCTGCGCCCGGAGTCGCCAGGGAGACAAGGAAAACGGCGTCCGGTTTCTTCAGAAGGAATTCCACGGCGTACGGCCCCTTCGCCTCGATGGACTCAATGTTGGCGAAGGTCGATTTTCCAAGGCTTGAATGCTCGCTCCACCGGCGCAGAGATGCGACAACATCCTCGGAGGTCATCTCCTTGCCGTTGTGGAACGGTACCCCTTTCCGAAGGGTTACGACGTATCGGAGCCCTCCTTCGGAGATCGCGTAATCCTCCGCAAGCATGGGGATGACGTCCATTTTCTCGCCGAAGGTGAACAGGTTTTCGAACATGTGCCATGAGACGGTCCAGACAAGGGTGGCGGTGGTCAGCATGCTGTCGAGCCCGCCCGGCTCGGCGTCCAGCGCGATGCGGAGAACGCCCCCGTACTTTCCCTCTTTCTCCGCCGCATGCGCCTGCACACCGTGGAACAGAACGGTAAGACACAGTACGGCGACCAGGATCAATTGAAATCCGCCGATCTTTTTCCCGTGAAGTTTCATTGCATCATCTCCCTTTACTCTCATGAAGTTCCACAAATTTCTTCCGAACGACTTCCTTCCGCCCGACAGTATTTATCTGAAGTGACACCGGCAGAAATGACCGCATTCCACCTCCCTCAGTTCAGGCTCGATCTCTCGGCAGAGCTGCTGCGCTTCTGGGCAGCGCGTATTGAAAGCGCACCCCGGAGGCGGGGCGGACGGACTCGGGATGTCTCCCAGGAGGATTTTCTTCTCCCGTTTCAGAACAGGATCCGGAACAGGGACGGCGCCCATGAGCCCGATCGTGTACGGATGAAGCGGTTTTGAAAAAAGCTCTTCTCTCTTTGCCAGTTCGACGATTTTACCGAGGTACATGACCGCGACCCGGTTCGCCATGTGCTGTACCACGGCCAGGTCGTGCGCGATGAAGAGGTAGGCCATTCCGAGCTTCTCCTGCAGATCCTCCAGCAGGTTGAGAATCTGAGCCTGTATGGAGACGTCCAGGGCCGAAACAGGCTCGTCGCAGACGACGAGGCTCGGATTCAGAGCAAGAGCGCGGGCGATGCCGATCCGCTGGCGCTGTCCGCCCGAAAACTGGTGCGGAAAACGGAAAAGATGCTCCCTTCTCAGGCCCACCAGGTCCATCAGCTCAAGCACTCTCTCCGTTCGGTCCTTCCGGGCTCCGATTCCGTGGATTACCAGCGGTTCGCCGATAATGTTCGCCACGGTCCGGCGTGCGTCCAGCGACGCGTACGGATCCTGGAAGACCATCTGCATGTCGCGCCGCCGCTCTTTGAGCTTCCTGGGGTTCAGGGCAAGAAGGTCCTCCCCCTGAAAGAAAACGCTTCCGCCGGTGGGCTCGATCACCCTGAGCACCGCGCGCGCGGTCGTGGATTTTCCGCACCCCGACTCCCCGACAAGCCCGAGGGTCTCTCCGCCGGCAATATCGAACGAAACTCCGTCCACAGCACGTACCGGAGGGCGGGGCTTGCTCAGAAAACCTCCCGGAACCGAGAAATGCACCGTCAGGTTCCGTACGGAGAGAAGAGGCGCTGTCGAAGAAATCATGGAGCATCCCCTCCCCAGAGATACCGGTTGTAGCGATGACAGCGGACAATGCGGCCGGATTCCGGCGTCAGCAGCTCCGGCGCCGTATTTCGGCATACCTCCCGTGCATGGGTGCACCGCGGGGCGAACCGGCACCCCTCCGGCAGGTTCAGAAGGCTTGGAACGACGCCGGGAATATTCGTGAGGCGTTCCCCCCTGCCGCCGATCCTCGGAATCGCTCCCATAAGCCCGACCGTGTACGGGTGGAGAGGGGACGCGAAGAGCTCTTTCACCGGCGCTTCCTCCACGACCTGCCCAGCGTACATGACAAGGACGCGGTCCGCCATTTCGGCGATGACGCCCAGGTCGTGCGTGATCATGATGATCGAGGATCCCGTCCGGTCCCGCATCTCCTTCATCAGGTCGAGAATCTGCGCCTGGATCGTCACGTCGAGCGCCGTCGTCGGTTCGTCCGCGATCAGAAGACGGGGGCGGCAGGCGAGGGCCATGGCGATCATGACCCTCTGCCGCATGCCGCCTGAAAGCTGGTGGGGGTATTCGTCGATCCGCTTCTCCGGCATCGCGATTCCGACGAGTTCGAGAAGATGCACCACCTCTTCCCGATAGCTCCTTCCCGCGTGCGTTTCCTGCTTGTGCAGCCTCAGGACCTCCTCGATCTGCTCACCGACTCTGAAGAGGGGGTTGAGCGATGTCATCGGATCCTGAAAGATCATGGAGATCAGCTTCCCCCGGATCTTCTTCATTGCGCTTTTCGGCTTCTTCAGAAGGTCCTCCCCTCGAAAGAGGATCTCCCCCCCGGAGACGAGTCCGGGAGGATTGGGGACGAGACGGAGAATTGAAAGGGCAGTGACGCTCTTGCCGCAACCGGATTCACCGACGATCCCGAGGGTTTCCCCCTGATCGACCAAGAAGCTGACACCGTCCACGGCGTTGAAAGAACCGTCCTCCGTGGTAAAGGTCGTCGTAAGGTTGCGGACTTCCAACAAAGGAACGATGGAAGAGTCCGCTTGCATCGGGGCCGGACCGGTTCTCACGGCAGCACCATTCTCCGCATCCATAATCCTCTCCTTCAACAGGCTCGCCGCGCGGGCGCGTTCCGCCTCCGTCATACCGTGGATTTCGTCCTATCCCTTTCCCTTGAGCGCCTCGGCGGAAGCCTTCAAAGCCTCTTCCAGGCGGCCCGTCATCGTGTCCATCTCCTCTTTCGTCGCCACCAGCGGAGGAGCGAAGAGGAACTGATCCCCCGCCACGCCGCCGATCTGCCCCGTTCCGGGATAGACGACGAGTCCGCGCTTCATGCACTCATCCGTGACGAGGGCCGCGGCCTTCACGGACGGCGGGAAGGGGGCCTTCGTCCGCTTGTCGGCGACGATCTCGATACCCCGCATCATTCCCATACCGCGCACCTCGCCGACGATCGGGATCTCGTTCAGCGCCGGAATCTTCTCCTCGAAGCGCGCTCCCATCGCGGCGGCGTTCTCGAAGACGTTGTGTTTCTTCATGTAGCGGATGGTGGCCGTCACGGCGGCGGCCGTCACCGGATTCCCGTTGTAGGTATGCCCGTGCTGGAAGGCGCCGCTGCCGTCCCTGACCGTCTCCGCGATCTCCTTGCGAACGATCATGGCGCCAACGGGAGCGTATCCGCCGGAGAGCGCCTTCGCCGAGCAGATAATGTCCGGCGTCACGTTCCAGTGCTGCGTGCAGAAGGGTTTTCCCGTCCGTCCCATGCCGCTCATGATCTCATCGGCGACCAGGAGCACGTCGTACTTCGAGCAGATCTCGCGAATGATAGGCCAGTACTCTTTCGGCGGATGGAGGGCGCCGACCGTGGAGCCGACGACCGGTTCGGCGAAGAACGCCGCCACCGAGGCCGGACCGATGCGCAGGATTTCCCCTTCAAGTGCGCGCGCACAGGCCACGTCGCATTCGGGGTACTTCAGGTTGTGGGGGCACCGGTAGCAGTAGTGCGCCTGGATTTTCGGCCCTTCCATGAAGAGGGGTGCGAAGGTGCGCCGCCGCCCCATGCTGCCGGCGAGTCCCATCGCGCCGATGGTGCTTCCGTGGTAGGAGTTCCACCTGGCGATCATCGCGAACTTGCCTGAGCCGTCTCCGTCGCGTTCAACGAAATACTGCCGCGCGATCTTCATCGCCGACTCGATGGCCTCGCTGCCGCCGCTGACGAACCAGACGTAGTCCAGCCCTTCCTGCGTCAGGGAGGCGACCTCCTCCGCCGCCTCGATGGAGACCTTGTTGTTCCAGCGCGACGGATGCGCGAACTCCATCGTGAGAAGCTGCTGATAGATGGCGTCGGCGATCTCCTTCACGCCGTGCCCGATACTCGAGAGCAATGCGCCGCAGCAGCCGTCCATGTAGGCGTTTCCGTCCTCGTCGTAGAGATAGACTCCCTCTCCGCGAACCGCCGTTCTGAGTTTCCCCTTGAAGCTCCTCGGTATCAAATGTCCAAGATCCACTGAAGAAACATCTCCTTTCATCGTTTCCGAACTGTATGGAGCGATTCCGGCCGTTCCTCTCAGCCGCTACGAGCGGCCCCTGTTCTGCACGTTCGTGTAGACCTCATCCTCCTTCCAGCGCGTTTCGAGCATTTCCAGCTTCTCCGTGACGCAGTCGCCCAATGCCTGGGCGACGCTCAGGATAAGGCAGTTGAGCACGCTCATGGGCGCCGCGAAGGAATCAATGAACGAAACCGGCTTGTACGGCACCGCGAGGACATAGTTCGATCTTGTCGCCAGGGGGCTGGCAAGGTCGTTCGTGACGGATGCCGTCGTCAATCCCAGGCCGGCCGCCATGTCGAGCACTTTTATCGTCCACGAGGAGTAGCGAGGAAAACTGATTCCCAGGACGAGGCTGTTTCCGGGGGCGTTCGAGAGCATCTCGAAGGGCATGTCCTGGCTGACGTTCTTCACGTTCGGCAGGATCCACGAAAGGTAGAAAGAGAGGTAATATGCAAGTGAAAACGAGCTTCGGTACCCTGCGAGATAGACGGCGTCCGCCTCCGCTATCGCGCTTCCAAGAGCCTTCAGGTCGTCGGAGGATATCGAGGAGAGAGCAAGTGTCAGCGTTTCGAGATCCTTGCGGATCGCCCGCTCGAAAAAATTCTCCTCCGGGGAGGATGCGTAATCCTTAAGGCGTTCGAGCGTCGAGAGATGGATCATCAGGAGGTTGGCCATGGCGTTCCGAAGCTGGTGGTAGCCGGAGAACCCCAACAGGTGGGCAAGACGGATCACGGTCGTCTCGCTCACTCCGACCCGCTCGCCGAGCTGCGATGCGGTCAGAAACGCGGCCTCCCTGGGAGAGCCCAGTATGTAGTTGGCCACCAATGCCTGTCCCGGAGTCATCTCTTTCAGACGCGACGCAATCTGTTCTCTGAGCATGGCCCCTCCTCGAAGGTAAAAAAACTCACAAAATCACTCTATGAAGGATTTCCTTCACGCATAATAATCGAAAAACTGTATCTTGTCAAATTGAATGCGGCGGCCCAAATCCGCAGTTTCTCAGGGCGGAAGGAGTGTCGCCGGGCACCGCGGTTCCTTCCAAACAGTGCAAGGAGGAGCACCGTGACCGTCATTCCAGACGGCCGCAACGCCCCTCCTCGCGATTGAAACAGCATGCTCGAATTTGGAACATCACTCTTCCCCTCGGTCCTCCTCGGCGATGCGCCGTACCGCGAACCGCAGCAGCTCCGGGAAGACCCCGATCGCGTACGGAAGGTGAATCCGCTCGGTGTTTTTATGAGCGTCCTTGCCCAACGGCCCCAGGTTGAGGACGGGAATATCAAGCGACGCCAGAGCATCCGTGGGCAGGCTGTAGAGCGTCTTCCATCCGGGCATGTTCCGGGCGAAAAGTTCCATCTCCGAGGGTTCCCCCTGGAAACCGCAGTAGCTGAGATCGGAGACACCCTCGAAAAACGGACGGATCTCCAGACCTTTCCCGAACCGTTTTTGAGCCTCCTTCACCGTGTCGGATGCGACGCGCTTCAGCATCTTCTCTCCGTTTGAGATTCCCCTGTTTGCACGATGGGGATACCACGGAGGAAGAAATCCGATCACCACGAGCGGTCCGTGGATCGCACAGGCATCGACCAGGGCCTCAACGACCGCAATGGCCTTCGCCCGTTCGTCGGCGCCCCGCGGTACTGATTGCAGCGTGTTTTCGAGGAGAGGCCCGAAATTTCCGCAGAGCGTTTCTTCGGCTCTCCCGGCGAGCTCTTCGAATGCAAGCACCGTTGCCTTCCAGGTCCTGGATGACGGAGGCGAAGCGTTCCTTCTGGAGAAGGCTTCGGCGTTGCGCCTGTGGCGTTCAATCGCCAGGCGGAGGGCTTTCTCCGCGATCGTCCGCATCTCGCCCAGAATCTGTCCCGGAAGTTTTCTCGCGGTGAGATAGCTGTAGAAAGCGAATCCCCGCGTCATGATCGTCGCGGAGTATTCCCGCCGGAGGTCCGACTGGCGCATGCACCCGAAAGGAGGATACGCCCTGCCGTCCGACGAGTCGGCGTATTCGGCGCTGCCGTCAAGCATCAGGTTGATCTGCGAAAGAATCTGCGCTGCGCCGAACCCTTCATAATATTCCCCGACGTGCGTCTCCTTTCCCGCACAGAAGAAAAACGGATTGATCTTGCCGACGCTTCCCAGGTAGATCGACGGCACGGCTTCCTCCCCGGTCGCGAAGGTCGGTTCCAGTCCGACGCACGCAAGGTATCGGAACCCCTCCTCCTTCTGAAGACGAGCCAGGTACGCAGCCGCCGAGAGCATCCCGCACGAATTGTTCTCCTCATCGGGAACGGCAAGCAGCGCCAGGTTTACATCAAGCTCACTCCAGTCGCGCGCCGCTTCCATAAGGAGCGACGCTCCCGCGGCGAGGCCGCTCTTCATGTCGGCGACCCCTCTTCCGAAAAGCCACTCTCCCGTTCCGAGATCCCGCCGCGCATCCTCCGGAATGGAGGCGGATTCCAGGCGCCGGGTGTACTCCTCCGGGAAAAAGGCGAACGGGGCAAGCGCGCCGCACGTCTCGACGCCGACGACATCCATGTGCCCCTCCAGGAGGATCGTTCCCGCAGACGCCTTCGGAGCCCGGACGACGGCAAAGAGGAAATGTCTTTCCAGCGAATCCTCTTCAAGAGGAAGGAGACGGAGGTCTTCGGGGTGTTCCCGGAAATATGGCAGAACCTTCAACGTGTCGAAGAGGAAACGGGCGATTTCGTTTTCGCGCTCCCGGGAGGGGGAGACGCTCGGTATGCCGGCCATATCCGTCAGCAGACGGTAGAGTTCGTTCTCCGCGTATTTTTTTCCGATTCCGCCGGTCGTTTCAGGCATACGATCCCTCGCGGAGGTAGGCGTTCAACGCGCCCCTGTCCATGTGATCGATCCCGAGGTCCTTCAGCGTCACCCCGGAGGCCCGAAAATCGGTGCCGGTCATTACCGAAGCGAGCGTGATCATCGATTCGATGACCGGAACATCGATGCCGAACTTTTTCGCCAGCTCAAGGTAGATGTGACATCCGACCGGGATATCCTCGGTGATATAGCGATTGTAGATGGTGAACGGCCCGGTCCCCATGGCCAGCGTATACTGTTCCTCGAACGGGACGACGAACTTCTCCCCCATGTGCTCGGCGCCCAGGATATTCGATCTGGAAAAAAACGCCTCCTCCGGAAATTCCTGGATGCCGACCCCCATCGCCGAAGCGATGGCGCACTCCTCCCGGTACAGGGCGAGCTGAACCTTCGAAATCGAGGGGCAGTAGGCGTGCGAGTAGATGGAGAAATCGTACTTGTTCCCGCCGTAGACAACCCCCCAGTTCTCCATTGCGCCGACGCCGAGAATCGTTCCGGGGCAATGCAGTATGGGATTGACATTGCTGAAGCCGACATCGGCCACGGTATCTCCCCGGACGGGGTGTAGCACCGAGTCGAGCGACGGAAGATACTGCTTCGACTCGAAAAAGGCATCCTGGTCCGTCATCGGAAGAGCCGCACCGCGCAGCGTGATTGCCCAGTAGTTGACGCTCACCTCCGGCATCTGCTGGCCTCCCAGGCTCTTGATCCTGATGCCGTAGGGCTGGCTGCTCCACTCCCCGACGATAATCCTTTTCGTGCATCCCGTCTCGCGCATCATCTTCCGGAGGAGGAGCGAACCGAAGTTTGCCGTCGTGAAATGAAGGACCATTCCGTCCTCCAGGTACGGAATCAGCTTCTCCAGGAACGCCTGATATCCCACGGCGGGAAAGCTGACGACGACGATCCCCGCTCCGCGAACTGCTTCGCCGATATCGTCCGTCACCACGTCGATCTTCGCGAGCCCCTCGCGCTTGAATCCGTACAGGCTCTCCTGCCTGCCGCTGAGCCGGATCTCCCGGTTCTGCGCGATACAGCCGAGTCCGCCGAAAAACTCCGGGAGCTCGTAAAGGCGTACCTTCCGTCCTGCGAGCGCCGCGCAAGCCGCATGTCCGCGTGCAGTCGCGCCGCCGCCCAGGACGGCAACCGGCATCTCCTTCAGATACTCCATATTCACTCTTGCACACCTCCTATAAACGGCCCCCGAGCACCAGGCGCGGAAGCCAGAGAGCAAGTTCCGGCAGATAGGTCACCGCCAGAAGCGTCGGCAGCCATGCGAACAGGATGAAGATCATGGCCGGTTTCATCATCTGCGAGACGGGCGTCTTCGCCATGCGTCCGCCGAAGTAGAGCGTCGGGGCCGTCGGAGGAGTGACGTTTCCCAGGCCGAGGTTCGTCCCGATGATCGCGGCGAAGTGGACCGGATGGACTCCGAGCGAGACGACGACCGGAAGCAGGATCGGCGTGCAGAGAAGCATCGCGCTCACGTCGTCCATGATCATGCCGATGATGATCATAAAGATGTTGATCATCAGCATGATGGTGTACTTGTTGGTCGACACGGCCGTCAGCGTGTTGATGATCATGTCCGGAAGGCGCTCCTGAACGTAGATCCGGCTGAGCATCATGATGCAGTACATCATCAGCATGACGACGCCCGTCGTCGTCGCCGTCTCGATGATCACCTCGAGGAAGTTGCTCCGGTTCAGGCCCCTGTAGATCCAGAAACCCACCGGTATCGAGTAGAGCACCGCCACCGCGGCCGCCTCGGTCGGCGTCATGATACCGCCATAGATGCCGCCGAGGACGATGACCGGCATAAAAAGCGCCGGAAGCGCCTTCCTTCCCCTGTTTCCCAGGAGTCGCATCGTCTCCGGCAGGGGCATGGAGGGAACCACCTTCACGTTGGGGTCGTTTCGGAGCATAATGATATTCAGGATGCTGAGCAGGATCATGAGGACGACGCCCGGGCCTACCGTGGCCAGAAAGCAGGCCAGCACCGACTGCTGGCCTACCCAGGCGAAAAGGATCATCTGGGAACTGGGCGGTATCAGCAGCCCCAGCGGCGCGGCGCACGAAACCAGGGCCGCGCTGTGCCCCATCGGATAGCCGTTCTCCCGGAGACGGGGAAACATGATCGACCCGATGCACGAGAGCGTTGCCGCGCAGCTTCCCGATATCGAGCCGAAAACCGCGCACGAGACCACGGCCACCACGCCGAGCCCGCCCTTGACACGGCTGACGAAGACATCGACGAAATTGACGAGGGACGTTCCGATACCTCCCCTGTCCATCATGCCCCCGACCATTATGAAAAGAGGAATCGCGAGCAGCACGATCGAACTCATCTGGCTGAACCCGTACGGAAGAAGGAAGGAGGGGTCGTAACCGTGCGTCACGACCATGAAAGTCGTGGAGAGCATGAAACAGAAGGGAACGGGCAGCCCGAGAAGAAGCGTCACGATTATGAGCAGAAGCGCAATGGTTATCGCCATTCATGTTTCCTCCGTTCTGCGGCCCCTGTGTTCCGCGGCGAGACCGCGGCGCACCGGACCGGATTATGATGGACCTTCCGTCACGAAGCGTTCCGCCGCTTCATCGAGAGAAAGGAGAAGAGATCTTCCAGAAAATAGACGACGGAGTACAGCGACATGAGAGCGTAGCCTGCGAGGACCGAGGTCTGCGAGATAAAGACGGGAATTCTGAGCCCTGTCGTCCTGGGCATCCAGGTGTAGCTGTACCGGACCATTTCAACGGCCCATACCGTGAAGAGAATGCAGAGCGAAGCGATCGTCAGGTTCACCAGGACGCTCAAAAGCGCCTGGGCGCGAGGCGGGAGCATCTGCGGAATAATATCCGCCTTGACGTGGCTCTTGTCGTACACCCCGTAAGAACTCCCCATGAAATAGAGCCAGAATGCCGCTATTACGACCATCTCCTCGATCCCGAACAGGTCCGACTTGAAGACGTATCGCAGCAGGACCGTGACGCACATGATGAGCACCACGAAGCAGCTGCTCAGGACGAGAAGGATTTTCTGCAGTTTGAGTAGAAATTTCCAGATGAAGGACGATGTGACTTTCTCCAAAAAATTCAAATCCGATCCCTCCAGTGAGACGCGGGGCGTTTCCGCCCCGCGTGCAGAATCGTTCTATTGCAGCGACCCCCTGATTTTCTCGATTGTCTCTTTGCCGTACGTCTTTTCGAGTTTCGGCCATGTCGTGGCACGGATATGGGCCGCGATCTTCTCCATCTCTTCGCCGGATATCGGCAGTATTTTTACTCCCGCCTCCTCGAGCTTCTTCTGGTACTCGATATCCTCCGCGTTGCTGTCGGCGAAACTCTTGTCGGCCTGTTCGTTCACCGCGTCTGCGATGATCTTCCTATCTTCGGGAGAGATCTTCTCCCAGACCTGCTTGCCGACGATGTACGCCGTCTGATCGAAGAGGCAGTTATAGGGAACGTAGTACTTGATGACATCGCGGAAGCTCAGGTAGTTGATCTGGGACGATCCGCCGATCCATCCGTCGCAGACTCCCGTCTGAATGCCGCTGTACGTGTCGGCGTACGGAATGGACGTCGTGCGGAACCCCAGATCCTCCGCGGTTTCCTTGTAGACGGCGAGCGGCGCAACCCGTATCATGGCGTCCTTGGGCACGCCGGCCTGAGCGTGATTTTTGGGCTCTTTCGCAAGCCCGACACCGACGAAACCGTCTCCGTAGATCCGGAGAAGCTTCACACCCAGCTTTTCAAGAGATTCGTCGATAATCGAGTATACGTACGATCCGGGGGAGAGCTGCTTCTGCATTCCTTCGCCGGTCTCGGCAAGGAAGGGAAGCGATCCCACCTCGAGCATCAGGTCGAACTGGCTCGGAAGGAAGATAAGCCCCATCTCGATCGTGCCCCGCCGGATCTCCTCGAACACCTGCGTGTAATCGCCGAGCTGATTGGCCGGGAAAATGTCCAGGCTCACACGGCCTTCAGTTCCTTTCTCCACGATCTCCTTGATCGCATAGAGCGACTTGGTTCCGCGGTACTCCGGGGAAGAGATCCCCGCCACCTTCAACACCAGCTTCTCCTGCGCCGCCGAGGGCAGCGCGCCCATCCCGGCAAAGAGCAGCCCGAACACGAACAGGCCCAAAACTCCGCATGCAACACTTTTCTTCATCGTGACATCTCTCCTTTCGCGGTCCGTTCCACCGATAAGTTTTGTCCGCATGGTTCCTCTTCTCCCTTCACCCCTCCTTTCAAGCTCGCGTCAGCGCCTGAACTGCAGCTTGTACGAGAGTTCCTCGGCGCCGTCCTTCAAAATCTGGAGCCATTCGACGATCTTTTCTTCCGGAGCCCGCCTTTTCGGCGCGGCAAGCGCCAGGCAGAGGGCGACGGCATGATCCCTGTCGAATACCGGAACCGCGAGCGAGAGAACGCCGAGGCTGAAGATCTCGTCCTCCACGGCATACCCCTGCCCCCGGATCTTTCGGTACTCCTCCATCAGCGCTTCCTTGTCGACCAGCGTGAACGGGGTGCGTTTCCTGAAATTCGAGAAATCGAGTATTTTACGGATCAGCACGGGATCCTGGTAGGCGCAGAGAAGCATCGCGGAAGCTCCCGCGTTGAGAGGAATGCTCTTGCCGATGAGATCGTCGGCGTCGTAAATTCCGCCGGGAACCCTGTGTTTGTAGGCCGGAAACGCACGGTCGCCCTCCCAGATGCTGATATAGGACGTCTCTCCGGCGGAATTGGAGATATAGGCAAGAAGAGGAGTCGCGGCCTCGCCAATGCCTTTGAACTGGGTATAGACGTTGCCGAGGCGCAGCATGATGGGGCTGAGATGGTATTTCTTCGAAGAGGAGTCCTGTATGACGAAATTATGCTTCTGCATCGTCCGGAGCAGCTTGAAAGCGCCGCTCTTCCCGATGCCGGCATGGGATGCGATGTCGGAAAGGCCGAGTTCATAAGGCGGTTCACCGAGACGCTTCAGGATCAGCAACGATTTTTCCAGACTGCTCAATCGAATGCCTCCATTTCCCTATAGGAAACAGTATTTCCTATATAAAAATCCCTTGCACCATAGCACGAAATCACTCATTTGTCAAAAAATACAATCTTCATTTTTTCAAGACCGGACATCAAGCTCAGAAGTCTTGTCTTTCAGGGATCTTTCGGATAGGAGGAGCTTTGCGGTATTAGCGAATGAAAGAGTACAGCGAGCTGCTCACAAAATATCGCCCATAATCATCAGGGCATCGTGCAGCGCGGCGGAGAAATGCTCTCCCAGCGGTCCGTCCTCGGCCCACGAGGCGATATGGAAGGTGAAACGGTCCTTCTTCGAGAGATATCGCGCCGAGAGTCCCCCCTGCTGGACCGGGCCGTATCCGGCGAGCGCGATCCCCTCTCCGCTTGTTGTGCTGCTGGAGACGAAGCACGAGGTCAGCTTCCTCCACGCGGGAGACGAAAAGAGGTCCGGCTCCGCCGGGATTCCGAGCCTCGCTCCTTCCGAACGCCAGATCTCCCGGAGAAGGCCGAGATGCCCTTCAACCCCTCTGCCGGCCAGGCATTCCTCTATCCGACGCCTGTGAGCAGCGCCCGCCGCGAGAAGAAGAGGCCGGAGAACACTTCGATCTCTTCCGCCGGATTGCAGCGCGTCGAGAAAAGTGGCCGCCTCCGGCGTGAGCGGACGCGTTCCCTCGGTCCTTCCGCCCTTGAAACGGCGCATATGGACGGACTCGTAAGCGCTTCTCCATTCGCCCCGCACTCTTTTCGCCGCGAAAAGCAGCGCGGCCTGAACAAAGGCGTCCGGACCCATGCCGGCTTTCTTTATTGCTTCTCGTCCGAATGCGGAAAAAGAGAGGACAATCTGCCGCCTTTTCCGGGAGAGTCGCCTGCAGTTCCGTTCGGCATCTTCGAGAAAACCGCCCAGTTGCGGAGGGATGTGGAAAGAAAGGGAAACGGGAGCCGCGAGCCGTCCGGCTCGTCCTTGTATTCCGGGAGCACGGCCGAGTATTTCCTTCACAAGGCGTCCCATATGGGTGCCGTCCCTCGCGGAGTGCTCGAAATTGATCCCCGCCCGACAGTCCCCGGTGACGATGAGCTGAAAGGACTTCTCGTACCAGGCGTTCTTTCCTTCGTCGAAGAGAAAGTGCCGGGCGGCGTCCTCGATACTGCTGCCGCAGGGGGCGTCCAGGCGAAGGGCGAAAAGCGCCTTCTCCGCCAGAGAGAGGAGGAGCTCGTTTTTCTTTTCCGATTCCAGGAGCATCCTTCGTCCGCGGACCGCTTCGTTCCGATTCGGACAGGTGATCAATCCGACGGGAAGAGTTCGGGAGGGGGCTTCCGCAGAAACTGTTTCCAAGGAGTGAGCCGTCTCGTCAAGATCCCGCAGTTCTCCATCCGTCGAGATCAACTCAACCAGAAAGAGGTTTCCGCGGGAGAGGACGAGTGCGCTCCTGCCGGCGATTCCGTTCCGGTCCCCGGACACGGCGCTATCGCACGGGCTCCCTGCACTGCGGGATGAGCGGAAGACCGAAGCGTATTGCCTCATGCACAGGGGTTCTCCGCGCATGCGATCGGCTTCGGAAAGCCCCCTGTCGATGTCGAGGCAAAACGCCGCGGCGGCGAGCGCCAATCGGGCGGCGAGCCGGAAAGGATTTTTCTCCCGGGGCAGCGAATCCTCTTCGAAGATATAGAAAGGATTGAAATACACCGGCAGCGGTTCGCGGGAAGAAAGATACCATCCCTCCCAGTAGGGTACCCTGCGCAGGACGTCATCGCCGTCTTCCTTCCGGATGCGCTCCAGTTCACGCTGAAGCAACGGACCGTCGTTTTCTAGGAAGGTTTCCGCCGAACGAAGGGAAAGGGCGCGCTCCGAATCGTCAAGGAGCGGCTCGGCCCACTCGACGAGCCGCCGGCAGCTTCGGCGAGGATCGTCGAACGGAGGAGGGGCGAGCGCGATGTCTTCCACTCTATTACAACCGGGCGCCATTGACAGGCTCCACCTCTTTCTTCTATGAATTCACTCTTCTCGTCCGGGGCGCATCGCCGGAGGAACGAGAACTGCCGCCTACGGCAAGAGGCGTATCGAGCACACCACCATCTCCACACTGCCGTCGTCGTTGAAGGTGGGAGTGAGAGCGTATTCCAGGGGTTGATCTCCTTGAGGGGCCGGCAGCACGAAGACTCCCCGCTTCGACTTGCCCGTGCTGAAGACATCTTCAAGGTCGCGGCCGAAGGAGGCGACGCGGTCCTCCGGAATACCGAGCTGACTCCATGAAAGGCCGGCCATCCCGGCGGGCTCCTTTTTAAAGAGAGAGGCCCCTCTTGTCCCGACGAAGCGGAAGCGTCCCTCCCGGTCGAAAACGTACAGGCAGTCCGACGAGGATTCAAGGATACTGCCGAGGATCTTCGCCTGAAGCGCGCAATCGAAGGTCATCATCTGCAGCTGCTCCTCGAGGTTTTTTTTCTCGGTGATGTCGTGAGCAATTGAAAAGAGCAGCGTTTTACCTTGATGCGGCATCGGGGAGCAGTAGACCTCGACGACTCGTAATTCACCGTTTTTCAGACGGTGGTGAAAGATAAAATTATTCTTTCTGAGAGAAAGCGCCTGGTCCATCGCCTTCCGGATCTCCTCGGGGGATGCGGTGTTGAAATCGCGGTTCGTGAGGTGCAGCATTTCCTCCCTGGAATATCCGTACAATTCGAGTGCCGCTTCGTTGCAATCCAGGACCCTACCCGATGCGGGATCGATCAGAAGCATGGGCGCCCTGGTCTGGAGAAACGCGGCGGCGTAGCGCCTCTCGCTCTCGCGGAGCTCGCCTTCGATCCGGCGTATCTCCGTCACATCGCGTCCCATCAGCAGGAGCCCCATTGTCCCGATGTCCTCGAACCGCCAGGGCTTTATCCGCCATTCCAGCAGGCGGCAGTCGCATCCGGCGCCCTGCACCGCGAAGTCCATGACGAAATCTCCCGGTTTTCCGGAACGGCGTTCGTCAAGTTGTTTGCGAACGTGTGCCCGGTACTGCGGATCGGGGCATACCGTCTCCCAAAAAAGGAATTGTTTTGAAAGAGCTTCTTCGGCGGAGATTCCCGACAGTCTTTCTGCAGCGGCATTCCAGAATACAACGCGCCCCTGCTCGTCGAGGAGAACAACCCAGATGTCCACGCTCCCGAGGACGTCCTCCATGAACCTTATGTTTTCACGCCGTTCTTTTTCGGCGGCGACCCTGTCGGTAACATCGGTGAAGACAACGCAGAAACAGTCTTTTTTGGCTGAGAAAGCGAGGATATCGAAGGTGCGGCGAAATTTTCCGAGGAAAAGCATGAAGGCGGCGGTATCCCCCTCGGAACTCACATGATGAAAAATTTCGAGCGATGGCGCTTCCTGTCCGTCCGAGAAGACTTCGCTTCCGCAACGGCCGACAGCACTTCCCGGAGTGACGCCGAAGAGCGCTTCGAAAGCTGGGTTGACGCTTTTCAGAATGAAATCCTTCGGGCGGCCATCTTCGTCGTAGAGCATTCCGCAGACGGCCACCCCTCTCGACACGGAACGAAAAACAGCTTCGCTCAGCTGAGGATTTTCCGTTTCCATATAGGAGACGCTCTCTCCGAACTTCTTTTCAGCCTCCGCCGCGATAGTCTCGATCTCCCTGAGCAAATCGCCGTTCGTTTGCTTCACCATAAAAAACCTCCTTCAAGGAAGCCCTGTTCTTAGAAAACACCCTTGGCAATGGCGTTCCGTTCCCTGTCGACAGAAAAGCTCACATACATCTCCTGGCTCTTCAGAACGAGGAAGGAATCCCATATCCGTACCGTGACGTTGGGATAGGCCCTGTCGCGTATACGAATCCTTGGAACGGTCTTTCTGCCGGCGGCAAGGGTTCTCTTCTCGTCCTCGATTTTGTGAAGTATTCCGGCAATGGATTCTTTCATCGTGCCGTGATACCGGGCGAGAAGCATCAACTTCTCTTTCTCCTCCTCTGTGAGGCCGTTTATATCGAACACAGGTTTTTTTCCTTTATCGAGAGGATGGTCTTCTCGATCCTCCCTTTCATCTCCTCCATCGAGTTTTTCCTGCTTTCAAGTTCCTGGAGGGTACGAAGACGCACCGGGTCGCGCCCGGCTTCCAGCAAGGTCTGAGACTCCATCGCCGATCCCGCCGAAAGAGTCTCGATACTCTCCCCGGCAATACAGCTTCCGCCCACGATTCCTCTCCGGTTCCGTCCCTGGACATAGACGGATTCTCCTGCCTCAAGGGTCGCGAAAAGCGCGTAGCCGAAGATTTCGATCTTTTGAGAGGCGATAGCCCGTGCGTACTCGATGATTCCCAGGCGAACGTCCTCCCCCGCGCATACTTCGCCCCGCTCTCCGACGATCCCGCCCTTGATCATGCAGCTGCCCCCCGACCGGATGCGCGCGTTGTAGACTCCTCCGTTCACGGTGACATCCCTGTCCGCCTTCACGGTAAACCCCTCGACCACGGAGCCGGTGATCAGGACGGAGCCCGAAAAATCGACGTTGCCCGTCGACAAATCGACATCGCCGTTGATCACAAGAAGCGGCAGCACGTCCAGAACGTTGTTCCGAAAGACCGGCTGCCCCATAATCCTAGCGGAGATCACCTCGACATACTCATCTACCTCGGAGATCTGCACGCCGTCTCCGTACCGGACCGGAAGACGGCAAGCGATTTCGCCGAGAGAGTTTTGCCGTAGACATCGACTCCGTCCGTTCCCTCCTTCGGAGGGTGTATACGGGCGATGACATCCCCCTCCCGGACGGAGGGAACGGTCCAGAGGTTTTTCCAGTCGACGGCTCCGCCGTCTTCCTCCTCGGCGCGCTTCGTTCTCTCCATCGGGACGAGGAACTCGATCTTCCCCTCGACAGGAGAAATCGGAGGCGTCCCCAGCGCGATCACGGCATCCTCGCCCGATGCGGGGTCGCCCGAATTGCACCGGTCCGTCAATACCAGGACCTTGTCGTGGTCGAGGTTCCGCACTCCCATCTGTTCTATCCGCAGGCAGATCGCCTCGGGATCAGCGGGCGCTCCCTTTCCCACAGCGGGATACATGTCGAGATAAACCCGCAGAAGATCGTCGGAGACGCGCACCTCCCATGAAGCGTCGCGATCCTCCGGCTGAGGAAGAGGCGTCTCCGCCTCCCTTCCGGCGAGAAAGGCCTCTATTTCCCTCGTCAGCTTGTCGATGTTCGCCATTCGCAGATCGTCCACCAGCAGCCCTCCCCGAGTATGTCACAATGCGAGAGTTGTTTTCGTTCAAATCGCTTTTCCGTCGAACCCTCTGTTTTGTTTCGGTCAACGGGGCTTCTTTCCCGAATTCCCGGCCGAGGAAGTCGAACGATCGTCCGTTGGTCCTTTCACAAGGCGCTCCTTTTCGATCCGGCGCATTTTTTTGATGGAGATTTCCCGACGCAGGGCCTCCTCCTTCGAAGAAAGCCTCTCTTTATACACGATCTCCACCGGAAGACGGGAGGCGGTGTATCGAGCCCCTTTTCCGCTGTTGTGCGCTGTCGTCCTCGATTCCGGGTCGAAAGTCCACCCGGTGTAGAGCGTGCCGTCCGCGCAGCGGAGGATGTAGACCCATGCCTCCATGACTACATCGCGAAGGACGCCCTCAGGATATTGGCGCCGATGAGGCAGAGGACGAGGCCCCCGGCGAACTCGGCCTTGCGGCCCAGAAAATCGGCCGTCCGCAAGCCGATGGTCACTCCCGCGAAACAGAAGACCGCCGTGATCGCTCCGGCGGAGGAGGCGAGGATCATCACCGGCGCCCCGACGGCTGCGAAACTGACCCCGACTGCAAGGGCGTCGATCGAAGTGGCCACCGCCACGGTGAGCAGCGGCAAGCCGCAGGAAGGATCGGACGGAGGGCATCCTTCGTCCTCGACCGAGAACGACTCGCGGATCATGTTGCCTCCGACGAGCAGCAGGAGGGCGAATGCCACCCAGTGATCGTACCCCGAGACGACGTCAAGAAAGCTGCTGCCCAGCCACCAGCCGACCAGGGGCATCGCGAACTGGAATCCTCCGCATGCCGCACTCACGCGGAGAGCCGCGGCGGAAGAGGCGAGGGTCCCGAGGCACGCGCCGATGCCCAGGGAAGCGGCGAAGGCATCCATTGCGAGCGACAGAGCGGAGAGGATCATCTCGAGAAAGTACATATCACATCAGACCTTTCAGAAAGAGACGGAATTTCAGAACGCAAGCGGTTCCCGAAAGATTTTCCGGCGTCCACGGCAACACTCGAAGCAAAGAACGAAAGACCTCGCGTTAAATTCTACACCATGGCTGTCTTGTTTCGAGAAAAAATTCCTCTGAAAGCGTCTTCCCCTGTGATAGAATAACAATCTGGAACTTCTTCTGGATTTATAAAAAGCATGATCGGCATTCATCCGCTCGCCGGGGAGACTGTGAAAAGACCGTGTCGCTGCTGAAAAAAACTCTTTTAATCATCCTGCTCTGCATGGCCGTATTTCTCTCGGCCATGCTCGCAGTTTCCCGGACCCTGCTTATGGGAGGATACCAGGAGCTCGAGCAGGAATCCATGGTTCAGAACGTGGAGCGAGTGAAGAACGCCTTAATGCGAGAGATCGGGACGCTCAAGCTGGTCGTCCTCGACTGGGCGCCTTGGGACGACACCTACACGTTCGCGGAGAACCGGAACGAGGACTTCATCGCGGCGAACCTTCAGCCGTCGACGCTGGACAACCTTCGCATCACCGTGCTGGCTCTCCTTCCCCGCGATGACGGAGCCGTTTTCCAATGTGAAGGGACAGGAGAGCACAGAGCCGAGGCATTCTCCTACCTCGAAAAGAACAGGTACATCCTCTCGAAATCGGCGACAACGGACGGAATCGCCGGCCTCTTCACCGAAAACGGCGTCATCGGGTTTGTCGCGGCCGCTCCCGTCCTGCGAAGCGACGGATCCGGCCCGGCCCTGGGCACTCTCGTCTTTATCCGAATGCTGGATCACGACGATCTGGCGATGCTTTCCGAATCCACGCTTGTTGACTTCTCGGCATTCCCCCTCTCCTCTCTTTCCGGAGAACTCCGGGCAACCGCGCTTGACCTCATGCGCGGGAACGAGGAGATATCGACCGATTTCCGGTCGAAGAAGCTGGCTGTAGGGCACACGATTCTTCCCAATATCGAAAACATGCCGTCCGTCCTCCTTGAAATCAGAATCCCGAGAGACATTCACCTGCAGGGGGAAAGAACGATACGGATCTTTCTTTTCTGGCTTATCCTCTTCGGACTCTTCATCACCGCCGTCCTTCTTCTGCTGCTGAAAAAGAACGTGATCGACAGGCTCCTCGCCGCAAGGGACTGCCTGGACGGCATCGCCCGGAACGGAGCGATCCGGGAGAGGGTTCCGCTATCCGGCAACGACGAACTGACGACCCTTTCGGCCTCTGTCAACTCGGTGCTTGATTCGTTTGAAGGGCTCGTGGAGAATCTTCCCGATCCTCTCTTCATTACGGAGGAGAGTGAAGCGCTGGAGCACGTGAACAGGGAGGCCCGATCTTCGCTGCAGTATTCGAAATCCGAGCTGCTCGGGCAACCCCTCTCACTGCTGCTCTCGGGCGACATGCACCATATCGGGCGGCACGAGGGAGATTCTCCCGTTCTCGAAGGAATGCTGGTACGGAAGGACGGAGGCACAATCCCGGTCGAGTTGCACAGCCGGTCCTTTCTTCTCGGAGAAAAGAAAATCACGCTCACCGCTGCCAGAGACCTCACCGAGAGAAAAGCGCTCGAAGAAAGCCTCAAAAAAACGGCGTATTTCGATATGGCCACCGGGCTCCCCAACCGCCCCCGTTTCCTTCAGATCCTCGACGAGCTGCTTGTCTCCGGCCACGCCCCGTTTACCGTGATTCTTCTCGACCTCGACCGTTTCAGGACGATCAACAACATGGTGGGAACCAACAACGGCGACCAGGTGCTTGCGCTCGTCGGCCGAAGGATCGCGCAGAGCCTCGCACCCGGGGATTGCCTGTCGCGGTTCGGGGGCGACGAGTTTGCAGCGCTCGTCAAGGGGAGGAACGACTGGGAGAGCATCGCCCCGGTGGTCCGGAGAATAAAGGAAAACGCGACACAGCCGGTCTCCGTCGAGCAACACTCGATCTTCCCCAGCGTGGGCATGGGGGTGTATCTTCATGTGCCCGGGCCGGCCACCTCCGCCGTCGTGATCGCAAAGACGGAGATTGCTCTGTCGAAGGCAAAAGACAAGGGAATCGGGCAGTTCGCCGTCTTCTCCGAGGACGACAGCGCGGAAGCGGATATTCTGACCGCGGAGCAGGAACTTCGGCAGGCGCTGAAAAACGGTGAATTCGTTCTCCACTACCAGCCTCTCTACCGGCTGAAAGACATGTCTCTCAGCGGCTTTGAAGCTCTCATCCGCTGGAATCACCCGAAACGGGGTCTTGTGTTTCCGGGGGGGTTCATCCCCGTGGCGGAGGAGACCGGTCTTATCGTGGACATCGACCGCTGGGTCGCCGCCAGGGCCTGTCAGGAGATCGCCCTCTGGGAGCACGCCCTTCCGGAGAGACGCGGAACGCTTTTCATCTCGGTGAACTCCTCCGGAAGGACGTTCCGGGAAGGAAACTACCCGGCCCACGTGCTCGAGGCAATCCGGGAAACCGGCGTCGCCCCGGCGTCGCTCATGGTCGAGGTGACGGAAGGCGTGCTGATCCGGAATCCGCAGGATACAGCGGAACAGCTCGCACGGCTGCGGAACGGAGGGGTTCCCATCGCGCTGGACGACTTCGGGACGGGATACTCCTCGCTGCAGTACATGAACAGTCTTCCCCTGGACAAGATCAAGATCGACCGGAGCTTCATCCAGAGCATGCTTTCGGGCGAAGAACACCGCCGCCTGGTCAAGGGAATGCTCGCGCTCTCCGGCGACCTCGGTATGGAGACGGTCGCCGAAGGCATCGAGAACGAGGAGGAACTGCGCTGGTTGACTGCAAACGGGGCCGTCTTCGGCCAGGGGTACTATCTTGGGCGCCCGGAGGGCGCGGAGCAGGCCTTTGAAAAACTGAGAAAAGGAGCCATCCGCTCTCAGGGCCTGTAGACGCTCACCCTTCCCGTCTCGTCCCATTTCAGCAGCGCGACGAGCGGTTCCCGTATCTGGACGCTGGTGCGTACATGGAAAAGCGGTTCCCCCTCCCTGTCCAGGCGGAAGAGCGTAAAACGACTCCGGTCCATGGTGCGGAAATCCTCGCGCCGCTCTATGAATTCCAGGGGAAGGAATTCCACATCCGCTTCGGCGAGAATTTTTTCCCACGTCTTCTTATCCTCTTCGCAGAGCATATCAAGCAGCGTGCGTCCCTCGCCGCCGCTCCGCTCATCCGGGGAGGACGCCTGCGATACAGGGCCGCTTTCCACAAGCCCGGTCTCAGGAGGAATTCCAGGGGAATCCTTGGAAGCTTTTTTCTCCGGAGCTTTCCTTCTCCGGACTTTTTGCGGGCTTTTCTTCTCCGGAAGAGCCTCCGCTTCGATCCCCTGTCCGGGATCGTCTTTCTCCAATGATGCCGGCAGGACGGGCGTCTCTTCAGCGGGCTCGGGGGACTGTTCCCGTTCGGCTTCTTCCGTCATCACCTGCCCTGTCGCCAGGTAGTTCTTCAAGCTCGGTCTTTTCTTTTTAGCCATGATTCTTCCACCTCTCGAGAAGCTCGTCGGCCAGCACTCCGTAATCCTTGGCGCCGTTGCTCTCTTCATCGTATCCGAAGACGGAGACGCCGGCGCCGCTGGCCTCCACGAGGCTGATATTCTGCCGAATGTACCGCCGGAAGACCTTGTCGCCGAAATAACTGCGCACCTCTTTTTCCACTTCCCGGTTCATGATGATCTTCGGGTTGTGCCTCGTCAGGATCACGCCGCCGATGTCGAGCCCGCGGTTGAGACGTTTCCGGTAGAGCTGGACCATCTGCGAGAGCAACCGGAGGCCTGCGAGGCTGTAGAATTCGCTTTCGAGCGGGACGAGAATCTCATGACACGCCGCAAGGACATTCCGTGTAAAGATACCGAGCTGGGGAGGGCTGTCGCAGAAAATGAAATCGTACTCCGAGATATCCGCCGCACCGAGGGCATCCTTCAGGAGCGTGTCGCGCCCCGGCTGGCTTTCAAGCTGCATTTCCACCATCGCGAGGTCGAGAATGCTCGGAACGACATCGACCTCCTCGCGACGGACCTTTACCCGCGAAAAAGAGGCCTCTCCCATCAGAAAATCATAGACGTACGGATGATCCTCAGGCACGGCGATACCGAAACCCGCGGTGAGATTGCTCTGCGGATCGAGATCCATGGCAGCGACCCTCTTTCCTCTCCGCGCGAGAGCCACCGCGAGATTCTGGCATGCGGTGGTCTTGCCGACGCCGCCCTTGAGGTTGCAGAAACCGACAATCTTCATGAAGAATCCCTCCGGACTATGAGTACGAATCTATCCATTCGACGAAGCAGTATATAGCATAGCAAGAAACCGATGTCACGAAAAGGAGTTTTTTGCCTCAAGTAGAGTATAATAAACAGACTACACACGATATTTTTCTATCCAAGAGGAGGCAGTAGCGATGAAAACGCCCCGCGATGCCGGCATATCTGCGGAGAATCCCCATTGTACGGGGATATCCGACGACAAGATTATGCGGGAAGTTCTCCGTTGTCTTTTCACCGAAGCTCCCGAACCGATGGTCCTCTTCAATATCGAGGGAGAGATCGTCGGAGCCAATTCCGCCGCGTGCCGCGAACTCGCGTACTCATACCGGGAGATGCTCGCGCTCAACCTGTTCTCGGACCTCGTCGCCTCACCGCCTCCGATGAAGATGGAGCCGCTCTGCAGATCGCTTCCCGCCGGACAGGCGCTCTCCATCGACGGAACCTTGCGGAGAAAGGACGGCGGCGCCGTGCCGTTCCGTACCATAACCTCTCTCCTGTTCGGGGAGAACGGGTCCCTTCTCCTCTACTCCGCCGGCGAGTCCGGTCACCGCGGGGCAGTGAAGGAGACCTCCAGGAAATCCGCTCTTCGTGACCCGCTCACCGGGCTTTCAAGCCGCACCTTGTTCGAGGATGAACTTGAACGTATGGATACGGAGCGATTCCTCCCGCTGAGCGTCATCCGGGGGGACGTGAACGGCATGAAACTGGTCAACGCATCTTTCGGCCATGCTGTCGGCGACAAGCTGCTCAAAACGGCGGCAAAAGTACTCCGCAAGCAGTGCAGGAGCAGCGACCTTCTGGTCCGCTGGGAGGACGACGAATTTCTGCTTCTCCTCCCCCGGACACGGGAGGACGACGCCGCCTCTGTCGTAGGACGCATCGAAGACGCGTTCAGAAAGACCCGGGTGAAGGAGATCCCCGTGCCGCCGAGCATATCCCTGGGGTATGCCGCCAAAGTCCACCGATGGCAGGACTTCCGGAACGTCCTCAAAGAGGCGGAGGAGGATATGAGGGAAAAACAACTCCCGGAGACGCGGAAAATCAGGTCGAAGATACTCTCTTCTCTTCTCGAATCTCTCGATGAATTTACTCCGGAAACCGATGAGCATATCTCGGCCATGAGGAGCACCGCGCAGCTTATCGGGAAATGCCTCGGCCTGGCCCCCGCGGAAATGCATCGCCTGGACATCTCGGTCCGCCTTCACGACATCGGCAAGGCCGTCCTTCCTCCGCAACTTCTGAATAAAACCGCTCCGCTCACCGAAGAGGACCGTGAAACACTGCAGAAACATCCGGTGACGGGAAGCGGAATCGCTGAATCCGCAACTCCGGAAGCCGCTGAAGTCGCCGATGTCATCCATTCCCATCACGAGCGATACGACGGGACGGGATACCCGGAAGGCCTGGCGGGCGAATCGATACCGCTGCTTTCGCGCATTCTGTCGATCGTGGATGCCTTCGACGTCATGACAAGGGGAACGCCGTACAAAGAACCGCTCTCCGCGGAAAATGCGCTGGTACAGTTGAAAAAAAACGCCGGACTGCAGTTCGACCCGGGATTGGTCTCGCTCTTCATCAACAATGCGGACAAAATACAGGATGGAGAATCCGTTTCCCCCTCTTCCCGATCGTCGAAAATAGGGTAGAATAGCCCTATCTTCTCCGCATTAAATACACTGACTGAAGGAGGGATTCATTCATGCTCGATCTTACCGCGATATTGGAACCCGGCCTTTCCGCCGAGGTGAAAAAGACGGTGGATATGGACGATACGGCAGGCACTTCGTCTCCCTATCTCAACCAGTATCTCTCGACTGCCGCATGCGCGGCCCTCGCTGTCTCGGCGTCCATGGCAGCGACCGAAGGGCGCCTTCCCGAGGGATACCTTTCCGTCGGGCGGCGACTCGATCTGGAACACGATGCTCCCGCAATGATCGGAACAACTGTCATCGTGAAGGCTGTTCTGCGCGAAATTCGCGGGAATCGCCTCCTTTTCGATATCATCGGATCGGACGCCCTCGGCGTCATCTTCAAGGGAGTAAACGAGCGCGTCGTGGTCAACCGCCTCGGAATGGACGAAAAAGGGGCGGAAAGGGCGATACAGCTGAAAGAGCTGAGGGAGAAACTCTGACGAAATTGGTGTTCCGCACCTGAAGTGCCCGGGAAAGCCCTGAATGAAAGGGTTTTCAGGAATCCTGTTCGCATCGTTTCAAAGCGGATGAGTTATCTTCGTGTTTTTTCGTTCGCTTGGACGGATGTGGGAGTAATTGTGATTTTGTGTTCCAATCAACGAAAGCGACCGGAAGAAAGCCGCCGGCCGCTCCGAGATTCCGATCTTCAATGATCGCGATTTTTTTACAAGGAGGAGTCTGGTGTGAAGCTGAATCTTACGTTCAACAAGCTTGGCGCGCGCATTCTTGCCGTGGTGGTGGTCCTGCTGGTCGTCTCAGTCGGCGGCATCGGTTTTTATGCGATGCAGATAGGTTCCCGGGGGCTTCAGGAAGCAGCCCGTCAATACGAGGAGACACAGGCCGAGCAGCTGGCCTACAAGCTCAACTCGACGCTCAACCGCTTCGACGGCATGCTCCAGGCCCTTTCGGCCCTCGTGACAACCCGCTTCACCTCAATGCCGAATCCCGATGTCGCGGATATCGTGATCCCGCAGTTCGGCGCCCAGAACGGCAGGTTCATGAACGACCTCGGCGTTCAGTCCCCCGAATCGCGCAGCCTCTTCATCATCTTCAATCCGGAAATCTTCGGTACCGGAAAGACGCATATGGTAGGGTTCCAGCGCAAGGATGCGGAATCGCTCTTTATGTACATGGACGAGAAAAACATCTCCGCAGCGGCGCTCGTGAACCGCAATGAGCCGTCCACTTCCTGGTTCTGGACGGTTCTCGACACCAAGCGCCCCTACTGGGCGGACATCAGCCGTTCCGAAGGCGGCGCGGATGTCGTCACCTACTCCATGCCGGTCTTTCTCGAGAACCGGATCGTAGCCGTCGTGGGAATGACCTTCGAATTCGGCTTCGTCAGAAGAATGCTCGCCGAAGTGAAGATCTACGATACGGGCTATACCTTCCTTATGAACCGCAACTTGAGGTACCTCTACCATCCGACGCTCCCGTTCGACGGTCCGGGCTTCCGCGAGGTCGCAGACGGCTATTTCGCGAAGTACGCCGACGCCATTCTCGCAGATGGAGAGGGACGGATCGACTACCCGTGGCACGGGCAGGAGAAAACGATGTCCTACTACACGCTTGAGAACGGTTACATCGTGTTCGTATCCGCAGACATCGACGAGTCGCTCGCCGCGGTCGGCGCGATGCAGCGCGCGGTCTACCTGGGGATCGCCATCATCCTCGTTGTTTCCGTCGTCGTGGTGCTCTTCTTCTCCCGCAGCATCGCGAGGCCTCTGCAGGCGGTGGCTGCCGGCGCCAGGCACGTCGCCGAGACCGGCGACCTTACCGCGACCCTCTCCGTTCGCACCTCCATCGAAGAGATCAAAGGAGTCGCCGCCGCGGTGAACGCGATGATCGACGGTACGGCCGACACCGTGCGGAACATCCTGGCAAGCTCGAAAAAGGTTCTCGCGCGAGCCGAGGACATGAGCGCGGCCTCCGAGCAGAGCAGCGCCTCGGTGCAGGAAGTGATCACGCTTGTCGGCAAGGTTGCCCGGAACACGCAGGAATCCGCGAGCGCGATCGAGGAGGCCAATGCCGGGATCGAGGAGGTCTCAAGCGGCGCCCAGGCCGGAGCGCAGGCCGCCGTCGAGACCGGCGAGCGGGCGCAGGAGATCTCGAAGGCCGCGGAAAAAGGCGGGCATGCGCTCGACGACATGGCGAACCTGATCGAGAAGGTGTCCAAATCAGGAGAACAGGTCAGCGCGGCGGTCAACGACCTCGCGTCGTCCGTTTCCGGAATCACCGGGTTCGTCAACACGATCACGCAGATAGCGGACCAGACGAATTTGCTGGCGCTGAACGCCGCGATCGAGGCCGCGAGAGCGGGCGAGGCTGGACGGGGATTCGCGGTCGTCGCGGAAGAGGTCAGAAAGCTGGCCGAGGAGTCGAACCGGGCGGCGGCCGAAGTCGGCCGGGTGATCGGCGAGATCTCCGGGAAGACCGAAAACGCGATGAAGGACCAGAAAGGAAGCGCGGAGCAGATCAAGCAGCTTGTCGTGCGCGCCCGCGAGACGAAGGCGGTGATCGACGACGTCGTGGAGAAGGTGGCGTCGATCACGGAGAACGTGCAGTCAATCGCGGCGACGATGCAGGAGCAGTCCGCGAGCGCGGAGGAGATGACGGCCGGAATGGACCACGTCGCCCGGTCCGGGGCCGAGGTCGCGGAGCAGGTGGAGAACATCAACCGCTCCATGGGAGAGCAGGGCAGGATGACGGAGAGCATCGCCTCGACGGCGGAAGAGCTGGTCCGCCTTTCGGAGGAGATGCAGCAATCCGTCGGCCGCTTCAAGGTCGCTGCGGAACATGCCGGCCTTGTCGCCAAGAAATAACGGGTTTTCGCACACAAAAAAGCCCTCCGGAAATCCGGAGGGCTTTTTTGTGTGCGACAGCTATCCCGAAAGAGCTTCCTGGGGCTTCAGGAACTCCCCCTCTTTTTCCTCTTCCCTGCATTGAGCGCAAAGACCGTACAGTGTGATCTGCCGGCGAAGGATGACGCAGTCCGAAAGCCCCGGAACGGACTCCGGGACAGGAGGAAGCTCGAGGTCCAGATCCGCAAGAGCGCGGCAACGAATACAGAAGAAGTGATGATGAGGAGCCGCGTCCGTATCGTAGCGGATTCCTCCGTCGCTCAGGTCCTGAACCTCTGCGACCTCGCCGAGGTTCAACATCTCCCGGATCGTATTGTATACCGTTGTCCGGGAAACTTCCGGCATCGTCTCCAGGACCTTGCGATAGACGTCCTCCACGGTGGGATGACTCCGGTCATGAAGAAGAATTTCAATGATAAGGCGCCGTTGCGGCGTCAGCTTCAATCCTTTCTTACGAAGCAGGCCGGAAATTTCTTCGACTGTGCGCATGGTACACCACTCCCTTTCTCTCGATGCAACTTGTAATCATTATAATTAAAGATAATTTTTCGTCAACACCCATCTTCAAAATACGTAAAACTCGCGAACAACCGGAATCCTGAAGCATCTTAAAACTTCCGCCGAACGATTATCCGGAGTAGCGCTTGAAGAGCGCCTGTGTACCGTCGTTTTCAAAGCCCATTTCCGCGATCTCTTCGTAGAGGGAACAGGTCTGTTTCAGACCCGGAGCGTCCATACCCATGTGTTCGGCTTCCTCCAGCGCAATTTTCATATCCTTGATGAAGTGTTTTATGAAAAAACCGGGAGCAAAGTCCCCGGCAAGAATGCGCGGAGCGAGGTTCGAAAGAGGCCAGCTTCCGGCGGCGCCGCCCGAGATGCTCGAGAGCACCCTCTCAGGGTCAAGGCCGGATTTCGCGGCGTATGCGATCGCCTCGCAAACGCCCGTCATCGTGGATGCAAGCGCGATCTGGTTGGCCATCTTCGTGTGCTGACCGCTGCCGGGACCTCCCTGCAGCACGATATTTTTCCCCATCAGATCGAAAAGAGGCTTCATATCGTCGAAAACCGCCTGTTCTCCGCCGACCATGATGGAGAGCGTACCTTCACGCGCCCCCTTGTCTCCTCCGGATACAGGCGCATCCAGGGCAAAAAGCCCTTTTTCGGCCGCCTCGCCGGCGATACGGACGGCAAGCCGCGGGCTCGAGGTCGTCATGTCGATCAGCACGCTTCCGGGCCGGGCCGCGGCGAGAATTCCCTTCTCACCGAAGTAGATCTCCTCCACGTCCTTCGGGTATCCCACCATGGTGATCACGATGTCGCTCTGCCCGGCGAGGGAGAACACATCGTCCTTCCAGACCGCCCCCTGCGTCAGCAGGTCGAGCGCCTTGTCCCTTGAGCGATTGTAGGCAAGCACGTCGTAGCCGCCGCGCAGCACATGTCCGGCCATGCTGTGCCCCATGACGCCGAGGCCGATGAATCCGACCTTCGTCTGCCCTTTTTTCAGTTTCATAGATCCACCTCCGATGATTCTCTTTCGATTTTTGGAATTTTTTTTCATTCACAGAGAGCGCTTTCTCGGGTACAATCTCCGAAAAGGGTTTCTCCGAAAGGGTATTTTTTGATTGTACCCTTATTATTTCATATTGAGAAGGAGGAAATTTCATGAAAAATATTGAACGTATCGAACAGCTGCTCGGTGCTGAAGCAAAGGATCTTCTGGAACACACGTGCGCGACAATAGGAAAAGAGATGCTCACGCTCCCGGGACCCGATTTCGTCGACCGGGTGACGGCCATTTCCGACCGGCCGATTCCGGTGATGCGCTCGATGCAGGCACTCTTCGGCTCGGGACGCCTCGCGGGAACGGGATACCTCTCCATCCTCCCCGTGGACCAGGGAATCGAACACTCCGCCGGCGCCAGCTTCGCGCCGAACCCGATCTATTTCGATCCGGAGAACATTGTCAAACTTGCCGTCGAAGCCGGGTGCAACGCCGTGGCGAGCACGCTCGGCGTCCTCTCCTCGGTGGCCCGGAAGTACGCCCACAAGATCCCCTTCGTGATGAAGATCAACCATAACGAGCTTCTCACGTATCCCAACAAGTACGACCAGGTTCTGTTCGGCTCGGTCGAGCAGGCCCGCGACATGGGCGCGGTCGCCGTGGGCGCGACGATCTACTTCGGAAGCGACGAATCGACACGCCAGATCCAGGAGATCAGCAGCGCCTTCGAGATCGCCCATCAGCTCGGCATGGCGACCATCCTGTGGTGCTACCTCCGGAACAACGCCTTCAAGACCGCCGAGAAGGACTATCACGTCGCCGCGGACCTCACGGGACAGGCGAATCATCTCGGTGTGACGATCGGCGCCGACATCATCAAGCAGAAACTGCCCGAGAACAACGGCGGCTACACCGCGCTGAAGTTCGGCAAGACGCACAAGAGCGTCTACGACAAGCTCTCCAGCGAGCATCCCATCGATCTTACGAGGTACCAGGTCGCCAACTGCTATATGGGCAGGGCGGGCCTGATCAACTCAGGCGGTGCTTCGGGCGGAGAGAGCGATATCGCCGAAGCCGTGAAGACGGCGGTGATCAACAAGCGCGCCGGCGGCATGGGGCTCATCCTCGGAAGGAAGGCCTTCCAGCGCCCCATGAAGGATGGCGTCGAAGTCATTCACGCCGTGCAGGACGTCTATCTCGAGGAGCAGGTGACCATAGCCTAGCCCCGGCAGAGCGGGACGACTGGAAAAGCCCCTTGAAGAAGGATCGGACGTTCTCTCCGAGAAGGCGGGTGTTATACCCGCCTTCCTGCACTACCAGCACCGGAAGGTCGAGCGCGCCGATCAGCCGTCCGTTGATCTCGAAGTCCCTTGCGGCAAGGTTCCACGTGCCGGTCGGGTCGTTTTTGCACGTATCCCCTCCGAAGGGAACGACGAGAAAACCCGGGGAGAATTCCTCGATCCTCCGGAGGGCTCTCCTCAGAGGATCGACGTAGTCCGGACCGGTCATCTTTTCCGGAAGAGGAAGATTGAGATTGAACCCTCTCCCCTCCTTTTCCCCTTTTTCGTCCTCGAACCCCGAGAAATAAGGGTACGCGAAGCGGGGATGACCGTGGATCGAAACAGTCAGCACGTCGTTGCGTCCGTAGAAAATATCCTGCTGGCCGTTGCCGTGATGATAGTCCAGGTCGAGCATGGCGACTCTGCCGTACGACGAGAGATATTCGGCGGCAGCGGCGGCGCTGTTGAGGTAGCAGAACCCCCCGAAAAGTCTTCGCTCCGCGTGATGTCCCGGCGGGCGGACCAGCGCGTACGCAAGATGGCGCCCTTCCACCAGCGACTGCGCTCCGGAGAGAGCGCAGTCCACCGCGCCAAGGGCAGCGAGAAACGCGTTCCGGTTCAGCGGGGTGAACGTATCCATGCAAAAGTATCCGGCGCGCACCGAGAGGTCCTGCGGAGGCCGGGCCGCGTTCCTCACCGGAAAGACGTAGGGGTAGACCGATTCTCCCTCGGGCATCGAGAGACAGACCTTCCGCAGGTAGTGGAAGAAGAGCGCGCCGTGGATCTTCAGAATATGCCGTTCGCCGAAGTGGCGCGCCTTCTTCCCGGAAAAGAGTCCTGATGGGAGAATCTCCTTCAGGATGGCCTCCACGCGGACGGGCGACTCGACGTACCCCCGTTCCCGGACGTGGTGGATGGCGTGATCTCCGTTCACGAAGAGCGCAATCCGCTCGCTCTCGGGGAGTTCCGACTCCACCGAGATCCGCGAGGGTGTTCGGACGTAGCGGAGAGGACGCAGTCTGACGGGGTCGTCACGGAAAGAATTCATCACCATGCGGATATAATCGGGAGAGCAGAGCGATCCGTATTTCTTCCCGAGGATCGCCGCCACAATGAGCCGGGCCTTCTCCTTCCGCAGCGGATCCTTCTTTCCGAGCCCGTCGAAGAGAAGATACGGCGGATTGTCACCTCCCGGTTCAAGCGGCGTCTCGTATTTCGTCCCGATAATCGGCGTCGCTCCGTAGCGCTCGTAAAAACGGAGGCGGGCGATGTTCTGCTTCCGGATAGCTTCGTTCCTGCTCAGCTCCGGGTCGTCGGGGAGACATTCGAAGAAGATACCGATACAACCGAGGTCGAGGGCCTCTTTTCTGAGCCGCTCGTAAAGGATGCTTCCGAGCCCGCTTCCGGACTCCCGCCCCGCCACAGCGATATAATCAAGGTAGCAGAATTTCAGCAGGGGGTCGTAGAGCGCCAGGGCAAAACCGTGGACGCGGTTCTGCCCCCTTTCGGCTGCAAAGAGAATCGTCTGGAACCCGTACTTCAAGTGGTTCTTCAGTTTCTCCGGGATGGAATCGGCTTCCCCGCTCCTCGCTTCCGGAAACTGCTCCCTCAGGATCTCCTGGATTCGTCCTATAGCCCTGACGTTCGCCGGGGCGATCGCGTCGAAAATCCTCCGTATCCGGAACACCCGTCCTCACCTTCTCCTATGCGGGAAGACGAGCCTTGCCGGTCCGTCCGTCGGGGTCGAGGCGAAGCACCGTGACGGAGGCCAGCCTTTCCGGCGGAAAAGTCTGTGAAAAATCTTCGCCCGCGCACTTTTTCATCATCGCGGTCAACGCCTCCGCCTTCTCTTCTTCCGATTCGACGACCGAAAGGGCTCCGAAGACCATCGCGCTCCGATACGCCACGCCCCACCCGCACGGAGCCGGTGAGGGAAGCAGCTCCGCATCGGTCTCAACCTGGAAACACGCCCTCGGATTACGTCGCGCAACGTCGAGCTTCCGCCCTTCCGACGCGCAGTGCAGATAGATCGCACCCTTCGAAATGCCGAAATTCATGGGGAGTACGTACGGTTCGCCGCCGTCGCACAAGCCAAGGTGTCCGTAGACCGCCTTCTCGAAAATACGGTCGATCTCAACCGGGTCGGTGAGCTCCCTGTCTTTGCGTCGTATCGGATGGTTCATTTTCGTCTCCTCCTCAACCGTCGATTTTTTCCGCGGACCGGACTTCAGGCCCGAGGGATATGGTATCATAAATAACAATGAGTGAGCTTCTTTCCGGTCCGGAGAGAAAGAAACCAGGATTCGATTCGCACCCGGCGGAGATGATGCGGAATGAAGATCGTTTTCGAAAGATGGAGGGACAATCAGCAGGTCGGGGCAGCGACCGAAAAGTTCGCGTCGGTGGCGGACCGTTACCTGGCAGTTCGCGATTCGTCCGAAACTCAGGAGAGAATCGCCGCGAGAAGGCTGTGGACAGAACTCTCCTCGATGTACTGGACGGTGGCGACAGCCCTTGTCGACGCCCAGACGGAGAGTTTTCCCGACGGGTTGATCTTCGACGAACAGGAGCGACTTTTCCTGGATTTCGGCGTCGCCGGAGGGGAATTGACCCCCTTTCACCCGGACCTCGTCCGCCTGCTCGGAGCAAGGGCGCCGGCCGGCCTCTTCCAGTACTATACCTTCTCCGACCATATCGCCGAAAGCTACAGCATGGTCATGGCAAAACCCATCACTCCGCCGAACTGCGGCTACTCCATCGAAGAGAAGCTGGAGCAGCTGGACAAACAGCTCAACTCTCTGAAGGCGCGGACGAAGATCGTCTTGCCCGCCGTGCTGTCAGGCTTCGGCGTCTCCTCCCCGGAATCGGATGCGATCATCTCCGACCTTCATCGCTTTCTTGAATCGTACACCGAAGTTCAGATGCGAACAAGAAAATATCGGGAAGCGGAGGAGAAGGATCGCCACCAGATGGCGGTGGAGAATCACTCCTTTCTCGAGGCTGAAAAACGACTCCTCGGCTGCCTGAAAGGCAGCGATGAGGAGCCGGGGCTCGAAGACGAAGAAGTCGGCAAGGTGACGCGCCTGCTGGAGAGCGCGAAAACACTTGCCAGGACGATCGTCTACGTCAGGCAGGAACTGGTGAAGTGGGACAGGACGGTGAAGAAGAAAGCGTCGGACCTCGCCGCCGAGGCCCCTTCGTTTCGCCGCAGGGCTCTGCGCAACATGATCGAGTCGAAAAAGGAGTATATCTCGCTGACTGCGAAATCCGCCCGTCTCGACGACTCGCAGATCTGTCAAAGCGACAGACTCCCGTTTTCCGTCGACAAGGCGGGCGCCATTCTCGAGGAGATGATCTCGCTAGATCCGGAGATGCTCATGGTGGCACGGATCCGCATGTACGGAATTCCGCGCGTGATCCTCGTCCCCGGTCAGGGATACGGCACCTACGACTGGAACGACCATACCCTTCTGCTCCCGGTTTTTCCGTCGCACAGCCCCGAGCGGGCCGCGGCGTACGCTCTCGGTACTTTCCGCTGGGACAGCGACGAGGACAGGGTGCTCAAGAACAGCTACGAGTTGATCAAGGAAAACCGGGGGAAGTCCATTCTGGACTTGAATACCTCGTTCTACAAGGACTACTTCATCTGGCTGACGAAGGAGAAAAAAGGCTACCGGGTACTTCCTCGCAGCACGCACAAGGTATTTCTCCAGATATTTGCGCCCAAAAACCCGGAATAAACCCTGAAAGAGAAAAGGAGACTCCGCATGTTTGCAAGAATCGTCATCTTGATACTGGGAAGCGTTCTCTTCTACCTGATTCGGTTTAAAATAATGAAAAAACCGCTTTCACCGATGAGATCCATCCTTGTTGCGGTCATCATAATGGTCGCCGGAATTCAGTTCCATTACGCCTTTCTTCCCTACGAGACCTTCCAGGGAGGCATTACCTACACCTCTCTCGGATTCATCGCTTTTTTGATGCTCCAGTACGGCTTCCGCCGGACGACTTCCCCGAAAACGCAGCGAGACGAGGAGAAGTAGCCCCTGAAGAGCCAGAACGCACTGAAAGCGGCGGCAACGGAGAATTTCAGGGCCACTGTGCGCCTCTGGGGAGCGTTGCCGTCCTCGAGGATGGAGGAGCACGGTTCGTGCGTCTTCGTCTCGACAGGAGTTGATATCCCCGATCAGAACTATGCACTCCGCACTGCTGAAGGAAACGCGGAAGAGATGATCCGGAACTCGCTTCATTTTTTCCGGAAGGAGAAAATCCCGTTCACCTGGTGGCTCGCACCGGGGAGTAAGGATACGGTGCTGCGGCGTGTCCTCGAAAATTCCGGCCTGATCGAACGCTGTTCCCCGCCGGCGATGGGGCTCTCCCTTGAAACGCTCACGGAAACGCATCCTCTTCCCGGAACGCTCACCCTTCATGTGGTCCGCACCCCGTCGGATGCCCGTGAATGGGCCCGAAGCTCTCTCCGCGGATTCGGCTCGGACCTCCGGAATGAAGAGCGCTTCTCGGCCTTCTCGACGGGGATCGTCACAAAACCTTTCGGGGCATCTTTCCGGCTGCTGACGCTCCGCGCCGAGGGGAATCCCGCTGTTACGGCGCTCCTCTCCATCACGGACAGGGTCGGCGGCATTTATTATTTTTCGACCCTTCCTGCCTTCCGGAGACGGGGGCTCGGGCTTCTTCTGCTGAGAGAAACGCTGAAGGAGGCCCGGCGTTCCGGCTGCAGCACCGTCACCCTCCAGGCCTCCCCAATGGGTTTTCCGCTCTACAAAAACGCCGGTTTCGTCGGCTGCGGCCGCTTTACAGTCCACTCCGCCGACCCGGACGCCTGCTGACCGCTTCACACCCTCAGGCGGACCTCCAGGAGGTCGTGCAGCGTCCCGCGGATACGGCGCGCCCGCCGCCCGTCGACGAGCGCGACTATCTTGTCGCCCGCCGCGATCTCCGTCTCCCCGTTGGGCAGAATCTCGGAACCCGCCCGTACAATGCTTACAAGGAGACAGCCGGACGGAATCCCAGCGTCCCGAACACGTTTGCCGTCAAGAAGGGATCCTGAAGACACGATCCCCTCGAGCAGCACCTTTCCCGTTTCGTCGCACGACTCGCATCTCCGGAGCATTCTCAGAAGAAGCGAATCGTAGATAGGACGGGCTCTCAGAAGATCCGCCGCGACATACGCGGTCACCGCCACGGCCGATACCGAGAGAAGATGCGTGAACGATCCCGTCATCTCCGTGATGAGCACAATTCCCGTGATGGGAGCGCGCACGACCGCGGTGAAAAAACCGGCCATGCCGACGATAAGAAAGTTGAGCGTCAGCGACGGATCAAGACCGAAGAGCTGTGAGGCCGCCGCTCCGTAGAATGTTCCCAGGGCGGCTCCGGTGGCGAGCATCGGCAGGAAGATCCCTCCGGGCGCTCCCGCCCCGAAGGAGACGGCGGTGAAGAGCAGCTTTCCCGCGAAGAGCAGCAGAATGAAGCGGACAGGGTGACTTCCGTGACCGAGATACTCCACAAGTGCATGTCCCCCGCCGAGAATTTCCGGAAGAAAGCGCCCGATCGCCAGGGCCGCAAGGGCAGGAAGAACGATCCGGTAGCGCGGCGCCAGGGTGATTCTGCCGTAGAGCGTCTGAACATCGAGGATCACACGGCAGAAGAGAGCTCCGCCCGCTCCGCAGAGCACTCCGAGCACGAGGAAGTGGCCGTAGAACTCCAACGGAAGAGGAGTCGGCACGCCGAACGAGAAGACCGGACCGAGGCCGAAAAACTTCTTCGAGAGAAAGTCCGCCGCAAGGGAAGACATCATCGCGGACAGCAGGATCAGCGGAGAGAAGCTCTTATGCACTTCCTCGAGGGCGAAGACCACTCCGGCGAGCGGGGCATTGAACGCTGCGGCCAGTCCTGCGGAAGCGCCGCTCGATATCAGGAGCTTCTCCTCCATCTTCACTCTCTTTTCGAGACGGGCGATCCCCTTTCCCACGGCCGCGCCTATCTGTACGGAAGGTCCTTCGCGCCCGAGAGAGAGGCCGAGAGCGATCGAGAGCCCGCCTCCCAAGAACTTGGCGGCAAGCACTCGCCACCAGTTCATGGAGACGCACCCCAGCAGCTCCCCCTCGACCTGGGGGATGCCGCTGCCGCGCGCCATCGGTTCCCGCTCCATCAGAAAACCGATGAAGATCGCTGTAAGGCAGCAGGAGAGGATGACGAGCGGGTATGAAACGGACAGTCCTCCCGTCAGCGCGAGAAGCGAGAAGTTTTCCGCATATCCCAGGAGCAGGCGGTAGCATATGGATGAGAAACCCGCCGCCAAGCCCACAAGGATACCCTGAAATACGACGTGGATACGGAAACGGCCCTCAGGGGCCAGCAGGGCGTAGCGTCGCATTTCCGGCGCCCCCGGGCTACTTGTCCGTCTCCAGCAGCTCGACGACCGACGCCAGGTGCTCCCTGACCGGAAGGTTCTGGGGGCACTTCTCCTCGCAGGCGCCGCATTGCACACACGCGCTCGCCCTGGCCCCAGGCTTCAGGAAAAGCGAGTACGTCTGCTTCGCCCTCTCGACATCGTCGAACATGAAGGCGATGTTGTAGCGGTTGAAGCACTCCGGAATGTTCACTCCGGCAGGACACGGCATACAGTACTGGCAGCTCGTGCATCCGACCTTCATACGGGTACGGTACTCCTCCTTCACCCGGGAGATCATATCCTGTTCCGCGGGCGTGAGCGAATTGATTCCTCCTTCATCCGCAACGGAGAGGTTGTCGTCAAGATCGCTCTCGGTCGTCATGCCGCTGAGCACGACCGAGACCTCCGGCTGGTTCCAGAGCCAGCGGAGCGCCCATCCCGCCGGAGAAAGAGTCTTCGGGGATTCGTTCCAGATCCGCTTCACCGCGTCCGGAACGTTCTGGGCCAGGTTGCCGCCTCGAAGCGGTTCCATGATCACCACTCCGATATTCTTCGCCGCGGCGTACTTCAAGCCCTCCGTCCCGGCCTGGTAGTTCGTATCGAGATAGTTGTACTGGATCTGGCAGAAGTGCCATGGCCAGTCGTCGACGATCTCCTTGAAAAGCGGCAATTTGTCGTGGAAGGAAAAACCGGCCCGGCGGATACGCCCGTCGTCGATCGCTTTTTCCAGGAATTTTTCATAGCCGTTCCGCTTCACGATGCCCCACCGTTCCGTGTTGAGCGAATGCAGCAGGTAATAGTCGATATGGTCCGTCCGCAGCTTGGAGAGCTGTGCGTCGAGATAGCGGTCCATGTCCGAGGGAGTCTCGATCAACCACGAAGGCAGCTTGGTGGCGAGGAAGACCTTTTCCCGGTATCCTCCTTCGAGAGCCCTTCCGACGAGGGGCTCGCTCTCGCCGCCATGGTACGCCCAGGCGGTATCAACGTAGTTCACTCCCCTGTCGATGGAGGAGCGGATCATCGCGGTTGCCCGCTCCTCGTCGATACCGCCGTCGGCATTGAGAGGCAAGCGCATACAGCCGAACCCCAGAATGGAGATTTTATCCCCTGTGCGGGGCATTTTACGATATAACATACAAAGACCTCCTTCTATCCTGAAACGCATCTTGAATTTGAAGAATTCCATGCGCATCCATATTATCTCATATTCTCCAAATTCGCGGAGTCACCCGCTCCGTTTTTCATCGGGGCGGGTGACTCCGCGGAGAAAATTCTTTTTCTTCGGCTAGAAATTCAGCAGCTCCACCATCTCGTCCATTTCGGCCTCCGTCATCGTCAGCGCCGGAAGAAAGCGAATTCCTCCGCCCGTAACGTTCAACAGGACGCGCCTCTCGAAGGCCTTCTTCTTTATCTCTCCCGGATTCCCCGTGCTCACGCCGATCATGAGTCCCCTGCAGCGGATCTCTCCTGCCCAGCGGAGCTTCGCCAGGCGTTTCCGCATCATCTCCCCTTTGCGGGCCACATCCTCCAGCAGCGAAGGGGTGATGTGCGCGAGCAGCGCTTTTCCGGCGGCCAAAGAGACAGGGTTCGGAGCGAAGGTGGAACCGTGCTCTCCTGACGCGAAGGGAGACCAGTCGCAGAAGAGCGCCGCTCCGAGCGGAAGCCCGCCTCCGATGCCCTTTCCCATGGTGATGATATCCGGGCGCAGGCCGAAGTGTTCGTAAGCGAAGTACCTGCCCGTCCGCCCAAGCCCCGACTGGATTTCATCCGCGACGACCAGAACGCCGCGCTCCTTCTGAAGCGTTCGCACGGCCTCGGCAAGATCCGGGGGAAGAGGAAAAACCCCGCTGTTTCCCTGGATACACTCCAGGAAGACCGCGGCGATCTCGTTGTCCCGGGCGAACTTCACCAGGGCATCGCCGCGAAGGGGGAGGAAAGCGCAGTGAGGAATCAACGGTGCGAACGGGTGCCGCATAGCCGGTCCCCAGGTGACTGAAAGCGCCCCCAGAGTGCGCCCGTGGAAGTTCCCCTCGAAGGAGACGATAGCCCCCTCCCGGTTCTTCTTCACCGCTTTCATCGCCGCTTCGGTCGCTTCCGCGCCGGAGTTGGCGAAGAAGACATCGCCTTTGCGCCCCGTCATCTCGAGCAGCCTGTCCGCCACCGCGGGTGCGTCCGGATCGAGAAAATAGTTCGAGAGGTGCGTATAGCGGGAAGCCTTGTCGCACACCGCGCGAACCACATCGGGATGGCTGTGCCCCAGCGGAAGGACGCCGATGCCGGCGTAGGTATCCAGAAAGACGCCCTGGTCCGTGAAGATCCGGACGCCTTCCGCGCGTTCCACGGTGAAACCGTAGGGGGAATAGACCGGAGACAGCATCGATCTACACCCCCAGGCCGAACTCGTCCACCAGGGAGTGGAGGGCTTCGTCGGCGTCTTCCTTGGAGACCAGTGCGGATATCTTTATCTCGGATGTCGTGGTTCCGAGCATGTTGATCCTCTTCCGGCAGAGCGCGCCGAAAAATCGGGCCGCGACTCCGGGAGCCGATTTCATTCCGACTCCGACGGCGGAGATCTTCATCACGTTTCTATCCTCGGAGACACTCCAACCTTCCCACGGAGCGAGCGTCCGGCGAACCGTTTCCAGCACGGCTTTCTCCTTGGCGTCCACTACCGTGAATGTAAGATGGGAATGTCCGTTCTCGTTCACCGTGGAAATCATGTCCACGTTCACTCCCTGTTCCGCGAGAGCGCCGAACAGTGCGCTCACGGCCTCCATTGAGCCCGGCATCCGAACAATGTTCACCCGCATCTGGTTGCTGTCCGAGGTCACTCCCGTGACGACCGGCTGTTCGAGCCACTCGGGAAGGCTGTTCACCACATATGTCCCCCTTTCATCTGAGAAGGTCGATGCGCAGTAAAGATCGACCGAGTATTTCTTCGCTATTTCAACAGCTCTCGAATGCAGTACCTTCGCTCCTAGAGAAGAGAGCTCGAGCATCTCGTCGAACGTGATGAACTCAAGTTTTCGCGCCCCCCGATGCTTGTTCGGATCGCAGGTGTACACACCCGCAACGTCGCTGTAGATTTCGCAAGGGCATCCGCACTTGGCCGCAATCGCAACCGCCGAAGTGTCGGAACCGCCGCGCCCGAGAGTCGTGATATCGCCTTCCGGCGTAATTCCCTGAAAACCGGTCACCACGAGGACAGTCCGCCGGTCGAGCTGCCGTTTCAGTTTGTCCAGGTTGAGATCCATGATCCGGGCGTTGCTGAAATCCCCCGTCGTGGTCATCTCGAGCTGGAAGGCATTGTAGGAGAGAGCAGGAATGCCCCAGTCGCTCAGGGCCATCGCCAGAAGAGCGGACGTCATCTGCTCTCCTGTTGCGAGGAGCATGTCCATCTCCCGGGGCTCCGGCTCCGCCGACACTTCCTGGGCGAGCGAGATCAGTGAGTTCGTCGTCTTTCCCATCGCAGAGACGACAACGACCAGCTTCTCGCCGGTATCCACTCTTTTCTTAATCCTGGCGGCCACCGCCTTGATCTTCTCCGGCGTGGCCACCGACGATCCTCCGTACTTCTGAACGATCACTTCCGGTTCTCTCCTCTTTCTTCCGACTTCAGTCGCTTCAGCGCCGGCGCGAAGCGCAGCATACCGCTCCGCTTCGCGCCGGATACGCCGTTCGCCTACTTAAGATTGCGCAGATCCTGTACTATCACGGTCTTAGACTCGGTCTTCTCGTCGACCTCCTTGACGAATTTCGCGGGCGATCCCGCCACCACGGTACGGGGCGGAACATCCTTCGTCACGACCGCTCCGGCGGCCACAACGGCTCCCTTTCCGACCCGGACCCCTTCGAGAATGACCGCGTTGGCGCCGACAAGCACGTTGTCCTCGATAATGACCGGGGTCGCGCTCGGCGGCTCGATCACGCCCGCGACCACCGCGCCGGCGCCGATGTGACAGTCGGCCCCGATCTCGGCGCGCCCTCCGATCACGACGTTCATGTCGATCATGGTCCTCTCGCCGACGACCGCGCCGATATTGATCACGGCGCCCATCATAATCACGGCTCCCTTGCGCACGTCCACCATGTCCCGGATGACCGCGCCGGGCTCGATGCGGGCTTCGTACTTCGTCAGGTCGGCGAGCGGAACTGCGGAATTCCTTGCTGCGATCTCGACGTGCGCCGAACGGATCCTCCCCGCATTGTCCACGAGCACCCGCTCCACGTCATCGCGGTCTCCGAGCAGAATGCCGAAGTCTTTTCCGCCGATGAAGGTCACGCTCTCGCCGCCCAGTCCCTCCAGGTCTCCCGCGATATAGGCCTTCGCCGGTGTCTTTTTCTTCGATTCCTTGATGAGACGAATTATCTCTTCCGTCCGCATGAGAGGACCTCCTCGAGAGTGTAGAATCCGGGCGCGGCGTCCACGGCGAACTCTGCGGCCTTCAGGGCGCCCAGGGCAAAGACGCTCCTTGAAAGAGCGCGGTGCGTCAGTGAAAGCACCTCTCCCTCGTTCGAGAACCAGACCGTATGGTCGCCGGGAACGCCGCCCATCCGCAGCGAGTGCATCGGGCAATCACGCCCCGTCGCGTCCCGGAGAAGAATGGCCGTCCCGGACGGCGCGTCCTTCTTCTTGTTGTGATGTGTTTCGCTGATCTCCAGGTCCCAGTCAGCAAAGAGCGGGGTAAACTCGCGAAGCATCATCTTCATCAGGGTGACGCCGGTGGCGAAGTTGAAGCTCTGCACCACGGCCACACTCGTTCCCAGAGTCTTCAGTTCACCCAGCTGCTCCGCGGAGAGCCCGGTCGTTCCTATAACCAGCGGGCAGGAGAAGCGCCCCACCACCTCCAGCGTCTTGGCGAAAGCCCCGGGAAGCGAGAAGTCGAGCAGCACTTCCGGTGTTCCCGAGGATGTCTCGCCGTCCACATCCAGGGCAAAGCAGAGCTCGTGCGCGGCAAAAACCTTGCGGATCTCGCCCCCCATCCTCCCCGACGCCCCTACAAGGCCGTATCTCATAGCGCCGTTCCGCACTCCTTCATGGACGCGTCGATAACGCCGACGCACTTCTCGGAAGCGGGAACGAGCGGCAGACGAAGTTCGTTGCAGCAGAAACCGAGCCTGCTCACCGCGTACTTGACGGGAATGGGGTTCGCCTCGATAAAGAGATTTTTCATCAGGGGGAACAACCTGTGGTGCAGCTCCCGGGCCTTCTCCACGTCTCCCGCGAGGGCCAGCCGGATCATGTCGGACGTCTCGCGCGGCATCATGTTGGAGAGCACCGAGATGACACCGTCTCCGCCGCTGTTCACAAGATGAAACGCCTGGTCGTCGTTCCCCGACAGGATCGCGAAATCCGGACGTTCCTTCTTGATGAGCCGCACGAGCATGTCTATCTGCGCCATGTCGCCCGCCGCCTCCTTGATTCCGGCTATGCCGCGGAGCTTGCTCAGCCGATGGACTGTTTCGGGCGAGATGTTGGATCCTGTCCGGCCCGGGACGTTATAGACGATGATCGGCTTCTTGACGCTGTCCGCTACGGCCTTGAAGTGCTGGTAGAAGCCCTCCTGCGTCGGCTTGTTGTAGTACGGCCCCACCACCAGCAGCCCGTCTGCTCCCAATGCTTCCGCCTGCTGCGACAAAAGGACGGTGTTCGCCGTCGAATTCGTTCCCGTTCCGATGACCACGGGAACCCTCCCCGCGGCTGTCTTCACCGCGAACTTGATGATCTCCGAGCGCTCATCGGCGGTTATGGTCGGGCTCTCGCCCGTAGTCCCGAGAACGACGAGGAATTCAACGCCCTCTTCGATCTGCCAGTTCAGAAAACGCCCGAAACTCTCGTAATCGACGCTCCCCTCTTTGAACGGGGTTATCACTGCGGTACCTGTTCCTCCGAACATATTCTCGCACCTCCTGATTGTAGTGTCGTCTCTTCCTGTACCTCTCACTATGCAAAAAGGCCCGTCCCTGAAAGGGACGAGCCTGAACTCGCGGTACCACCCTGATTGGACACGTAAACATATGTCCCGCTCGGAACCTGTGACGGAGCTCCATACCGGGAATGTACTCCAAAATGACGCCGCCTCTCCGGCGTCTCTTCTTTCCATTCCAGCTCACCGGGCTTTGGGCTTTTTTCCTCCTACGGAAGCGCCTCTCAGCCGAAGAGCGCTCTCTCTGTCGCGGGGGCACGGAAAAAAACAATCCGGTTCATCGCTTTTTCTTCTTACCCTTTAAATATATGGCACTGCATTTTACGGAACGAAAAGCGATTTGTCAATAGCTAATTTAAATCCATTATTTTTTTACTTTTCGGGCTATAATAATTCTCCAACTCATGCATTCCATTTCTTTGATCTGCTTCCGGGTGAGATCGTTTCAAATTCTTAATGCTCCGCTTTGGGCGTAAACTGGATGCGATTCAGAAGAGATGAAGACTTCACCCCGGATAAGATAACGGTACTCTTATTATGCACCGGATGAAATCATCGTGGGCGCACCTCACCCCTGAAACGTTGGAGATAGTGTAGAATGAAAATCTGATTCCAATTAGATGGACGGAGGGGAAATATGCGACACATTCTTGAAGAGGCAAAGGGCATATCTTCGGAAATCACTGCTTGGCGGCGGCGCCTGCACGAAATTCCGGAACTCGGCTTTGAAACGCCAAAGACAGCGGCTTATATCGTCCAGGAACTCGAACAGATGGGTGTGGAGGATATCCGGGAGAATATCGCCGGATGGGGAGTAACCGCTCTTGTCAAGGGGGAGTTGCCGGGCAAGGTGCTCGCAATCCGCGCGGATTGCGACGCTCTCCCTATCGAGGAAGAAACGGGACTCCCGTTTGCCTCGAAAAATGGCCTGATGCATGCATGCGGACACGATGCTCACGTCGCGATGGCTCTCGGAGCAGCAAAACTCCTTATGGCGCACAGAAAGGAACTGGCAGGTACAGTAAAGTTCATTTTCCAGCCGGCAGAGGAAAACTCCAGGGGAGCCAAAGCCATGATTGAGGACGGCGCAATGGAAGAGCCGCATGTGGATGCCGTCATAGGTTTGCACACAGGTTGTCTCTGGAAGGAGATCGGCCCCGGCGAGATCGGCATCCGATTCGGCTCTCTCATGGCAGCGGTAGACCGCTTCATCATTACCTTCAAGGGGAAAGGAGGACACGGCGCGACACCTCATCTTACCGTGGATCCAGTCACCATGACATCCACCGCAGTCCTCGAACTCCAGACAATTCTCAGCAGGGAGCTCTCGCCTCTGGATCCGGCGGTATTGAGCATCGGACGCATCGAAGGCGGCAGAGCCTTCAATATCATCGCTGAGAGCTGCACGATCGAGGGAACCGTCCGGACTCTCAATCCCGCGACCCGGGCTTTTGTTGAAGAGCGTATCCGGGGTATCGTCTCCCGCGTCGCAGAGGGAATGCGAGGGGAAGTCGTCGTGGAGTACATGCAGGGACCTCCCGCCCTTATCAACGACGTCGACTTTACCAGAAAATTCCAGGCCGTTGCCGTAAAGATAGCGGGCGAGGAAAAAGTGAAGGAGATCAGCGAACCTACAATGGGCGGCGAGGACATGCCGTACTTCTTCGAAAAAGCGCCGGGAACCTTTTTCGTTCACGGCGGATGCACGCCGAAGAAGGGGCAGGTATATCCGCACCATAACCCGAAATTCGACGTCGACGAGGAGACGTTTCCTCTTGGGAGCGCCCTCTTCGCCGGTTTCGCCCTCGAATGGCAAAAATAGCTGCGAAGAGATGGCTGGAAAGGGGAAATGAGGCACATGTTTTCCCCTTTCCAGCCGTCTCATAGAACAAAAACAAGCACAATGAACAGCATTTAATAAATAAGACTACAAATTTTTGACAAATAAGATCCATTGACAAAGCTACTCCTCTGTGATATGGTCCGTCCATGAAAAAATCAGACAGAACCTTCGACAGAAACTTCAACAAAATGAACATGTGGTGGTGGTGGCCCTAGGGTCCCGCCGCCTTTGACACGTATTCAAAGGGCCGCGGGAAAAATTCTTCCTGCGGCCCTTTTTGTATCGGAAGCTTCGAGGGGCCGTCATACAAGACGGCCCCTTTTGTATATTCATACATCATATTACCTGACGGGGAGGAGATCGTAATGACGCATCTGAACAACGGACAGACAGAGAGAGGATACTACGGAGCATACGGCGGGCGGTTCGTGCCGGACGGCATAGCGTCGCTGCTGGCGGCGCTGGAGAGAGCTTTCGACGAGGCGATCGGGGACGGCGGGTTTCACAAAGACCTGGACAAGCTGCTCGCCGAGTATGTGGGCAGACCCTCCGCCATCACGGAATGCGGGAATATCTCGCAGGAGTGCGGAGGCGGCAGGCTCTTTCTGAAGCGCGAGGATCTGAATCACACGGGAGCGCACAAGATCAACAACGCTCTCGGCCAGGGACTTCTGGCGAAACGGATGGGAAAAAAACGGATCATCGCGGAAACGGGTGCGGGGATGCACGGCACGGCCAGTGCGACTGCCGCCGCTCTCCTGGGAATGGAGTGCTCCGTATATATGGGGGCGGTGGATGTTGAGCGCCAGGCTCCCAATGTCTCAAGGATGAAAGCTTTAGGGGCAAAAGTCATCGCCGTCCACGAAGGACAGGCAACCCTGAAAGAGGCGGTGGACGGAGCCCTCATGGCGTGGATGAACGATCCGGAGGCTTTCTATCTTCTCGGCTCCGTCGTTGGACCGTCACCGTATCCCGAGATCGTGCGCTGCTTCCAGAGCGTTATCGGCCGCGAAGCGAGAGCGCAGATGCTCGAACGGGAAGGGCGTCTTCCCGATGAAGTGGCGGCCTGCGTGGGAGGCGGCAGCAACGCCATCGGCCTCTTCTCCGGCTTTCTGAACGATTCGGAAGTCGCCATAACCGGCGTGGAACCTGCCGGAAAAGGTCTCCAGTTCGGACTCGGCGCTCATGCGGCGACACTCTCGGCAGGAACTCCCGGAGTGGTCCACGGTTTCAACACATACGTTCTTTTCGACGAGAATGGTGAGCCCGCTCCCGTCCATTCCGTGGCCGCAGGCCTCGATTACCCCGGTGTCGGTCCGGAGCACGCCTATCTGAAAGAGACCGGCAGGGCACAGTACGTCTCCGTTACCGACGCGGAAGCCCTTGAAGCCTTCGGCCGACTCTCCGGAAAAGAGGGAATCATCCCCGCGCTGGAGAGTTCGCACGCGCTTGCCTACGCCTTCAAACGCCTTCCTGCAATGCGGAAGGACCAGATCCTTCTCGTCAATCTGTCAGGACGCGGAGACAAGGACCTGGAAACAGTTCTGCCGCTGCTCGGCCTATAATGACCGTGGAGGCTGCGCGAAATGCCCGTCGCGCAGCCTCCACGTCCGCATAATCCCCCCCCCGAGTCCTCTCCGAAGCTTCTCACCACTCTCCCCCGCACATCAGAACGACGCTGAAAAAACACAACCCGCTGAAAACTACATAACGTGGTACAATAAGCAATACGGTATCGAAAGATGAAAATTCGTTCCCGATTTTCAACGGCACGAGGATATCACGATGGATTTCACGCTCTCCGGGAGAGCCTTGTATTGATTGACCGTACCGGAATATCGTTGCGGCTCCAAGAAGACCGTTCAGCGGGAACAGGTTTCTTTCCGACATGAATGCAGAAGAAAGAAGGGACGGAATGATACCCAAGAGAGCGTTTTTGCTCCTGTTTTCCGTGTGCTTTCTGTTCTCCGGAAACCTTGAGGCCGGGCAGGAGAATATCTTCCGCGACATTACCGACAGCCTTACCGTGACGCTTCCCCCGGGAGCGAAGCAGGATTATCCGGAACGCCTCGACCCGGTCGGAAAACACGGAGATTCCTACACGTACACGCTTCCCGGCGTGAAGGACGCTCTTATCCTTCTGTCGACATTCTACGCCTCTCTGGACGGGGAGGGCGCTTTCTGGGTACTGCTCGACGAACTCGAAGCCGAAGAGAACGGCCTGACGACTGCGGCCATACAGGGAAGGAGCATCCCCGTCGGGTTCTATACCACTCCCGGCGGAAAGATTCTTGTGACGGCGCTCTTTGCCGAGGACGGGCTTCTGATGGCCGTCCTGATTCCGGAGCAAGAGTTCGCCGGCGCGCGGAGGTGGATCAGGGATCTTATCTACAGTGTGCGGTTCATACAGAAAGAATGACACGGGAACTCCGGTCCGGCGAAGCCGGATCAATGACGCGTAAAGGTGGATTATGCACCGGGCATCTTGGTACGGTGCGTTTCCATATTGAGAGGAACTTTCGAAAAAGATTCCTCCGAATCCCGACAGAAAGAGGGAATGACACATGACTGACATCAGGCGGTACCGGGGCGATTCTTCGCGCTTTCCAACGATTTCATGGCTTCTCTTCTTCCTGCTTCTCGCGGGAATCCTGTTTTCCCCGTCGCCCGCCGACGCAGCGGATCCCAAAGGAGAAGACCTTGAATCATGGCTTGATCGGGCTGTGGAAGAATACTTCAGGACACGCCCGACAATAAATACAGAAGGTCCGCGGATTATCGTCGAGAGACCGGGCAAATCCGGAAGACCTGCCTTCGGCAACATCCTCCACGGCATGGTGGCGGGCTGGTTCGATATCATCGAGCTGAGCATCGAGGAGAAAGCGCACATGGGAGACCCGGGTGCGCAGAATGATCTCGGATGGAAGTACGAACACGGCGACGGGATACCCGAGGATCTCGTTTTGGCGGCGGATTGGTACCGAAAGGCTGCGGAACAGGGGTACGACATTGCCCAGGCAAATCTTGCCTGGATGTACGAACACGGAAGAGGTGTCCCTCTTGACTATGCGGAGGCTGCGGAGTGGTACCGGAAGGCGGCGGAGCAGGGAAACGCCCGTGCCCAGACGAATCTCGGCGTCCTGTACGATAACGGCAGAGGCGTCCCTCTGGATGTAACGTCCGCCGTGGAGTGGTATCGGAAGGCGGCGGAGCAGGGGCACGCGATCGCACAGTCCAATCTCGGGTGGATGTACGAAAACGGCAGGGGGGTTCCCGCTGACTACGCCGAGGCGGCCGAGTGGTACCGGAAATCCGCGGAGCAGGGAAACCCGAGGGGGCAGACCAACCTCGGCGTGCTGTACGATAACGGCAGAGGCGTTCCTCTGGATTTAACGGCCGCCGCGGAGTGGTACCGCAGGGCCGCTGAACAGGGGTACGCGATCGCACAGTCCAATCTCGGGTGGATGTACGAAAACGGCAGGGGGGTTCCTCAAGACGACGTGGAAGCCGCCGGCTGGTACCAAAAGGCTGCGGAACAGGGAGATTCCCGTGGACAGACCAATCTCGGATGGATGTACGAAAAAGGCAAGGGCGTTCCGCAGAGCGACACGGAGGCGGTGAAGTGGTACCGGATGGCAGCGGAACAAGGAAATGTCTACGGACAGACAAACCTCGGATGGATGTACGAGAGCGGACGCGGAATTCAGAAAAACGACCGCCTGGCCGTCGAATGGTACAGCAGGGCGGCCGAGCAGGGGCATGTCCGCGCCCAGGCCAACCTCGGATGGATGTACCAGAACGGGCTCGGCGTGGAGGCGAGCGACGTCGAGGCCGTAAAATGGTACCGCAGCGCCGCCGAACAGGGAGACTCCCGTTCGCAGACCAATCTCGGATGGATGTACGAAAAGGGCAGAGGCGTTCCGCAGAGCGATGCGGAGGCCGCGAAGTGGTACCGGATGGCCGCGGAGCAGGGAAATGTTTACGGACAGACAAACCTCGGATGGATGTACGAGAACGGGCGCGGAGTTCCGAAAAGCGACAGGAGAGCCGTGGAGTGGTATCGAAAGGCTGCGGAGCAGGGTCATGCGACGGCGCAGTCGAACCTGGCCTGGATGTACGAGAACGGACGCGGCGTCCAAAAGGATATCAACAAAGCGATCGAATGGTATCGAAAGGCCGCGCAACAGGGTGACGAGCGAGCACGAACCGCTCTCGAAAATTTGAAGCCGAAATAGACTTCCGGAAAACAGGATCCTACATACGACCAAATGATGCGTGCAGAAGAAAAGAGCGCAGGAAAAGCGAGCTTTTCTTCTGCTTTTTTGCAGCTCGTTCCGGCAGAGCAAGCCATTCCGTCATAGTTTTTTTCCAGAATACCCGTGAAAAACCCAATCGACAGGAGACCGATAGAAAGCGGCAATACGTTCCGGCTGCATCGCACAAGGCGAATGCAATCCTGTCCGACTCCTTCCCGTGAAAATGATCCCTCTTTCTCAATAACACAAAAAACGTTTTTCCTGCCCCTATCTTGAGGTGTTTTCCCCTCCTGCCCTGACGTTTCATTTCAGCGGACAACCTTAGGCAGAGAGGGCATCACCGGTTCTCGCCGGGGCCGCCGGTGCAGATTGTCGTCCTTGACAACTGCCCAAGCGATCGACTCGGCTTACTGCGTTCGCCGGGTGTCTGCTTGTGAAACCTACATCAATGTCTTTTCTCGATCCGGGCTCTGCCCCCAGAGGGTCTTCTCTTTGCCTCCGACGGAGCACATTCACCTGATGCTCGGTGCCCCTCTGCCTTACAAACCCGCGTATTTAGGGGTGCATCTTTCGCTTGACTTGCTTTATAAGCTCATGTACTCTTTTTGTTTGATAGATGAAACAAGAAGTGCTCGCTGCACAACAAAACATTCATCAAACAAATTCCGTAAGCCAAAAAACAAACAAGCGGAGGTTTTTCATGCCCCTCGGAAAAAAAGGAACCGACTATCTAAACCGTCCATATCGGAGCATTGTTGCGACTCTTTTTCGAAATATGCTCTGCGCAGCTCTCGTCTTTGCGGCAGGAGCGTTCATCATCGCCAAGACTTCACCGGAGCCCGGACGTTGGCTCACTTCTCTCGTGCGGCACTTCGACGGCGTGGTTCGGAGCGGAATCCGTTCGTTCCAGGAGAAACCGGATCTTTTGAAACTTCTTCACTTCGGCTGGTTCTCCCTGCTCTACGGCTTTATTCACTCTGCCGGACCGGGGCACGGAAAGGCGCTCGTCGGCGCCTTCTTTCTCCGCAAGCCCCACTCCCCCGGCAAGGCCTTTGTTCTGGCGGGAGTGATCGCCTTCGTCCACACGATCGGAGCGGTTATTCTCTCCTTCGCCTTCGCCACTTTGCTCAAGGGGCTCGGGATCTTCTTTCGAGTCCGTCTCCAAGGCTATATTATCGCTGCGAGCGGCGCACTGATAGCGGTGATAGGGCTTTCGATGCTCTTCTACAAACTGATGGGACGCAAACCTGTCCCCCGGAGTACCTCCGTGGAAACCGGGAGAGAGGAGTCGGCCTTCGAGAGCCCCTTTCTGCTGGGAGCGGCGGCCGGGATTGTCCCCTGCCCGGCCGCGATGATGCTGATGCTTTTCTCAATCTCGCACGGCATAGTCCCTTTCGGCATTTTCTCCGTGCTGGCGATGTCTCTGGGGATGTTTCTTCTCCTGAGCGTCATCGGCATCTTGACGGTCAAAGGGCGAGAAAGACTGCTGCACTTCGCCGGAGGAAGAGGCATGGAACGTATCGGAACGGTACTCGAATACTGCTCGCTGAGTCTGATAGCGCTCATCGGCGTCCTGATGACGGCGAGCATTCTCGCGTAGGAGAGCGCCATGCGAAGAACCTTCTCCGCGGCCATGATCGGATTCTTGCTGCTCCTGCTTCCGGCGGGAGCCGGAGCGCATCCTCATATCTTCCTGGAGACCTCGGTCGGTGTCGAGATTTCTAGCGGACGGCTGGAGGGCCTTAGAGTCCGCTGGGAGTGGGACCCCTGGTTGAGCGAGGACATCATTCTCCAGTGCGACACGAACGCCGACGGGAGATTCGACGCCTCAGAAACGGAGTGTGTCCGACGAAACTTCTTCGAGGATGCCTGGGAAATAGGATACTTTACGACCATTCTCGTCGACGGCCGAAAGATACCGTTCGAAAGAGCAAGAGAGTTCACCGCCAGGGTCATGCAGCCGGACGGTATGGTCGTCTTCGATTTTCTTCTGCCCTTCGCGCGGCCCCTGCCTGCCCGGGGAAAGGTTGAGATACTCTTCAACGACGACACGATCTTCACCGCATTCGACGATTTCGTCGGTACCATCGGCGATATTTCCGCGATAAAGGGGTTTACATCGGGGATATACGAGGATTTCGGGGTGAGAATATCGTTCTCGCTCTGACGGACGAAGAAAGCCGGCTCGCACGCCTCCACTCCGGAATCCATTCTCTCGCTACGAAAAATGCCGGGAAAGCAGTATAATGATCAATGAGCAATTTCTCGGGATAGCGTTTCATTCAGCGAAACAAATCTTTTTCCCGGCACATCGGACACACAAGGGCTGCCGCGAAGAGAACCGCTGAGTACCCGCTTCCGGGACACATTCGAGAAGGAGGTGCGCCATGGCGCGAATCGCCTTTCCCTACAACGGTTTCGGCGATATGATCATTCCCGATGAAAACCTTCTGGCGGTGCTCGCTCCCCTGATCGCGACGCCGGGGACGGGAACGGATCTGAAGGAGGTGGAGAGGGCTCTCGCGGAGCCAATAGCCTCTCCCCGCCTGAAGGAGATGGTAAAACGGGGAGACTCTGTTCTGATCATCATCGACGACAACACTCGCAACACCCCCACCGCCCGCATGCTTCCGCTCGTTCTGGAGGAGCTCGCCTCGGGAGGCGTTCAGATTCAGGACACGGCGATCCTCATCGCCCTCGGAACCCATCGTCCGATGACGGACGCCGAGGTCGAGGCGAAGGTAGGAACCGGTCTCGTCGGCCGGATACGGGTCTTCCAGCACGACGCGCACGACCGAAAGAACCTCGTCAACCTCGGCACCACAGAGCACGGTACGGAAGTATGGATCAACAAGCTGCTCCTTGAGTTCGACCATGTCATCGCCGTGGGACACATCACCCCGCACCGGGTGGCGGGCTTCTCCGGCGGGGCCAAGATGGTCCAGCCCGGCGTCTCGGGCGTGGTCACCACCGGCCAGACGCACTGGATCAGCGCGCTCTACGACGGCGCCGAGATCATGGGGACAGTCGACAACCCGGTGCGCCGGGAGATGAACGCCGTGGCGAAGAAGGCCGGGCTCTCCTTCATCGTGAACGTGGTTCTCGACAGAGAGGAGCGTATCTATCGCTGCGTCTGCGGCGATCCGGAGAAGGCGCACGCAGTCGGCTGCGAGTCATCGCGCGAGATCTTCGGCGTTCCGTTCCCAGAGTTCGCCGACATCGTGGTCACCGACACCTTCCCGGCGGACAGCGAACTCTGGCAGGCCGCGAAGGGAATCTATGCGGGCGACCTGCCGCTCAAACGCGGCGGCGTCCTGATAACCGTCACTCCCTGCCCTGAGGGCGTCGCACAGGGGCACCCCGAACTCACCGAGATAGGCTACCTCCCCTTCTCCGACGTGAAGGAGATGGTGGACCGGAACGAGATGGAGGACCTGACGATGGCCGCCCATATCGTTCACGTAGGGCGGATCATCCGCGACAAGGGGAGAGGAATTATGGTCTGCCCCTGCATCGACGACGAGACGTCGAAAAAACTCGGTTTTCTCCCGGCCGCCACGCCGCAGCAGGCGCTCGATCTCGCTTTCTCGATGACCGGTCCGGAAGCCACGGTGATCGTTCTCCAGAACGGCGGAGACCTCCTTCCTGTCCACGCTCCCTCAGGGAGGTCCGGAGCATGAGGCGGCTGCTGGAGATCGGAACTTCACTCTACAAGGCCGTGCTCACCGTCATGACCGTGGCTCTTTTCATCATCGTCGGCGTGAGCGTCTTCACCAGGTACTGCCTCAACAGCTCGCTTGGGTGGTCGGATGAGCTTTCCCGCTTCATCTTCGTCTGGGTGACCTTCCTCGGAGCCGCGTACGCGTACGGCCTTGACGAACATATCGGACTGGACTTCGTCGTGGACAGGATCAAAAGCGACCGTACCCGCACCGTCGTCCGTCTCCTTGGGGAGATCGCCATCGGCGCCGTCATTCTCGTCATCACGTGGTACGGCTGGGAGGTCGCCTTCTCCGCGACCAACCTCTCCCCCGCGCTCGACATTCCAATGACCTGGGTTTACATCGTCGTCCCTCTGACGGGGTGCCTGATGGTGATCCAAAACATCCTGAAGATCGGGAAGTGGCTCGGCATGCTGCTCAAAACGCCGTCCACCCCGGCAGGGAGGTAACATCATGCTCTGGCTCTTTCTCGGCATTCTCTTCTTCTTTACGTTATTCGGCGTTCCCATCGTCTTCTGTCTCGGCATCGCGAATATCGTGATGCTGCTGGTGATGGACATCCCCCTGATGGCGCTGCCCGCGAAGGTCATCCAGGGAGCCGACAGCTTCCCGCTCCTCGCCATTCCCTTCTTCATGTTCGTGGGCGAGGTGATGAACCGCGGCGGCATCGCACGACGGCTCGTGAACTTCGCGGACGCCCTCGTGGGGCATATCACCGGCGGACTGGGGCACGTCTCCATCCTGAGCAGCATGTTCTTCGGCGGCATCTGCGGCTCCG